>JAZDOG010000046.1:0-4096 GCA_043798915.1 Pseudomonadota bacterium | reverse complement strand
TTTTCCTGCGTTCCTTCCTCCCACCCTTGATACCTCAAAATGATGTGGCTTGACATATATGCATAAATGATACATACTAAGGCATAACATTTGTATGAGGTGAAAACATGAGAACAACTTTGAATATCGAAGATAACCTGATGGACAAAGCATCCAAAATGACTGGAATTAAGGAAAAAACTGCTCTTGTTAAACTCGGTCTGGAGGCGCTCATCGCTAGAGAAGGCGCCCGGCGTCTTGCAAAACTGGGTGGAACTCAAAAGCAACTGCAGGCGATACCAAGAAGGAAAGGGGCATGATAAGCGATGGTTCTTGTGGATACATCGGTTTGGGTTTCACATCTGAGGGATGGGAACGCTGAGTTGTCAAGCCTGCTCAATGATGGAAGGGTATTGTGCCACCCATTAATTGTGGGAGAACTTGCCTGCGGGAATCTCAAGGACAGAGCAGTTATCCTTTCGTTTCTGCAACTGCTGCCGATGAGCATTGAAGCCGAACATGAAGAAGTGTTGTCATTTATTGAGAATAACCGTTTAATGGGAAAAGGGATGGGCTATGTGGATGTTCATCTTATTACATCTGCTGTATTAACGGGTGTGCCTGTCTGGACACTTGACAAGATACTGGCGCAAGCTGCTGATAGCCTGCATATAAAATATTAAAATTGAAAACAAATCGCTTCACGGGATCGGCGTGCACGCACGCCTTCCCGTGAGCTTTGGCGTTCGGCGAAGCGCAACCCAGGGTCCAAGAAACACCTGACCAAAGGAGAGTCCTATGAGAATAACCACCTTGATCGAGAACAAAGCCGGCAGCACGGACAAACACCTCGCATCTGAATGGGGCCTGTCTCTGCATATCACGTTCAACGGTCATGAAATCCTCTTCGACACGGGCGCTTCCGGCTTATTCGCAAAGAACGCGGAGCGGTTGTCCGTCAACGTCGCCTCGGTTGAAGCGATGGTCCTGTCCCACCACCATTTCGATCATGGCGGAGGTCTGAGAAGGTTTCTCGAGTTGAATTCGAAGGCCAAGGTATATCTCGGAGAAAGACCCGACGGCGATTGCACGGGCAGGCTCCTCTGGTTCATGAAGAAGTATATCGGCTTGGATAACGATTTGTTCAAGACATACTCCGACCGGTTCACGTTTGTTCACGAACCGGCTCAGATCCTCCCCGACGTCTTCGTCTTCCCGCACATACTCAACACCCATCCCAGGCCCGGCGGCAATAAGCGCCTCTTTTTGAGAAGGGACGGCAAGCTGGTTCCGGATGACTTCTCCCACGAGATGGTCATGGCGATCAAAGAGAACGGGAAACTCGTCGTTTTCACCGGTTGCTCCCACAGCGGCATACTCAACATGGTCGATACGGTTGCCAAGGAGTTCATTGGAGTCCCCATCAAAGCAGTGATAGGCGGGTTCCATCTTGTGGCTTCACCGCTCTTCAACGCCATGGCGGGCAGCGCACGCGAAGTCGAGGACCTCGGAAAATCCGTGCTGAACTATCCGGTAGATGTGACCTATACCGGACATTGTACGGGTACGAAAGCGATCGGCGTTCTCAAGGGCGTAATGGGAGAGCGGTTAAGAGAGATACGAACGGGCAGCTCTTTTGAGGTCTGAGAGCAGCCGCTGATCCGCAGTGTCGTTATGTGATGAATCGAAGGAGAAGATGATGCTTCATGTTATCGTGCTGAACGGGTCATTCCAATGAGCGAACTGCTTATCCGCCATGCGGAGCCATCCGACTATCAGCCGATCATCGCGGTCCTCAATGATTGGTGGGGCGGACGACAAATGTCCGATATGCTGCCCAAGCTATTCTTTGTGCACTTTAAGCCCACCAGTTTCGTGGCCGAGCACAACGGCCGGATCGTCGGGTTTGTCGTCGGGTTCGTTTCGCAGACTTTCCCCGAAGAGGCGTACATTCATTTCGTCGGCGTACACCCGGAGTTCCGAAAAAACGGTTTGGCACGAACGCTGTACGAGCAATTCTTTGCCGCTGTCGAGAAATTGGGTTGCCGCACGGTTCGGTGCGTGACTTCGCCGGTCAACAAGGACTCCATCTCGTTCCATCGCCGCATGGGCTTTTCCATTGAGGACAGCGATAAGTTCGTCGACGGCATCACCGTCGTCGAAGGGTATGACGGAAAAGGTGAGGGCCGCGTGCTGTTCACCAAATTTTTGGATATTGGGCACTGTTGAACTCCATGTATAACGCCCCGTGCGGGGGGAAAGACGCCGACCGCCCTCAGGCTTGGACGAGGCAGGCCGATGAAATCCGTGCAGATGAGGAAAGGAAATGATCCGGGACGAAGCGGAAGAACTGCTCAAAAGGTACGTCAAGAACGAACGGATGCTGGACCACAGCATCGCCTCGGAGGCGGTCCTCAGGGCGCTCGCCCGGCGGCTCGGCCGGGACGAGGATAAGTGGGGGCTCGCGGGGCTCCTCCACGACATCGACATCGAGGTCGTGGGCGGCGATCTGACCCGCCACGGCCTGGAGGCGTTGCGGATTCTGACGGAGGCGGGGATCGACCCGGAGATCGTCGACGCGGTGAAGATGCACAACGAGATGGTCTGCGGGGTCGCGCGGAGCACGGAGTTCCAGCACGCGCTCGCCGCCAGCGAGACGATCACCGGCATGATCGTGGCGACGGCCTTCGTCTATCCCGACAGGAAGATCGCGAGTGTCAAGGTGAAATCAATCACGAAGCGGATGAAGGAGAGGGCCTTTGCGGCCTCGGTGAACCGCGACACGATCCGGGAGTGCGAAAAGATCGGCCTGCCGCTCGACGAGTTCGCGGGGATCGCGCTTTCCGCGATGCAGGGGATCGCCGGGCGTCTCGGCCTCTAACCCGCCTTCACCTGGAAATGCATCTCAAAGCTGTGGTTTATGCTTCCTGCAGAACCTTGAGTAAGGAACCCTCCTCCACCATGCCCTTTCTCTTTTCGAAGAAAGCAACCATGTGAGGCGTTCGAAGGTGGTTGCGGAGCGCTTCCAGGCTCTCCCACTTCTCAATAAACGTGACAACGTTTGCATCCAATATCTGCGGCGGCAAACCCGATACGATATCCACTGTCGGGACATACTGGACACATCCTTTTTCCTCTCTGACGTGGTGTGCAGTGGATTTTAAAAGTTCAAGAAAGTGATCAAGCATCCCTGTTTTCACACGTACCGAAGCGATTACATGAATCATCTCTATTTTCTCCTTACGTTTTTCTGAACCCCTTCTCTTTTTCGTTACGAGCCTTCTTGAGGTTAGGGGAGATTTTCATCGCCCTTTGTGACGGGCGCCGTCATGAGCGTTTCAGTTTCGGATCCGGCGCTTGAGCTCTTGGATGAGGGTGGCGCAGATCTGGCTTGCGTCGGCCACGATTGCAACGTCGGCCCGCTTCATCATCGCCGCGTTCGGGTTCTTGTTCACCGCGATGATGAATTTCGCGTCATTGCAGGCGGCGGTGTGCTGGATGGCTCCGCTGATCCCGAAGGATAAGAGGATCTGCGGCCGGATCTGTTTGCCCGCCTGGCCGACCAGCGCGTCATGCTCCGCCCAGTCCGCATAGACGACGGGACGCGTTGCGCCCACCTCGCCGCATAGAAGTTCGGCAAGTTCGAAGAGCTTCGCGAATTTCTTTTTGCTCCCCAGACCGCGCCGCATCGATCTCCGTCGCCATATCGGCCAGGTAATTCCGGATCGTCTGGAAGGAGGAGATCGGCTTCTTGAACTGCTGCCGCTCCTTGGAGTAGCGGACCGAATCCTCGAAGGCGGCCTGGGCAAGTCCCAGCGCCTGAGCGGCAATGCCGATGCGGCCCGCATCGAGGGTCGCAAGACCGATCTTGAGCCCGTCGCCGGGACGGCCGAGCAGGTTCGTCTCCGGAACGCGGCAATCCTCCAGGAAGAGGGAGGAGACGGGGTTCGCCCGCATCCCGCAGAGGTCTTCGATTTCTCCCACGGCGAAGCCTGGGTTGCCCTTCTCCACGATGAATACCCCGGCGCTCCGCTGGGGGTTCTGCGTGTCCGTAATTGCAAAGATCAGCGCCGTGCCGCAGATGCTGCCGTTGGTCACGAAAATCTTCGTGCCGTTG
>JAZDOG010000042.1:0-2548 GCA_043798915.1 Pseudomonadota bacterium | reverse complement strand
GAGGCCCGAGAATGGGCCTTTGAGGGTGGGGTAGCGATCGGGGTGGGAAGAGAGTTCTTTCTCGATCTTATCAAGGATTTGCCTGGCCTCGGGTTTCCCGAGGCGTGCCAAGTCCTTTTCGACACTCTTCTTGTACTGGATGTTATAGGCCAAGGGATTTCCTCAGATCTCGTCCGGAAATCACAGGGTCTTTAGAGTCACGCAGGCGATCTAGGGCAATCTGAACGTCTGCGAAATCCTCAATGTATGTCTCTAGGGCCTTTTGCACGTGGAAGGAACGAGGTCGTTCCGTTTCCTCTGCGATATGATCCAGTTCTTTGGCCAGGGATTCGGGCAATCGAATTGATACGGCTGTACTCATAAGTCACCTCTATTGTGATTCTCTGTAATACAATGTACACACAGATGACAATGTTATCAAGTTCATTTTTTCATTTAATCGAACGTTAGATAAGCAACGCGTTTGAATACTGATAAATGTAGCTATTCAGCTATCTACCAAAAATCCCGAGTTTTCTTATGCGTACCCTATTTCGACACGCCTCGCCGGATTCGGTGATAGCGCCTCCTTGTGGGGTGGAATTGTAGCGCGAGGGGCGCAGAGCTGTTCCGCAAGGAGCAGCTCTTGCTTTCTTAGGCAGGGCACATTCCACAAGCCGCCCTCATGGTGACGATTTGTTGCCCGCGAATTTACGCGAATGGACGCGAATCATGGGAAAGATTGAGCCACGGAACACCCTGCTTCGCGAGGCGCTACGCAGGGCAGGCACAGATGAACACAGAATTTTTGGGTGGAGGGAAGGAAGCGAATTCATTTCCCATCCTCCATTCCTGCCACGCGAATGCAGATGGATAATGGTTGATGGTTTCATACCCTGCGCTTCTGCACTGCTATCCATCATCTTCTTGTTTTCCTGCAAAGATTTTCACCACGGAGACGACTTCCACAGGAAGGTCGCCCTTCGCGGCTCAGGACAGGCGAAGATCGCCATGCAAGGCGAAGCCCACCCATCCCCTTTGCGCATCTTTGCGCGTGCCCTGCGTAGCCTTCGCGAAGCAGGGTCTTCGCTTTGCGCCCTTTGCGCCTGCCCTGCGAAGCCTCCCGGCGAAGCACGGGTTAAAATCCTTCTTTGGTTGCAGCCGTCAAGCTGCGCTAAGCCTTCTTGCGGCCAAATGTTCAACGTCATGTTTTCTCGTCGGAAGCCTCAAACGGCTCGGCCACGATGTCCTCGCCCTTCTTCGCAAGGATTTCGATCTTCTTCTCCACCTCGTTGAGTTTCTGATTGCAGAACTTGACCAGCTCCGTCCCCTCCTCGAAACACGCCATCATTTTTTCGAGGCTCAATGTCCCGCTCTCCATTTCGCCCACGATCGTTTCCAAACGCTCCAGCGCTTTCTCGAAATTCTGATTCTTATCGCTTTTCTTTTCCGCCATTTTTTCCTCCGGGTTTTATGGAAATGACTTTCGATTCCAGAGTCCCATGCGCTACTTGCGTCTGCAGGACCTCGCCGAGATCCACGCCCGTTGTATCGCGCACAATCGCTCCGCTCTTCAGCCGCGTGATGCTGAATCCGCGGTCAAGGACCGCCACCGGGCTCAGCGCCTTGAGCTGGGACGACAGCCGCCGCATATCCTGGCGCAAGCCTGCCGTTCGCAGGACCATGCCGTGCGACATGCGGAGGCTGAGGCGATCCAGACTCTCGCGCCGCTCCTGGCCCGCAGCCTGAAAAGTACGACTCATGGAGGCACGGATGCTGTCAATCCTCTGGGCAAACTGCCGGACAAGATTCCGAGGTTCGCGGAAAACGTAACTGCGGCTTGCGACCCGCAGACGGCTTCGTATCTCCTGTGCGTGCTGGCGCAACGCCCGCACGAGCCGCATCGAGAATTGCCGGATCGTTTCCTCAAAGGCAACTTTCTGACCGACCATCAATTCAGCCGCGGAGGACGGCGTCGGCGCGCGCATATCCGCGACGAAATCGCTGATCGTAAAATCGATCTCGTGGCCGACGGCCGAAATGATCGGGATTCGCGAGCGGGCGATCGCCCGCGCGACGATTTCCTCGTTGAAGCACCAAAGATCCTCCAAGCTACCGCCGCCGCGGCCGACGATCATCACGTCGATTCCGCCGCGCGCGTTAAATAAGTCGATCGCGGCGGCGATTTCCTGCGCTGCGCCCTCGCCCTGCACCTTCACGGGCGCGATCACGATGTGCAGGTTCGGGAACCGACGCGAAAGGATGCTCAGGATATCGTGGATGGCCGCGCCGGTCGGCGACGTCACGATGCCGACATGCCGGGGCAGGACCGGGATCGGCTTTTTTCTCGACTCGTCGAACAAGCCTTCTGCCGCGAGCTTCTTCTTCAGCGCCTCGAACGCCTCCTGGAGACTGCCCTTGCCGGCCTCCTCGACCTTGCGCACGACGATCTGGTACTGGCCGGAGGCTTCGTAGACGGAAATCTCGCCGTAGATGCGGACCTTCAGGCCGTCCTTGAGCTCAAAGGTCAGCCCGCGCTGGCCGCCCTTGAAAAACACCGCCGCGATCT
>JAZDOG010000028.1:0-17901 GCA_043798915.1 Pseudomonadota bacterium | reverse complement strand
AAAGGCCCCGCCGGGCAGAGGCTGTCCGTCACTGAATGCCAGCAGCGAGCCCTCGATTGCCTCTTGCTTTTGAGCCGGAGAGGTGGCAATTCTCGGCCAACAACTAACGGGAGGTGTCCACGATGAAGAACCGCTCAATCCTGGCTTTGCTGGCAACCGCGGTATTCGCAATACCGCTTGCCATGGGCTGCGCCGCCCGCTGCGTCGACTGCGGCAAGGTCATCAAGGTGACAGTGCTCGACGGCGTCAACTTCGACTTCAACAAATCAGTCATCAAGCCCGAGGGCAAGGTGCTCCTCGACAAGGATGTCGATCTCCTCAAGAGGGACAAGACCCTCGACATCTCCGTCGAAGGCCATTGCGACATAATCGGCAGCGACGACTACAACCAAAAGCTCTCTGATAAGCGGGCTCAGGTGGTCTATGACTATTTTGCCCTCAAGGGCATCGAAACCAGGCGCATGCACACGGTCGGATGGGGCCGCAAGAGGCCTCTCGTCCCGAATACGACTGCCGCAAATCGCGCGAAGAACCGCAGGGTCGAGGTAAACGTCATAAAAGCCAGGCCTAAGTGAATGGGCGAAAATTATCAGCAAATCGCCGCAAGGATGAAGGACATCTCTGCCCTGGCACAGGCAGCGGGTGTCGTGGGCTGGGACCATGAGACGATGATGCCCGAGCGCGGCTCCGCCGCCCGGGCAGAGCAGTCCGCAGCGCTCTCGGCAGTCATACACGAAAAACTCATCGATCCGTCGCTCGGCGATTCGCTCCGGCAGCTCGCCGCTGATCCCTCCCCCCTCTCCGACGATGAACGCGTCTGCGTCCGCGAATGGCTGCGCGACCATGAAAAGTCGGCCAGGCTTCCGGCGGATCTCGTCCGCGAAATGTCGCGCGTTGCATCGCTCGCCCAGGATGCGTGGATAAAGGCCAGGCGGAAATCCGATTTTGCCGCATTCGCGCCGTGGCTCGAAAAGACCATCGATCTCAAACGCCGCCAGGCGGACGCCATGGGCTACGAAGGGGTCCCCTACGACGCCCTCCTCGACGATTACGAACCCAGGATGACAGTGGCTGAACTCGACCCCATCGTGGGCGAGCTGCAAAAGGGCCTCGTACCGATCGTCGCCGCCATACGCGACTCCGGTGTGATCATCGACACGAAGCCCCTCCTCCGCCGTTACCCGGAGCGCGACCAGGAGGCCCTGCTCCGCGAAGTCATGGCGGCGATGGGTATCGACATCAAGGCGAGCCGCCTCGACCGCTCGGCCCACCCCTTCTGCTGCGGCATAGCGCCGACGGACGTCAGGATCACGACGCGCTACAACGAGAGGCTGCTCACGCAGTCCCTCTACGGCGTCATCCACGAGTCGGGGCACGCGCTCTACGAGCAGGGCTTCGAAGAAAAAAACTTAAGCACGCCGCTGGCTGAGGCGGTGTCGCTGGGCGTCCACGAATCGCAGTCGCGGCTCTGGGAGAACATGATCGGCCGCAGCCGCCCGTTCGTTTCATTCCTCCTGCCGCGGCTCAAAAAACGCTTCGCGCGCCAGCTCAAGGGCGTCGGAGCGGAAAAGTTCTGGCACGCGATCAACAGGGTGGTGCCGTCGCCCATCCGCGTGGAGGCCGACGAGGCGACCTACAACCTCCACGTGGTCCTGCGCTACGAAATCGAGAAGGCCCTCATCGCCAAAGAGACGAAGGTGGGCGAACTGCCGGCATTCTGGAACAGCAGGATGGAGGGGCTGCTCGGCATCCGGCCGAAAAACGACGCGGAGGGAGTCCTCCAGGATACGCACTGGGCCCAGGGGGGCTTCGGCTATTTTCCGACGTACCTGCTCGGCAATCTATACGCAGCGCAGCTCTGGGCAACCATTCGAAAGCAGGTGAGGAACGTTGATGGCAAGATGGCGGCGGGCGATTTTTCTACGATCCTCGCCTGGCTCCGCGACAGGATTCACCGGCACGGGCGCAGATACGCCCCGGCGGAGCTGATCGCGCGCGCCACCGGCGAGAAGCCGGATGCGCGCTTTTTCCTGGCCTACCTGCGCAAAAAATTCGGCGGGATATATCGTATAAAATGGTGAAGGGGGATGCCATGAAACGATTTCTTCACATCGGCCGCAAGGCCGCTATTCTTGTCTTCTTCGCATTCATCTTCGTCGCCTTCTTCAACGGATACAAGAGCGGGGGTCCGGCTCGAGGCAAATTCAAACATCTCGGCGAAAGCGAGGTCGACCTCACCAGGCAGAAAGAGGAAGCGCCCGAGGTCAACAAGGTGGTTGAGATCTCCGGCGACAAGAAGGTCAAGGCGTGGGCGGCGTGGTGGAAAAAATGCGTGTCCAATTTCTCGCTCGACACGATGGAAGACATCGGCCAGTCCCAGATCTACGACGAAGATATCCCGATGCTCAGCCCGGAGCAGATGGGCGAAGGGCCGGGCAGGATGTTCTATCTGAAATCCCCGGACGGCAAGCGGCGCTTAAACCCCTATTGGGGCAGGCTCCTCTACAAGAAAGAGGGGGATGCCTGGCAGCCCTATATAGAGATCCCGTGCGGAGTGGCGCTCTACACGCCATCCGAAAAGCGAGCCAGGAAAATACTCGACTGCTCGGCGCTCGAAGGAGTGGACGACGCCTACTGGCGCGGCAAGGACACGATCGTGCTCATGGGCTACTCGGCCATCAGCCGCCAGATGAGCGTCGAGTGCGAAACGGTAGAGAGCTGCATCGCACCCACCATCTGGACGATAGATATCAAGACCTCTTCGATGAACGAACAGAGAGGACCGGTCACCAAGCGAAAGAGCTGCGATCTCGGCGGATATCTGAAGATCCGCCTGCCGGGATTTTTCGGGAAAGAGAAGTGATATGCACATCTGGGCCTATACGCTGGTGAGCGTGGCCATTGTAAGCCTCCTCTCGCTCGTCGGGGTCGTGACACTCGCGCTCAAGAGGGAAAACTTGAAGAAGGCGCTCTTCCTCCTCGTGAGCTTCGCGGTGGGCGGGCTCTTCGGCGACGCATTTATCCACCTGCTTCCGGAATCCTTCAGGGCGCTCGGCTTGGGGCTCACCACCCCGCTCCTTGTCCTCATGGGCATTCTTCTCTTCTTCATCCTCGAAAAATTCATACGCTGGAGGCACTGTCACAACGATGAGTGCAAAGGGCACGCGCAGCCCGTGGCATTCATGAACATCTTCGGCGACGCGGCCCACAATCTGATCGACGGCATGCTGATCGGCGCCAGCTACCTCGTGAGCATCCCCATCGGAATCGCGACGACGCTGGCGATCGTCCTGCACGAGATACCGCACGAGCTTGGAAATTTCGGCGTCCTCGTCCACGGAGGTTTGTCGGTCAGGAAGGCCCTGTTGTGGAATTTTCTCTCGGCGCTCGTCGCAGTGGCCGGCGCCCTGTTCTCGCTCACGGTCGGACCCCATGTCGCCGGCTACGCCAATTTTCTCCTGCCAATCACGGCCGGCGGCTTCGTGTATGTGGCGGGCTCGGACCTCATACCGGAACTCCACCACGACGTTAATATCCTGCCATCGATATGGCAGCTCTGCTGCATCCTGCTTGGCATAGGGATTATGGCGCTTTTGATTCTGATCGGGTGAAAAAGCAGGTTTTCTACAGGTCCACTCTGGTCACGGAAGGAAGATCTCCCGCGAGGAATCTGTGGGCGATCGACTCGAATTTCGCAGGGACGTCCGTCACATAGATGCGATGCGAGACGCCCGCGGCCCCGCTCGCGGCGATCGAGTTTTTCGCCAGAAGCTCCGTGAGGGCGCGCGCCGTGGTCTCGGCTGAATCCACGAGGGCAACCCCCTCGCCGACCGTCTTCCCTATGACCCCCGCAAGGAGCGGGTAGTGCGTGCATCCGAGAATCAGCGTGTCGATCCCCTCTTCGCGCATGCCGCCGAGGTAGCGGTTCGCGGCGGCCACGGCCACCTCGTTTTCAATCCAGCCCTCCTCGACCAGCGGCACGAAGATCGGACAGGCCCGCGAGACGACGCGGACACGCGGGTCGAGGGCCTTGAGCGCGCTGCCATAGGCGTTGGAGGCGATCGTCCCCGCGGTGCCGATGACGCCTATGCCACGGCTCTTGCTAACGGCGAGCGCCGCCGCCGAGCCGGGCTCGATCACACCCAGGACCGGCAGATCGAAACGCCGCGAGAGTTCGGGAAGGGCATAGGCCGAGGCCGTGTTGCAGGCGACGACGAGCGCCTTGACGCCCCGCTCGATGAGAAACGCGGCGCATTCGCGCGAGTAGCGCACGACCGTCTCCGCAGACTTCGTTCCATATGGGAGGCGAGCGGTGTCGCCGAGATAGATGAGCGATTCATGTGGCAGATGCCGGCGAATGGCCGCCAGGACGGTGAGACCGCCTATTCCGGAGTCGAATATGCCGATGGGGCCTTGCGGATCAAGTGCCATAGCGACGCGCCTATAGCCCATAAAGGCCCACTCGGCCAGCAAAATCCGCCGCCAAAAAAAATGCAAACATTGGCCAGATAACACGCAACTTTTTTCCCATATGTGCGATAAGAAGGACGCTGGCGGGAAAGGCCGGCACCAAAACCCATGTCCAATGACGCATGCACAAACCTCGCGGCATCGGATCCCAAGGCGGCAGTCCTCTACGATATTCTGCCCGGGGATATAAAGGCCAAGCTGAGTCCCGCCCAGAACTGCCAGGCCAGGGCCAGGTCGATATATGCAAATTCGATCTCCCTCCTCGAGAAAGAAGAGGACGAGTTCGTGACAAGCGGCGGCCATTCCGGGCGCCCCTTCACCGACCTCGTCTCCACGAAAACAACCTTCCGCGTTCCATGGCTTGTGAACGATTTCAATCCGCTCACAAACACCGACAACCAGATGCTCGTGAAGATAGGCGGCGCTATCGCCAAAGCGAGGGCAGAGACAAAGGCAAAGGGCCTGGTGGAGGGAACACTCGAATTCAATCGCGCGTTTGTCGCTGAACTCGTCTCATGGATGGAGTCCGCCAAAGGCGTGAGCTTTGTCGTAGTGGAGGTGGAGGGGGCATCAAGGGAAATGATGCTCATGGAATTTCTGGTCCAGCCCGACGGTCGGCGGGAAGGCGACTGCAGCGAACTCTCAAGGCTTGCATACACTGTCTTCAGGCTTGCGGGCCTGGCGCCTGAATTTCTCTACGTCGAAAAAGACCGCATCGATCCGGAGATCACCGAACATATGGCCATCGGCCTGCACCTCGATCCGGATCATCCGGAAAAGATATTTATAGTAGACCTCTATCACCACATCGTCTCCGACCAGGGCCACACCGAACAGTCGAAGTTGACAGCGCTCGGCGCGATGGCTGTTTACTACGATAATCTGGCGACGATGCTTTGGAAGTCGCCGCAGGGGAATAATGAGACCGACCGCATCAGGAAGCTCTATCAGGAGGCGATGCGATACGATCCAGGCTTCGCGCATACCCATTTCAACTATTCACTTCTGCTATGGCAACGCTACGGCAACAAAGCTGAGGCCTGCAACGAGGCCAGGCGGGCGGCGGATCTGCGCCCGGCAGGCAGCGGCTACGCAAAGCGCATGCAGAAGTATTGCAAATAGCTAACATCTTAAAAAAGCCTCCGTTTCTGAAGAAGAACGGAGGCCCCCCTATTCTTTCAGGTCACGTACTCACTTCTTAGGAAACGGAGGCGGCTCTTTGCCGAATGGCACTGCAGCTTTGTCCGTTGGAATACCTGCAGCGTTTTTGCCGACAACGGCCGTCGGCCGCTCTTCCTCTTCCGGCTCAAACACCATACTGCGCGACGCCAGCTTCTGTTGTGCTACGATACTGTTATCCTTCTCATAGCCAAGGATGCACGGACGCCCCTTCTTATCCTTGACCTGTTCCCAACCGTCGAAAAACTTCTCCACGGCGGCAAGCTTCGCCTCTTCTCCTTTAGCCATCCGGGCCTCCGGCACGATGTGGAAAAAGGCGGACAGCGGTACACCCACGCCTGTCGCGTAATCCTTTGGGTGATCGTGGTCGTTGTAGAGGACTTCTTTTTTTTCAAAATCCCCTGCCTTCTTCGCTTTCATGAATGCCGCCAGCTGGCGGGCGAAATTCCGCTGTTCCAATTTGGGCTGTGAAACTGCGCCCTCCACTTTGTTTATCATTCCGCCTCCCATAATCCCTCCTTTTCTGACCTTGAGGTCGATTGATGTTCCCTTTCCACCAAGCTATGTTATTTGCAACACTCGTGCCACGATAGTAAAGTTGTAACTATTTGATTTTAAATATTATTTGTTTGGGGAGGCGGTTCTCAAAAAGAGAAAATCGAATTAAAGTGATGAGGATTTTGACGCAATGGAAATTTTGACATCAGTAGGTACCGGAGACATATGTAACACATTGGAATGCCAGATTGTTGACTGGCCGTGATTTGCGGGGAGCGCCCTCACAAGTATTGACATCCGTGCCCCTTGAACCTTAGTATCCGCCTTCATAAAATACACCTCAAAGGAAGGGAAACCGTATGAATTTCTTGGCAATCATGGGTCTTCTTGCACAGGCACCGGCACAGGCCGGGGGCGTCATAGAGGCGACGGAGATGGGCGGCGACCACAATCTCATCTCGCTCGTCCTGCACGCGAACACGGTGGTCCAGCTTACGCTCCTCCTGCTGGTCATCTTTTCCGTGGTCTCCTGGGCGATCATCGGCAGCAAACACCGCCAGCTCAAGAACGCCAAAAAGCGCTCCGACCGCTTCTATCAGCTCTTCTGGCAGTCGAAATCCATAGACGCCATCGTGTCGAAGGGTTCGTTCCGAAAGAGCCCGGCCTTCAGCGTCTTCAAGGCGGGCATCGACACGCTCCGGGAAAACCAGACGAAATCGCCGCACTCCGCAATAGTCGTCGAAAAGGAAATCAGGCGGGCGGCCGAGGATGAAATCGCCGAGATGGAATACGGCGTGCCGTTCCTGGCCACGACAGGCAGCGCAGCCCCGTTCATCGGGCTGTTCGGCACCGTGTGGGGAATCCTGAACGCCTTCTGGAAGATCGGCCGCACCGGCGCGACGAGCCTCGCGATCGTTGGACCCCACATCGCCGAAGCGCTCATCGCAACCGCCATCGGCCTTGCGGCCGCGATCCCCGCGGTGATCTTCTACAACATCTACGTCAACAAGATCAGGCTCGTCTCCAAGGACCTGATCGACTTCACGGATGACTTCTGGGCGAAGATCAACCGCGAATACTTCAGCTGATGCATTGAGGAAAGAGACATGATCGTTCATAGAAACGGCAGTCACAACCGAGTGCTCTCCGAGATCAACATCACGCCCTTTGTGGACGTGATGCTCGTGCTTCTCATCATCTTCATGGTCACAGCCCC
The DNA here is from genome assembly GCA_043798915.1 of Pseudomonadota bacterium. GTDB lineage: Bacteria > UBA10199 > UBA10199 > 2-02-FULL-44-16 > JAAZCA01 > JAZDOG01. The sequence goes on along the minus strand of JAZDOG010000028.1, from coordinate 10,538 downwards.
GCTCCTGCAGCAGGGGCTGCCCGTGCATCTGCCGGAGGCCGCAGCGCCCGCGCTCAAGCGCACGAAGACCGACGTGATACTCACGCTCCAGCAGGCCGGCGGCATATTCCTTGGCGACGACAAGACCTCGATCCCGGTGGATGATCTTGAGGGAAGACTCCAGGCCATCTATTCGGCCAAAGAGGACAAGGATCTCTTCATCAAGGCCGACACCGACCTGCGCTACGGCATGGTGGTCAAGGTCATGTCGCTGGCGAAGAAGGCGGGGGTCGACCGCATCGGCATGATCACCCAGCCAGAAACCGAAGCGCCGCCTCAGCCTCAATAGGGGGGGCTTTCAGGGGCTTTGAGAGGCTCTAAGTGAGAACACGGCTGTCAAACGGCTCCCGCTTGCGGAAGCCGATCATCTCCTCCGCAATCTTCCATATGGTGATCCTGATAACGCTCTCGGTCACCCCGGGACTCAATTTCCCGTTCAGGGAGAAGCCGATGAGGATAGACGTGACGTGGGTCGAGCTGCCCCGCGGCACGGGCGAGGATCTCGGCCTGGGGCTCAAGAAGGCAGAACAACTGCCCCAGAGCACCATCGAGGAACAGCAGAAGACCTTCCAGCCCGAGGCGCCGGAGATGAAGGCGCTCGCCCCGGAGATGAAGGCGCCGCCCGAGAAAACGGCGGAGGAGAAGCCCAAGGAACAGGTGAAACCGGAGCCGCGCCCTGAGATCAAGACGCCGAAGATGACGAAGACGGATGCGAAGCTCAAGCCAAAGGCGGCTTCGAAAGCGGACCGGCAGATACAGAACGCGCTGGCAAAGATAGACAAGCAGCTGACTGGCCGGCAGGTGGTGCCGGAGGCCGCCCAGGTTGCCGCCGGCAACGAAGGATACAAATACGGCACGAGCGACAAGCCGCTGCGCGTTTCGCCTTCGGATCCGGAGTATCTCAAGTACCAGGCGATGGTGCGCGGCAGGATCATCAGGGAGTGGGTCGTGCCGACCGTGTACGCCGAAGAGGGCGGCAAGAGGTTCAGCTCCCGCATCGATGTCAGAATCAACGTGGACGGCGAAGTCACGTCGACGCGGCTGGAGCGGGCCTCGGGCAACGCCTCGTTCGACCAGTCGGCCATCCGCGCCGTGAAAAAGGCCTCCCCCTTCCCGACGCCGCCCGACCGCCTCGCATGGGAAGCCTACAACGAGGGCTTTCTGATAGAGTTTGATCCGAGAATGAAGCCGCAATGATAAAGGACGACAAGGAGATCGATATCATATGAAAAAGCTCGCGACCATCTTAATCCTGCTCTTCGTGTCCTCCGTGGCGCACGCGCGCATCTACATCCCGATCGACCAGCCCTCGGAGCAGAAGTTTCCGATCGCCATACCCGATATCCGGGGCGGAGGTATTGGCGAAGAGATCGCAAAGATAATCCGGAACGACATGACCCTCTCGGGCTATTTCAGGCTCGTGCCGGAATCCGCATATCAGAGCGTGGAGAAGAAAGAAGGAATATCCCAGGAGACGATACGCTTCGACTACTGGGCGGCCATCGAGGCGCTGGCGCTCGTGAAGGGAGAGGTAAAAAAAGAGAGCGGCAACACGGTGGTGACGCTCCGCCTCTTCGACACGATGGACCGCCAGATGCTCGTCGGCAAACAGTACAAGGCCGACAAAAAACATATGCGCGAGGTGGCGCACAGGTTTTCAGACGAGATCATGGAGTCGCTCACGGCGATCCGCGGCGTCTTCAACACCAGGATCACCTACACCGTCCAGTCCGGCAAGGGCAGCAAGGACATCTACGTCATGGACATGGACGGCAACGCCCCGACCGCCGTCACGAAGAGCAAGTCGCTCAATTTCGGATCGAACTGGTCGCCCGAGGGCACGCAGCTCGTCTTCACGTCATACATGAAGGGAAACCCGGACCTCTACACGGCCTCGCCCGGCAAGAAGAATTTCCGGAGGATCACGAGCGGCGGAGCAAACATCACGCCCAAGTGGTCACCAGACGGCAAGACGATAGCCCTCTCGTCGTCCATCGCCGGCATCAACAACATCTTCGCTATGCCGCCGGGCGGCGGCAAGATGCTGCGCCTCACGAAGAGCGAGGTGATCGACGTCTCGCCCGCATGGTCCGCCGACGGTGCCTCGCTCGTGTTCGCCTCCGAGCGCGCGGGCGGCCTTCACCTCTACCGGATACCGGTCACCGGCGGCAGCGCCCAGAGGCTCACCTTCGTCGGCTACCAGAACGACATGCCGAGCTGTTCGCCGCTCGGCGACAAGATCGTCTTCGCCGGCCGCGACGGCGGAACGTTCGACATCTTCATCATGAACACCGACGGCAGCAACATCCAGCGCCTGACGGTGGGGACCGGCAGCAACGAGCATCCCTACTTCTCGCCGGACGGCCGGTTCGTCACCTTCTCCTCCACGCGGGGCGGTGCGCCGGCGATATTCCTCATGCGCGCCGACGGCTCCAACCAGACGAAGGTCTCGGAGGGCAACGGAATGCTCCCGAGCTGGGGACCCCGAGTGGAGTAAATATGTTTGCCACTATAGACATAGGCACCAACTCCGTTCTCCTCCTCATCGGCGAAGCCGTGCCGGACGGCAGCGTGCGCGTCGTCGAGGACAGGGCCATGATGACGAGGCTGGGCGAAGGGCTCGGAAAAAGCGGAGAGATATCCGGCGCCGCGTCCAAGCGCACGCTCGATGCGCTCTCTTCCTATTGGGAGCTCTGCGTAAAGCACGGCGTCCGCCGCGTCGCAGCGATCGGGACGGCGGCCCTTCGAAACGCAAGGAACGCGGCGGACTTCCTGCTGCTCGCAAGGCGGTCGCTCGGTCTCGAGATCGAAATCATATCGTTCGACCGCGAAGCCACGCTCACCTTTGCCTCTGCGGCCCGCGACTTCGGCGACGACATCGTCGTCATCGACATCGGCGGGGGTTCCACCGAGTTCGTGAGCAGGGAGCGAAGCAACGGCAAACCGGGACCTCTCCGCTTCAGGAGCTTGAACCTGGGCTGTGTCTCGCTCACGGAGGAGTTTATAAAAAACGACCCGCCTTCCGACGCCGATATCCTCGCGCTTCGCTCTCGTATCCGGGCCTCGCTCAAGGCGGACATCGAGCCGGAGATCTATTCCAGGCCGCACGACAGGACGCTCGTCGCCACCGCCGGGACCGCCACCACGCTCATGGCGATGCATCTCAAACTTGCGACCTACGACCCTGCCCTGGTCCACGGCGGCAGACTCAAGATCGACGACCTGCGCGGCATCGTGGACGCATTCAAGAGGATGACGCTCGAGGAGCGAAAGCGCATGCCCGGCCTCATCCCGGAGCGCGCCGACGTGATACTCGCCGGCGCATGCCTCCTGCACGAATCGATGAGCGCCTTGGGGTTTGCCAATGCGACCATCAGCGACCGCGGCGTCAAATGGGGACTCTTCTACGAGGAATTCTGCGGAAAGGCGCAGGCATAAAATATGGCGCTTTCATCGAGAACTGGCAAAAGGCACGCGCACATGGTGGACGATCCCTTGAGGACCGGGCCGCTCGTCCGAGCCGTCGCAAAATCCGTGAAGCCGGGCGACGTCGTCCTCGACATCGGGACGGGGCTCGGGCTCCTGGCTATCGCGGCGGCCAAGGCCGGTGCGAAGCTGGTGTGGGCCGTGGACTTCGACAGCGAGGCGCTTGACGAGGCAAAGCTGAATGCCAGACGCGAGGGCGTCTCAGACAAAATCGCATTTGTGAACGGGCTCTCCTTCGATCTCGATCTCGCCGCTCGCGCCGACATCGCGATCTGCGAAACCGTGGGGAGCTTCGCCTTCGACGAAAACATCCTCGCCACCCTGGCCGACGCAAAAAAACGCCTCCTTAAACGCGGCGGGCGCATCATCCCGGAGCGCCTGGAGCTCTGGGGCGCCCCCTGCTGCCGCCTGCCAAAGATCGACAGACCTGCCGACATCGCCTCCGTCAAGGGAATGGACCTGATGGGGCCGCCGTCGAGGATTGTCGCTGTGGATTTTCAGAAGAAGATTCCGGAATCGATACAGGTCGAACACGAGTTCCGCTGTGAAAGGAGCGGCGCCGTCCGCGTCTTCGCCGTCTGGCCCCGGACCACCTGGGGGCGTGGCGAAGCGACGGATTCCTCGCCACTCGTGGCCCCCACGCACTGGAAGCAGGGCATCCTCCCCGTCGAGATGCGCCAAGTCACCCAGGGCGACAGCGCCGGGCTGGAACTCATCATAAAGCCCCACCCCGACGACCCTCTCAAGATGACCGAACGCTTGTGGAGATGGGTCGATTGATGATAAAGGGGACGTTTCTCTTTTGAAGGAGAAACGTCCCCTTTACTTATATTGACTATTTATTCTCTCTACGCCTTCGCATCAGACGCACACTGTTCGGCGTGTGAACCGCAGCAGCATGCCTCGGCCTTCTTCTCTGTCTTGCTTCCTATCCTCATCCCATAGAACGAGCGGCGGACGAAGAAGAGGCCCACGAGGAGCAGCGCGAAGCCTATCCATTTCGCCCTGGGGCCGGCCGTCACCGCAATCTCTGCTGCGAGTATCCCGAATAGCGTGGTGAACTTGATGATGGGGTTGAGCGCCACTGACGAGGTGTCCTTGTAGGGATTGCCGACAGTATCGCAGATGACCGTCGCGTCGTGGAGAGCCGTGCCCTTCTCCTTCAGATCGACCTCAACCACCTTCTTCGCGTTGTCCCATGCGGCTCCGGTGTTTGCCATGTACATCGCCTGGAAGAGGCCGAACACGGCGATCGATATCAGGTAGCTCGCGAAGAAATTGGGCGAGAAGCACGCGAACGCGAGGGTGAGAGAGAACAACACGCCGAAGATGTTGATCATGCCGCTCTGCGCGTACTGGGTGCATATCTTCACGACCTCCTTTGAATCCTTGACCGAGGCCCTCTCCGCGCTTTCGAGATGTATGTTCTTCTTTATGTAGGCCACCGCCCTGTGCGCGCCGGTCGTCACCGCCTGCATCGACGCGCCGGTGAACCAGTAGATCACGGCGCCGCCGGTGATGATGCCAAGCAGCACGCGCGGATCGAGCAGGTCGAGCTTGAGCTGCAGGAGCAAGATGATCGAGAAGATCATCGTCGTGGCTCCGATCACCGCGGTGCCGATCAGAACCGGCTTTGCAGTCGCCTTGAACGTGTTGCCGGCCGAGTCGTTCTCCTCGAGCATCTCCTTGCCGCGTTTGAAATCAGGCGTGAAGCCGAACTCCTTCAATATCTCGGAGGAGGCCTGAGGTTTCTGGTCGATCTGCGAGAGTTCGAAGATCGACTGAGCGTTGTCCGTCACCGGCCCGTAGCTGTCCACCGCTATGGTGACCGGGCCCATGCCCAAGAAGCCGAAGGCCACGAGGCCGAATGCAAATACCGCCGGGTATGCCATGAACTCGACCAGACCCACCGACGAGGCGTAGTACGCGATCGCCATGAGAGCGACGATCACAAGCCCCTTCCAGAAGGCGCTGAAATTTCCCGCCACGAGCCCGGAGAGGATCGCGAGCGATGCGCCACCCTCCCTAGCCGCCGTGACGATCTCCTTCACGTGTATCGATTTGGAGGAGGTGAATATCTTCGTGAATTCCGGGATCAACGCGCCGGCCACCGTGCCGCAGCTGATGATCGTCGCGAGCCTCCACCAGAGGAAGTCGCTCATGTCATGCAGCATGAGGTAGCTGACGGCGAAGGTGACGCCGATCGATATGAGCGAGGTGAGCCAGATGAGGTGGGTGAGCGGCGCCTCGAAGTTGAACCTGTCCTTCGAGCCGTACCACATCTTTGAGATGGCGCCGTTGAGCATATACGAACCGGTGGAGGTGATGATCATCAGGATGCGCATCGTGAATATCCAGATGAGGAGCTTCGCCTGTATCGCGAGTCCCCCCGTGAACAGGGAGAGGGAACCGTCCGCGCCGCGCGTCATGCCGACCGCCAGGACGATGAACGAGATGAGCGCCACGCCCGTGACGCCGTAGGTCTCGAAGCCGTCCGCTGTGGGCCCCACGGAATCGCCGGCGTTATCGCCGGTGCAATCCGCCACCACGCCGGGATTGCGGGGATCATCCTCCTTGATCTTGAAGACGATCTTCATGAGGTCGGAGCCGATGTCGGCGATCTTCGTGAAGATGCCGCCGCAGATCCTGAGGGCCGAGGCGCCCAGCGACTCGCCGATCGCGAAGCCGATGAAGCAGGCGCCCGCGTTCTCGGGGGCGATGAAGAGCAGGATCGAGATCATCATTATGAGCTCGACGCAGATGAGCAGCACGCCGATCGACATCCCGGACCTCAAGGGGATGTCCATCACCGCAAACGGTTTTCCCTTCAGCGACGCAAACGCCGTGCGGCTGTTGGCGTAGGTGTTGATCCGCATGCCGAACCAGGCGACTGAGTATGAGCCCAGGATTCCAACCACCGACCAGCCCAGGATCGTGAGCACGCGGGAGAGCTCGAAATGGCGCAGGCCGAGGAAGTAATAGAAGATAGTGCCGCCGATGATCAACTCGAGCACTATGAGGAGCTTGCCCTGCTGGATGAGGTAGGTCTTGCAGGTCTCGTAGATCAGCTCGGAGACGTCCGACATCGACTTATGGACCGGCAGCCTCTTGATCTTGACGAATTCGATGAGGCCGAAGACCATCCCCAGGAGGCAGATGACGATGCCTGCCCAGAGGATCGAGGTGCCCTGGATGCTCGTCCCGAAGAGGTTGAAGACGACGTCGAGCTTGGGGATATTGAGATCCGCCTCGCTGGCGAGGGCCTCTCGCGCAAACAGCAAAAGCGGGGCCAGAAACGCCGCGCTCCTGAGCAATATGGACCACGATCTCTTCTTCATCTTTTCCTCCTCGATGTGTGGGAATACAAAACGGGGGATTTATAGAGACGCACCCGACGGTTGTCAAGCGGAGCCGGACGCTCGTTCCACAACCCGCCTGACCGCGTCGAGGGTGCACTCAATCGGCTTTGGCATCGAAACCGAGCGGGCAGCGGCGGGTATGTCCTTCAAGCCGTTGCCGGTGACGAGCGCCACGACGGTCTCGCCGCGCTTTATCGTCCCGTCTGCCGCAAGCCTCTTGAGGCCTGCTATCGACGTTGCAGCGGCTGGCTCCGCGAAGACGCCCGACGTCCTGCCAAGGATAGAAATCGCTTCCAGAATCTCGTCGTCCTCCACCGCCACGGCTGTGCCGACGCTCGAAAATATGGCTTGAAGCGCCCATCTCCCTGCCCGCGGGACGCCGACGCATATCGAGTCGGCGATCGTCTTTGGTTTTTTTTCTGGGACTATCGTCTTGATCCCGGCGTCAAAGGCACGGACGATAGGGGCGCAGCCTGAGGCCTGCACAGCGGCGAGCCGCGGGATGCGTTTGATGAGCCCCATGGCCCTCATATCCGAGAACCCCTTCTCGATCCCGGCCAGTATCACGCCGTCGCCTGTCGGCACCACGACCCAGTCAGGGGCCATGTAGCCCAACTGCTCCCATATCTCGAGGGCGGCCGTCTTCTTGCCCTCGATCGTGAAGGGATTGTAGGCGGTGTTGCGATTGAACCACCCGAACTCCTCGCACGCCTTTATCGAGAGCTCGAAGGCCTCGTCGTACGTCCCCTTGACCGGCATCAGGAGGCTGCCGTAGACGGCGATCTGCGTGAGCTTGGCGGGCGGCGCGGAGGCGGGGGCGAATATAACGCTCTTCATCCCCACGGAGGCACACTGCCCCGCGAGCGCTGTCGCGGCATTGCCGGTGGATGCCGTGGCGACGGTGTCGATGCCGCGCTCGCGCGCCACAGCCACGGCGAGGGCGGATGCGCGGTCCTTGAACGAAGCGGTGGGCTGGACCGTGTCGTCCTTGATCCAGAGGGCGTCGAGGCCGAACTCGCGCCGCAAGTTGACCGCGGCCCTGAGAGGGGTCGCCGCGGTGATGAGCGGAGGGAGCGAGTCGATCGAGTCGAGGGGCAAAAGCTCCGCCCAGCGCCCGAGCCCCGTCTCCGAACGGCACTTCAGGGTCTGCGGGTCAAACCTCTCCGCAAGGGCGCGGTAATTGAAGTTGCACTTGAGGACCCCGGCGAGAGGCTCCATTGGCCGCGCCGCCGCAGAACATTCCGGACAAAGATATTTGACCTCATCCGGTCGGTAATGTTTGTGACAATCGATGCATTCAAAGAGATATGAGCTCATTTTTCTTCCATTTTTATGCAATATGCCGGGCAGATGGTGGTGCACAGTGCGCATCCGGTGCATCTCTCCTCATCCATCACAGGATATCTCTCGGCATCGACCGTTATCGCGCGATGCGCGCCGTCGCGGCAGGCTATCATGCACAGATCGCATCGGACGCACTCTTCGCGCTCGACGCACGGCCTCCACTTTTTTCCGCGCGGCAGCTCCTCATGCGGAACGATATGGGAAAGCGCCGCGCCGACGATCTCGCGGACGGACCCGACGCCGCGCCGCTCAAGATAAAACGACATGCCTTCGACGAGATCGGTCACGATGTCGACGCCGTAGTGCATCACGGCCGTGCAGAACTCCACGACCGAGGCGCCCAGCAAAATGAATTCTAGGGCATCGCGCCAAGTCACGGCGCCGCCGCTGCCGGCGATCGGCATCTGCGCCTCTTTCGAGACGAGCGCGACGCAGCGGAGCGAAATCGGTTTCACCGCAGGGCCGGAAAGGCCGGAATAGGTGGATTTGCCGCCGATGCTTGGAATGGGGACCCAGCTCGCCAGATCGACCCCCATGAGCGCAGGCACCGTGTTCCCCACGCAGACCGCGTCGGCGCCGGCCCCCTTCACCGCGCGCGCGATCTCGACGATGTCGGCCACCTGCGGCGTCAGCTTGATCACCACCGGCACGTCGCCCGCCGCCTCCTTGATCCAGTCAGCGACCTTGGCCGACGCGACGGGGTCCTGCCCGAGCATCGCGCCGGCTTTGAGCCCCATCGTCCCCTGCGGGCACGAGAAGCTGCATTCGATGAGGTCGGCGCCGGCCTCCCGCGCGCGGCGGGCGAGCTCGGCCCAGCTCTCCTTTGAATCTCCGCTGATCGACGCGATGACGCGCTTGTCGGGAAACTCTGACTTGAGAGATGAGATCCTCTTCTCGACGACGTCGATGTGATGCTCGCTGACGAGATCTATATTCCCCATTCCCATCAGGCGATCCGGACCGCAGTCGAGCCCGCTCATCATCGGATTGACCAGCGAAACTTGAGCACCTTCGACCGACGTCGTCTTGAGGACGGCGCCAGCCCATCCCGCGCGGAAGGCGTCGCGCACCATGTCGATGTCGTCCGTCGGCGGCGCCGCCGCAAGGATGAACGGGTGCGCAAACTTCACGCCGCAAAATTCGATCGAGAGATCTATTTTAGGTTCTGGATACATATTCATCAATTTTCACCGCCGCCTGTTTGCCCTGCCCCACGGCCCTCGCGGCCGTGCCGCCGCCGAGGACCAGATCGCCGCCGGCGAAGACGCCCTTCTCGGACGTCATCATCGTCTCCGTCTCGACCGCGACGAGGCCTTTTGGCGATGTTCTCAGGCCCCAGGAAGAAGCGGGCCCCTGGCCCATCGCGAGGATCACCGAGTCGCAGGCGATGACAAACTCGGAGCCCTCAACGTCGTATCCATTCGGCATACCGCGGACGCGTGGACGCCAGCGTATGCGCACGCACTTGACGCCGCGGACCTTGTCCGTCCCCGCTATCAGACGGACGACAGTGCGGAAATAAAACTCCACGCCCTCGTCCCAGGCGCCGATCACCTCGTCCCGATACGCCGGCATCTCCGGCTGCGTGCGGCGATAGAGGACGAGGCACTCCGCGCCAGAGCGCCTCGCCACCCGCGCCGCATCGAGCGCAGTGTCGCCGCCGCCGATGACAACGACGCGGCTTCCGAGTTCCGGAACGTTTCCAGCCTTTGCGGCTCGAAGGAAATCCATCGCCTGATGGACGCCCGGGATGTTCGCCCCGATGATATCTCCGCCGCGCGGCTTATCGAGACCGGCGCCGAGAAAGACGGCCTTGAATCCATCGCCGAAAAGGCCCTTCGTCCCGTCCACGGAACTTCCGCAGACGAACTCGACGCCGAGCTTCTTTATGAATTCGATCTCGAAATCGACGACCTCGACTGGCAGGCGAAAGGATGGAATGCAATTGCTGAGAATGCCGCCCGGTTTATCGCTTTTTTCAAAGACTGTGACGATGTGGCCGCGCACCGCGAGTTCCGCCGCGCACCCCAGCCCTGCCGGGCCGGAGCCGACGACGGCCACCCTTGCGCCGTCCTTTCTGGACGGAGCCGGCTCTATCATCCCGCTCTTCAGTTCCCAATCCATCACGAAGCGCTGGAGGCCGGCGATGTCGATCTGACGCGAGAGACCTGCGGCCAGGCACTCCTTGCAGCAGAGCGCGCCGGTCGGACATATCCTGGCGCAGGAGGCGGCAAGGACGTTTGCGCGCTTCAGGAGTCTCACCGCGCCCGAGAGGTTGTCGAACCTGATCTTCCGGATGAAGGAGCGCGC
>JAZDOG010000102.1:0-87225 GCA_043798915.1 Pseudomonadota bacterium | reverse complement strand
GCCTCACGCCTTGATGAGCTCTTCGTATACCAGATCGTGTATAGACGGGCGGAAGGCCTTGATCTTCTCGTTGGTCGTCGAGGGATGGATGCGGTTGGTGAGCAATATCGTCCAGAAATCCGCCTTGAGGTCTATCCAGACTGAGCAGCCGGTGTAGCCCAGGTGCCCGATCGACGTCGGAGAGAAGTGGTGGCCCGCAGCGGAGTTCCTCCTCGAGGGTCTGTTCCACCCCAGCACATACCTGTCTCCCGATGAAGGGGCCTTTTCGCCGGTCACGAGTTCGGCCAGAATTTCCTTCGGCAGCCAGTTTGATTCTCCCTTGAGCGATTTTACAAGCTCCCTGACGAAGAGATTGAGATCCGAGGCGGTCGAGAAGAGGCCGGCGTTTCCAGCCACGCCGCCCAGCGCATAGGCGTTCTGGTCGTGGACCTCGCCGTGTATCACCCTCTCGCGCCACGGGCAATCCTCCGTCGGCGCGAAGCGCCTGTGCTCGCCCTCCTTGAGTTCGGCGCGCTCCCCCTTGATGTTGTGCTTCGGCGTGGGGACGTGCTGGTCCGCGGTGGTGGATGTCCGCCGGCCGCCGGCCTTGAGGTGAGACCCCATCACGCGGACGAAGAATGTCTCGGCGAGCTTGAGCGGCCTCGCGATCATCTGCATGAAGAGCGCATCGAGCGGAGCGCCGCCGGCCTGTTCGACGATCTCGCCCAGGATTATATATCCCAGATCGCTGTAGAGTGTCTTGGCTCCCGGCTCAGAGATGAGCGGTTCTGCATAACAAGAATCGAGGACGATTCGCTTGCCCGCCTCCGTGCCAATGAGGCTCTCGGGGATCTCGCGAAAGAATGGCTGCCACGCCGGAAGCCCCGACGTGTGTTCGAGGAGCTGCCGAACCGTCATCTGCTTGTGCTGCGGTTCGCGCGCGCCGGCCAGCCACTGATAGACCGTGTCGTCGAACTTGAGCAGCCCCTCGGCCGCGAGCATCACCGCGAGCGTCGCAGTCGACACCGGCTTCGTGAGCGAAGAGATATCGAAACAGGCATGGGCCCGCGCGTCTCCGTAGTGCGACGCGTAGAGGACCTCACCGCCCCTCGCGACGAGAAGCTCCGCAGCCGGAAAGACCCCTTCGGCCACCGCCTCTTTGAACACCCTGTCGATTGCCTGATTCATATTTAAAAAAGCAAACCCGTTGTGTAACAGAATTCGGGGACGCCGGCCTCGGTCGCGGTGAGTTTCACCGCGGCGCCCATGGGCAGCGTCACGAAATCGTCAGTGTGGCCGGCCGGAAAACCGGCGACCACCGGCCCCGTGAAGTCTGCGAGGACGTCATGGATCATCTGCCCCACGTCGTGCGGCTCGTCCGGGAGCGGAACGATCGATCCGAAGACGATCCCGCGCGCCCTGCCTATCACCCCGCTGTTCTTGAGCTGCGTGAGCATCCGGTCCAGGACGTAGACCTTCTCGCCTATCTCCTCGATGAAGAGGACGCTGCCTTCGGCGTTGAGTTCGTAGGGCGTTCCGATGCTCGAGTTGATCAGCGAGAGGCACCCGCCGACCAGCGGCCCCTCCGACTGGCCCGGCTTTATGACCTTCACGCCTCCCATCGGCATGTTGCCCAATGGTTCCTTCGCCGTGAGCGCCCTTATCAACGCCAGGCCTGTCGCCTCGCCCTTTGCGGCGCCCAGCTGTGTGATCACCGGCCCGTAGAACGTGGGGATACGGCAGCTCTGGCGAAGGAAGCTGAGAAGCGCAGTGAGATCCGAAAATCCGATGACGGGCTTGGGGTGGAGCGAGAGTGCCTTCGCGTCCAGAAGCGGGATGATGCGCTGGCTGCCGTACCCTCCGCGCGCGAACATGATTGCAGCGATATCGCGCCTGCGGATGAGCTCGGAGAGCTCCTCCGCGCGCCGGCGATCGGTGCCCGCCAGATATCTGTTCTGGTCGAAGATGTCGTCCTGATAGAATGCCCTGAAGCCGAGCTTCTCGAGGGCGTGTATGCCCTTCATAAATTTCGCTCGGTCGAACGGGGAGGCCGGCGCCGCGATGCCGATCGTGTCCCCTTTATTTAACGCCCTTGGCTTCGTCGTCATACAAGGAAAGTATAAGGATATTTGCGGAGCGATGCCAAGCCTTAAAAAAAGCACCCTCGCCGCGTCCTTGCGTTCCCGCAAAATATGTTTTAACGCAGGCATTCTTGAGGAGGAACCAATGGACATATTCGATGCGATAGCAAAGAGGAGGTCGGTCAGGAAGTTTCATGCCGACCGCGCGGTGGACGAGGCCGCGGTCAAAAAGATACTTGAAGCCGGGCTCCTGGCGCCGACGGCGGGAAACGGCCAGGCGTGGCGCTTCTTCGTCGTCAGGGACCGCGAGCTCAAGCGCAAACTCGCGCTCGAAGCGGGCCACCAGAAGTTCATCGACGAAGCGCCGGTGGCGATCGTCGTCTGCTCAGATCTCGACGAGGCGGAGCACCATTACGGCGAGCGCGGGCGCAAGACCTATGCCCTCCAGGAGACCGCCGCGGCGATCGAGAACATGATGCTGGCCGCGGTGGCGCTGGGGTTTGGCACCTGCTGGATCGGCGCCTTCGACGAGGCGCAGGCCGCAAAAATACTGGAGCTCCCCAAAAACCTCCGCACGCTGGCAATCATCCCGATCGGCGTACCCGACGTCCCTGAGCTGCGCACGCCGCCGAGAAAGAAGATGGAGGACGTGGTCGTTTTCAGATGAGCTGAGCAAGGTGAAAGACGAGGCAGCCTCATGAAGCGATGGTTTGAATCGATCTTGAAGCCCGGGACTGCGACGGCATCGGCGCCGCTCGTTTTCCTGACGCTGACGCTCGTCACGCTCTTTCAGTTTCCGACCCAGCTCCTCCTCCGCGCCGGCTTCGTTTCGCTGGGCGTGGCTGCGAACGAAATAATCGCCGTGGCCGGAGTGCCGCTCGCTATAATCGCCCTCCTTCGATTCAACCGTAGGCGCCTCCTGCCGCTTGAGCGCCCGTCCATCGCGGTGCTGGCGCTCACCGCCGTCGTCACCATCTCAGCCGCCATCCTGATCGATTACATGACCGCCGGGAGCGAACACTTCTTCCCCCTGCCGCCCGAGGTGAGCGCGGCCTACGACAGGATCATGGCCATCTCCGGGCCGGCGGATGCCGCGATAAAGCTCGTCGTCCTGTGCCTGCTCCCGGCCTTCTGCGAGGAATTGTTCTTCAGGGGATTCTGCCAGACGTCTCTCTCGGCGCGTTGGGGAGACTGGCCCGCGATCGCGATCACGGCCCTCTTCTTCGCGATCCTCCACGGCAACCCGTGGTATTTCCATCTCTACTCCATCCTGGGGCTGCTCCTCGGCTGGATCTACGCCCTGACGGGAACTCTGTGGGCGCCGATCCTCTGCCATCTCATCAACAACTCATGGAGCTTCATCAACCACATGCGCGGCTTCGAACTACCGCTCTCCCATCCCTTCGGCCGACCGGATGCAATCCTCCTCGCCGCAGCGGTCCTCGTCTTCTTCGCCTTCGCCGCGATCCTCAGGCGCCGCTGCGCCCCCGTGCGGTTTCGCGCTTGAACCGCATCATCAGGATCGCTCCGGCCAGAACAATCAGGGCCCCGCTGGCCAGGAGGGTCCAGTCTGCCGCCCTCATGCTCCCTTCGATCGGAAAACCGAGCCCTCTGACCTGATTCGCAAGCGCCCAGGAGTTGTTTATGGCGTGGCACATTATCGTGATGCGCAGCGACCCGGTGACGGCGAAGAGCCAGGAGAAGAGAAGCCCCAGGAGGAGATAGAGGTGCGGCTGGAATGAAGTGCTGTGGATGAGGGCGAAGAAGACGGCCGTTATGACGATCGAGATTGCGGAGCCGGTCCGGCGGGCGAGCGCGGGCTGGATGATGCCGCGAAAGAGGATCTCCTCGCAGAACGGAGCTATCATGCCGAGGAGCAGGAGCTTGGGGAAGAAATCGTTCCACGAGCGGACGGCCATCGCACGCGTCTGGCGCGCGACGAACGCCTCGGGGAGGGGGATGAGGTGATCACTCGCCGAGCGGACGTAGCTTATGACGACGGCGGCCCCGAGCGTCATGCATGCGGCCACAAGGACCTGCCTCTTGCCGGGGCGGCCGAGGGGGAGGATCGAGGAGATGCCAAACCCCATGAGCTTGAGGATGGCAAGAGGCACCGCAAGGATGAACAGCGCCTCGTTGATGAGGATGCCCCACGCCACGGAGAAGCCGGCGATGATGAACTCGGCCGGTATCTGCAAGAGGACGACCGCGAGGAAGATGCCGAGAACGACCTTGAGCGGCGGATTTTGCATGGCGGCTGTGCTCACGGCACAACCATATCACGTGCCGATCCCGCTGTAGATTATTTCTTGTAGGTGGAAAGGAACCGTTCAACTTCGGGGATCCCGCCCTGATAGACGAGGTATCCGTTGTGCGGCTCGCGCTCGGTGATCTCGTGGGCGATCGGGGTCAGCATCATCCTCTTTACCTCTGGCAGGTCGGAGGTCTGCCCGAGGACCCAGCAGAGCTTCATATACGCCGCCTCCGGCAGCATGTTCTCGCACGGGATGATCCCCAGCTCCAGGAGATAGCGCCCGGTGTCGTAGACGTTCATGTGGACGAAACCCCAGAGCGTTTGGACCGTCATCACGACGGTCACCCCCGCGTCGACCGCCCGCTTGAGCGAGGGATTGAGCACCGCGTTCACGTGCCCCAAGCCCGTCCCCGCGATGACGATGCCGTGATACCCCTTGTCCACCAGGGAATCGACCATGTCCGGATTCATCCCGGGATAATAGTAGAGGATCGCCACGCGATCGTCGTATGCGGTGTTGATCTTCACCTCGCGATCGGTGCGGCGCTTTTTGTATTCCTTGAGCGGGACCACCCGGTCGGGCCAGACCATCGCCAGCGGGATGTCCCCTATCGTCCGGAACGTCGAGCGATAGCTCGAGTGCATCTTGCGCACGCGCGTCCCGGGATGGAGCAGATCGTAGTCGTCGGAGGTCGGACCGAACATGCAGACCATGACCTCGGCGATGTCGGAGTGCGCGGCCGCGAACGTCGCGTTCAAAAGATTTCTGGCGGCGTCGGAGCTCGGCCTGTCGCTGGAGCGCTGAGAGCCCACGAGGATGATCGGGACCGGCGAGCCCTGCACCATGTACGAGAGGATCGACGCCGTGTGGTGCATCGTGTCCGTGCCGTGGCCAATGACGATCCCGTCGACGCCGTCCCTGATGAGCCTTCCTATCTCCTCCGCCAGACCCTGATACTGCTCCCTGGCCATGTTCTCGGAGAAGACGCCGAAGAGCTTCTTCGTGGTGAGGTTGCAGATGTCGGCCAGCTCCGGCACGGCGCCGTAGAGCTCGCCGGGCGAGAATGCCGGCACGACGGCGCCCGTCGTGTAATCCAGGCGCGATGCGATCGTCCCGCCGGTGCCCAGCAGAAAGACGCTCTTCTTCCGCTTGTCGTAGGGAAATTTCTTCTCCGGTATTGCGTAGTGGCCCTCGCGCCGGCCCACCTTCTTTATCGACTTTATCGAATCGACGTGGATGCCGGTGTTGTAGCCTATCGGCATCTTGATGACGATGTGGCAGGCGTCCTCGGTCGAGGAGCGCGGGAGGATGAGGCCGGCGAACGGCCCCTTGTGCGTGTCTATCTCGACCCGGTCCCACACGGCCACGCCGTATTTTTTGAGAACGGCCAATCCGGGATCGCGATAACCCTTGTAATCATCGGACTCTGGCATATCTTAAGCCTCTCAGCAACAAGCGCCCTCTCTATCTCATTGGGGCCTGTTGTCAAGGTCGCCCGCGCCTGCTTTCGCTTGCCATGCAACGGCGTTTGTCCTATTCCTGCCCGCCATGGCAGACGATCTCAAAGGCTTAGGGTTCAAGTGCGGCGTCGAAATCCACCAGCAGCTCCTGACGGAGAAGAAGCTCTTCTGCCGCTGCCCGGCCGCCAGATATTCGAAGGTGCACCACGCCGAAGTGCTGCGCCACATGAGGCCCACGCTCTCCGAGATGGGCGTCTACGACGGCTGCGCGCTCATGGAGTACAAGACAAAGAAGGAGATCGTCTACCTGCTCAACAAGGAATCCGTCTGCACCTACGAGCTGGACGACACGCCGCCGTTTCCTATCAACCAGGATGCGCTGGAGATCGCCATCGAGCTGGCGCTCATGTGCGGCTGCTCGATCGTCGACGAGATGCACATCGCGCGAAAGCAGTATCTCGACGGTTCGATACCGACCGGCTTTCAGCGAACCGGCATCGTCGGGATCAACGGCTCCATCCCGTTCGAGGGGGAGAGGATCGGCGTCTCGCATTTCTCGATCGAGGAGGACGCCTGCCGCGAGGTCACGGACGAAGGCCACATGATCCGTTTCAGGACCGACCGCCTCGGCATGCCCCTCATCGAAGTGGTGACGGAGGCCTGCTTCAAGAGCCCCGAGGAGGCCGGGCGCGGTGTGCGCCACATCGGCAGGCTCCTGCGCGCGAGCGGAAAGGTCAGGCTCGGGATCGGCGCGGTGAGGCAGGACGTGAACGTCTCGATCGAGGGCGGCTCCCGCGTCGAGATCAAGGGCGTGCCGCGCTACCAACTCATCCCGGCGCTGACGAGGATCGAGGCCCTGAGGCAAAAGGCCCTTTTGGATATTAAAAACGAACTGAAGCGCCGCGGCCTGGACGCCAAGAATCTCAAGGCATCTGAGATCGACATGACGGAGGCGCTCAAGAACACGCGCTCGCCGAACCTTTCCGATGCGCTCTCGAAGGGCCACCGGATCCGGGCGATCGCGCTCAGGAGGCTCGCCGGAATACTCAACCGCCCCACGCAGCCTGGCAGGATGTTCGCCTCCGAACTCTCGGGGCGCGTCCGCGTGATCGCCTGCCTGGACGAGATCCCCAACATCTTCCACACCGACAATTATCCGGAGTATCCGAGAAACCACATCGACCAGCGCACCATAAGACTCGCGCTCTCGCTCAACCGCGAAGACGTCGGCGTGCTAGTCTGGGGACCCGAGTCAGACACGATCACCGCGACGCAGGAGATAAAAAACCGGATCGTCGAGGCCTTCGACGGCGTGCCCTGCGAGACGAGACAGCACCTGCGCGACGGCCTCACCGATTTCGAACGGATACTGCCCGGCGCGGACAGGATGTACCCGGACACCGACCACCCGCCCGTGAGAATCGCGCCGGAGAGGGTTGCGCGAAACAAAGAGGCGCTTCCCGAGCCGACACACGAGATCGAGGCGCGACTGAAAAACCACGGCCTGCCGGATGATGTGATCGGAGGCCTGGCGCTCTCGACTCACGTGGGCCTCATCGACCGGCTGGCAAAAGAAGGCCTCGATATGAAAATGGTCGGGAGACTTTTGGGACAAACAGCACGGAGCTTGAAACGGCAGGGGATCGACTGCTCCGACATAGATGAGAATCTCTGGCTTGGACTCGCGCGGGCGTGCATGTCACAAAAAGTTGAGGCCAGGCATTTCGAAACTATCGTCAGAAAACTCTCTCAAGACCCAAAGATTCCCCTCAATGGAATCCTCGACGAGTTGCCTTCTCAACGCGCCTGAAGCTTCTCTGCCGTGCCTTTTTGGCCGCAATTCTTCTTATCCAAAACCGTGTCATTCTTATTGCTATAATTCAATGTTTGGTGTACGCGTCTTCTATCTTCTAACCACGCGGATTTATTTGTAATAGTGCCTTCTCCTCTCACCATGAGCTCGCCAGCTAAATCCATTGTAAAAATGTACAAAGAGCAGGAAAAGCTGTGCGTTCGAATGTTGTATAATGCGGATGACATTCAAATCGTTCAGGGTGATTCCAGAAGAGTTTTGAGCAAAATCCCGGATAACTACTTCCAGTGTTGCATCACCAGTCCGCCATATTGGGGACTGCGTGATTATGGAATCGGCGGACAGATAGGCGCCGAAGATGATCCAGAAGAATATATTCGTGATTTAGTTTCCATCTTCCGTGAAGTTCGCCGGACTTTGCGCGAAGATGGCACTCTTTGGCTCAATCTCGGTGATTCCTACACAAGCGGCAACCGACGATGGCGAGACGCCGACAAAAAAAATCCCGCACGCGCGATGAGCTATCGCCCTCCGACGCCCAGCGGCCTGAAACCGAAGGATTTGATCGGCATCCCTTGGCGCCTCGCCCTGGCCCTTCAAGCCGATGGCTGGTTTCTGCGTTCTGATATCATCTGGAATAAGCCTAATTGCCAGCCAGAGTCCGTCAAAGATCGTCCAACAAGATCGCACGAATATGTTTTTCTCATGAGCAAGGCGGAGTCATATTATTATGACTACAAAGCCATCCAAGAATTATCGACGAACGGCCAGGATCAAAAAAATCGTCGGACCGTTTGGAACGTCAATACAAATGGATTTCACGGTGCGCATTTCGCCGTTTTCCCTCCCGACCTTGTTAAGACTTGTCTTTTAGCGGGTTCGGAACGTGGTTCAAAAGTGCTCGACCCTTTTTTTGGATCAGGCACGGTCGGCATCGTGTGTCGAGAATTTCAGAGACGTTGCATAGGTATCGAACTTAATCCAGAGTATGTCGATATCGCGCTCGAACGGGTGAGGAATTCTCATCCGGTGCTGCACCTTCCAATTCAATCCGCGTCAAATTCCCACCGGGCATGAACGGTACAGAGGTGTTTCTGGATGTGTTTGATTTGTAATTTTCTTTCTGTCCCGCCATCAAAATAGAGCTGAAATTTGAGTTTGCCCCCGGCGCCTGAAACGTTGCAGTATCCTGGTTTGGGTTTCTGTCTGCTTTCTTTGCAAACTGTAATCTTGCCATTGCGGGCCTCCCGGAGGAGGGTCTTTGGAATTTCCACAAGCTCATATTTCCTTCGCCCAGGTCCACTTGATAGAGATCGCAGCGAAAAAATACGATCGTACGCCTTCATGTGCTTCAAAAACTGCTCTCTCAAGCCAATGAAATCCTCGACCGAACCCGACCATCTGCCCTTTCCGAGCTCCATGAATTTAGAAATATAGACTTCCTCGTCTTTAATTTCCTTGTCGGCCTGCGTTTTCAATGAGCAAGGTTCGCCATCAATTGTTATGTCGTAACCAGGGCGCGCGCGGGATGGGGCTAATTCCGCCTTCTTCCCGCGCTGGTTGAGTGTCCTTTCAAAGGCATATTCAAAGCGATCCTTCGATAACGCTTCCTTCGACAAACAGTGATGAATGCGCAGCACGTCGCCGAAATCCCGCAAAAATTTCTCGTCGACGATGTCCGACCTCGAATTGCGCTCTATCCTCACGAAACGCTTTCGCAGTTGCGCGACAATGCTTTCAATGAATTCAAGCTGGGGTTCCGTGAGTTCGCGCAAAGAAAGGCAGAGCTTCTGTATCCTCTTTCTCAAACCAATATCGGTCATGTCATTCACCCCATGCGTCGACACAAAATTCTAAGCAGACCTTGGCAGCCACTTTCCCCTGATTAGATCGCGATATCTGATCCCCTTGTTGTACATCCACTGCTGCGTGACGCTCATCGCGGTGTTGATGAGGATGTAGACGACTAGCCCGACCGGCAGAAAGAGCATGAAGCCGGCGAACATGATCGGCATGAACATCATCATCTTCTGCTGCGCCGGGTCAGCCGAAGCCGAAGGCATCAGCTTCTGCTGCGCCACCATGAAGATGCCGAGGAGTATCGGCGTGATGAGATACGGATCCGGCGCGGAGAGGTCCCGGTAGAACCCGAAGAACGGCGCGTGATAGAGCTCGATCGAGTTCCACAGCACCTTGTAGAGGGCGATGTAGATCGGGAACTGCAGGAGCATCGGGAGGCACCCTCCCATCGGGTTCACCTTGTGCGCGCGGAAGAGCTGCATCGTCTCCTGATTTATGCGCTGTTTGTCGCCCTTGTGCTTCTGCTGCAGCTCTTTGAGCTTCGGCTGGAGCCTCTGCATCTCCTTCATCGACTTGAGCGATTTGATGTTCACCGGATGGAGCAGGAGCTTGACGAAGATCGTGAGGAGGATGATCGCGACCCCGTAGTTTCTGATCGCGCCGTAGAAGAACTTGAGCAGATAGAGGATCGGCACCGCGATGACCGTGAACCAGCCGTAGTCAATCGCCTCGTCGAGCTTCACCCCCACGGCCTTGAGCTGGTTTATCTCCTTGGGGCCAGCGTAGACGGAGAAGCGCTGCACGGCCGCCTCGCCCGGCACCGCCGTGAACTGCGGGAGTGCCGCGCCGGCCCATACACCGCGCGTTCCGGCCGGTTCAGCCGAAAGCTCTGCGGAGCCGTATTCGACCGAAAGGCCCTCGCCCTGCACGCGCGGTATCACGGCGCTTAAGAAATAGCGGCTCTCGACGCCGGACCAGAGGACGCTGCCCGACTGTTCGGACCTGGCGCCGATCTTCGCCGGGTTTGTCTCGCGCTTCACGGAACCGTTGATGTAATAGACTGGATCCTTCGTGTCGGAGGACGGCTGTTTTAAGAAACTGAAGAACCCTCCCTTTTTGGGCGGCGGCGTCATGCCGCTCCATGCGAGGAGCGCCCGCGCTGACAGCGCGCGGGAGGTGCGGTTCTTCACCTCGACCGACACGTCGGCGACGTAGCTGTCCTTGGGAATCGAGATCGTCTTCACGACCACGACCTCCGGGGAGCGCCACTCGAAGACGGCCTTCGATTCATCTGCAGAGACGAGCTCGAAGTGGGCCCGAACAGGGAACGCGAAGTTGGCCCCCTCTAACAAAAGCGAGAGCGCCGGAGGCAACCCCACGGAACTCGCCGCCAGGTCGATCGCGGGGCTCCCCGCGTCTGTGGTCTGCCTGTACTTGAGGACTCGATAGCTGGCGAGCACCGCGCCATCGCTCGTGAGCTCCGCCTCCACGAGGTCGTTCTTTATCGTCCACGTCTTGACAGGCAGCTTCGCCTGCGGATCAGCCGGTCCGGAAGCGACCGGAGCAGACGGAGGATTTGTCGCCTGCGTCCCAGCGACCGTCGGCGCCGCTGCTGCGCCCTGCGGATTTGCCGCCGGCGCCGTCTGGGCCGCCGGCGCCGTCGCATCCTGGGGTGGTTTTTTCGACGGATTGATCACCGTGATCCACAGGATAAAGAAGGCCGCCGATAGCGCTACCGCAATGATAGTTCTGTGTTCGGGTTTCATCTTTTCCCTTTCATGCAGAAATGACTGGCAGGCGGTCTATCCCGCCGGGATGCCACGGACCGCAGCGGAGGAGCCTTTTCGCCACCAGCAAAATCGCGCGGCCTGGCGGATGCAAAAGAAATGCATCCCTGGCATACTCCGAGCAGCACGGGTGGAAGCGACAGCCGCAACCGAGCCCCGCGAGAACGGGAGAGATCGCCGTGCGATAGACAGCGAACATCATGCGCAAGATCGAAACCATTTGATTTTTTCCAGCGCCCGTCCGAGGTCGGCCCTTATTCGGAAGTTGTCGAACGCCCCCGCGCCGGGGGCGAGCACGACGACGCAATCTCCCATCGGAAACGGGCAGCCCTCCATGCGGAAGAATTCGCGGATGACGCGCTTCAACCTGTTTCGCTCGACGGCGTTGCCTGCCCGCCGCGAGGCGACGATGCCCAACCTCCGCACTCCATCCTTCCCAAGCCAGGCGACAGAGACGACCCCCGCGCGCGCGCAAACGCCACGTCTTTTCACCTCGCCGAACTCGACGGGTTTCAAGAGCCGCCTGGATTTTGGGAATCGGGGCATCGAAAACGCACCGCGACTATAGCTTCACGCCGATCCGCTTCCGGCCGAGGCGCCGCCGTCTGGCGAGAACCTTTCTCCCGCCCGCGGTCTTCATCCGCTGGCGAAATCCATGCACGTTTTTACGCTTTCGCTTGCTCGGTTGATAGGTTCTCTTCATGATCTGCCGCCTTCCTCCAAGTCCCCGCAAGAACGCGGGGATAGAGACCTTATTTCAACTGGTGAGTCAAGGCGATTCTCTTGCCTCTGATTTTCCGCATTCGAATTTTATTTTTTTATCTTGCAAAGAATTCCCCCTTCGCATTAGGAAATCAAAGCTCGATGTCCTTGGAAAACCGCAGGGGATGAAATCAAGTTCAACGCAGGACCAAATAAGTTATCCACAGATGTGGATAAGATTGTGAATTAATGCCTATTATGAATCAAGTCTTCGAACAGCTCAGGGAATCGATCAAGGGCAAGATCAGCGAGCTGAATTATAACACGTGGTTCAATCCAATAGTCGATGCAAACGTCAAAGACGGGGCCTTCGTCCTCGTCGTCCCGAACAAATTCGTCGCCGATTGGATCAACGACTACTACAGCGATCTGATCCGCCAGGAGCTTTTCTCCCTGACGCAGATGAATTACAGACTCAGCTATGAAATAGCGCCGGACGAGCCTCCTCGCGCGCCGGCGGCGGCATCTGAAAATCGGGAGCCGCAGGCGGTCCCGCGGGCGAGGTCGGTGGAGCCGCTGAACCCCAAGTACAGCTTCGATCGCTTCGTCGTCGGCTCCGCAAACCAGTTCGCCCACGCAGCATGCAAGGCGGTCGCGGACCTCCCCGGGGGTCACTACAACCCGCTCTTCATCTATGGCGGCGTGGGGCTCGGCAAGACGCACCTCCTGCATGCCATAGGCATCCAGCTCATGGCCACGCATCCCCAGATGCACATCCACTATGCCAGCGCAGAGAAGTTCATGAACGAGCTGATAAATGCGCTGAGGAATGAGAGGATGGAAGATTTCAGAAAGAAGCACCGAGACCGCTGCGACGTCCTCCTCCTGGATGACGTTCAGTTCCTGGGGGGGAAGGAGAGGACCCAGGAGGAGTTTTTCCACACGTTCAACGCCCTGCATGGCTCCGGCCGGCAGATTGTCGTCACCAGCGACCGCCTCCCGCAGGACATCAAGGGGATAGATGAGAGGCTATGCACGAGATTTCAATGGGGGCTCATCGCCGACATCGGCCCGCCGGACCTCGAGACTCGCATCGCCATCCTCCGCAAGAAAGCGGAGGCTTCATGCCTCAAGTGCCCGGACGACGTGGCGATGTTCCTCGCAAGCTCGATCAGGACCAACGTGAGGGAACTCGAAGGCTCTCTCATCCGGATAAACGCCTTCGCATCGCTCACGGGCGCCCAGATGACCATCGGACTCGCGCAGGAGATCCTCGGCAAGGCCCTCGAAGAGAGGGAGCGAAACTGCACGATAGAATCCGTCCAGAAGATCGTAGCGGACTACTACAAAATAAACATCTCCGACCTCAAATCTCCAAGGCGGACGAAGATGCTCGCCCACCCGAGACAGGTGGCGATGTATCTCTGCAAGAAGCACGTGCGTTCATCTTTCCCGGAGATAGGCAACAAGTTCGGGGGGAAGGATCACACCACCGTCATGCACGCCTGCCGGAAGATCGAAAAACTCATCGAGGAGGACGCCCATCTCCAGAGCGACATCGCCGTCATCGAAAAAGACATCCTGCACTAACAACTTGCCCACACCCCCATGTTGATTTCCTGTGTATCTCTCTCAATTGTCTGTTGACAACCCTTGAGTCGGTGGACTACTTCTCATTCTGCATTCTGAAAACATCCGCAGGCGCGCATTCTTCCACATCCTGATCAGCATTAACCTGGGGCGGACAAGTGGACGAAGGACATCGTGATTTTTTGGTTTATAAACATATCCAGTCCTACTACTACTACTACTGGTTTTGTATTTAATATATTTTAAACAACAACAGGCGAGGCGCCCATGGAAATAAAAATAGCCAGAGGTGAACTTCTCAAAGGTTTGGGGCTGGTCCAGGGAATCGTCGAGAGGAAGACGACGATGCCGATTCTCGTCAACGTCCTGCTCGAGGCCACTGCAAAAAAACTTTCCATCACAGCGACGGACCTTGAGGTTGGAATAAACTGCACCTATCCGGCAGATGTTATCGCCAATGGCAAAGTGGCCGTCCACGCCAGGAGCATCTACGATATTGCGAGAGAGCTGCCGGATGACACGGTCCATATAGCGGTCAAGGATGGCAACTGGATAGAGATGAGCTGCGGCAAGAGCCGCTATAAGATCGTCGGACTATCCTCCGAGGAGTTTCCCGCCCTCCCGACGCGCGGGCAGGGGGATGTGTGGAGGATAGACGGAAGCTTGCTCAGCCAGATGATAGACAAGACATCATTCGCGATGTCCACGGATGAGACGAGATTTAATTTGAACGGCGTCTATGTGGATCCGACAGGGAAGGACAAGACGAAGCTCAAGATGGTTGCGACGGACGGCCACAGGCTCTCCATCGTCGAGAGGGACGTGGGGACGAAGTGCTCCATCCAGAAGGGCGCGATAATTCCCCGCAAGGGAGTGCAGGAGATAAAGAAGCTTGTGGATTCAGGCGACGAGCCTCTGGACCTATGGGTGGATTCAAAACACATCATGGCCTACAAGGGCAACGTGACGCTCGTTGTGAGGCTGATCGACGGCCAGTTCCCGCCCTATGAGCAGGTGGTGCCAAAGCAATCCAAGAGGGTGGTCCAGGTTCAAAGGGACAACCTCATCCATGCCCTGAAGAGGGTTTCGGTCCTTTCGACCGACCGATCGCGCGGGGTGAAGTTCGCTGTGTCGTCGAAGAACATCGATATATCGAGCTCGAACCCCGACCTCGGAGAGGCCCGCGAGGAGATCGAGACGACCTATAAGGGCGAATCCTTCGAAGTGGGATTCAACGCCAAATATTTTCTGGATGCCCTCGCCTCTGTCAACGATGAGATGGCGGTGCTCGAGATGGGCGACGAAACTGCGCCGTGCGTCCTTCGAAGTGAGACCGACAAGGGATTCACGCACGTCATCATGCCGATGAGGCTGTGACATCAGCTGTCAGCTATGTATTTAGAGTCCCTCCATCTCAAAAACTTCCGTAATTTCGCCGATGAACACGTCGAGCTCGATCCGCATTTCAATCTCCTCATAGGCATGAATGCGCAGGGGAAGACCAACATCGTGGAGGCGGTCGGGCTCCTGGCGACCGGACGGTCCTTTCGCACCTCTGAATTCAGGGATATGATCAGGAGCGACTGCGAGGCCGCCAGGGTTACGGCTTCTTCATCTGGCAGCGCCGGCTCGGACGAACTCAGGGTCAACATGGACCCGGCCGCCAAGATATTCTACAGGAACTCCAAGAGGTCGAGGCCCGGGGGGTTCGTGGGCCTCGGGACGGTCATCTTCGCGCCGGAGGAGATAATCCTCCTTCGCGACTCGCCCTCGGCGAGGCGCAGGCACATCGACGGACTCATCGCACAGCTCTCACCATCCTACCGCGGCGTAGTGGGCCGCTACGAGCGCGTGGTAAGCCACAGGAACCGTCTTCTGCAGGAGGGGCTCCCCCCGCCCTCACTTGAGAGGGAACTCGCCGCCTGGGACGGGCAGCTCATCGAGCTCGGCACGAGGATATCGGTAGAGCGAAGCCATTGGTGCGAGAGGCTCAACGGGATCATCCCCCACAAATACGCCGCAATCGCCCCGCAGGACGCCTCGGCGCTTTTTCTCTATCGTCCGCACTGTGGCGAGGAGGCGGTGAAGGATGGAGAGGCAGCCGTCAGGAAGGCGCTTGAACTCGCGCTCGCAGAGAGGCGGCCCGACGAAATCGACCGCGGGACCACGCTCGTGGGTCCTCACAGGGATGACCTGGAGGCGAGGATCGGCGACGCCGCCGTCCGGCACTTCGGCTCGCAGGGGCAGCACAGGTCGTTCGTCCTGGCCCTCAAGATCGCCGAGATGGAGCTGTTGAGGGAGGCCCTGGGGGATGAGCCGATCCTCCTTCTGGACGATGTGGCCAGCGAACTCGATTCGGAGCGCAGCCGTTTTCTCTTCGATTATCTGGGCAATGTCGCCGGGCAGGTATTCGTGACGGCCACCGATGCCGGGAGCCTTTGGGCCACCCACCTTTCCGGGGCCAAGCGCTTCGAGGTGGCCTCGGGCCACGCCATGGCGCTTTGAAATGAGTTCTAAAAAAAGCTTGCCTGCTCGCAAACTGCCACCATATGCTCTCCCTTCGATGAAGATCCCGGCCGACATCGCTTTTGACAGGGTTTCCTCCGTATTCATCAGCCCTGCTGCCACGCCCCTGCCGTCTCCGGCCTCCGTCCAATCATCCTACTCCTCGGACGAGGCCCCGTCTCCGATTGCGAAGATGGATTCTGGCCTATGGGGCCGCATCGCCTTGAGGTTCGGCGGCTTCAGGACGAGCTTCGCTGCAGTCATCGACCCCATCTGCTATCCCATCGCGCCGCAGGTGGCGCGCAGGTTCTTCGCCGAGAAGCTCTCAGACGCGGCCTCTCTGGCATCGCACAATCCCAAGATGGCTATCGGGATGATATCGGAGAAAAGCGATCGAAGCGCGCCCGAGTGGGGGCTGCTCCTCAGGATCGCATGCGGGGACAGCGCTGCGGCCTTCGAGCTGGCGGATGGTCTGGATGAGCACAGGATCAAGGCGTCGCCCGAGCTTGCCAGCGCATCCCTCCGCGTCGCGCGCCTGCGTCCGGCGGAGGGAAGGCAGCTCATCAAACATATCTTTTCGATTGCGGACAACCGCGTGAGGCTCGTGACCCTCGCCGGCGTCGTCTCCGGCGACAGCGCGGGCAGCAATCGGCTCGTGGGGGATCTGTTCATTCAGCTCATGTCGCGCTCCACGCCGGAGGAGCGCACAGGAGAGATATACCCGGCGCTGATCGACATGGCCCTGCGCGCCCCAGGCGCCAGAAGGGCCTTCCTGGCGGCGATGCTCAAGGGCTGGATGTCGGAGTGCCCCGCGCGCGAAATATCGGAGAGGGATCGCCTGCGGATGAAGGGGATGTTCGGTTAAGGAATGGTTCTTCGCTTCTTAATATAATCCATGACAACATCGCGGAGGAGGATGTCCGAGGATTTTCGATCCTCGATGCCCTTGAGCATCTCGAATCCGTCGCCGCCGTCGGCCAGAAAATCCACCGTGCCGACACTGTATGTCCTGTCCTTCTCCAGATCGTCTGCGCCCGATATCTGTATGAAACCGGCGCCCCGCTTGCTTCCCTGCGCCCCGACGTCCGCGATCTCGCTCCCCTTCATCCGGAGGATCGTGATGGTGTTTTTGAAAGGCAGCATCTCGACGACGTCGCGCACTTTGATTATCCCTCGTTTCAATGGCGCTCGGACGCCGCTGCTGTTGATAAAGCCGATCTCCACTCCCGTCTTCCAGCGGATGGCGTCGCAGATGAGCCTGCCGAGCGGCGTCTGTTCGGCCTTCGACACCTTCAGATTCTTTGTCGCCTTTCCAATCACACGGTCGTATTTGCCGCTCAACCTTCTTGAGTAACCGTCGACCAGTTTTGCGACGGCCTTGTCTTTGGGCACGGATGCGCCCGCAGACAAAAGCCTGGAGCCCTCAAACCTGACTTTATTTCCGTCGACTTCGAAATCCAACCTCCCGACGTAACAGCCGTTGGGCGGCGTGAGGCAGACCGGGACTTTTTTCACCATCCGGCAGTTCTCCTCCGGCCGGGCGCTGTGATCGTGGCCGCCGATCACGGCGGAGAGCCCCCGAACCTTCTGCGCGACATCTGCGCCCTCCTTCTGTCCCATGTGCGCCAGCGCAATGCGCAGCGGTACGTTTTTGGGGAGCTTCTTCATCTCCCCTTGCGCCTCTTTGGCCGGGCCGGTTACGTCGAGCTCCGCTATGTTTTGAGGAGCTGTAGTCGTGCGCGTTTCTATCGTAGCGAGCCCCACGACCGCCACCTCCGGGCCGCGGCCGCTGATCACCGTCCAGGGTCTGGTGAGAAGCTCGCCGCTCTTCTTCCAGCGGATGTTGGCGGAGAGGACCGGGAATTGCGCTTTCTGGATGAGTGCCTCAAGGCGAGGCAGGCCCTCGTCGAAGTCGTGGTTGCCTATCGTCATTGCGTCTACGCCGATGTCATTGAAGAAATCAAACTCCGCATCGCCCTTGAACTCGAGCGAGATGAGCGTGCCAGTGAGCGCATCCCCGCCGAAGAGGAGGATCGTCTCGGCGCCCTTCGCGCCGTTCTCATCTTCGATTCGATGGACGATCGTCGCTATGCGCGCGGCGCCGCATCTCTCGCCGCCCTTCGCCTCGACGGGTTCGAGGTGGCCGTGGATATCGTTGAAGTGCAGGATGGTGACATGCTGGGGATCCGCAAGCGAGGCGGATGGCAGCATGAACAGGAGCAAGGCAAGAAAGCATCGGCGTATCATGACCGGTATCCATTAGCACGAATCGCCAGACACAGGCAATAACGACGTCTTGGGTTTATATATATTATAGTATCGAACGCGACGTTTTTGATTTAATTGATTTCAACCAATAACAATAGTAAAATATAAATGGTTATCTGGGAATAAAAACAAGAGGAGGTGTATATGGCGGTCACTAAGACGGTGCAGCCGAAGGTTGTGGTGGTTCCGCCCAGGCCGGGGAAAACGGCAGGGAATCCAAATGCTGCTTCAAAGAACGCCCCATGGGGGAAAGGATATGATAAGGGATATGATGTGGGAGTTCCGAAAAGCACCAAAAAGTAGCGATTCTTGGTAGGATCGTGGAATTTTGTTTTAAAAGTGTTGGTGCGATAAGGCCAGGCGCTGTGTGGCTTGGTTTATTAACTGCTGATCTGCGAGCGCGCGTTGCCTTCATCTGATGCGGCGGGTTCGTCGAGGAACGAGACCGGCAACGACACTCGTTGTTCATTATGACAGACGAACGACGAATTCTCCTTATCCAGCCACCGCTAGCTCCAATACATCAGCCATCCTGTGCGCTCGGACGTTTGAAGGCCTCTCTGAGCGCAGAGGGGATGTCATGCGATTGTCATTACACGAACCTCGATCTTCATGCGTATCTTGACAATGAGCTGCGGGAGTGGATGGGAAGGAAGGCGCTGGGCAAGCTGCCCGATATACTCTATTCGTCAGCGGTATTCCCCAAACATTTATCAGAGAGACGTTACCTGCAGACGATGAGGTCTGTCTATCGCGATCCTAAAAAAAATCAGCGAAAATTATTCATCAAACTCCGGAGAAGCGTCCTGTGTTTCAACAATCACCTCGCCAGGCGCTGGGAAAAAAGATTTCCTTATGCTGTTGTTGGGGTGAGCGCCAATTACAATCTGATGCCGGCATTGTTCTGCGGATATATCGTCAAGAAGCTTTATCCAAGCGTTCAAGTCATTTTTGGGGGGTCAGAGTGCATAGGCGAGGTCGGACGCGCATTGGCAAAAGCGTTTTCTTTTATCGATTGGGTTGTAGATGGAGAGGGCGAGGGAGTGCTGTCGGAGATTGTGAGGATCGTAGAGAGGGGAACGCATGAAGCGCCGGCAGGGACGTGCCGCAGAGTTGGAAAAGCGGTTACAATCAATAAAGCTTTGAGAAAACCAATAGACCTTGAGAGCCTTCCTTTCCCGGACTATGACGATTATTTTAATTCCCCGTCGCTTCGAAGGATAAAATCACAGGTTGAAATTTCTTCCGAAATTCCAGTTGAAGCGAGCAGGGGCTGTTGGTGGAGAAAATGTACTTTCTGCAATTATGTTTGTTATGGGCATCGCTCATATGAACGGATGTCGGATGATCGCGTCGTGGCGGGCATGGAACATCTGGCAAAGCGGCACAGGTGCTTGAATTTTTACTTTGCCGACTCGGTGCAGCCCAATAAATTGGAGTCGCTCGCCAAAGCCCTTATCGATTCGCCTTATGATTATAATTTTGGCATGGCGTTGAGGGCCAGCATTTCCGCCAGGCATTTCGAGCTTCTCTCGAAAGCCGGGCTGCGGCGCTGTTTTGTCGGAATAGAATCGTTCAGCGATGAACTCCTTGAAAAGATGAAAAAGGGAGTAACGGCGCTGGAAAATATTGTGATGCTGCAGACTGCCAAGAGTCTTGGCATAACTGCAGATTTTACGATTATATCTCCTTACCCCGGAGGAGCCCGAGACGATTATGCACTAAACCGGACAACGCTGAGCGCCATTTCCCACCTCATCAACGGAGTTGTCTCGCAGATGCCGTTCAATCTGAAATACGGAAGCAGATATTTCGGCTATCCTGCGGAGGGTGGAATCGTGGCGATGTCTCCGGCGAACTTTTACAAAATGATTTTGCCGAAGCGCTACAGATTCAAGCCGACGCTTTATTGGGATTATGCTCCGCGCCCTACTGCGAAGTGCGTTCTCCCAGCGTCAATTGTGAATGGCGAAGATGGAGGCGCGCTTGAATTGTATGTTGGTGGAAAGGATTATTGTCGGGTGAAAGATCGAAGAACAACCAGTAGAAAGTGGTTTGACTATACATTGACCCCCCCCCACAGCGACATTCTCGTTGCATGTCTGACGCCGAAAAAACGGAACGAACTCGCCTGCCGAGACAGCGCGCTCCAGGATCTCATCGACCTAAGATTGTTGATAGAGAACGGAGGAGCGTATCTGACCTTGGCGACCAGGAATAGATGACGCGCAAATTTCGGCGTCATTTAGCCCAGGCTATGGCATCGATCTCCACTGCGACATCCTTGGGGAGGCGGGCCACCTCGACGGTCGCCCGCGCCGGCCTGTGGTCGCCCAGGATGTGCGCTTTGGTCGCTTCAGTACCCCAACCTGGTCTTGAGCCATCTGGAAAAAAGCGGATCGTCAAAATAAACGTTCCCGCCCGACGTCGTGTCATCCAGGATGTGTCTGTTGATCAGGCTGCGAATGGCGGACTGAACGCCCGACGTTCTCAAATCGAATGTTGCCATCAGTTCCTGGCGGAAGGGGCTCTGGCCTGGATTTTTTGCGACAAGGCGCAGGAGCCGCTGCGCATTTGCGCCGAGCGAATCGTAGAGCGTCATATACGTGTAGCCGTTCAGCTGGCAGAGCGCATCCAGGACGCGTTCAATATCATCGACGCTGACATTTCCTTCGGGAGGATCCGCTACAAGGTGAAATGCGATCATCTGAGCGTAGTTAGGACTCCAATTGATTTTGTCCAGCAAGGCAAGTGATGTTTCAGAATCGATGGCGACTTTTGCGCCGAGCAGTTTTGTGCGCAGCCACTTCGCAAAATCATCCTGCAGGCGGGGGAGTTCTATGGCCGTGCACATCTGATAGAACGGTCTCGAAGAGTTTTGAAACATATCGAGTATGAGGCCTCGCCGCGAGCCGCAGAATATGTAAGGCACGGCCTCCTGTTTTTGTATTTCGCTCCGGAGCGTTCCCTCGAGCCATCCCGCGTCATCTATTTCAGCAATCTTCTGGAACTCATCGAAGACGACGACGATCGGCTGCGCTTCGGCGATTTTTCCAAAGAGCCGGATCGTATCTTCGATGGCGGATTTGACATCGTCGTCTTTAAGCGACGGAATGAAAAAATCGAGCGAAGTGGAGTCTCCCTCCACAGCGAGTCGTGGCCGGGTTCGGAAGAGATCGAATACGATCCCTTTCATTCGATCCGTCGTCGAAAGAAGCCCGCTCTCCTTTATGCCGGCAGACAGGGCATGCAGGAAATCGCGCAACGATGTGATGGGATAGACGTCGACGAATACGGACGCGCTGCCTTTCTCTTTGAGGGTGTCGGAGTACTCCTTCAGAAACGAAGTTTTTCCAAACCTCCTGCGGCCATATAGAAGGATTTTCTGACCCGACAGGGTATAGGGAGAAAGTTTTTTCGAAAAATCAGGGCGCGGAAAATAATAATCGCCACTTACGGGTACGCCGTAGCGAAAAGGATTTTTCATAAGCACTCCACGTATACTTATTATGTATACATAATAAGCGTATACACATTTTATGTAGTTATCAAGAGATATGATGACTATTGGAGTTTTTTCTTTTCAATATATTGATTTTTATCATTATTTTGCAATGCCATTGGCATTATCCTGCCCAGGCTATGGCGTCGATCTCCACGCCGACATCCTTGGGGAGGCGGGCGACCTCGACGGTCGCCCGCGCCGGCCTATGGTCGCCGAGGAACGAGGCGTACATCTCGTTGACCTGGGCGAAGTTCTCCATGTCCGAGAGATATATCGTGGTCTTCACCACGTCCTTGAACGACAGACCCTCTGCCGCGAGCACCGCTTTGAGATTCGTCATCACGATCTTCGTCTGCTCGGCGACGTTGCCGTCGAAGAGCTCGAGCCTGCCGGTGGCCGGATCGATCGGGATCTGGCCGGAGCAGAAGAGGAACTCCCCGGCGCGGATCGCCTGGCTGTAAGGCCCCACCGCCTTCGGTGCTTTCTCCGTATTCACTATTTTGAGTGACATAGTATTTCTCCTTTTAAACTGAATGGTCGAGCCAGACGCCGCAGAGGGAGATCGCGGTCTTGAGCGCCCCCTCGATCGACTCGACCGTGTTCCATTCGGCGAGGCTGTGCATGTTCTGCATGCCGACGAAGAGATTGGTCGAGAGGAGCCCGTTGACGCAGAGGTGGCAGGCGTCGTTGCCTCCGCGCACGTAGTTTTTCCTGGGTTCGATGCCGATGCGGCGCATCGCCTCTTCGGCGTACGCGACGATCCGGGGGTCCTTCTCCAGCAGGAATTTGTAATTGCGATAGCTCTCGTCGATGTCGATCGCGATCTTCGCCTTGGGGAACTCCTTGAGGATCTGCTGCCGAACTCCGGCGAGGATCTGCTTCTGTTTCTCGATGCCCTGCAGGTCGAAGTCGCGCAGGTAGACCGCCGCGGAGGCCCTGGCGACCTTGCCCTCCATGCTCTGGATCCACCAGATCGGGTCGCGGCCGTCGGAGTTTTGCGGCCATCGTCGATCTTCCATCGCCGCGATGAACTTCGAGAGGACCTGGATCGCGTTGAGGTAGACCCCCTTGCCGTAGCCCGGGAATGCGGCGTAGCCCTCCACCTCGACCTTGCCCATGAAGCCGTTGAAGCTCTCGATGTCGATCTCGCCCATCTCGCCGCCGTCGAACGTGTAGGCGACGTCGGCGCTGAATGTCTTAAGGTCGAGCTTTTCCGTTCCGACGCCGATCTCTTCGTCCGGGATGATCGCGAGGCGGATTTTTCCGTGCAGGATCTCCGGATTTTCCCGACAGGCGTGCGCGAGCTCCACGAGCAGCGCGATGCCCGCCTTGTCACCTCCGCCCAGGAGCGTCGTCCCGTCGCTCGTGATGAGAGTGTGGCCGATGCAGCGCTTGAGGTGCGGGGTGGTGTCCGGCGTGAGCGTGATCTCCGGATTCTTGGGGAAACGAACCGCTCCTCCCTGATAGTTTTTGATGAATTGTGGTTCGACGTTCGCCCCCGGCGCTTCGCCCGCCGTGTCGAAGTGCGCCAGAAAACCGAGCGTCGGGGCCTTGCCCTTCGCCGGATGGTTCTCGGGGAGATTCTCGGGGATGGTCCCGAAGACGAAGCCCTCCGCCATCATCTGGACGTCGGCGATCCCAGCCTGGCGCATGTCCTCGGCGACGATCGTCGCGAGCACGAGCTGCCCCGGCGTGCTGGGGGTGGCTTTGGATTCCGGGTCCGATTGGGTGTCGATCCGGGCGTACTTCACGAATCTGTCGACGAGCCGGTCCTGATTGAGCTTCATGGATCTCCCTCCTTGATTGGCGAACAGGCTTCGTGCTCTATCGTGAACCGCCTCAGACGTCAATCACCCGACTCTGTGCCTGACTTTCAGAAAAAATTCTGATAGAAACTTCATATGCGTCTCGGAATAGATGTCCTCATGGATTCGCGGTTGGAGTTCCTCAAGGGCCGGAGGATCGGCGTCCTTGCGCATGCAGCAAGCCTGAACGCGGAGGGACTGCATGCAGTGGACCGGATTGCGAGAGGCGGCGGGAAAATGGCCGCCCTCTTTGGTCCGGAGCACGGGCTGCTCACGATGGCACAGGACATGGAGGCGGTCTCCTCCGCCGTCGATCCGTCGAGCGGCATCCAGATACACAGCCTCTACGGCGCAACGCTCGATTCGCTCAAACCCACGGCGGCGATGCTAGAGGGCATAGATGTCCTCGTGGTCGACCTCCAGGACGTCGGCAGCCGTTACTACACCTACGTCTGGACCGCGAGCCTCTGCGCCGAGGCCTGCGCGGAGGCGGGGAAGCAGGTCGTCGTCTGCGACAGGCCGAACCCAATCGGCGGCACGCGGGTCGAGGGGGGCGGGATCGAGGAGGACTTCGAGTCATTCGTCGGCCTCCATTCGCTGCCGGTCAGGCACGGGATGACGATCGGCGAGATCGTTCAGTTAATGAACAATCGGGCCGGGATCGGCGCAAATCTCACGGTCGTCCCGATGGAGGGCTGGCGGCGAGACATGAGCTGGACCGACACCGGCATCCCATGGACCAACCCCTCGCCCAACATGTGCTCATACACCGCAGCGCTCCTCTATCCCGGGATGTGCCTCATCGAGGGGACCAACATCTCCGAGGGGCGCGGGACCGACACCCCGTTTGAGATAGTGGGCGCACCCTATATCGATTCGGAGGAGATCATCGAGGCATTTGGGGCGCTGAAACTCCCCGGCGTGCGAGTCGCCCCTTCATCCTTCATCCCGACGCGGCAGAAATGGAAGAGCCTCATCTGCAACGGAGTCCGATGGATAATAAGCGACGTCGGCGCATTTGAGCCATATCTCACGGGGCTCGCGTTCCTCTGGCTTGTGAACAAGCTCTACAAAGGGCGCGGCTTCGAGTGGCGCCATGAGCCATACGAATTCGTCACGAACCGCCCGGCGATCGACCTCCTCACCGGTTCATCCAAATTCCGCGAGGGAATCGACGCGCTTTCTTTGGACGATTTGAAGTCGATGTGTAAGACACCCGCAAATCTTCTGTCCGAACGCAAGGTGCATCTCCTGTATAAATAATCAGTCCTCGCTGTCATCGCGAGGAGGCCGAAGGCCGACGTGGCGATCCCGTGAAATCATTGGTTGTGGCGAAAGATGGGATGACCTCACCAGGCACCAGCGCTACACTCGCACGATTTGGTAACGGTCTCATGCCGCCTCGCCTCAGGCAACTCCCGAGCGCTCAACAGAATCAACGTCAGATTGTTGAGCGCTCGGATCAAACAGCCTTCGGCGTCGTGAACAGCATAAGGAACACGACCGGCGGCATTTCGCCGACCAAATCGGTTCGTTCCGCGAGGTGCCTGATGAGGTCATCCCCTCTTTCACCACTCCATATAGCGAGCAACCTTCGTGTGCAATTAGGCACCTCATCGGCTAACTGGCACAACCCCTGTTCCTGTTCAATCTGGACGGGGGATCCCAGCTTGTGGAATCTTTAAAGCGGCGTCCCGCTTAAATCCCCTGTTTATATACCCATGAAATGATCGAAGGCTCAAATTAAAAGGATTCAAACTCTCTGTGGTGGTGTAAATGGGTCCCTAACCGGCAAGATGAACGGCCGCCAGCTGATAAGAACCCTCGACTTGAAGGCATTGAATTGGTACAGATGCAAAAGAGAAAGTCTTACGACAAATAGGAGGCATGATGAAGATCGCAGATATTCAATGGGGCGATGATAGCGCAGAAAAAGATCCCAATCTTCTTGAATATTTTGTTAGCTCAGATGCGTTTCGTCGTATTTATGAAAAGAGCAAATGCATCGTCATCGGTCGCAAAGGTTCAGGCAAGAGCGCTCTTAGAAAAAAGCTCGAACAGAACTTCCAAGATCAAGCTAATACTTTCGTTATTAATATCTCGCCCAAATATAATTCAATCAAGAGCGTTCTTAATGAAAAAGATATAGTTGACACTTTCGGTGAGGAGATATTTTTTCAACATGTTTGGCTACGCCAGATACTACTCGATTCTTTGTGCGTCGTTGGTGATAAAGCTAAAGGTCAGTTTGCCCAAGACAGCATCGAATTTGCGCGACACATTGCAGTGGAACTGAACCGCACCTCAAAAGACCTCGTTGAGAATGTAGCCGATATTCTTGCTAAAGTTAAAGGCAAGGTTGGATCCTTGGGAGAATTTGGAATCAACGTAGAGCGAGAACTTCGTAGTATTGCGGAAGTTGAATCCCTTGAACACCATATGCAGAAGATTGCTAATGATGGTGGTAAATTTGTTGTATTGATCGATGATCTTGATCTGGGTTGGGATAATTCTTTAACCGCGAACAATATGCTCCTTGGTCTCCTGGCTGCAACAAATTATCTCTCTGGGAGATCGCCTAACATTTTCACATGTGTGTTTATGCGTGAAGATGTATATTCCATTCTTATCACAAAAACGCAGCACGCAGACAAGTATAGAAATATTGAGCGCGTTCGTTGGAACAAGGAAGACTTGTTAAATATTCTCCATCAGCGAATAAACTATAATAGAGTTTGCCACAACTTACTAGCCGAGAAATCTCCCTTCTCAACTGTGTTTCCAGTCACAATTGGAACTAGCAATGCTGATAATTGGCTCGTTGAGCGCACACTTGGCAGGCCCAGGGAGCTCATTCAGCTGGCAAGGTACTACACGGAATCTGTTGAAGGAGCACTGCCGAGCGCCGATGCGCTAAAGGCATCAGAAGGCCCATATTCATCATGGAAGCTGGACGACCTTTGCGCGGAGTATTCAAACCAATATCCGGGTCTTGTGGCAATCTTCAACTACTGGAAGACGAAATTCTTTCGCCATAAATATCATTTGTCGAAGATGGAGGTTGAAGATATGCTGCTGCAACTTGCAGCAGGAGTGGAATTGAATGCGCAATGGTGGAACCAAATTGTTGAGAGCACTGACATTAGAGCTTTTATGCGAGTACTTTATGAAATCGGGTTTTTGGGTGATTTTGTGAAGGGGGGAGAGGGTGGAAGCAAAATTTATTATTCTAATGAGGAACGTCATGAACCCCGTTTTGAGGAAGTTCAAATCCATCCATGCTTTCGAAAGGCCGTAAACACAGTTGAACGCATAAAGGCTAAAAAAAGTGATGTGCTGCCTATTGATTGAAAAGAAGGATCAAGTTTGGACACCAGACAGTCTCTTTGCGCAGCTGATTAATAAAAACAACTGACTGTCAACCATCAGTCTCGAACCATCGGTCCCGGAGCAGTTGGGGCCTGCCACGTGTCTCAAGCCGTCAGTTTAAATTCTATGGCGTCGTATGCCACCGTGGGCGTTTTGACTTCGCGGCCGGATGTTTTAATCGTCTTGACCTTGATGGCCCCTACTTCTTCGAAGAAAAGCATTACCTTGTTCAAATTCGACACATCGATCTTGGCTATCTTGGCCAACTCATAGACCGACTTCGGTTTGAAAATGAGGATGTATTTCAAGATATAGAGATTACGCACGAATCGGTCGAAGTCTCTTTTATTGTCGAAGCTGATTTCAAAATGAGGAGTTTTAACTTTCCCCTTTTTGGCCTTGCGGAAAGCCTTCTTGAATTCATCGAGGACTTCATCTGAAGTCTTCAGTGACACGATTAAATGTTTCATTTGCGCTTCCATTGAAGCAGAATGGCCTTAATATTGGTTAAAGATTACCTATATTGAGCTTAATTGTCGAGCTTTATTTAGAGCCCAAGCTTCCGGTGCAATCTCAATAAGGACATTGACATTATACATATAATATATGTATAATCATAGTATGAGCTTGGCTTTTGAGTGGGACATTTATAGAGAGCTGAAGAATGTTTCCAAACATAAGGTGATGTTTCGGGAGGCAATTGAGGTATTCGCTGATCCGAAGGTTATACATTTGGAAGATGAAAAACATTCATCAGAGGAAGACAGGTTCTATGCTGTGGGAAAAACGTTAAAAGGCACAGTGATCATTGTGCGTTATACCGTCAGAGGGAAGACCGTCAGAATATTCGGCGCCGCCAGGTGGCGCAAATGGAGGAAATTTTATGAAAAAGAAAATTCCAGATCCAAATAAGATGAAAAGAATATCCGGGCCAAAAATGTCTAGGTATGAGCTTCGCGGCACAAAGATTCGCGTGACAACGTATCTTGATGAGGACGTTCTTAAGGCCCTGAAGGAATTGGCGAACAAATCTGGGGGAAGGTATCAGACAGTCCTCAATCAAATGCTTCGACAAATACTTGTGGATGAAACCTCGACAATCATGGAGAGGCTGCAGAAACTTGAAAAGGCTGTGTTCAATAAACGGGCAGCGTAAAATTTGTAGTGACGGATAGTTCCGAAATTCTCCTTGATAAGTAAACGGCCACAGCCGTAGAATTGGGCAAGATCGAACAAGAAGGAGGACGTCATGGGTCAAAGGATGACTTGGGAAGAGATGAAGAAGGCGTATCCGGACGAGTGGTTGCTGATCACCGACTATAAGACCAATTCGCTTGGTTGTATAGTTGAGGGGGTGGTGCAAAGGCATTCTATCGAAAAGAACGAGGTTTACCAATTGCCTGCGATAGATAAGGACTGTGCTTTTCGATATACAGGAGAAAGCCAGTTTCCTGGGGGGTGGAGGGCCCATGCGCAATGTCACGGCGTTTGATACTCAGGGTCGATATATCCTCCTTCAAATTTATGTAGAAGGTAAGAATGGCAGGAAACGAGATTGTATTGCGCTTCTCGATACAGGGGCCCCATCTACAGAATTTTCTGACGAAGTTCTCCAACATCTTGGTTTCCTTGAGGACACAAACCCGAATGTTCAATTGAAACCAGGATTGCAGACCCAAAAATACGGCCAAATTGTTTTGCCTCATATAGAAGCATGTTCTTGTGCGATGAAGAGTCTGGCGGTCTATGTCTCTCACTTTGAAAAATCCTGGGGCATCGACGCGCTCATTGGCCTCGATTTTTTCAGGCAGTTCCGCGTGACCATCGACTACAAGGCCGGACAGATCATAACAGAGTCGTATGGTGACTGATTCAGCTAAATCATATCCTTCATATCTCCACCTCTTGCCCTCAGGAGAACTCTCCCGCCGCGTTGGGCGGGCATATGCGGCGCTGAAAAGCTGCCGGCTCTGCCCTCGCGACTGCGCGGTCGACCGCATTCATGGGAAGCCCGGAGTCTGCAGGACGGACAAAGTTGCCGGCGTGGCCAGCGCGAATCTCCATTTTGGAGAGGAGCCTCCGATATCCGGGACGCGCGGCTCTGGCACGATCTTCTTCACGGGCTGCAACCTCCACTGCCGCTTCTGCCAGAACTACCCGATCAGCCGGCTTCGCCACGGGCGGCCCGCACCCCCGCAGGCCCTCGCGCGGATGATGCTCGATCTCCAGAAGCGCGGCGCGCACAACATCAACCTCGTCACGCCCTCGCACGTCGTCCCGCAGTTCCTGGCCGGGCTTGCGATCGCTGCGAAAGAAGGGCTTTGCATCCCGATCGTCTACAACTGCAGCGGATACGACGGGATGCAGGCGCTCAAGCTCCTCGATGGGGTGGTCGACATCTACATGCCCGACATCAAGTATGCGACGAGGGATGCCTCGGCGAGATGCTCGGATGCGCCGGACTATTGGGAGCACGTCCGCCCTGCGGTGAAGGAGATGTTCAGGCAGGTCGGGCCGCTTGAGATGGACGGCGAGGGGATAGGCAGGCGCGGCCTCCTGATCCGCCACCTCGTGTTGCCCGGAGGCTTCGCGTCATCCGAAAAAGTATTCGAGTTCATCGCGGGCGAGCTCTCGACCGACGTGCCGGTCAACCTCATGAGCCAGTATTTTCCGGCGGACCAGGCGGTTGGCGATCCGATCCTCGGTCGGAAGGTCGTGAAGGCAGAATTCGCCGAGGCGGAGGATGCCCTGCACCGTCTGGGCCTCACAAAGGGCTGTATCCAGCACTTGGAATGATAGTCCTCCCCCTTTGTAAGGGGGAGTTAGAGGGGGTAGATCGTGCGAAATATCCGTGGTCTACCCTCCCCATCCCTCCCTTACAAAGGGAGGGTGCGCTGTTGACGGGGCTTGCCTCCAAAGTCAGCATCTGATAGGTGTTGCGGCCTATGACGATAGATATCAGGCAGCTTCTGGAAGAGAACGCCGGGCGTCAGCACGAACTCTTCGCCCGGCACGTAAATCCCCAGCTAGTAAGGGTTTTGCGCACCATCGGCTTCGACCGCGACTACGTCCGCGCTGAGGGGGCGCTGCTCTTCGACCGCGAGGGGAACTCCTACCTCGACATGCTCGCCGGCTATGGTGTCTTCGCTCTCGGCCGTTCGCACCCCAAGATTCGCAAGGCCCTCCACGATGCGCTGGATCTCTCGTATCCCAACATGGTGCAGATGGACGCCCCGCTTGCGGCAGGGTTGCTCGCCGAGAGGCTCCTCTCCCACATGCCCGAGGGCGTGGACACGGTCTTCTTCACGAACTCCGGGACGGAGGCCAACGAGGGTGCGATCAAGTTCGCGCGGAAGAGCACGGGCAAGAACCGCATCGTATTCTGGGACCACGCCTTTCACGGCCTCTCCACCGGGTCTCTCTCGCTCAACGGCGGAAAAGAATTCCGAAAAGGTTTCGGCGAACTCCTCGAGGCCACGAAGATTCCGATGGGCGACGTCGAAGCGCTCGAGGCAGAGCTCAAAAAGGGGGACGTGGCGGCGTTCGTCTTCGAGCCGATCCAGGGCAAGGGAGTCTACATCGCAGAGCGCTCCTTCTACACGGAGGCACAGGCGCTCTGCCGGCGCTACGAAGCGGTCATGATCTGCGACGAGGTGCAGACCGGCTTCGGCCGCACGGGCAAAATGTTCGCACACCAGCACTTCGGGATCGAGCCCGACATCGTCACGATGGCCAAGGCCCTCTCCGGCGGCTTCGTCCCGGTGGGCGCGATCTGCTACAGGCGCAGCATCTATGACCGCGTCTTCACCGACATGGAACACTGCGTGGTCCACTCCAACACCTTCGGCCGCAACATCCTCGCGATGGCGGCGGGCCTCGCTGCCATCGACGCGATCGAGGAGGAAAAAATTGTTGAAAACTCTGCGGAGATGGGTTCGCTGCTCGTCGACGGGCTCCGCGCGATGCAGTGTCGCTTCGAAATGCTCTCGGACGTGCGTGGCATGGGCCTCATGATAGGCATTGAGTTCGGCGAGCCGAAATCGCTCAGGCTCAAGGCTGGCTGGAAGTTGGTCCATGCGCTTTCAAAGAGCCTCTTCCCGCAGATGATCGTCGTCCCACTCATGAAGGAACACCATATACTCACGCAGGTGGCCGGCCATAACCTCGACGTCGTCAAGCTCCTGCCGCCTCTGGTGCTGAACGAGGTGCACGTCACGAGGTTCCTCTCCGCGTTCGAGCAGGTGATGGAGGGGTGCCACCGCTTCCCCGGCAGCGCCTGGAAGGTGACGAAGGATCTGGCGGCCGCTGCCTCCAAGTCCGGCAAGCTGGCAAAAGAGGAAGCCGAGGCGTATGCCGAATAGTTACCATGACTCGTAAAATCCTGAACAGATTTATGATTGCGGCGCTCCTCATCTGTCTGGCGGGCGGCGTTGCCCATTCGTCGGAGGACAAACCAGCGACAATCTCGAGTGAGGCCCCGGCCGGAGGGCCGGAGTTCGCGCCCCTGCACAAGGCGCTCGACCGCCGCGATCGCTTCTCGAAGAAATGGCAGAGCGAAATCGAGATCTCCGGCGGGGATTATCTGGGGGACGAGTGGCTCAACACCTGGGACGCGGGCGCCCGGTACATGCTCCATGTCAGCAATGCCTTTTCGGTCGGCGCGTCGTATCTCTACAGCTACATAAGGGCCAACTCCTCGACATCGTTTGGCAACAGCCTCACGACCAACAATTCACACATACTCGATGCCGAGGTTTCGATCAGCAACGACTGTGCCATCCGCGCCGGGAAGACGATCATCGACAGCGATCTCTTTTTTACGCTTGGCGGCGGCACGATCTACATCAACCACGAATGGAAACCCGCCTTCGTGGTGGGCGGGGGCATCAAGGTCTACACTCCGTTGCCGTGGCTCGCGGTGCGCTTCGACGTCAACGCCCTCCTCCATCCGACGCCTATTCCCTCCGGCGACAAGTTCAACGCGGACGTCATCATGAACGGGGGAGTGTCGTTCCTTTTTCCGGTGCGAAAGATCAGCGCCTCGACGCAAGGGCCACCATGAGCACGGATATGGCCGCGGGAGTGATCCCCGGAATCCGCGAGGCCTGCCCGAGAGTCGCCGGCCTGATACGCGAGAGCTTCTCGCGCGCCTCGGCCGAGAGGCCATGTGTAGAGGAATATTCATAGTCGGCGGGAATCCCTATCTCCTCCAGATGCATGAATTTTCCGACGCGCTCCAGGTCGGCCCTGATGTAGCCGGCGTATTTCGTGTCCATCTCTGCGCTCTCCAGCATTCCTCCGTAGTCTTTCGTGATCGCGTGCGGGGCGAATGCGGAGAGGACCTCCCTGATGCCGAGCTCGGGCCGCGCCACGAGGTCGGCGAGGCAGGCCGGTTTCTTGAGCGAGGAGCTCCCCATCGCGCCGAGCGCGGCGTTTGTCTCCGTCGTGGGTGCCACCGCCGTCTCCTTGAGGATCGAGATGGTTCGTTTCAGCGCCTCCTGTCTGTCTTTGAATCTTTGCCACCTCTCGTCCTTTATCAGGCCCAGCTTCCGTCCCAGCGGAGAGAGCCTCTCTGCGGAGTTGTCCTCACGAAGCAGGAGCCTGTATTCCGCCCTCGATGTGAACATGCGGTACGGCTCGTCCGTTCCCTTCGTGACGAGGTCGTCGATGAGGACGCCGATGTACGATTCGTCACGCCTGAGGATTATTTCGCCCTCTTTGCGCAGTGCGCACGTCGCGTTGATTCCGGCGATCAACCCCTGCGCCGCCGCCTCCTCATAGCCGGACGTCCCGTTGATCTGTCCGGCGAGATAGAGGCCGTCCACGAGCTTTGTCTCGAGCGTGGCCTTGAGCTGCGTGGGAGGGACGAAATCGTATTCTACGGCGTAGCCGGGTTGCACTATCTCTGCGTGCTCCAGTCCCGGTATCGTCTTCAACATCTCGCGCTGAGCGTCCAGCGGCAGTGATGTCGAGAGGCCGTTCACATAGATCCAGTCGGTGTCGATACCCTCCGGTTCAAGGAAGAGCTGGTGACGGTCGCGCTCGGCGAAGCGGACGACCTTGTCCTCGATCGAGGGGCAATAGCGGGGCCCTGTTCCCCTGATGCGGCCGCTGTAGAGCGGAGAGCGCGAGAGATTTGCCCGGATCACGGCGTGCGTCTCCGGCGTCGTGTACGTGATGTGACAGGGGAGCTCAGGCAACATATTCCCCACATCGTCGTCCGAGAAGCGCGGCCGTGGATCGTCCCCATCTTGGCGCTCACAGACGCTGAAGTCGACGGTGTCGCGCGCGAGTCTGGGACAAGTACCGGTCTTGAGTCGACCGAGCGCGAAGCCC
The DNA here is from genome assembly GCA_043798915.1 of Pseudomonadota bacterium. Classification (GTDB taxonomy): domain Bacteria; phylum UBA10199; class UBA10199; order 2-02-FULL-44-16; family JAAZCA01; genus JAZDOG01. The sequence goes on along the minus strand of JAZDOG010000102.1, from coordinate 53,970 downwards.
AGCGATGCGAGCGATGCAGAGAGGCCGCCGGCGACGTGGTCGCCGATGCGACCGCCGGGTCCCGATTCCATTCCGAAATGAAGCAGGCCGTTTAAAAAAGTACCGGTCGTGACGATGACACGCGATGCGCTGAGTTCCTGCTTCGGGTTGACCTCTCCCGTGCCTTTTATCGTAACGCCCTTGATGACACTCTTTTCCCTCTCCCTTGAGGGGAGAGGGTCGGGGTGAGGGTGGCCGCGATTGCCAAGATCACCCCCACCCTTGCCCTCCCCCATCGAGGGGGAGGGGTCTGTCAAAAGCGCAACTGCTTCAGCCTCGATGATATCGATGTTCTCCTCTGCCTCGATCGCCGCCCGCATATAGAGATGGTAGTGCTTTCGGTCGGACTGGCAGCGCGTGGCGCGCACCGCCGGGCCGCGGCTCATGTTGAGGCGGCGAAACTGTATGCCAGTGGCGTCGGCGGCGCGGGCCATCTCGCCGCCGAGAGCGTCTATCTCGCGGACGATGTGGCCCTTGGCCAATCCCCCGATCGCAGGATTGCAGCTCATCGCCGCTATAGTGTCCCGCCTCGCCGTGACAAGCGCCACATGGGCGCCCATCCGCGCCGCGGCGAGGGAGGCCTCGCAGCCGGCGTGTCCTGCGCCTATGATGATGATGTCGTATTTCATATTAGGCTCACTTGCCTATGCAGAAGGTCGAGAATATCCGGTCGAGGATGTCGTCTGTTGTCACCCTGCCCGTGATGGAGCCCAGCGCATCCTGCGCGGCGAGCATTCTTGCCGCCGCGCATTCGGCCGGCTCGCCTTTTTCGAGCGAGTTCTGTGCGGCGTCGATGGCGAGGAGGGCCTCGTCGATGAGCGCCTTGTGCCTGGCGCTCGCGACCATGACGCCTTCGGCCTTGCCCGCATCCGCTGCGGCGCATCCGACGAGCTGGCTTGCAAGATACTCGATGCCCGATCCGGTCCTTGCGGAGAGATGCAGCGGTTTTATGCCCCCGCTCAGCACGGGAAGTTTCTCCGGATCGAACGCGAGGGTAAGGTCGCACTTGTTGATCACCGCGATACATCGTCGAGGATCGAGCGTGGCCATGAGCTCGGCATCTTCGCCGTCCCATGCGCGCGAGCCATCGAAGACGGCTACGACGATATCCGCTGCGGCGATCTCCTCGCGGGCGCGGCCCACGCCGATCGCCTCGATTTCGCCGGCGTTTGCCCGAAGCCCCGCCGTGTCGCGGAGCCTGAACGAAAGCCCGCCGAGCGATATCTGTTCCTCCACCACATCGCGCGTGGTCCCCGGCTCATGGTGGACGATGGCCCTGTCAGCGCCGGCGAGGCGGTTGAAGATGCTCGACTTGCCGGCGTTCGGGCGGCCGACGATAGCCACGCGCGCGCCCTCGCGGATCAGGCGCCCTCCGGCATATGTCGACGAGAGGATCTTCAGGTTCGATGCAATATCTTGCAGGCGATCGATGACATCGCCCATCGCGCGCTGCTCCAGATTTTCCTCAGGAAAATCTATCCCCGCTTCGATCTCGGCGCGCAAAGTTGCGAGGGCATCCCCCGCATCGGAGACCTTCTCCGAGAGCGCGCCTTTGAGCTGCTCGCCGGCCAGCCTCGCGGCCCTCTCGCTCGTCGCGTTTATGAGGTCCGCGACGCCCTCTGCCTGTGCGAGGTCGAGCTTGCCGGCCACGAACGCCCTTCTCGTAAATTCTCCAGGACCTGCCGCCCTGGCGCCGGAGGCAAGACAGCCCTCCATGATCTGACGGAGGACCGCGGGGGATCCGTGGGCCGAGAGTTCCACCACATCCTCGCCGGTGTAGGTAGCGGGCGCCGGCATGAAGACCGCCATCACGCGATCGACCCCGACATCGCCCAAGTAGAGCCTCCTCGGCTCGAAATCGGACACCGCCACGCGGCCGCGCCAGACCGAAGCCAGGACCCTGCGCGCATCCGCACCGCTTATCCGCACGACCCCGATGCCGCCGTGCCCCGGCGGGGTCGCTATCGCGCAGATCGTGTCGCCCACGCCCAACTCACGCATGTCCGGCTCATATCCCCGCCAATGCGTACCTGTCAATCATTCAAAAGGCAAAATAGCCGCATTTGAGCCCCTGTTGTGCATGTGCGGGCGAAGGCTTGACGGGCAATCGCAAAGGTGTATACTGCGCCGCCCTCGATAGAAACGGGCGTTTGTGCTAATATAAAATCTATAAAAGGAGGCATGTCATGACATTGCGCATAGGCATCAACGGTTTTGGTCGTATAGGCAGACTGGCTCTTCGGGTGATGGCGGAGAAAAAGGGTTTGGAGTGCGTCGGGATCAACGATATCGTCCCGCCGGCTACGATGGCCCACCTTTTCAAGTACGACTCCACGCACGGCAGGTTCAAAGGCGAGGTGAAGGCCTCGGAATCCGGCCTTGTCGTCAATGGCCACACGATTCCCGTCTATAGCGAGAAGGATCCCTCGGCGCTTCCCTGGAAGAACCAACGCTGTGACATCGTGCTCGAATGCACCGGTATTTTCACGGACAGGGAGTCCGCCTCCAAACACATCGCGGCGGGCGCGAAGAAGGTCATCGTCTCCGCGCCGTGCAAGGGCAAGGACACGCCGACGTTTGTCTTCGGCATCAATCACGAGAGCTACAGGCCTTCCGAGCACCACGTCCTCTCCGCCGCCAGCTGCACGACCAACTGTCTGGCGCCTGTCGCAAAAGTTCTGCAGGACTCGTTCGGCATAGAGCGCGGCTTCATGACGACCGTTCACTCCTACACAAACGACCAGCGCGTCGTCGACGGCCCCCACAAGGACCTCCGCCGCGCCCGCTCTGCGGCCGTCTCCCAGATACCGACGACGACCGGCGCCGCACGCGCCGTGGGGCTCGTTCTGCCGGCTCTGGCCGGCAAGCTCGACGGACTGGCGATCCGCATTCCGACGGCGAACGTCTCCCTCGTCGATCTCGTCGCGGTCCTCAAGAAGGCCGTCTCGGCAGCTGAGGTGAACTCCGCGCTGAAGGCCGCGTCCGAAGGGGAGCTCAAGGGGATACTGGCGTACTGCGAGGATGAATGCGTCTCGGTGGATTTCATGGGCGAGACCCACCCCTCCATCGTCGATGCGCTGTCCACCAAGGTGATCGACAACATGGTGAAGGTGCTGGCCTGGTACGACAACGAGATCGGCTTCTGCAACCAGATGCTGAGGCTGACGGAATACATAGGCAAGAAACTATAGGTTTCATTCTATGACCATCAAATACATCGACGAACTGCAGATTGCGGAGAGGCGGCTTTTCATCCGCGTGGATTTCAATGTCGCCATGGACGAAGGGGGGGCGATCAGCGATGACACGCGCATCCGCGCAGCGCTTCCCACCATCCGCTACGCCCTGGGACAGAACGCGAGGGTCATCCTTGCGTCGCACTTGGGCCGGCCAAAGGGAAAACTGAACCCCAAATATTCGATGAGGCCGGTGGGCGAGAGGCTCGCGGAGCTTCTGGGGGATGTGGATGTCCTGCACCCGGAGGACTGCGTCGGCGATGCAGTGAAGAAGTTAGCATCCGAGCTTGCGCCGGGGCAGGTCATGCTCCTCGAAAATCTGCGCTTTCATCCCGAGGAAGAGGCAAACGGCGACGCCTTCGCAAAACAGCTGGCCTCGCTCGCCGAGGTCTACGTGAACGACGCCTTCGGCACCGCCCACAGGGCTCACGCATCCACCGTCGGGATGGTTCCTTATGTTGCTCAGAAAGGCGCCGGCTTTCTCATGCGCGCCGAGGTGGAGGCGCTCACGCGCCTGCTCAAGAATCCGGCGCGGCCGTTCGTTGCGCTCCTCGGCGGGGCAAAGGTCTCGGACAAGCTGGGCGTTGTCGAGAACCTGATGAACATCTGCGACAGGCTCCTGATCGGCGGCGGCATGGCCTACACATTCCTCAAGGCCAAGGGTATCGCGGTCGGCAAATCGCTCGTCGAGGAGGAGAAGATCCACGCGGCCAGGCGCATACTCGAACGTGCGGAGACCAGGGGCATCCAGATAATGCTTCCCCTCGACCACATCGTCGCTTCGGTCTGCAGTGCGGAGGCGCTCCCCAAGGAGACCGAGGGCCAGGCGATTCCGGACGAGATGATGGGCCTGGACATCGGCCCCAGGACGATATCGAAATTCACGTCGGCGATCGAAAAGGCCGGCACCATCTTCTGGAACGGGCCGATGGGAGTCTTCGAGCTCGCGCCCTTCTCCGTCGGCACGGACCGGATGGCGCAGGCGGTGGCGGACAGCGCCGCCGTATCGGTCGTGGGAGGCGGCGATTCCGTGGCGGCCGTGACAAAGGCTGGCGTGGCTGACAAGATAAACCATATATCCACCGGCGGCGGTGCGTCGCTGGAATTTCTGGAAGGCAAGAAGCTGCCTGGAATAGCAGCACTTGAGCAATAGCCAAGGGTGAATATGAGAAAATCCTTCATCGCCGCAAATTGGAAGATGAACAACACGGTCCCGGAGGCGCTCAAGTTTGTTGCCGCGCTCGCATCCGAGCTCAAGGCCGCAGGGCACGTCGATGTCGTCATCGCCCCGCCCTTCACCGCGCTCTATTCCATCGGTGTGGCGCTGGCCGAGACGGAGTTCAAGCTCGCCGCCCAGAACATCTTCTGGGAGGACTCGGGCGCCTACACGGGCGAGATATCGGGCCTCTTCCTCAGGGATGTCGGGTGCAGCTGCGCGCTGATCGGCCACTCCGAACGCAGGCAGCTCTTCGGCGAAACCGACGAAACGGCGAATCGCCGGTTTCGGGCGGCGCTGCGCCATGGCCTGATTCCGATCCTCTGCGTGGGAGAGACGCTCGGCGAGCGGGAAGCGAACCGGACGTGGGATGTCATAGAGCGCCAGCTTAAAGGGGGCCTCATGGGCATGAGTGCGGAGGCCGCGGCAAGCGCCGTCGTCGCCTACGAGCCGGTCTGGGCGATCGGCACAGGGCGCACGGCAACGCCAGAACAGGCCCAGGAGGTGCACGCGCTCATCCGCAGACACTTTGCCAAGGCCTTCGGCGCGGCTGTTGCGGAAAATATCAGGATAATATACGGTGGCAGCGTCAAGCCGTCCAACAGCCGGGAACTCCTGTCGAAGGAGGATATAGACGGCGCGCTAGTGGGCGGCGCATCGCTGGACCCGAAACAGTTCGCTGCGATCGTGCGCAGCGCGCATTGAGAGGATGACATGGAAACGGTATTGATCACAGTCCACTATTTGATCTGCTTCTTTTTGATCGTCGTGATCCTTTTGCAGGTGGGCAAGGGTGCGGACATCGGAGCGGTGTTCGGCGGGGCCTCGCAGACTGTATTCGGAGGCCGTGGCCCTGCGACGTTCCTGAGCAAGATGACCGCCGGGATGGCGATCGCATTCCTCGTCACGTCGATATGGCTTGCGCAGATATCCAAGACTCGCTCGGTCCAGACGGTGATCGACAAGGCGATGCCGGCGCAGTCGGAGCCGGCAGCGCCTTTGGGAGAGACGCCCAAGGAAAGCGAATAGGGAAAATGTATTGCGAATTTTTTAGCCCAGGTGGCGGAATGGCAGACGCGCACGTTTGAGGGGCGTGTGGGGCAACCTATGCGGGTTCGAGTCCCGCCCTGGGCACAAAAATCAACATCATCATTCACCCTTGGCAATAGCTTCGCGGAGCTTATCGATCAACTCGCGCATGTCCCGGGGCAGCGGAGAGTGAAAGGTCAGTTTTTTGCCGGTCGCCGGATGACGGAAGCCAAGCGAGTGAGCGTGGAGCGCGTGCCGGCTGAAAGGCGGGATGCCCTCCGGCACACGGTCGGCGTAGAGCTTGTCGCCTATCAGCGGAAAGCCCTTCTCAGCCAGATGGACGCGGATCTGATGCGTGCGGCCGGTGCGCACCCGGAGTTCGAGGAGGGTCGCGTTGCGATAGCGCTCCTTGACGCTGAATTCCGTCACCGCCCTCTTCCCGCCGCCTTCTGCGCTGCGCACTTTCTTCCCGCCGTGGAAGTCACCCTTTTCGAGCGGGATGTCTATGATTCCCTTTTCCTCTTCCAGTCGTCCGGCTGCTATGGCTGTATACTCGCGCCTGATCGAATGGTCGCGGAATTGATGCTCGAGCTTCTGTCCCTCCCTCGAGAGTGCGAAGACCATGATGCCGCTGGTCTCCGCATCAAGCCGGTGGAGAGGCGCGACGAAAGAGTGCTGGCTCCCGCGGTGGCGCCGGCGCATGTAGCCCTTGATCTCGCGCACGAGGTCCTGGCTCCCGCGCTCCTCCTGGGATGCAACCGAGAGCAAACCAGCCAGCTTCTCGACTACGATCAGGTCCCTGTCCTCATGATATATCTTCAGGCGCCCGGGCCTCGACTGTGCGCCCTCCTTATTTTCCTTGTTCTCTTTTTTTGTCTCCTCGGGTTTGCGGTGGTGCCGATCCTTCTGCCTTGTGAAATGCCTTTCGATCGAGGCCCTGATCTTGGCCTTTTCAGCGGGGACCTCCGCCCCATCCGGCGTGACTGGGCTTGCCGGGGCGGCATGTTGCGGACTGGGGACGGAGCCTTCTCCCCCGGCCTTCTTCTCGAAGTCCGGCGGGATCCTCACCTCGACCACGTCGTCGGCCTCCAGCTCCCAGCCTGCGATCACAACCCGGCGGTTGTTGATGAGGATGCGCCCATCATCCAATAGCGACTTGATCTGGTTTCGCGATAAGCCGGGTAGTCGCGTGCAGAGCCATTTGTCGAGGCGCTGGCCGATGTCCCTGTTTTCAACTGTGAAATGGTTTTCCATAAGATCGCACCTTGGCAATTCCGCTTGCTAAGCCTCTCAAGCCCGTGTTATCCCTCACCTCCATTTCAGGAGGGACACATGCCACGGATCGAGATGGCGGAGCTGGCTGCGGAGACCCCGGAAGACTGGAACGTTCAGGGGATGCTGACTCTTACGCTGCCCTCTCCCGACCCCAACGTCAAGCCGAATGTAATCCTCACCAAGGAGTACCTTCCCAAGGAAATCGATCTGGCGAGCTATTTCGGCCGCATAAAGGAGTCGATCGAGAAGCGTGGCATAAAGGATTTGAAGATCTCCGACGAGCGCGACATCGCGATCTCCGGGGTGCGCGGCAAGATGATGGTCTGCAGCTGGGACGTCTCGGCGATGGCCGATCTGATGAAGCAGCAGCAGCCCAACGCGCCTGCGCCGAACATCAAGCCCGGCCAGATCGTAAAGCAGGTCCAGGTCACCCTGCTCAAGGGCAACCTCGCCATCAACATGACCGCCAGCTTCCCGGACGACAGGTTCCAGGAATACTACAAACCTTTCCAGCTGTTCCTCAAGAGCCTCAAAATAGCGTGAATGCTGAGTCAGGCCGCTTCGTCGAACATGACCCTCCCGTTTCGAAGGATATCAGCCTCGAAGCTCCTCGAGTCGCACCCGGCAAAATCCTCGGGCAGATAAGGGATGGCTTCTATCTGAGGTGTTATTCTGCGTGCCACCTCGGCCAATAGGAGATGATCCCCTTCTGTCCCGCCATGAAAATCTGATGAAATGACGGCCAGGTCGATATCGCTCCACGGCCTTGGAGTCCCGCGCGCATAGGAACCAAAGAGAATCACCCTTCGCACATGCACGCGTTTTTTCAGCTCGGCTATGAAGGCATTTACGACTTCTTCAACGTTGGGATAGATTTCCTGCACCATTTTACAAAATCCTCCGTCTGTTTGAGCATATCAGACACATCTTCTTTGTTCAGAGCCGACGCCAGCTTCTGTTTGAAGGTGGGGTACCGGCCGACAATATAGTGCCGGCCAAGCCTATCGAGAAGTATCTTTTGTTTTTCAGATATGTCCAGACCAAGAGACTCCGCCAGCGTGGCCAGATTGTGTGTGAAAGGAGGAGAATCGTCGCGCCGGCGGCACCACGTTGCCTTGAGCGTTTTTTCCACTGCTTGCTGACACATGAAGGCGACATAAAGCAAGTGGCCGCTTTTTCTCATCGCTGCCGCTGCACTCAAATCGTAATCGGCCCGCTCCATCCACTGGAGCACGATATTTTTCGATTCAACCATTGAGCACTTACTATCATGAATGAGGCTTCATTTCAAGGGGGGCGATGTTGAATAGATGAAACGGAGTTGGGAGGAGCTTTGCCAGAAACTGGCGGCTCTTGAAGGGATCCTCCCGGAGCGCCTCAAGGACGCGATATTTATCCTCCGGCGTCAGGTCATCGAAATTCGCCTTGGCTTGGGGCTCATAGCGGACACCAAAATGCGAAGCCGGTGGTCAGATATCCAGGTTCCGCACGTTCAGCGCATTCTGCTCGATGAACTCGCGTCTCGGTTCGACCGCGTCGCCCATTAGCACCGTGAAGATCGAATCGGCCTCGACTGCGTCGTCCACGCGCACCTGCAGGAGCGTCCTGCGCTCGGGGTCGAGCGTCGTGTCCCATAGCTGTGTCGGATTCATCTCGCCCAGACCTTTGTAGCGCTGGATGTCCTGCCCGTGCCGCCCCTCTGAGAGGACATAATTCATCACCTCCTTGAGGTTTGCCACCTGGGCGATCTCGCCGTCGTGGGCGATAGTGTACGGCGGCTTCCCCAACTCTGAAAACTCCTTCTGGAGAGATTTGAGCTCCGCGAACTCCGGCGATGCGAGGAAGTCGGTGTCGATGATCGTCTCGCGGGCAAGGCCGTTCATGTTCGTCTTGTAGATGATGCGCTTAGCGCCGTGCTCGGCGTCTTCGGCGATATCGACCTGAAAGTCCTGAAGGTCGGGATACATCTTGCTCAGGTACTCGGCGATCGAGTCGAGCTCGCCGTCGATCTTCGAGGCGGGGCCGGAGAGCATCTTGGGAGTCAATCCGCAAGCCGAGACGCAGCCGTCGACGATGCGCGGATCGCGCCGCTTCTTGAAGAGGTCGAGTATCTTGCTGTAGCGGATCAGCTGCCGCGTGATCTTCGCCAGCGACTTGCCTGAGTAATCCTTCTGCGCGCCCTTGGGTGAGACGTGAATGCCTTCGACACCCAAGTCGATGAGATATTCCTCGAGCGCCGGGTCGTTCTTCAGGTATCGCTCCGATTTCCCCTTCTTCACCCGGTAGAGAGGAGGCTGGCCGATATAGAGGTAGCCCGCCTCGACGACCTGGGGCATCTGCCGGTAGAAGAAGGTGAGGAGGAGCGTCCGGATGTGTGCGCCGTCCACGTCGGCATCCGCCAGCAGTATGATCCGGTGATATCTTAGCTTGGCGATGTCGAAGTCTTCCTCGCCGATTCCGGCGCCGAGGGCGGTTATGAGAGTCCTGATTTCATCCGATGCGAGCATCTTGTCGAAGCGCGCCTTCTCGACGTTAAGAATTATTCCATTCAGCGGAAGGATCGCCTGAAATCTACTGTCCCGGCCGTGTTTTGCACTTCCACCGGCGCTGTCGCCTTCCACGATATACAGCTCTGACTTCGCGGCGTCGCGCTCCTGGCAGTCGGCGAGCTTGCCGGGGAGCGTCCCGCTCTCCATCGCGCTCTTCCTGCGCACGAGGTTCCTGGCCTGCCTCGCTGCCTCGCGCGCCCTGGCGGCGTCGCCCACCTTCTCGATGATCTTCCTCGCCACGGGCCCGTTTTTCTCGAGGAACTCACCGAGCTTGTCATTGACCGCCTGCTTGACGATCCCCTCGATCTCGGAATTGCCGAGCTTGCCCTTCGTCTGCCCTTCGAATTGCGGGTTCTGGAGCTTGACGGAGATGACGGCGCACAGGCCCTCTCGGATGTCCTCGCCCTCGGGCGGCTTGGCGAGTTTTTTGAAGAGCTCGTTCTTTGCAGCGTACTGGTTGATCGTGCGCGTGAGCGCGGACTTGAATCCGGAGAGGTGCGTGCCGCCGTCGCGCGTGTTGATGTTGTTGGCGAACGAGAAGATCGTCTCCTGATAGCCTTGGTTCCATTGCATCGCCACATCGACGACGACATTGTCGCGCTCGGTCTCAAAGTAGACGACCTTGCTGTGGATCGGTTCCTTGCGCTTGTTGAGATACTCTACGAAGCTCTGGATGCCCCCCGCGTACTGGAACTCATGGCGCTTGTCAGCTTCGCGCTCGTCTACGACCGTGATCTTCAGACCCTTGTTGAGGAAGGAGAGCTCGCGCAGTCTCTGGGAGAGCGTGTCGAACGAGACCTCGGTCGTCTCGAATATCTCTGAATCGGCTTTCCACGTGACCTTGGTCCCGGTGCGGTCGCTCTTGCCGGAGGCGGCGAGCGGGGCCTCCGGATGGCCGCGGCGATAGGTCTGCGAGTAGAGCTTGCCGTCGCGGCGGATCTCGAGCTTCAGCCACTCCGAGAGCGCGTTGACGCACGAGACACCCACGCCGTGCAAGCCGCCCGCGACCTTGTAGGAGGAGTTGTCAAACTTTCCACCCGCGTGGAGCTTGGTGAGCACCACCTCGGCGGCGGAGACCTTCTCCGTCTCGTGCATGTCCACCGGGATGCCGCGGCCGTCGTCCACGACGGTGATCGAGCCGTCCAGATGTATCGTGACCTCTATGTGAGTGCAGAAGCCGGCCAGCGACTCGTCCACGGAGTTGTCCACCACTTCATAGACGAGCTGGTGGAGGCCGTTGATATTCGTCGAGCCTACGTACATCGCAGGCCGGCGCCTGACGGCGTCCAGCCCCTCCAGGACCTTGATCTTGGAGGCGTCATACGAATGGCCTGCCTTGACTGTTTTTGCCAACTGGGCCGACGCCTGGCTGGTTTTCGTCTTTGGTGCGGTTCCTGTTGCCACTTTGAAATACCCCTGTTGTTTTAAGTGAAAACCTCTGTCGGAGGGACGGGAAAAGCGCGTAAAACGCGGGTTTCCAGCTACCCGCTGCTCTTGGAAGATGTCAAAAAAACCATGAAAAGTAAAGGAAAATAAGGGGAAAACAAAGGGTCGCCATTTCACTTGCACGATCTGCAGGTGGCGATATAAGGGCCCTCGCCGCCTTTTAACAGGAGGACGTCCGATGACCGATCTGAGCCAGATGGCGGAACCCTACAAGATCAAGATGGTGGAGGCGATAAAGATGACGACGCGCAAGGAGCGGGAGAGCGCGATCGCCGAGGCCGGCTACAACACCTTCCTCTTAAAGAGCGAGGACGTCTGGATAGATCTGCTCACCGATTCCGGGACCGCCGCCATGAGCGACTACCAGTGGGCCGGGATGATGCTGGGGGACGAGGCCTACGCCGGCAGCCGCAACTTCTACTTCCTCGAGGATGTCGTCCGCGACGTCATGGGCTACAGGCATATGGTCCCCACCCACCAGGGGCGCGGCGCGGAGAACATCCTCTCGAATTGCCTCATCAAGCAGGGCGACCACGTGGCCGGCAACATGTACTTCACCACGACGAGGCTGCATCAGGAGATGGCCGGCGCCACCTTTCACGATGTCATCATCGATGAGGCGCACGACCCCTACAACGAGCACCCGTTCAAGGGCAATGTGGACATGGAGAAGCTCGAGGCTTTTGTGAAGGAGGTGGGAGCTGAGCGCGTGCCATATGTGAGCATTGGCGCGCCGGTCAACATGGCCGGAGGCCAGCCGGTCTCTATGGCCAACATGCGCGAGGTCTCGAAATATTGCAGGAAGCAAGGAATCAAGGTCGTCCTCGATGCCGCCCGCATCCTCGAGAACTGCTACCTCGTCCAGTGCCGCGAGGCTGGATACAAAAACAAAAGTCTAAAGGAAATATGCCGCGAGACATGCTCGTTGACCGACGCGTGCACCATGTCAGCGAAGAAGGACGCATACGTCAATATCGGCGGCTGGCTCGCTATGAACGACGATGATTTCTTCGCGAAGGCGAAGGAGCTGGTCGTCGTCTATGAGGGCCTGCATACATACGGCGGCATGGCGGGCCGCGACATGGAGGCCTGCGCGCGGGGTTTCAAGGAGGCGGCGGAGAACGAGCACATAGTCTCATGGCGCGTGCACCAGGTGGAGTATCTGGGCAACAGGCTGATAGCGGCGGACATCCCGATCGTGAGGCCCATCGGGGGCCACGCGATCTTTCTGGATGCGAAGGCCTTCTTCCCCCATATTCCGCAGAGCGAGTTTCCCGCGCAGCGGCTCGCTGCGGAGATATATGTCGAGAGCGGTGTGCGCACGATGGAGCGCGGAATCGTCTCTGCGGGTCGCGACCCAGCGACCCACAAGGACCGGGTGCCGAAGCTCGAACTCGTTCGCGTGACGATCCCCAGGCGCGCCTACACGAATTCCCATATGGATGTCGCTGCGGAGACGATAAAGCTTGTCTGGAATCGCCGCTCGGCTGTGAAGGGATTGAAGATTTCTTACGAGCCCGAATCGCTTCGCTTCTTCCAGGCGAAGTTTGAATCGATCTAGGGCGCGCTTGACAGGTTGAGGCCGGCTGGTTTACCCTGCCGGGCCGAGTTTACAGAGATGTGTGGTGGAGTCAGCGCGCCCGTAGCTCAGCGGATTAGAGTATCTGACTACGGATCAGAGGGTCGCAGGTTCGAATCCTGCCGGGCGCGCTGGCTCCATTCATAAGAATGATGAAGATAATCTTCTACATCGTGCTTGTGGCAGGGATGCTGGTTTCAGGCGTCCTGATGGCTAATGCCCCCAATGCGATTCACGCCAGCTATGATTTGGAGCATCAGAAGCTGCACGTCACCGTGCAGCACCATGCGGCGGACCGCAACGGGCATTTTATCAAGGAAGTCGTGATCTTCAAAAACGGGACGGAGGTTGCAAGACGGGATTTCGATTTTCAGACGAGCCACCGCAATCAGGCGATGTCGCCGTTTGCCATCCCGGCCGGTTCCGGCGACACGTTTCGTATCATCGCAACCTGCAACGATAGCGGGTTATCCACGCAGACAATTGTTGTGAAATAATCTTAGCTTCTGGCAGATTTGTGAACGGCTTGCTAGAATTCCATGATCGCCGAGAGCCTTATCATCCACGTCAACTCAGCTTTGTCATTGGGGATTGGATCCACGATTGAGCCAGGGTTGAAGAGATTGACATTGATGTCGTAGGCCCTGCCGGGCATCAGGAGGCCGCCCTCAAGCGCGGCATAGAAGTGCTGCCACAGCATGGCCTCAGCCGCGACGTCGACCTCGAGTCCGTACCAGCGCTTGAACATGGAGTTGGCGGTATCGGAGATGGCTGGCCAGTTGCCGGTCTGGGCGATGAGATCCTGAAAGTTTATGTTTGTGTTCTTCTGGGGCGCCCAGGCAGTTGTTACCTTCCCACCTACCTTCAACCAGTCGACCCAGTCATTGCCCTTGAAGTTGAAGGTGTGTTTGTAGCCGGCAGAGACGTAGAACGCGTTGTTTATGAAGTTGCCGGTGATCTGCTGGTTGCCGGCCAGGAACTGGGTTGCCGCGCCGCCGCCTGCCTTGGCGCCATAGAGGGCCGGGGAGGTGCCGAGCGGCATGTCGAACATGATGAGGGCGATCTGGTAGTCGGGCCTGAATCCCAGCTGTGTGACCCGTTGAGACAGCGGCGAACCGTCTCCCTCCGCATATCCAGTCTGGAATTTCCATGCCCCGCCGAACTTGTAGTGCCCCTCTACCTCAAATGCGGCATTGAAGACCCGCATGTCCTGCTTAGGCGGCAGCTGTATGATACCCTGCCCTGCCCCGAGGCCCGCAAACGGTATGGCATTGAGCGCAAGGCCGGTCGTCACCTTCCCGCCGACGAAGACGCCCTCGAGCTTGAACGTGTAGTTTTCCAACGCGTAGCGACCATAGAGATCTATGAAGTAGAGAAGCGTGTCGCCGTCGATTCCGGCAGCGGTGGGAGTGCCAAGCGCATCCGTTGCCGTCATCGTCGTCGCTCCATCGGGCCCGTTTCTGTAGCGCATGCCCCCAAAGAGCCCCGCGGAGACCTCCGGCCGGTCGAACAAAAACAGGCCGCCGAACTGCTGCGTATCCCTGTTGTGCGAAGGCATGGCGACGGAGGTCATCCTCGTGTCGGTGCGCGGATCCCACTGCGCCGAATAGGCGATATCCCAGAAGAGCCCGCCTGTTAACGAGCCCGCGTCGGGTATATCGTACTGCAGGAGGTAGAGTATGCGGTCTGCCGTGTCGCCGAAATCGCCCTGCAGCTCGTTTCCGTCGTTCTGGAATATGCCGAGCCCCCAGTGCGACGGCTGCCGACCGATGCGGAACTTTCCGACGGGCGTCAGTATGTCCGCCCAGATGCGGCGCACGTTGATCGCGCCGTTTTCGCCCATCGTGGAGGGGCCTGTCATGTAGAACGATCCCCCGCCGGCGGGCAGAGTCTGGTTCCCGACGATTGGAGCGGTGATCTGCAGCTGGCGGGTGTCCTTCGTTCCGAAGACGATGTTGTCGAGGACGTCGAACTGGGCATGGAGGGAGAGGTTGTCGTTCAGCTTGAAGCTGGGCTCGAGCCGAAGCCGCATCTGGTTATATTGTATGAAGCCGAAGCGATCGTTGCTGTGTGCAATGCCTGAATTTTTGTTCTGCAGATCCAGGTTGTCGTTGGCTACGACGCGGTTCCTGTAATAACCATGCAGGGAGAAATCGGATGCGGATGCGGATGCAGCGAGCGAAACAAAGACGATGCCCGCAAGGGCCGCTCGCGATATCATTTTCAAAAGGATTGTCACGCCGCTAAAGCTCCTTGCGATGAGAGCCAGCCAGCAACTGAACGCGGCATAGTAACACGTTGATTTTATTGACGTCAAGAAGAGCCATCGAACAAAAAAAGGCGGCATCCAATTTGAGGATGCCGCCCTGTATTTCTCAGAATAAAGCTTAAGCCGCTCCAACTAGTACATGTCGCCCATTCCGCCGCCGTGCGGCATCTGAGGCATCGTCTTCTCATCCTTGGGCTTCTCGGTGACCAGCGCCTCTGTGGTGATCATGAGGCCGGCGACCGATGCGGCGTTCTGGAGTGCCGAGCGGACGACCTTCGTGGGATCGATGATGCCACTCACCATGAGGTCTTCGTACTTGCAGTTCTGGGCGTTGAAACCCTCGCTGCCCTTCGAGCCCTTGACATGGTTGACGACGATTGCGCCTTCCATGCCTGCGTTGTTGGCGATCCAGCGGCAGGGATACTCAGATGCGCGCCTGACGATCTCGGCGCCTTCCCACTCGCCGTCGGTGCACTTGGCCTTGAGGCTCTCGATGTTGGATGTGGCGCGGATGAGCGCTACGCCGCCGCCGGCAACGATCCCCTCTTCCACCGCTGCGCGCGTCGCGTGCAGGGCGTCCTCGACGCGGGCCTTCTTCTCCTTCATCTCGGTCTCGGTGAACGCTCCAACATTGATCACCGCCACGCCGCCCACGAGCTTCGCGAGCCTCTCCTGCAGCTTCTCGCGGTCGTAGTCGGAGGTGGTTTCCTCGATCTGCGCGCGGATCTGCTTGATCCGGCCTTCGATGGCATCCTTGGTTCCGGCGCCGTCGACGATCGTGGTGTTCTCTTTATCGATCGTGATGCGCTTGGACTGACCGAGATCCTTGAGCGTCACGCCTTCGAGCTTGAGGCCCAGCTCTTCGGCGATCATCTTGCCGCCGGTGAGAGTCGAGATGTCCTCGAGCATCGACTTCCTGCGATCGCCGAAACCGGGGGCCTTCACCGCCGCCACCGCGAGCGTGCCGCGGAGCTTGTTGACGACCAGCGTAGCGAGGGCCTCGCCCTCGATGTCTTCTGCGATGATGAGGAGCGGCCTGCCCATCTTTGCGACCTGCTCGAGCACTGGCAGCAGATCCTTCATGCTGGAGACTTTCTTCTCGTGGATGAGGATCAGCGGATTTTCTAGCACCACCTCCATCCTCTCCGGATCCGTAACGAAATAGGGGGAGAGATAGCCGCGGTCGAACTGCATTCCTTCGACGACCTCGAGGGTCGTCTCCATGCCCTTCGCTTCCTCAACCGTAATGACGCCTTCCTTGCCAACCTTCTCCATCGCTTCGGCTATGATCTTGCCGATCGTCTCGTCGTTGTTGGCCGATATGGTGCCGACCTGGGCGATTTCCTTGCGATCCTTAGTGGGCTTGGAAAGCTTTTTGAGTTCGTCAATCGTGTATTCGACCGCCTTGTCGATGCCGCGCTTGAGCGCCATCGGGTTGTGGCCGGCAGCGACGAGCTTCGCGCCCTCTGAATAGAGGTACTGCGCGAGCACGGTCGCCGTGGTGGTGCCGTCGCCGGCGACGTCGGATGTCTTCGATGCAACTTCCTTCACCATCTGAGCGCCCATGTTCTCGAACCTGTCGGAGAGCTCGATCTCTTTGGCGACCGTCACTCCGTCCTTTGTGATGACTGGGCTGCCGAAGGATTTGTCGAGGACGACGTTGCGGCCCTTGGGCCCGAGCGTCACCTTCACGCAATCGGCAAGAGTGTTGACGCCGCGCAGAATCTTGTCGCGGGCGTCCTGGCTGAAAAGCAATTCTTTTGCTGACATGA
This sequence comes from Pseudomonadota bacterium, assembly GCA_043798915.1. Classification (GTDB taxonomy): domain Bacteria; phylum UBA10199; class UBA10199; order 2-02-FULL-44-16; family JAAZCA01; genus JAZDOG01. The sequence continues at coordinate 37,560 of JAZDOG010000102.1, read as the reverse complement.
TTTCCTCCTTAAAGGTTTATTTGTGCACCAGTTTAATTTTTTGTCTGCTGATCAATTCGTGAGGATGCCGAGGACGTCGTCTTCGCGCATGATCGTGTACTCGTTGCCGTCGATCTTCACTTCTGAGCCGGAATATTTTGAGAACAGGATGCGATCTCCGATCTTCACGTCGAGCTGAACCTTTGTGCCATTCTCGAGCACCTTGCCGTTGCCCACGGCGATGACCTCGCCCTCCTGCGGTTTTTCTTTCGCCGAGTCGGGGATGATGATTCCGCCCTTGGTCTTCTCCTCTTCATTGAGGCGTTTGACCAGGATGCGGTCCTGCAGCGGTCTGATCTTTGATGTTGCCATACCCTTCCTCCTTGTGGTTGTTAAGTTATTAACAACTAATCGATTTTTATTGTTGGCACTTGTTGCAGTTGAGTGCTAACGGCTTCAGTTGGTCTTCATATAATACCTGTCTCCCCATAGTCAAGGGGTGAGTTGTGTTTTTTTGTGCTCAAATGAAGATTGTTCTCGAGCCGGGCTGTCATCGCGAGGAGCCCTTGATAGACTTGGAGCGACGTGGCGATCCCCTTAAAACAGTGGTTAGCACGGGATTGCCACGTCGCTTCGCTCCTCGCAATGACACCAAAGCTAACTCGTTGATATTATTGGTTAAATAACTAATTTAATATAGTTTTATGGCAATTGTTTCACGTGAAACAATTTTCCATTGCACTTTCAGATAAAACAACCTAGAAAAGATTCAACGTGGGGGTCCGATGGCAGAAGTCATAGCCATATGCAATCAAAAGGGCGGTGTGGGCAAGACGACGACCGCCATCAATCTTTCCGCTGCGCTTGCAGCCGCTGAAAAGCGGACCCTCCTCATAGATCTCGACGCACAAGGAAATGCCACCACCGGGATGGGCCTCGACAAGCATCATATCAGCCAGAGCATATATAATGTGCTGGTCGACGGCGTCGATATCGCATCCATAGTTCAGCCTACAGATCTCACCCATCTCAAGATGGTGCCATCGAACCCGTCGCTGGTCGGTGCCGAGATAGAGCTCGTCGGAGTTGTTTCACGTGAAACACGTCTCCGTTTTCACATCGACGCGATAAGGGATGATTACGATTTTGTGATAATGGACTGTCCCCCCTCGCTCGGTCTCGTGACGCTCAACGCCCTCGCCGCAGCCGAGTCGGTGCTTATCCCTGTGCAGTGTGAATACTATGCCATGGAGGGGATAGCCGATCTTCAGCGGACGATTTCGCTCGTAAAGGGAAGAATCAATCCAAAATTGAGGATCAGGGGTATCGTGCTCACGATGTTTGATGCGAGAAACAATCTTTCACACCAGGTCCAACAGGAGATCCGCGGCCATTTCAAGGAGTCGGTCTTTCATGTCGTGATACCCCGAAATGTGAGGCTCAGCGAAGCCCCGAGCCATGGCAAACCGATTCTTTTATACGACGTCAGTTCGAAGGGCGCGACCAGCTATTTCGACCTCGCGCGAGAGGTCCTGGGAACGGCTGTTTCTTCTGTTGCAACCGAGTCTCCACGAGTTTTCGATAATAACTAGTTGATATGTATAACTTATTTGTAATGCGGAGGAATTGATGCAGCTCAAACGAGGTCTGGGAAGAGGGCTCGAATCGCTCATACCTCCGCCCATGGTTCAAGGGCAGACGGAGGGAGATGGCCTTAGAATGATATCGATCGACTCGATCGTGCCCAATCGGCTCCAGCCGCGCTCCGTCTTCGACGAGGAAAAGATCAGGGAGTTGGCCGACTCCATCCGGGAGCAGGGGGTGCTCCAGCCGCTTGCAGTCTCTCCTATCGAAGGCGGCCGCTACGAACTTATCGCAGGAGAGCGGCGCTTCAGGGCGTCTCGCCTGGCGGGTCTGAGCGATGTCCCTGTCGTCATCAGGAAGGTGGATGACGAGGGGCTTCTCGCCCTCTCCATCATGGAGAACGTCCAGCGTGAGGATCTCAATCCGATCGAAGAATCGCGCGCGTATCTGGAACTCACGCAGCAGTTCGGCTACACGCAGGATGACGTCGCGAAAAAAGTGGGGAAGTCGAGGGTTGCCGTGGCAAACAGCTTGCGCCTCCTCGCGCTGCCGCGCGTGATTCAAGATGATGTGGCAAGCGGAAGATATACGGCGGGGCATGCGAGGGCGATACTCGCTGTGGAGGGAATACACGAACAGCTCAAACTGCGCGAGCGTATCCTGCGCGAAGTGCCGACGGTGCGCGATGTTGAAAAAATGGTGCAGTCATATCAGAGCGGTGGTAGAAGAGCCTTCCGCAAGCGCTCAGAGATAAGCGCCCAGACAAACGAGCTTCTCGATACGATGAAGAGTTCGCTCGGCACCAAGGTCTCGCTTCTCCCCAAAGGGAACGGAGGGAAGCTCATCATAGAATATTATTCGGCACAGGACTTGGACAGGATATACAAAAGGATCATAAACCATTAGCATTTCCCCTCCCCTTTGTAAGGGGAGGGTCAGGGTGGGGTAGACCTTCCAGAGATGCGATATCTACCTCCCCCAGCCCCTCCTTACAAAGGAGAGGGGATTGTGAAACCACAATGGAGGCACACAATGGGACGCAACAAGGATGAATCTCAGCTGAATGGCTTGCTCGATCGCGGTTGCAGCTTCGAGGGAAAGCTCATGTTCGACGGCACCGTGCAGATCAACGGCGACTTCAGGGGGGAGATCCTCTCGGACGGTACGCTCGTCGTGGGGGCGGAGGCGCAGGTGAACGCCAAGGTCCAGGTGGACACGATCATCGTGGAGGGCACCTTGCAGGGGCTCATCGAAGCCAAGCGCAAGGTGGAACTCCGCAGGGGTTGCCGCGTCTCAGCGAACATCGTCGCGCCCTCGCTCATGATCGAAGAGGGGTCCATCTTTCAGGGACAGTGCCAGATGATGGAGGAGCCGCTTCCCTCAGGGGTCGCTCAAACAACTGCGCACAAGAGCTCTGGAATAGCCGAAGAGGGCGAAGACTCGCTCATGATGTGAACAAGCCTATCTCGGGGGAAATCAAATAAATGCTCGCCGTTTTGGGTGCAGAGATACACCTCATGCCGGACTGGACTGTCGCCGTCCAGCTGTGCGTTTTTTTTTCGGCGGCCGCTGCGATCCACTTTTTTGTCTTGAGGCCCGTGCTCCGCATAATCGATCAAAGGAAAAAGCTCACCAGCGGGGCGCGCGAGGATGCTTCGCTGTTGGCCGCAGAGTCCGCTGCCCTCGAAGCGGAAAGGGTGGCTGCGGTGTCGAAGGCGCTCGCGGATGCCAACGCAGAGCGGACGACGAAACTTGCCGAGGCGAGGATTGCCGCGGGGAAGATCGTCGCCGAGGCGCGCGCCGAGGCCAAGAACATCGCAGGCATGTCCCGCGCAGGGAAGCCGTCGGAGGAATCGATCGCCGCAGAGGTGGGGAAGCGGTCGAGCGAACTGGCAAGGGAGATAGTCTCCCGCATTACGTCCGAATCATAAAGGCGGCCCGATGAGCGAATTCAAAATATTCCTGTTCGGCCTCGGCAATCTGGGGCTTCTCATCGGCCTGATACTGCGCAGCTGGCATCGCGTGGGGCGCCATTTCTTCTATGCGCGCCGCGCTAAAATCAAAAAGGAGATCGGCGACGCAGCGGAGCTGATCAAGGCGGCGAAGGCTCGCGCGGCAGAGAGTTCGCGCCTCGCTTCCCGCCTCCCGGACGACCTCGCGGCGCGAAAGCAGTTGATCGCGCGTTTCGCAGAGGAGGAAAGCAAGGCGGCGCTGGAAGAGGCGCAGAGGCGGGCGGAACGCATCAGGGAGAACGCAGAGAGGCAGGGGGAAGGGGAGATCATCGCTGCCATCGCGGATTTCAAGCGGAGGATAGTGGAAGGGGCGTTCGTTCGGGCCGAATCAATCCTCAAAGAGGAGATGTCGGCAGAGATGAAGAAGGCGGCGGTCCGCAAAGGGCTCGGTGAATTTTCGACAATCCTTCCGGGCTCGCTCGCCGGCCTGCAATCGGGGGGACGCTGATGAGGGAGAGCGCAATCGCAAAGCGCTATGGCAAGGCGATCTTCGACCTCGCATTGGAGTCCGGAGACGCGAAGCGTCTGCTCGCAGACGTGCAGCGCATCGGCGAATGTGCGAACGACGTGCCGCATTTCATCAAGGGTCTTTCGGACGAGCGCGTCGATCTCAAGAGGCGGCTTGCTGCTGCAGGCGACGCAGCAGACGCGCTCGGGGTCGGGAAAATGGCGAAAAATCTCTTGAAACTCCTGATTGAAAGGGGCCGCCTCAATATTCTCGAACTCGTCTCGGAGGATTTTGCCGCAAGGGTTGAGCGCCACGAGCGCCTCGCGGTGGCGCGCGCACACGTGGCCGACGGCGGTCTCGCGGCCGAGGTGAAAGGGCGGATCGAGGAGATATTGAGCGATGTCCTGAAGCTTGCGAGCAGATGCGATGTCAGCGTGGATGCATCGCTCCTCGGCGGCATCGAAGTCTGGCTCGGGGACATGCGCTACGATGCGAGCATCAGGGGCAAATTGGAACGAATGAAGGAGAGTTTGACATGAACATACGCGTTGACGAGATCAGCAGGATAATCAAGGAGCAGATCCGCGACTACGACGCCACCGCGGTGGTCGACGAGACCGGCCAGATACTCTCGGTGGGCGACGGCGTCGTCCACGCCTGCGGTCTGGGCGGCGTGATGGCCGGCGAGCTCGTCTCGTTTCCGCGCGGCGTCTTCGGGATCGTCCTGAATCTGGAGGAGGACGGCGTCGGCATCGTCGTGATGGGCGAAGAAGTCGAGCTCAGAGAGGGAGACGAGATCCGCCGCACTGGACGCATCGCGAGCGTCCCCGTGGGAGACGCGGTCGTGGGGAGGGTGGTCAATGCCCTCGGCCAGCCGATCGACGGCGACGGCGAGATCAAATCGAAAGAGCTCCGGAAGATCGAAATCAAGGCGCCAGGGATCGTTGCGAGGCGCCCGGTCCATCAGCCGCTCTACACCGGGATCAAGGCGATCGACGCCATGACGCCGATCGGGCGAGGTCAGCGCGAACTCATCATCGGCGATCGCCAGACGGGCAAGACCGCGATCGCGGTCGACACGATCATCAACCAGAAGGGCGGCGATGTATTCTGCATATACGTCGCGATCGGGCAGAAGGCCTCGACGGTCGCGCGCGTGGTCGACAGGTTGAGGAGCCGCGGCGCGATGGATTTCACCACGGTGGTCGTCGCCGGCGCCTCCGAATCCGCGCCGCTGCAGTACATCGCGCCATATGCCGGCGTCACGATGGGCGAGCACTTCCGCGACAGCGGAAAACACGCGCTCGTCATCTATGACGACCTCTCGAAGCACGCGGTCGCCTACAGGCAGCTCTCCCTTCTGCTGCGCCGCCCTCCGGGCCGCGAGGCGTTCCCCGGGGATGTCTTCTATCTGCACTCGCGCCTGCTCGAGCGCGCCGCGAAGCTCTCCGAAGAGCGAGGAGGAGGTTCGCTCACCGCATTGCCGATAATCGAGACGCAGGCGGGCGACATCTCCGCATACATCCCGACGAACGTCATCTCGATCACGGACGGGCAGATATATCTCGAGCCCGATCTCTTCTATTCCGGCGTCCGTCCGGCGGTCAACGTGGGTCTCTCGGTCTCACGCGTCGGCGGCTCGGCGCAAGCGAAGGCGATGAAGAGGGTCGCCGGAACCTTGAGGCTCGACCTCGCCCAATACCGCGAGATGGCCTCCTTCGCGCAGTTCGGCGCGGAGCTGGACCAGGCGACGCGCAACCAGATACAGCGCGGAGAGAGGCTCGTGGAGCTGCTCAAGCAGGGCCAGTACCGGCCGATGCCGATGCCCCTGCAGGTCATCCAGATATACGCCGGCACATCAGGCAAGCTCGACGACCTGAAGGTCGATCAGGTGATACCGTTTCTCGACGGGCTCGCAAGACATGTCGAAGAGACAAAGCCGGAGGTGATGAAATCGATCGCCGCGACTGGCGAGCTGGATGCGAGAGCGGCGAAGATGGCCGACGCGCTGATCGACGAATACAGGAAGCTCTTCGTTCCGAATGGAGTGAAAACAGAATCTTAGATGGCTGCGCTCAAGGACATCAAAAGGCGGATTCAGGCGGTGAAGAGCACGCAGAAGATGACGCGCGCGATGAAGCTTGTCGCCGCGGCGAGGCTCAAGCGCGCGCAGCAGACCGCCTTCGACGCGCGCAGCTACTCCTCCGGAATAATCGATACTGCTATGCTCGTCTCGAGGCGGCTTGGGCCCCGGGCCCCTCTCATGTGGCAGAGGCCCAAGGATTTGAACTGCGTCGATCTGGCCGTCGTGACTTCTGACCGCGGTCTCTGCGGCGGCTTCAACGAGAACCTCCTGCGCAGGATAGAGGAGGCCGTGACAAACGCCGCGAGCCACAACATAGATACCAGGCTCTACGTCATAGGCAAAAAGGGTATGCGGTACTTAAGCGCCCGCGGCCGCGATGTTGAGGCGGTGCCGGGAGGCGACGACGCTGGCGTGGCATCGTGGATCGCCGCCCGCCTCATGGAGCGCTACAGAAAGGGAGAGAGCGCCGGTGGAAACGTGGCGTTCAACAGGTTTGCAAGCGCCGGCAGGCAGGAGCTGACGTTCTGGAACCTCCTGCCCCTCCACAAGCGGGGCAACGCGAAGGAGAGGCACCTTGAATATCTCTATGAACCGACGAGAGAGACGGCCCTGGATAGACTCTGCGCCATGGCGATCACCGCCAGCATGCGGCAGGCGATCCTCGAGTCGCGCGCGGCGGAGCTTGCGGCGCGCATGTCCGCGATGGACAACGCAACCCGGAACGCTGACGACATGATCGCCCACCTGACGTTCGTCTACAACCGCGCCCGCCAGGAGGACATCACCTCCGAGCTGATGGATATCGTTGGTGGGGCCGAGGCGCTGAAATAATTTTTAATCCCCTCCCCTTTGTAAGGGGAGGGTCAGGGTGGGGTAGATATTCCGGAGACACAATATCTACCTCCCCCAGCCCCTCCTTACAAAGGAGGGGGGTAGTGAAAGGAGATTCAAAATGTCAGCAGCAGAGAGAATTGGCAAGGTGACCCAGGTGATCGGTCCCGTGGTCGACGTCCGGTTCGATGAGGGAAATATCCCCGAGATATACACGGCCCTCGCGGTGTCTAATCCCGGGATCGACGACCAGAAGGACAATCTCATCCTCGAGATCGCGCAGCATCTTGGCGAGAACACGGTGAGGTGCATCGCGATGGACGCGACCGAAGGGCTCGTCCGCGGCGCCCTCGCCAGGGATACGGGCGCGCCAATCAGGATGCCGGTGGGCCCGGAGGTCTTGGGGAGGATCCTGAACGTAGTGGGCAAGCCCGTCGACGACGGTCCGCCGATCAAGACGGCGAAGAGCCTGCCGATCCACCGCGATCCTCCGACGTTCGAGGAACAGGCGACAGAGATCGAGATGTTCGAGACCGGCATCAAGGTGATCGATCTTTTGGCGCCGTATCCCAAAGGGGGAAAGATAGGCCTCTTCGGCGGCGCGGGAGTGGGCAAGACCGTCATCGTGATGGAACTCATCCACAACGTCGCGCTTCAGCATGGCGGCACCTCCGTCTTCGCCGGCGTCGGCGAGCGCACCCGCGAGGGCAACGACCTCTGGCTCGAGATGAAATCCTCAGGCGTGCTCGCGCGCACCGCGCTGGTCTACGGGCAGATGAACGAGCCGCCGGGCGCCAGGGCGCGCGTGGGGCTCTCGGCCCTCACGGTCGCCGAGTATTTCAGGGACGACCAGAAGCAGGACGTCCTCCTCTTCATCGACAATATCTTCCGATTCACGCAGGCGGGCTCGGAGGTCTCGGCGCTCCTCGGCCGCATGCCTTCGGCCGTGGGATATCAGCCGACGCTCGCCACGGAGATGGGCGAGCTGCAGGAGCGCATCACCACGACGATGAACGGTTCGATCACCTCGGTGCAGGCGATCTACGTCCCGGCCGACGACCTCACGGACCCGGCCCCGGCGACGACCTTTGCGCACCTCGACGCCACGACCGTCCTCTCGCGGCAGATATCCGAGCTCGGCATCTATCCGGCGGTGGATCCGCTCGATTCGACGTCGAGGATCCTGACCCCGGAGGTCATAGGCGAGGAGCACTACGCCGTAGCACGCGAGGTGCAGCGAATTCTCCAGCGGTACAAAGACCTGCGCGACATCATCGCGATCCTGGGGATGGACGAGCTCTCCGACGACGACAAACTCACGGTGTCGCGAGCGCGCAAGATACAGCGCTTCTTTTCGCAGCCGTTCCACGTGGCGAGCCAGTTCACAGGCCTCGAAGGCAAGTATGTGAAGCTTGCCGATACGGTCCGGAGCTTCAAGGAGATCGTAGACGGCAAGCACGACGACATACCGGAGCAGGCATTCTTCAACGTCGGCACGATAGAAGAGGCGAGGCAGAAGTCGGAGAAAATGGCGAGCTCATAGAAATCAAGGGGCTTTAATCCCCTCCCCTTTGTAAGGGGAGGGTCAGGGTGGGGTAGATATTTGAAACAGATTCACCTCTGATCTACCTCCCCCATCCCCTCCTTACAAAGGAGGGGGGAGAGTTGCCGATGAAACTAAAAATTCTTACACCTGCAAAGATTGTCCTCGAGCGCGACGTCGATTCGGTGACGCTGCCGGGTGAGGCGGGCCAGCTCACGGTCCTTCCCGGCCACGACCGCCTGATCGCTGGCTTGAAGCCGGGCAGGATCTATTTTCGATATCTGGACAAAGAGAAAAAGCCGAGGCGCGAGGATTACGATGCGGGCAGTGGATTTGTGGAAGTGACAAAGGACGCGGCAAGCGTATTCGTAGATTCAGTTGCCGCAGTCAATCCTTCTTCCGTTTTATAGACATCGGCGCCGCCAGTTCCATCGACTCCACAAAATCCAGCGAAGCCACGGCGGGGAGGTTTTTCGCGGCGAGATCCCCCGTTGCGATGGTCACGATCACGGTGTGCACGACAAAACCCGCGCTCTTGAGCAGGGCCCGTTCATTCGCGCCGATAGGCATGCGGGTCTTCATCAGGCATTCGAGCCTCTCCGATCCCTTTCCCTTTTCAGAGGCGCCGCGCCATGCCTCGCGCAGGCGCAGATCGGCCTTTGCCCATGCGGCCGATCCCTCGAATCCGGCGCCTTTGACGGGCGCCTTTGCGGAGGCCATGGCGTCGCCGTGCGTCAGCGATGCATACGGCACAAAGGCGGTGATGAGGATTGCAGCTGCGGCTATGATGCGTGTGTGTTTCATACTAATAGCAATTGTAATGCTGTTTATCTGGATAATCAACAATACTATTGGGGAAATCATAACCGGGCATTGATTTTCAAAAGGGCCTGGCCTATGGAGTCTTGGGGGATGTGAACAGGAGAACAATATGGGCAATCTTTGCTTTTCCCCGAACATCAACGCATCCGATCGGCAGCAGTGCTCCCAAGGCGTAGTGACTTTTGATAGATGGATTTCACCTCTCATAGAGATCCGGCGCGAAATTGGGAGGAGGAAGGCCGCTTCCCTCACAGACCCCGAGATTGAAAATCTCAAACGGCTTCTTCCAGTAAGAGCCCGGCCAGTCGAAGAGGAGTATCTCGATAAGGCCAAGTCTTGCTCCGAGAACGCCGATGCCTTTGCCTGCGGGTTCACCGCCGTCTATGATAATTTTGTCAAACTCTTCGGGAATCCGGGCGAGATTGGGCGTTTTTCCGGGGAGCCTCGCTCGGCAAAACTTACTCCCCTCAAAAGCGGCTATCTTGTCGCCGAGCTTTCGACAAAGGGAGGGGAGCGGCGGGAAGTCTTCCTCGATACTGGTTCTAGTAGTTCAGGAGTTTCGAAATATTTGCAGACCTTGGAGTCGGCCCATTTTACCGAGAAGAACAGAGTTCCAATATATGGTCTCAAGGCGTACAATACCTCCGGTCTCGCTTTTGTCCTCGGCCAGATATCGTACTCGCCTCCATTCGTCGTTGAGGTCGGTCTTCTCGACAAGCTCGAGGGCACGGAACCCGGCAAACGCCTTGTTGCATTGCTTGGTCTCGATTTTTTTCTCCAAAGTCCCGTTGAGATAAACTACGACTCCTGGACGGTGACGGAGAACCAGGACGTAGGCAGGCGCCTGGCAGAAAAGAGATGGGGGCCTGTCCCATTTTCTATAGCGGGAATTCAAAGTTCGAATTTGGGTGTTCTCATTCTGGTCAAGGCAGACGTCGACGGTGTGAGCTTTCCCTTTGCCGTGGATACGGGTTCAAATTTAAGCTCTATTATCCCGTCTTGCCTATTGAAACTTCCGAAACAGACCGTCCGCAGTCTGGGTGGTGGACGAATTGCAGACGGAACAACTGTCGACGCAATGGCAATTGGGAACATTACGTTGACATTAGGCGGATCACATATCCCGCTTGATAGCCTTACGGTAACTTCGACGAGCGACCCCAATTCCGCTACGGTGGAAAAAAATGGCCTCTGCGGCTCGATTGGGCTCGATGTCCTCGCCCGCTTCAATATGATTATTGACCCCGAGACGCGCACGCTCTTTATTTCCCCTCGAAAATCCAAGGGAGAGGCGTCGATCAATCCTAGTTTCCTCACAGAACGCCGGGATGACGGAAGGCTCGTTGTTGGCAACCTCACTGAGGACAGCACTGCATACAAAAGCGGGCTGCGGTCTGGCGATGAAATCGTAGGGATTGACAAGACGCCAGCATCGAAGCTGACGCCGTTCTGGATCGTCGAGTGGGCTTACGCGAGAAGGAAGAGATCCAAAATCCTTATCCGCCGGAACGGGGACTGGATGAATATCATCATCGACCGAACGAAACGGAAGGCCGCACGCTGAACAACATAAAGCACCAAGGCCGGGCTAAAAGCTGGTCCAGCCTCGATTTCCTTCCCCGCCCCATGTCCAGCAACAGACAACTCCCTGGCTTGTGGTAATGCCTTGATTTGAAATTTAAATTATGCGATCATGATCGCATAATTTACAAAGTGGTTGTTTATCCTTAATTATCGAGGTGTTATGGACCGAAAGTCGATCGAAGTATTGAATCCGTGGTGGGAAAACCCTGAGGCGATAAAAAGCGATTCACATCTGCAAGCCATTGCCGGCAAGCACTTTTATTTCGACAATCCCGTCAAAGCCGACCTTGTTTTCAAAAAAGGGAAGACCTGCATTCTCCGTGGCGCGCGGCAGGTAGGAAAAACAACTTTGATGAAGGAGATGATTGCGCGAACGCTGACGGAAGAGATGGTGAATGCAAAGGATTGCCTGTTTTTAACCTGCGAAAACATCGATTCTCATTCCGAGTTGCGGGCGACCATCGTTGAATGGATGGAGGGGAGAAAAGACCGTCCGGTCCTGGTGTGTCTGGATGAAATAACTTTTGTCGTGGGGTGGCAACGCGCTTTGCTCTGGTTAATCAATTCCGGACTTCTGGCCAACGCCACGACATTTATTTCCGGATCGAACGCAAGGGACTTAAAAGAGATGGGGGAGCGTTTCCCGGGACGGAAGGTGGTCGAAAGCAGGATTTATCCTTTATCCCCTTCCGACTATCGAATTCTTCCAGTTTTTAAAGGCTGGGAAAAAAATGAAATTTTGAAGGTGTACAGCCGCGTCGGAGGATTTCCTCACGCTGTCAGGGATTACTGTGAGCGCGGCGAAGTTACAGATGAAACGTGCGAAACATATGCAAACTGGATTTTTGGCGATGCGTATCGTTTTAAGCTGGCGCGGGAGGTGCTGCTCCACATCCTGTTTCGTGTCTATGACACCCTGGCGAGCCAGGTTACCTGGCAGCGCCTGATTGAAAAATCGCCGGTGCGCAGCCACGAGACCGCCGCGGCATACGTGGAGCATCTTGAATCGGCGTTTTTATGCAATGTCCTTTCCTGCTACGATCCTGACAAGGACATGGCTGCCCCTAGAAAGGCAAAAAAAATTTATTTCATAGACCCGCTGCTCTACCAGGTGGCCGGCGGGTATCTGCGCGGCATCAGAAATGTGGCCAGATGGTGGGATGGCGCACTGGCAGACGCCGGAATGAGGGGAAATTTGTTCGAATCGATAGTTGCTTCTCAGTTCGCGCATCAATTTGAGCGCACTTACTTCTGGTATTCCTCCAGCACCGGGCAGGAAGTGGACCTCGTCATCAGGCGAGGAGAAGAGACAATGCTATATGAAGTGAAGTCGCGCTCGCAGATTCTAAAGCCAGCGATGGGGCGCGAGGTCAAACTCATCACGCCAGAGAGTTTTGATTTTTGAAGTTGAATGGTCGGCAAACCTCAGTGTAGCTAAAAAATCAAGGCCCGGCCTTGGTCGGCGGTTCGTAGGCTAATGGAGTTTTATTCTGATTGTCTTTTTTTTGCCATCGCGATCTATGAGCAGCGTTATAGTATCAGCGTAGGACAATTCTATATATTGACGTCCTGTCATGCTGGCAGCATCGCTGCCGTTGATTTTTAAAATTATATCGTTTGTTTTCAAGCCGGCCTTTTCTGCAGACCCGCCCTTTGTGACATCACTGGCATAGCGATAGCTGAATTGTTGTCTGTAGATAAAATCAAAATTTTTGAAGCTGTATATCTTTTGCCCTTTTTGGGGTGATTCGAGGTACAGCGTGGATGTCGCTGGATCGAATATTGGATTGAAGCGCGTAAACATATTAAGGCCGGCCATTCCGCAGATATTTTTACTCAGCAGCAGTTTAACGTGTGGTAGATCTGCCGGGAGCACATCCATCGGTATTCTGATGTCGTATCCACCGAGCGAGACTTTTACATCGGAAATGGTTTTGCTGGAGCTGCCACGGCTATTTACGCCCGTGTAACCACAGGATTTGTCATTTGTGGCATCAGGCAACTCAGGGAGTTTGGGGAGACAGCTCTCAAAAACATATGACAGTTCTGCCCCGGTATCAAAATGCATTTGAGTTGCTTGTCCGTTCAGAAGAACCTCGAGACTTATAAAAAGCCCTCCAAACAGCCCTTCCCTCCGGATCTGCAGGGGGATTGCCTCCCACTTCCCTGTGCGAAGTTCCTTGTCTAAGTTTTGATCAAAGACGATCGATTGTTTGGAGTAATTGAATCTGACCGATCTCATGAGGAGAAAGTCCAAACCCAACGTCGCAATAAGCTGACCTTCCCTGTCAGTTCCACCGTCCTCATCGACCGCCGAAACAGCTACGCCCACCTGAGGTGAAAATGCTGCGTTGCCTATGTTGATTTTGATATCTTCGATCCTGTATACCCCCAGGCCATAATCTCCAGATGTAATCTGTAATGGCAAAAAATTATCAGGGCGAGATTCTACGAATCTCTTGGAGAAGAGAGAGGTTGATGAGCCCGTATCAAATTGGACTTGATGGCCTTTGAATGGAGGGGGGAGATTGATTGTTGGATTGCCGCTCCTCAATGGGACGAGGGGGACAGATGTCGGCGACTTGGCAGGCTTTCTTATCTCGTCAACCGGACCCAGGATGGTTTCAAATTTGTCGTAGTAGTCGACGTAGCCACAGGCTTCAGCGTTCTGTTCTTTGCCTTTCTTACATAGTGTCTTGTTTTTAATATAATCATCTTTAATGGTAGCGGCTTTTTTCTTCAGCTCTTGGACCAGCGCAAAAATTTTAGTGCTCGCATCAGGCAATAGACGTGCTTTTCCAATTTGCCTTCTTATTTCCATCAGAGGCGCGTTGTCGACATCGAAAGCATTGCGGCCTTTGTCACATTGGTCTTGAAGCTTTTGCCAATAATCCTCCGGTTTTCCGTTCAGCTTCGGTATGTATTGAATCGGGTCACAGATGTTGATCATGTTGTCTCCCATCGTTTGTTAAATAGCTTCTGGCGAGGCGTGTAGCTTTCTAGGCAGATATTGTCAAATAGTTGAACCGCCATCCCTTTTTAATATAAAACACCAAGGCCGGACCATTGTTGGCCCGGCCTTGATTTCCATCCCCACCCTCTTGGGCTTTCTATTTTCTCCTCAAATGCCGGTTGGCTTCTTCATAATATATGCCGAGGTGACATTTGCTTTTGGCGGCACGGTGGTAACCACAGGCGTCGCCGACGGAATCTGCGGAGTTTCAGGAACAACTGCTGTCGGCATCACGGATGCCTTGTGGACCGCAACGCTTCCGTTGATCGCGCCTTTGAGCGTGCCGATCGCAACGTAATGCTGGATGAGGCCCTTGGCATCGTCGACCTTGTTGACCATGGTCAGCGCCCGGATCTTGCCCAGTTTAACGCCGTGTTTGTCCCCGATATCGACCCAGTCTCCCGTGCCCACCCCGCGCAGGACCGACAGGCCGTCAGCGGTGCCGGCGACAAGCACGCCGCCGGAGCTGTACGGGTCGACGGCGAGGGAGAAGACCGCCTTTTTGAGCGTACCGACCTGAGTCCATGAAGATGCGGCGGATACATCCGAGACCTGCACGCCGCTGGCCGTGCCTGCGTATAGCTTCTTGGCCTGGTCGTCGTAGGCAAGGCTGTAGACATCCGTATCTTTGAGGCCGAATTCAGTCCAGGTGTCGCCGTTGTCGGCGGTGACGAACACGCCGCCGAGCGCAGTCCCGGAGCCCTTCGATGTCGCCGCGAATATCCTGGTGTCAACCTGCTGAAGGTCGTTCGCCACCCTCGAGAATGTCAGGAAGGCTGCACCGTCCTTGTAGGTCTTGCCGGCGGGCGGAATTCCCTTCCACACGTTGGCTTTTCTGTCTGTGAGATATGCATCCGCATCCTTCATTGCGAACACGCCGCGGTCCGTGGCGACCATGAGGCCCTTCTCGCCGAAGAAGGCGATGTCGCAGAACTCATGGAGTGTTGCAATCGTGCTCGAACCGCTCGCCGGATTGCCCTTCTGCGTTTCGCCGGCGCACGTCGGATGCGACCCTGGATAGGGGTGTGCGCTGTCTGCCCAGCCGAAGAACTGGTCGAAGATCTTCCATTCCGGACCCTTGGCGCCCTTGATCTCATACATCAGCGCGCCGGAGGTTCCGACATATATGCGGTTGTCCTTGGTGACGCCGATCGCGCCGACCGGATAGTCCATCTTGCTGAGGAAATCCGGGTTGAAGAAGGCCGCCGATCCGTTGACGCCGAGCATCGCGCTGCCGAAGTCTATGTTCATCATCAGCTCATCGGAGAGCGAGATCCCGGACTTGAAAATCGATGCGACTCCCTTGTTGTATCCGCGATCCACGCCGTAGAGGAATACGCCATCTGATCCGGCGATGGGTGTCACGCTCGTGATCCGCATGACGGAGGAGCTTTCCTCGCCGAAGGCCTTCGGGTTCATCGGCATCGCCTGCACTGCAAGGACGCTGCGCTCTTTGACTTCGCAGGTATCGCAGGTCCAGCTCACGTGCACGCCGGATGCCGGAACCTGAACCTTTACGGTCACTGCTCCAGAGCTTAAGGGGGGGACCACCGCCAGGCCGTTTCCGTTGCTGATGGTCACCTTGCCTATCATCTGCGCGTTTCCGATCGGCTCGATCACCACGGCGACCTGTTCTCCCGCGAACGCCCATCCCCCTCCGTCGGATGTGATTTTGAGGTCGGCGCCGCCGGCCTGCTGCTGCCTGACGGTCGCGGTGCGCGTCTGAGACGCGCCGTCCTTGCCGAGTTTTGCGGTCAGCGTGAACGTCGTGTTGGCGGCGATCATGCACGGCAGCTGCTCGGCCTCGCCGGCCGACGCACTGTCCACCGGCAGGTCGCATGCGGCCCTCGGGCTGGAGACGATCGTCACGAGCGCTCCCTTGGGGATGACTGTCCACTCGAGAGTGACAGGTGCGCTGAAGTCGGCGACCACCGCATTTTCCTGTTGGTTGACCGTGAAGCGCGCAACTTCCAGTTGTGTGTTGACGTCTACCACCACGCTGGCTGTATTTTTCCCGGCCAGCAATGCCGTTTCGCCGGCCAAGGCCGTCACGGTGTAGGTTGTCTTCACCTGGGGCGCTACGACGGCGCAGCCGACTGCCGGAATGGTTGATGCCGGCGTCTGTCCCAGAATCGTCTTGATGTCCCCGTCGCACTTTTCGGTGGCCGAGATCGGCTCGCCGGTGTCGGACTCAACCTTGATCGTCAGACCGTCAGCGGGCCCTACCTTCCATCGGATGACCGTCTGGTCGCCCGGTGTCAGGCTCTTGCTGTCCGCGTCTATCGTCGCTTTGATCTCGTTCGCCTGATCGACGGTCACGGTGATCGTCTGCGAAACCGAGGTCAGCGATGGCGAATCATTGGTTCCCGCTGGCGGTTTTGTCTCATCGGCCTTCGCGGCGTTTGCGCTGGCCGGTGCGGCCGTTTCCGTTGGGGCCTTCTTTGTTGCGGTCAGGGTGAATTCCGTCGTGGCGGTGAGGGCGGGTGATGGCGCGGTGCCCTTGAGGTCCGTCGTCTTCACGTCAAACGAGATCGCCTTTCCGCCGGACGTCGCCGTGATCTCGACGGAGTCGGCGTTTGCCACCTCCCATGAGATATTGGTCGTCTCTCCGGCCTTGGCCGGATTCGGGTCCGCACTGAAGGCGATGATGTTGGGCGTCGGCGGCGTGATGTTCGCCCCCAGCCCCGGCATCTGGAGCGAACCGTCGTCGCAGCCGGCTGCCATCGCCGCGAAGACGACCGCGGCCATGAAGCACCACGTTCTTTTCATCCCTTTGATTTTCATATCCCTGACCCTCGCTTAATGGTTGTCTTTCAACCCACAATTTGGATCATCAGTTGCCCTTTTTGAACAAGTCAATGAGATCGCCCAGGAAGCCAAAAGCGGCGCCGCCGAAGAAGGCACAGGACATGCCGTTGCCGTCATGACCCTGGTCGGCGCAGATCAACTGAGCTATTGGTTGTAAGTAAATCCCGCTGCTGTACTGCGGTCCTTGCCGCAAAATGACTTTGGGTTTTAGTGTGGCTACGAAGGCCTCGTTGAAAACGGACACGTCTCCAGATATGTTGGTCTGCGATATGTCGCCCGCGCCGCCTGCGCCTGAAAGTGTGGACCCTGGGAGCGACGGATCAACGTTGCCGAACGTCCTCATGTATGAAAGATTGGCGACTCCCTGTATCATCCACCTGGTTCTATTGAACCAGACGCCTTCGTACTGAAGCGTGGCCATGACCTGGCTCAAACTTGTGGCATGGTTGCTCAGGAGGGCGTTATATCGGGCATGCAGCAAGAGGCTGTGATCCTGGCTCTCCTCGCCGCCGAAAAAGATCTTAGCGCCCGCTTCCCCGGTGTGGCGGCTGATGCCGTCTGTGACGTTTCTTAGCGGTATATCCGGCGAATAATCGCCACCAACAGTCATGTTTCCGCGATAGGCCACTCCAGCGTGGACCCTCTTGCCCTGATATCCGGCATAGAGCGATGGGCTCACGACACAGCCGCCCGGTCCGTCCGGGGTGGGAGGCGCGTCGGCATCCTGCCTCAAGCTCACGTTGTATCGGAAGGTGTTGAATCCCACCGCTGCGCCGATTATCAGTTTTCCATCCTCGGATGTGTTGTAGGAGCCCTCAACGTGTCCGATGCCGCCAGCCGTTGCGCTGGATCCGGCTGTTGGATAGAGCATATATGCCATTCCAACATCAGGCAGCAGATCCATGGCGCCAAGCGCCGGAACGCGTTTGCTTGTAAGGCCTCCCTTGACGCTTCCTTTTATTTTTCCTGTTACCTTGCCATCTTCATCCTCGAAATCATGGTGCCCATTGATTCCAACCGACAGTTCCCTGAACGCCGAGATTTCACCCGCATTGTTCGGGTCGAGCTGGAAGCCGTCGTTTATGCCGGCCTTGGCGAACGTCTCCACCCATTTTCCGTAGATGTACTGAGCGTCGGCCGTGATGCCTATTTCATCATTCAGCCGAACACGTCCCTTGACTCCAGCTATGACCAGCGCCTGGAATGGATTTGTCTCCGCTTTTTCTGTCGGGGTCACGCCGCCAAACTCGCTGTCCAGGCCCACGGTGAGCGTCGTCCTGCATTTCTTGTCGGCGCATATCTCGTTGGCTGAATGCGGAGGCGCCGCGATGACGGCCTCGACGACATCCGGTTTGCCCTTTTTGCCCTTGGTCGTTTTTAATTCGACGAAATGCTGGTCTTCGAGGAAGTCCCTCACGCCTGACTCGAGGTCCTCGCCGCCATAAATCTTTTTGCGGGCTGCGCCGCTTATCTGCTTGGCCAGGGCGCTGCGATTTCCTTCCTCAGCCGCTCCCTGTCCCATGTAGCGTTTCGGATCTTCCAGTATCGCCTCGATGAAGAGGCGCTTCAGGGCATGGAGGATCGCGATGCCGCCCGGACCGTTGATGAGTCTCATTATTTTGGGCGAGAAGAGCTCATCAGGAACGAGCCCCGTATGTATCTTTCCGTCAGGATCCACTCCGAATATCCAGATGCGGGCGAAGAACTCCGGGCTCACGTCGCCGCCGTTGGCAGTCGAGAGCCTGTTGAGCTTGTCGATGAGTTGTTCCATGAGCTCCGCTTCTCTGTCGCGGGCCTTGTCTTTGCCGCCGAGCGCCCCAGCGGCCGCATCCATGAGCTGTTTCAACAATTCGGCCAGGACTGCGGTGAGGAGCGGGTCATTCTTCGCCCCGAAGGCGTCAACAAGCTTGGACGGGACTTCCGATGCGCCCCTCTTCTTGAAGACCACTTCTTTGATCGTCTTGTCCTCGTTGAGCTTCACCGATGCCGCGTACTTGTGGAGCTTGCCGGCCAGTTTTTCCATCGAAGGATGCAGCTTGCTGACGAAGTTGCTCGTCGTCTTGGCCGTCTCGGAGGTCAGGCGACCGAAGTCCCTTCCCACGGCCTCCTTGTTTGCGGCGTCGGTTTTCACCTCGTAGGAGCGCTGGCGGAGCTCTTCCAGGGCCTCGAGCGCAATCTTTTCTCCCTGCTTGTAGCCGATTTTTTCGGGCTTGAAGAGATCGGTTGCGATGAGGTCGACTATCTTTACTGCGAAGTCGTGTGCAGCGTCCACGCCCTCGACGAGGGACGTGACGATCGCCGCCTCGACGTTATATTTATCGGTATCCGTTGTTGCATGGTCGAGGAGATCTTTCCTGAGCCTGGCCCACTCCACCAGCTGGTCGGCGATCCTCGTGGCAATTCTTGAATCGAGCTGCTGCTCAGATGTGAGTTCTGCCTTCGCTTCGGAGTAGAGGCGCAATATGGTTCTGTAGAGGACCAAGTATTTGGGGTCCTTGATGCTATCGAGATAGGTCATGAACGCGGCCGGGAGCGGAATGGTGCTTGCGGCGGGGATACCTGCCTTGACCTGTTCCACCGCCCACGGCACGTATTCGCCCATGACTTTGAAATGCAAATCACCGCCGACGTTGGTCTTATATAGATTTACCTTTTTATCAGTGCCGCTGGAGTCCTTGCCCTTGTAGAATTCATCCATGCACTTATTTAGCAGCGTGCCGGTCGTTCTGTTGACGCCGCTGTCGCCCGCGCCGGATGATATGAAGCAGGTCATATAGGCCGTATCGTTCCGGAGCTTGAGATAGGCTTCGAGGTTGTCCAGTTGTTTGGGAGTGCCTCCGGCAAGCGCGGCAAAGGCGTCTTGAATTTCCGCCGTCACGGCTTTCGCGCAGTCCTTATCGGCCTTGGCGAGATCGAAGGCCTTCGGTCCGGTGTCGGGATAGGCCGCTCCGCCGCAGAGGTATTTTATCGCGCGTCCCGTGATGTAGTTCTGATCGCCGCCTGCAAACATATTCCCTCCTCGACGTTTTTACGGTTGTGTTCGCTATTCCCCTGGAACTGAAGCACCAAACGGATTGTCATCCGGCTTGGGTGGCTTGGGTGGTTTGGGTTTTGTCGGGCCTGTAGGCTTTTTCGGCCCTAGGGGCTTTTTTGGAGCCGCCCCAATGACTTCGATCACCGCTGTGAGAAATGCCCTCTGGCTATCGCTTATCTGAGCCATGTTCTTTATCGCGAAATCCAGCTGTTCCCTGGCCTTTTGTGAATACATCTTTGCGTTGACTGGCGTTGTGCCGGGCAGCTGTCCCTTCTTGAAGAAGTGATACGCCATGATGACCGACGCGAAGGGATCGGCGCAATTCGGGTCCGAATTGCCGCGGATGTTCAGGGCTTTTGCGATTTGGATGTCATCCAGCGCCGGTATCGTAAGCAGCGGCTGAGCGAAAACTTCGAGAAGCGAGAGGAGGTCGGTCTTGCCGGCCTGGCAGACCGGCGCAGCAGGCGGCATAAATGTGGCCTCGAGCATCAGCTTCACGCCCTTCCAGTACTCGTTGACACTTACATCCTGCTTGTCTTTTCGTCCCCTGAGGTTTGCCGCTATCTCTCGGAACGCTCCAAAGTTCTGCCCTTGCAGGCTGCTGAAGTTGAAGAACGGACTCTTGTTCAGCGCGGCATTGATGCGACCTAAGACGTTTCTGCTTTGGGGTTCGGAATAAAAATTGCTGATCTCCGCGCAGAAACGCGCGGCACCTTCGTCCTTTGCAGACACAGGGAGCATGGTGGTGTTTAAAATCTCCTCCGTGGTCATCCCCTCCGTGCCTTGCTTGGCAGCCTCGTCGGCGCTGTAGAGGAGGAGCGCGGCCTGAATCGATTCGGCGTTTCCGCCAGGCAATGAACCACTGCAGATTACCGATGTTGCTCCCATCTGAACCCTCCTTCGTGTGTCGTTGTTTATGTTATTCCCTCTCCCACCCGATGGAGCGCCGGACATTCACACGGCAGCCTCCACTAGTGGTATCGGCAGATCTCAAAATTTGTTGCGTACTTTTTTAATTATTTTTTTGGGGGGGTGGCAGAAAGGGGGCCAACCGTCAGAATTTTGACGGTTTTAACGGACGCTTCCCTCCCCTTTGTAAGGGGAGGGTCAGGGTGGGGTAGATCGTGCTAATACACGGTCTACCCTCCCCATCCCTCCCTTATAAAGGGAGGGAGCACTTCCCATTATTGGCCGTTTTTGTGGAAACCCCGCGGGAGCATGTCCCGGAGGGATACGACGACGGCAGCTCCTCTCGTGCCGGCCCTCACGAGTTCCATGGCTGGGCTGAATTCAAAGAGGGCCTGCCTGCAGATGCCGCAGGGCGGGCAGGGTTCCGGAGTGCCGGCGACGATCGCGATCCTCTTGAATGACCTGGCACCCTCCGATACCGCCTTGTATAGCGCCACGCGCTCGGCGCAGCAGGAGACGCCATAGGAAGCGTTCTCGACGTTGCAGCCGGTGAACACCCTCCCATCCTTGGCCTCGAGCGCCGCGCCCACGCGAAACTTCGAGTAGGGTGCGTACGCCTTGAGCCGCGCCGCGCGTGCTATGGAGATCAGTTTTTTCATTTGCAGTTATTCCTTCGCGCGCTTGCTGTCCCAATAGATGTAGCCGCAGAGCATCAGGAGCATAATGATACCCAGCCAGTTGCCGCCGGTGCCGTCGTTTCCGAACTTGGGAAGTATGTTTGTGTGGACGACCTCGGACGAAATCCACTCGAGGAAGGCGCCTACGACGCCCATGAGGGCGCCGCCAGCGATGAGGCCCGACGCGATGAGGGTGCCGCGGTTAAAGCGGCGCTCGCTCACCTTCTTGTCCTTCGAGCTCCTCTTCACGGCCTCGGCGACGAGCGCGCCGACGAGCATGGGCGCCGTGAGGTCTAACGGAAGATACATGCCAAGCGCGAACGCCAGCGGGGAGACCCTCACGAGCTCCACGAGCAGCGCGATCATCGCGCCCATTGCGTAGAGGAACCACGGCGCATTGCCCTGCAACATTATGCCCTGGATCACGGCGGCCATGGCGTTGGCCTGCGGAGCGGGGAGCGGGTGGATGTGCTGTGGCGACGGCGCGAAACCGTAGACCTTTGAGAGCATGACGATGACGAACGAGCAGACCACCGCCGCGATGACAGAACCGCCGACGTTCGCCCACTGGATCCAGCGGGGGGTCGCCCCCAGCCAGTATGCCACCTTGAGTTGCGTTATGAGCGAGCCTGACATCGAAAGCGCGGTGCAGACCACGCCGCCGATCAGGAGCGCGGAGACCATTCCGTTCTGCCCGGTGAGACCGGCCTTCATGAGCAGGAGGCACGCGATGACCAGCGTCATCATCGTCATTCCGGAGATGGGCGTGGTGCCGATCGTGGCGATGGCATAGGCGGAGACGGAGTTGAACAGGAACGCGAGCAGGAAGGTGACGATGAGCGCCACGCCTGCCAGCAGGAACGGATTGGGCTGTCCGGCCAGCACCGAGAAGCGGAAGTAGACCAGAAGGGCCGCGAGCGTCGCGACGAGCACGGCCACTACGCCGTACATGCGGATGTCGCGGTCGGTGCGGGCGATCTTTTTCTCCTCGCGGTCGCGCTGCTTCCTCGATTCGAAGAGTTCGCGGAACCCGGTGGCGAAGGCGTTGTAGATGACGGGCATCGACCTGATGATGCCGATCACGCCGGCCATGAAGATTCCGCCGATGCCGATCGGCCGGACGTATTCGGCGAAGATCTTTGCGTTGGTCATCTCCATGATGTGCGTGTTGCCGGAGATCGAGCCTATGTGCGCGAAGATCGGTATCAGGACGAGCCACGAGAGAGCGCCGCCCGCGGCCATCATCGAGGCGTAGCGGAGGCCGACGATATATCCCATTGCGGTGATCGCAGCCCCGGTGTTGAGCGAGAACACGGCCTTGACCTTCGTGGTCATCGTCCCGAAGGCGCCGATGAGCTCGGTCGAGAAGGTGTCGCGCCAGGCGCCCATCGCGGACGAAACGAAATCGTAGGCCCCTCCCATGATCATCGTGTAGGCCAGCACCCTGGCGTCGCGGCCGCCCTTCTTGCCGGCGACGAGCACCTCCGTGGTGGCGGTGGCCTCCGGGAATGGGAGCTTGCCGTGCATCTCGGAGCAGAAATAGCGGCGCATCGGGATGAGCAGCATGACGCCCAGCACCGACCCCAGCATGGGGATGAAGAAGAGCTGAAAGATGCTCGTGTGGCCGTCGAGCCCCATGATGTAGAGGGCCGGCAGCGTGAAGACGGCGCCGCCCACGACTATCCCCGAGGTGGCGCCGATCGCCATGATCATGACGTTTTCGAGGATCGTGGAGCGCCGCTTGAATGCGAACGAGAGCCCGACCGCGATGATTGCGATCGGTATCGCCGCTTCGATCCCCGTGCCGATCTTGAGCGTCAGGTACGCTATCGATCCGGAGAAGATGATCACCATCAGGATGCCGAGGATGACCGAGCGAGGCGTCACCTCAGCCACATGCTCATCCGCGCCGACCACGGAGCTGTATATCTCGCCTTTGCTCAGCTCGCGAAAGGCGTTCTCCGGCAGACCGGCCTTTTCCGCGACTCCTCCGGTGGCAGCATCCATTGTCCTCTCCTTTTTTGGTGCTCAGTAACTATTAATGACAGCAGTTTATCACTTTTCTTTTCCCTGCATAACTTCGTCCGTGTTCAGCACTGTCTGACGCAGGAGGTCGAGGTTGATCTCTTTCCCGGCGAAGAAATCCTCGAAGAACTGGCTCGCCGCATAATAGAAGAGGCCGATCAGGTTCACCTGGTCGAGGATGAACTCGGCCTTCTCCTTCTTGTCTCCGACGAGGGCGACCTTCGCCTCGGAGGCCCTGGCGCGCGTCCGCTCTATGGTCGTGATGGCGTCGGTGAGCGTCCCCTGGATCTTCTCGAGAAAGTCCCGGAGCACCTTCCTGGGATAGGCGCGCTCCGCCGCGTAGTAATCCTTCCGAGAGCCCTTCACCCAGACCTTCCTCACGAGGCTGTAGTCCTCGAGCATCCTGATGTTGATCGACACGTTGCTCTTGGAGACGGCGAGTTTTTCGGCGATGTCGTCCAGCGACAGCGGTTCGTCCGAGAGAAAGAGGATGGCGTATATCTGGCCGCCGACCTTGTTGATCATCCCGAGGAGCGCGGAGGATATCTTTCCCGCGCCCTGGATGAATATATCCGTGGCGCTGTCGAGGAGTGCCTCGCCGCTCTCAGCCGGGATGTTTTTTGAAGATTTCATTGTCACCCTCTCCCTGACCCTCTCCCCTCAAGGGAGAGGGAAATGAGTTGTTGATTCCTGGGTGTTGCGCCATCCATGGCATGCGCCGGCTCGATCCCCAAAAGCTCCAGCGTGATTGCGAATACGTCTGCGGTGCGGATCTTTGCGGCGCCGGGCGCCACGCTCGCCATGAAGGGCACGAGCATGTGCTCCCGGCAGAGCGAACCGCGCGTGAGGCCCGTGGCGCCCTTGGGATGAGAGATGAGCGAGACGCCGCCTTCAGCGCTGAGGACGAGATCGCCGGTGCGGCGCGAGCGGAATATCTGCAGGAGCTGGAGGATTGCGTCCGGGTGTTTTGTCTCCGCGGTTGCCGCGAATGCCCCCTTTGCGTCGAGCACCTGCGGCAGCGGCGGGAATTCGAAGGGGTCCCCTCCTTTTATGAGATAGGTGATGCGGCCGTCGGCGTCCTCCAGGATATGCGCGCGGCCCTGCCTCGTCTGCACGACGATCCCGCCTTCGATGCTCCTGCCGGCGAGGATGTCCACTCCATCCTGCTCCAGGAGCGACCCCACAAGGCCCCTGCGCTCGATGTCTTCGAAAAAAGAGCGGTCGGCCCAGTCGCCCGCGCGGACATAGATGTGCGCCATCGACGTCCCTGAGGCCAGGGCGATCACATCGGAATCATGCCACTCCTTGAGCCCGCGCACCGAGAAGACCGTCTTGTGGCGCTTCGAGAGGAACCCGCCCAGATCGAAACGGCGTTCAAGCTCGCGTCTGCCGTGTGCGCCGGAGAAGAGCAGCGCGGTCCTCTCGTAGATGCCGGTCTCTTGAAGAAGCTTTGCGGCGCGGCCGACGTGCTCGTCTGCCTTCCTTGCCCTCTCCTTGAGTTTGTCGGCGGATGCGCCTTGATTTGAAGGGAGGCCGAGCGGAGGGAACGAGTACAAAACGAAATCCGTCTCGCGGTGCATGGCCGCCTGGAACCAGCTGAAAGCTGCCTCCTCGGCGTCAGCGATGTCCTCCTCGCGCCGCGGCCGATAGAAGCGGCTCCTCATGCGGAAGAACGCCGGATCGCGCACCAGGCCGCAGCCGCGGTTGGGCACGCCGAAGATGTTCACCGCCTGGCGCGAGTATTCGAAGATCGTGCGCACCGATTTGGACAGATCGTGGTCCATCGCGTATGCGCCCCAGCCGGCGTAGTCGCGGAAGCGGTTCATGGTGAGAACCCGGCTTGAAGGGACGGAGCGGTCGAACCATCGCACACCCGGGATGTCGCACGTGCCGGGGAAACATCCGGTGACAAACGGCGCGGTGGCCGGGCCGGTGGCGGAGGGGAATGCGCTGGTGGCCTCTGCGCTCCCTCCTCGTTCCAGGATGTACCTGGATATGTTAGGAAGATCGCCGGCCTTCGCGAGATCGGAGACGGTCTCCGGCGAGATCCCGTCCAGGAGGAAGAGGACGACATGGGCGAGCGGAGACTTCGTGCGGTCGTAGCCGTAGCGGGCCTTTTCCCAGAGCGCCTCCCTGCCCTCGGACGTCGAAAGCCTGGTGATGATCTGAGGTATCGATTCCCTGCCGCGTTTGTCGGCGGTGTCGAGGGCGTTCATCACATAGACCATCCGGTATATCGCGGTGCCATTGGTCATGACCGCTATGAGGATGAGCGCCAGGATGACGAGGACCGGCGGCGGCACCGCCCACCACCTGTGAAGAACCATGTTCATGATCGGATCGAGGACGGACGCGACGCCGAGGTATGCGATCCTCTCCGGCCTCTGCATTATCCCGACCGTGCATTCGATTCCCACGCCTTCGGCGCGCGCCCTCGCGTAGGAGACGAGCAGCGACCCGATGAGCGCGGCGATGACGACGCCGAGCATCGCGCTGTCGCGGAAGTAGACAGCGAGGCCCAGAAAGCAGATGCCCTCGCTGAAGCGGTCCATCACCGCGTCGAAGAAGGCGCCGGAGCGGGAGACCTTGCCGGTGATTCGCGCCACGCGGCCGTCGAATATGTCGAAGGAGGCCCCTCCGATCATCGCCCATCCGGCGTAGCCGAACCATCCGCGCGAGAAGAGGAGGCCGGCGAGCGCGGCGAAGGAAAAACCCATCGCAGTGATGACGTTCGGCCCTATGTGGAGCTTCACGAAGAGCCTGACCAGGGGGTCGGTCGTCCAGAACCACCACTCCCTCGTCCCGCTCGAGAGGAAGCTGGAACCGCTTTTTTTGGCGCCTTTGAACTCGCGGGCCAGGGTCTTCCTGCCGTGGAACCGGTAGAAGATATATGAGACAAACAGCACCGCGTTGATGACGACGATCGGCCCCAGGGTTATCCAGATCGGGTTTATGGCGAGAGTGGAGATCATGACAAGCCGTGGACAATCCTCCAAAACAATATCCTTGTCAATCAGCCGTCTTGGGGGTTTATAAGACAGCTTATGGACGAAGACAGAAAACCGAAGCATCGATTCTGGCGCGGCAGCGTCCTGCCCAAGCTCCTGCTCACCTTCTGGCCTCTGCCCAGGAACACCTTCTGCTCCATCGATGTCACCGCAAAATGCAACCTCCGCTGCAAGCACTGCTATTTTTTCTCGTACGATCAGGATCGGGGCCCGGAGCTCTCCGTCGAGGATTGGCTGATGAGAATGAGGATGATGCAGCGCGGAAAAAGGGCATTCTTCTGCTGCACATGGGTCGGCGGCGAGCCCCTCCTCCGGCCGGAGCTGATCGAAAAGGGGAGAAAACTTTTCCGCGCGAATCGCGTGGTGACCAACGGGACGCTTCCGCTCCCCGACTGGAAGGGCGTCGAGTTTCACGTGTCGATCGACGGCACGGAAGCCCTGCACGATGCGATCCGAGGCAAGGGTTGCTACGGGCGCATAAAAAATAATATCGGCGATCGGTGCCACGAGGGCGCAAACATCGCCATCGCATGCTGTTTGAATCGCGCCAACATCGGCTGCGTCGAGGAACTCGTGCGCGAGTGGCGGGAGGTTCCGCACATCCGTCATATCCTGTTCGACTTCTTCACGCCGATACGCGGCGTGAATGAGGATATCTGGCTTTCATTCGAGGAGAGGGATCGCGCGATCGCGACGCTCAAAGAACTCAAGATGCGCTACGGAGATTTCATAGGGGGTCCTCCTGCGACGTTCGACCTGATGCTTGAAAAGAACAGGCACATCGCGACAGGAAAAAATTGCGTCTTCTTAAACAACGGCGTCGCATTCGACGCATGGGGAAATATCAAGAAGCCGTGCGTGATCGGACCCAATGCTGATTGCGATCGCTGCGGCTGCATAGTCCCCTTATCGGTCAGGGCTTGGAAGCGCCCTTCGAATCTGCTTCGGGAGGCGTGGAGGGATTTTAGAAAGTAAAAAAAAGCCCCGGGATTTCTCCCGGGGCCTCTCTTTTTCTTGAAGCAACCCAAGCTTATAACTCCGTGATTAGAAGTTATACGCGAAGGCCATGGCTGCACCGTACACATACTGCGTGGTGCTCTTGCCGACCGGCTTCACGATGTCGAAACGGCCTTCGAGCTTCAGCTTCGCGCCGTCCGCTATCGAGTAACCGCCTGCCAGTGCGATCTGCTGGATCGACTGGTGTTCGCCCGTCAAGTTGGCCGGGGTGAAGATCGTGGCTGCAGCTGCCAGACCGTTGTTGCTCGTCTTGAACTGCTTGGCGAACACGTACTTGAGCGTTCCATCCCACACATCGCTGAATACGTAGTGAAGGTTCAGCAATCCGGACATGTAGTTCACGTTGTCATACGGCGAACCGGAGATCGAATTGTCGCGACGATAGAGGCCTTCAGCGCCGAGCGCGAAAGCTTCTGTGATCCACCAGTTGAGATCCATGTCAGCGCCGTACGTGAAGTGCCTGTTCGATGCGCGGGTTTCGGGCCCGAAGAACGGGGAGATCCCGAACGTGCTCTCTGAGCCTTCCTGGCCCCAGTTGAACCCTAAGCGCATTCCCAGGCTCGGAACGTTGTTGACCTTCAGCGTGCTGTCCTGCGTGAGTGTGTTGACTACGTAGAAGTGCAGGTCCACGAGGTCGGAGAATGCATAATAGATCTTCACGCCCGTCGTGTTCGTGGGGCGAAGAGCCGTGCCGAGGACCGACTTGGAAATCGTATCGTTGTCGGTCGCGTCTGCTGCCTCGAAGCCGATCGGCGTGTTGAAACGGCCGAAGAGGATCTCGACGCCATTGCCCAGCGGGATGTTGGCTGTCGCATAGGCCTGTTCGAGGAAGAATCCCGGCGAAAAGATGCCGCTTGACAACGCGCGGCCGAAATTCAGGTCAGCGCGCAGCCGGATGTTCTCACCGAACGACTTCATGATATCGAGCTCAACATCGTCCACGAAGAAATTGAAGCTCTTCGCGCCTGAGTAGGGGAGCTTGCCGATGTACTTGCCGCCGGCGCCCGCGAAATAAACGTTATCGCCGTCGAACGTCCCGTATGCCGATGCCCTCTTGCTGAACTTAGTGAACTGGGTACCTGTCATCAGGTGGCCTGACATCTCAAAACCGCCGGCCACATACTTCTCGGCGCCCGTCGATGCTGCCTTCGCCTCGGCGCCCGTCGCGATGAACGCGAAGAGGCCCAGGACGATAAACAATGATATTAGAATTTTCTTCATGTTGTAACTCTCCTTTTTACTTTTCCTTGCCCCGCTTTGAGCGGGATCATTCCCGCCTGCCAGGGCACTTCAAGTTTTCTCAAGATGCCGGACAAAGATGTCAATGTTTCCCGCGGATTGGCCATTTGGAGAGTGCACCCCCTTTCCCGGCCGGATTTCCGCATGGGTTTCAAAGAATCAGAGGAGGAGTTTCTAACTGGTGAACGTCCCCCTGTCAAGCGAGTGGAGCCCCCGACTTTTCAAGCTGCTGAGTCAGAGTGTAAAGGAGTCTTTTAAGTGTTTCAAGGGAAATTGGCGTATGACAAGCGGTTTCTTGTTGTAGGCACCTCAGGTGCAAAAAAAGATATGAAAAACTCATTTTTCTCTTGACCGACCCTCCGTATGTCTACTAAGTATTTGAAATTATGGGGCTTAATAACAATTCTACCAGGATACTGGTTGTGGATGACGAGCCTGAGATACATACGGTTCTGGGAAAACTCCTTTCAAAAGAGGGCTTTACAGTTGACAGCGCCTACAGCGCCGAGGACGCCTATCGCCAGATTGCCGAGGAGAAGCCGGATATCATCATCCTGGATATAATGATGCCGAGGGTCTCTGGCATTGAAGTCTGCAACCGCCTCAAATCTGACCCTGCCACTCGGGATATCCTGGTCCTCATCGTCTCCGCACGCGACGACCAGGCCGACAGGATCGAGGGCTTGACCCACGGCGCGGATGACTACGTCTCGAAGCCCTTTCATCTGAGGTCGCTGGTCCGCAAGATAGAGCACATGCTGGCGAAGAAGCGCGGCTCTGATTTCGAAGCGCAGGTACATACCTAGCGGCTACTTCACTTCAATTCGAACACCACCGAAATTTCCACACATGCGTTCTGCGGCAGGCTCGTGGCGCCGGCCACGGTGCGGACGTGTTTTCCGTTCGAGCCGAATATCTGCGTGAAGAGTTCTCCGGCGCCGTCGATGATCTTTGCGTGGTCGCGGAAATCGACGCCGCAGGCGACGAATCCCGTAAGTCCGATCACGCGGCGTATGCGCGCGAGCGAACCTCCCAGCTCTCGACGGGCCAGCGCCAGCACAAAGACGGCCGCGAGTCGCGCGGCGAGCTTCGCGTTGTCCGGCCTCACCTCGACGCCGACTCTGCCCTGGTGCTGCAGCCGGCCCTCAGACCAGGGGAGCGCCCCGCTGATATAGAGGAGCTTGCCTGTTTGCAGGGCGCCGATGGAATTGCCCATGTCCGGCGGCGGTTCGGGCAGGTCGATGAAGAGCTCTTCGAGTTTTTTGTCAAAAGTCATAATTTCTCCGAATCAGGATTTCCCTTTCGGTTTGTAAACGAAGATGAAAATCAAAAGCGGCGTGCCTTTCAGATTCCGATATGCGCCTATCTCCTGTTCTCCGAAGAGCTGCCTCATGCCCTCGTCGATGAAGACCTCCCGCACGTCGACTATGCGCAGGCCCGCCTGCCGGCAGAGCCTGTAATAATCCTCGATCCTGTGGACGCCGGAGTCCGCCGAGCGCACGCGCCCTGCGCCATGCTTCGCATAGAGGCCGAAGGGATGATAGTCGACTATCATCCCCTGGCCGCCGGGAGTCAGCACGCGCGAGAGCTCCCTCGCGTTTCGCACCATATCGCCCGCAAACTGTGTGGCCAGGCGCGCGAGAAAATAGGAAAACCGGTTGTCCGCGAAGGGGAGCCTCATGAGCTGGGCGCGGATCGTGAACCCGCGGGATATGTCGCCCTGCCTTGCGACCGAGCCTCCGCCTATCTCGACGCCCAGCGCTGCCTTGGCATGGCAGGCGAGCATCCGGCTGCCAAATGCCGCCGGGCCTTCGCCGACCTCCAGCGCTTCGCCGCCGTTAAGGTCGGGTATGGCGCCTGAGAGCACCTTCTGCGCCGATGCCTCGATGACCTCGCGGATGCGCAGCGGTTCCAGCTGGCTCTCGAGCGAGAGGATCGGCTGAACTCCCCCGCGCGTGCTCACCTGCACCCTTGCCTGTTTGGCCTTTCCGATCAGCGATTCCACGACCCGGCCAAGCGCCTCCATGCCGTGCCTGAGGCTCTTTTCGAATGATTCAGCCATTGCCGGGAATGTAACGGAAATAATGGCATGGGACAAGAGGCGATTGACCAGGGCGAAATATCGTTATATTTAATTCCGTCACAAAAGGGTGGCTATCAGAAGCACAAGGAGATCCTATGAAATTTGTCGTGTCGAAGTCGGCCCCCGAGAAGTCCAAGGCCGAGATCATCGCGATCGGATGCTACGAGAGGCCAAGGGATGATGGGGATGATGGGCCTCCTCTTCCAGCGCTCATCAAGCACGCCGATGGCGGGATAGCTCTGGACCGGGCGATGGGCGGGGCTCTCGCCAGGCAGATAGCGGCGGAGAAGTTCACCGGCGAGCGCGGGAGTTCCCGGATGCTCTTCACGGCCGGCAGGATTCCGGCGCGGTTCGTGCTGCTCATCGGAATGGGCCCGCGCGAAAAATTCGACCTCGAGGTCCTGCGCGAGGCGGGCTCTGAGATGGCGAAGGCCGCGCGAAAGGTGCGCGCCTCCTCCGTCGCCCTGGTTCTCGAGCGCGGCCCCGTCGGCCCTGCCGGCGACGCCGCGGCAGGCTGTGATGATTCGGCCCCGTCGCGCGCGCAGGCGATAGCGGTGGGGACGATACTGGGTTCGTATCGCTTCGACCGCTACAAGACTAACGGCAAAAAAGAGCCGCCCCTGCACACGCTCACGACGTTCCTCTATCAGGGCGACGCCGTGCCCGTGAGGGCTGCCGTCGAGATGGGCCGGATAGCAGCCGAGGCGCAGTGCGACTGCCGCGACCTCGTCAACACGCCGGCCCTGGACGCGACGCCCTCCGACCTTGCAAAGCGGGCGAAGGAACTGGCCGCTTCCAGCGGGATGCGATGTACGGTGTTTGGGTTGGAGGCCATGCGCAAGGAACGGATGAACGGGCTCCTCCTTATCGCGAGGGGATCCGCAGAACCGCCCGCCTTCATCGTCCTCAACTATCGCCCGAAGGAGAAGCCGAGGGCTCACATTGCGCTCGTGGGCAAGGGCATCACGTTCGACTCGGGTGGAATATCTCTCAAACCCCCGCGCAGCATGGAGGTCATGAAATCGGATATGGCGGGGGCCGCGGCGGTCCTTTCCGCGATGGATGTCATCGCAAAGTTTGCGCCTCCGGTCGAGGTGACGGCATATATACCTGCCGCAGAAAATCTCCCGGACGGGAAGGCGATCAAACCCGGCGACATCTACGCCGCGAGAAACGGAAAGACGATCGAGATAATCTCCACCGACGCGGAGGGCCGGCTCCTCCTCGCGGACGCCCTCTCCTACGCCGCCGACTCGAAGCCCGATGCCATCATCGATCTCGCCACTCTCACCGGCGGCGCCCTTTATGCCCTGGGCGAGCTCTATACTCCGGTGATGGGCAACGACCAGAAGCTCATAGACCGCATCCGGCGCGCGGCGGAGACGACAGGCGAGCCGGTATGGCAGCTGCCCATCGTGGAGGCCTACAAAAAGGGCTATACATCCGGCATCGCGGATCTGAACAACGTGGGCAAGGGCAAGGCGCAAACGATCCTCGGGGCGATCTTTTTGAGGGAGTTTGTGAACGGCGTTCCCTGGGTCCACATGGACATCGCCGCGTCATCGTGGACGGACGAGGATATCCCGTTGAGCCCGAGGGGCGGCACGGGCGCGATGGTGCGCACGCTTGTGGCATTCGTGGGAAGTTTCAAGAAGAGCGTGCCGGATTGATTTAGCCGAAGAAGCGGGTCATCCCCTTTTTCGGCGGTGGAGCGTTGTCGGCGAACGGGGCTGTCTTTTCGACGGCCTTCAGTCCGGCGTCCTCAGAGGGTCCGCGAACGAACTGATCGATAGCTGCGGCGCTGGCGTTTTCAGGCGCGAAGCCGTAGACGTATCCCGCTGAACCATCTATCAGCGACTCATAAGGTTTTACGCGGATATCTGCCATAGTAATTGGCGCACCTGGAAACAGTGCTTCCATTATAGTTATCGGCAGGATGTGCCCAAAAGTTGCGTGAAAATTAGAAGTTTTTTCGTATTAATTTTATTCAATAATATCAAGGTGTTGGCGGAGGCAGAGCTATGAAACGGCCCCGGCTTCTTCTGTCTTGTTGAGATTGACGACAGGGCTCGATACGCCGTGCAATTTTCTCTTCATGTGACCTTTGAGACCGTAATAGGCGATGTATAGATAACAGATGGCCGGAAGGACGAAGGCATGTTGGATGCCCCAACTGTCCGCAATGAAACCCGAGATTACCGGAAGGATTGCGCCGCCGACGATGGCCATGCAGAGGATGCCCGATCCCTGGCCCGTGTGTTTGCCGAGCTTCGCGACAGCGAGCGCGAAGATCGTCGGGAACATGATCGAATTGAAGAGCCCCACCGCGAGTATCGTCCACATGGCCGCATGGCCGGAGATCGACATCGTGACTATGGCCAGAAGCGAAGCCATGCAGGCGTTGAAGGCGAGGAGCTTGCCGGGGTTGATCTTTCTCATGACGGCCGATCCGATGAAACGGCCGACCATCGCCCCTCCCCAATAGAACGATATGAATTTACCGGCCTCCGCCACGCTCAAATTGCCGATGCGCGGTTCATGGATGAAATTCACCAGAAAGCTGCCGATTGAAACCTCGGCGCCGACGTAGACGAAGATGGCGATGGCCCCCAGCACGAGATGGGGATAGGCCCAGGCGCTCTTTGCCTCGCCCGGATGAGAATCGTCTTCATTTTCCTTAGTGCTGGGGGCTTCAATTTCAGGGAGCTTTATGAGGGCAAAGATTGCGGCCATGACGAAGAGCGCCACGGCG
The DNA here is from genome assembly GCA_043798915.1 of Pseudomonadota bacterium. Taxonomy (GTDB): domain Bacteria; phylum UBA10199; class UBA10199; order 2-02-FULL-44-16; family JAAZCA01; genus JAZDOG01. The sequence continues at coordinate 4,106 of JAZDOG010000102.1, read as the reverse complement.
AGACCAAGATAAGGCCTTTGCACGGCGGATGCCGAGGCCTCGGCGGTCTTGAGCCCTTCATAGAGAATCAGGAGGGAGCCAAAATAAGGCGCCACGGTCGTGCCGAGCGAGTTGAATGCCTGAGTCAGCGTGAGGCGGCTCGACGACGTCTCTGATTTTCCGAGGATGGCCACGTAGGGATTTGCCGCCACCTGCAGGAGCGTTATCCCCGACGCCAGGATGAAAAGCGCCACGAGGAAGATCGGGTACGAGTGTGTGCCGGCAGCGGGATAGAACAGCAGGCAGCCCAAGCCTGCGGTGGAGAGCCCGACCACTACTCCTTTTTTATAGCCGATCTTCTCTACCAGGGCGCCGGCAGGAATTGAGACCAGGAAATAGGCCGTGAAGAAGCAGAACTGAATCAGCATGACCTCTGTGTAGTTCAGCGAAAAGAGGGCCTTCAGATGCGGGATCAGGATGTCGTTCAAGCAGGTCAGAAAACCCCACATGAAAAACAGGGAGGTGAGCACGACGAGCGGAAATGCGTAACTGCTGCCTGAAGCGTTCGCCTTGACCGGATTCGTGCACTGTGCGTGTGCCATAGGGAAGCCCTCCAAATTTGGCTACCTATATCTATCTCCCCCTTGCTCCGCAATGGCTTTGTTGGCGCCTGTCGTCCGGCTTCCTGCCCGGCCGGTAGCCCGGTTTGCCGCCGCCCATGCGGGCATTTCGGTTCGGGTTGTGCTGATTGCGCGGCGAAATGGCCGGCGCTGCGGCGGTCGAGTTGGCCGCCTTCGCGCAATGATACGGATGGTCCTTGATGACGGGGACCGGGCGCTTGAGCATCCGCTCGATGTCGCGCAGATACGCGCGCTCCGGCGCAGCGCAGAAGGAGATGGCGATGCCGCTCGCCCCGGCGCGCGCGGTGCGGCCGATGCGGTGGATGTAGCTCTCCGGCACGTTCGGGAGATCATAGTTGACCACGTGGCTGATACCGTCCACGTCGATGCCGCGGGCGGCGATGTCGGTGGCTACGAGAACGCGGCAGCGCCCGGCGCGAAAGTCCTCGAGCGCTGCGATGCGCGCGGTCTGCGACTTGTTGCCGTGGATCGCGCGGGCCTCGACCCTGACCTGTCCCAGCTGCTTCACGAGGCGGTTTGCGCCGTGCTTCGTGCGCGTGAAGACCAGCGCGCGGTCGACATCCTGATCCTTGAGCAGGTCGGTGAGGAGCGCGCGCTTGTCGCCCTCGTCGACGAACAGGACGCGCTCGTCGATCTTGTCGACTGTGGCGTCCGGCGGCGACACAGCCACGCTCACCGGATCGCGGAGCAGGCCGACGGCGAGATTGCGGATCTCAGGCGCCAGCGTCGCCGAGAATAGCAGCGTCTGCCTCTCCCTCGGGAGCATGGCGATCACCCTCTTCATGTCGGGCAGGAAACCCATGTCGAGCATCCGGTCGGCCTCATCCAGCACGAAGAACTCGACGCTGGAGAGCGATATGTGTTTCTGGTTTATGAGGTCGAGCAGCCGGCCTGGCGTGGCGACGAGGATATCAACGCCGCGCGAGAGGGCCTTCACCTGAGGGCCCTGGCCTACTCCGCCGAAGACCAGCGCGTGCGTGAGGCCAAGATGCCTGCCGTAGGTCTTGAAGCTCTCGCCCACCTGTGCGGCGAGCTCGCGCGTCGGCGTGAGGACGAGCGAGCGGGCTCCGCGGGGCGGAGCTTTCTTGCGATTCCCGGAGAGGATCTGGAGGATCGGAAGCGCGAAGGCTGCGGTCTTGCCCGTTCCCGTCTTGGCGCAACCGATGAGGTCGCGGCCGGCGATGAGGTGCGGGATGGCCGCGGCCTGGATCGGCGTCGGGCGCTCGTACCCCTCGGTTTTCACGGCGCGCAGCAGCGACGGCATGAGGTTCAGCTGATCGAACGACTGGTTCTGCATTGTACATCCTTTTCTTCGGCCGCACGCACGTCGGCGTGTAAAGACACGCGGACAAGACGCTGGCCGCAAATGGACCCGCAGGGGGGCGTCAATATGACGCCCTTGAAAGCAGGCAGGTTTTTGTGTGATTCAAAACAGGAGAAGAGCAGCGACTAAAAAACTCCGCAAACCGTTCCAAACCACCTAACGAGCGGCCCCTATAGGCCATCGGTCCGCCATAAGCAAGTTAATTAATTTCAGGCGGCCTCCTGAAGGCGACTGTTTGTGATCCATCTCCACAGATAATAGACGGGCACTCCGCTCAGGACTATCCCGAGGCCCGGCCATGTGTACATCGGTTTTTTCCACAGAAGCGCCAGAAGAAAAGTTCCGCTCACCAGAATGTACAGCGCCGGCAGATAGGGATACCATGGAGTCTTGTAAGGCCTGGGGATTTCGGGCTCCTTCTTTCTCAGAATGAAGACGCCCACGACTGTCAGGAGATAAGATAAAACGGAGGCGAATATGACGTAATCGAGCAGGTCGCCGTAGGTTCCGCTGAGCGTCAGGGCGACCGCCCATATTCCCTGGAGGATGAGCCCCGCCTGCGGCACGCCGCTTTTTTCCCCGAGCTGGCCGGCAGCCTTGAAGAAAAGTTTGTCCTGAGCCATCGCCCAATAGAGCCTTGCGCCCGAAAGTATCATGCCGTTCAAGCAGCCGAAGGTCGATATCATTATGGCGATCGCCACGACCCACGCGCCGCGGGTGCCCAGGACCGCCGATATCGCGGCGGTCGCGACCCTGTCCTCGGGGGCGTGCTGTATTCCATCCATCGGCAGCACGTTGAGATAGGCCAGGTTGACGAGGATATACAGGAATATCACCACCGCGGAACCGATGGCCAGCGCCCGGGGAAGGTTTATGTGGGCCGATTTTACCTCGTCGCCGGCGAAGGTGACGTTGTTCCACGCGTCCGCCGCGAAGAGCGGTCCGACCAGCGCTATCGCAAACAGCCACCAGATGCTGAAACCGGAAGGGGCGCCATTTTGCGCCGTCCACCACGATGTGATGTTTGCGAGCCCGTGGTTTTTCGCAAACAGCAGGCCCACGAAAATTATCGAGATGAGCGCGAACACCTTTATGACCGTGAAGACGTTCTGGATATGCTTTCCGACTTTGAGGCTGTGACAATTGGTGAAGGTCAAAAACAATATCACGACGATGGCGGTCGCCTGCTCGGTGGAGACCTTAACTATCCCGAGGTCGGCTATTATGTTCTGCTGCGAAATGAACGGGAAAATGATGCCGCTGAATTTGGCGAACGCAATGCCGACGGCGGCAACGCTCCCGGTCTGTATCACCGTGAAGAGCGTCCAGCCGTACAAAAAGCCCATCAGCGGGTGAAACGCCTCTTTGAGATAAATATACTGGCCGCCCGCATGCGGATACATGCAGGCCAGCTCGCCATAGATCAGGCACGAGGCGATGGTCATGAGCCCCACGACGGCCCAGACGAGGAGGAGCAGGGCGGGGGAGCCGACCTGCCTCGCCGCATCGGCGGAGACGATGAAGATGCCCGAACCTATCATGACGCCGATGACCAGATTCGTGGTGTCAAAAAGGCCCAGGCCTTTTACAAAATGCCCCTGTTTTTTCATATGATCTATTCGCTAACAATTATTTTGAGATTGCGCAAGTCGGCTCATCCAAGGCAGGCCGCCGGTCATCTATGAAAATAGATAGACATGTTATTAGCGTTATGATATAAAATCGCTAATAGCAAGCATTGCTATTAGCGCCTCTTTAAAGGGAGTTTTATGCCCAAAACAAGGAATTCTGGCCAAAGAAAACGTTGTCCGGAGGGGTACGCGGCTTTTATACCAAATCCACTGCCTCCTGAAATAAATTGGACGACCAAACTTTCCAGAGCGCTTTCCGATGCAGACCGTCTCATTGGCAAGCTTGCGGGCGAAGGACGACAATTGACCAATCCGCATCTTCTCATGCGGCCATTTATAAGGCGCGAAGCGGTGTTGTCCAGCCGCATAGAAGGAACACAGGCAACATTGTGGGCGCGCCGGTTTGAAAACCAGCCAGAATCGCCGGTTTGAGGTGTACCAGCCGGTTTGGGTTTGATTCAGGGATATTCTTGATGGGTTTTGATTGAATTTCTAGATTTTATTCCCGCCTTGCAGTTCACGAAGCGCAAT
>JAZDOG010000093.1:0-2163 GCA_043798915.1 Pseudomonadota bacterium | reverse complement strand
CCAATAAGAGATAGATGATAGAAAAGAGGCGATGAAACAAATAATCGATATGTTTGCCGGCATTGACGGGTGTTTTGTCTGTCTCGCTGTGTCGGATTTGAAAAGAATTCCCTATCTTGGTGAGCGTGATCGCCTCATTATTCAACATTGCTCGGAATGATTCCTCTGGAGCCGCCATATTGAGAAGCTTTTCCGCGCCGTCCTTTTTATCTTTGCCTGGTAAGAGAGTTTTTATTCGTTCCCAAGCATCCCATAATTTTTCAAGGGACTCTCTGCGAATTTTGGCATTGCGACTCAGGAACTTGTCACAGGCCGTTGCAAGCATGTCGTCGAGTTCGGCATCGCTGGTATCGAATCTGAAATCCCGAAGCAAATTTTCGAGGACAGGCGGCGGGGTTCTTATAATGCGTCCATCCTCAAGAAGCGCATAAACCAATCCATTTCGAGAAAATATCGTGTTGATCGTGTCTCTGAATTTATTATGGCCGATTTCCCGATCAAATGTCAGATGGTGATGCTTGGGAAAAGGATGCCAAACTTGTTGGCTGGGCTCAGCCGCGTGACGATAACAGAATTCGATTACGTCCAAAATTGTCAAAGTATCGGGCTGTTGCGAGGGATTCAGAGGCCAATAGTCAACGGTAATGTCTTCAGGCTCCCCCTCATCACCCCACCCTACGTCGTGTTTCTCTCGTCGCTGTAAATTGGGGATCTCGGCCTTTATAGCAAGCTTCATCGCATGTGCGTTTGTCCCGATGATGGCAGCGCCATCGGGACAAACTTCAGGGAAATCCAAACCAAAAGATCCGTTGGCGATCAGGGTTGTGATCAAAGATACGATGCCGCCCCACACCGCCGGGGGGACTTCATCTTGAATGCGAAGCCTTGGACCTTTTTCTCTATCGCTGAAATATGGCATAGTTCGTGTTGCTACACTTTTGTTGTTTCGCACCGGCTTTCGAAGGCATGCTGAGCAATTGGCATTTACAACTGTCGGGCCACTTTCGTCGGCGCGAGGATGAGTATCGGAGTTCCGATACTATTTAAGATATTGATATTGTATCCGAATCATATCATCATTTTTCCTGGGCAAGGTTGGGGGGTCGGGTTAAAGCAGGTTCGAGGATTTCCCTTTTGATGGTCAGGTTGTATTCCTGCCGGCCCGTGTTGTTTTCTGCGCCGTCAGTGCTTGCCGGCGTAGCCCCATTTGATGAGGGTGAAGGCGGGCTTTGCGTCCGGCCCCGGGGTGATTTCGAGGCCCGTGATGCAGCGGGGATGGACACAGGAGCCGGTGTTGTAATAGGCCGGGTCGGAATGGAGCTTCCGCCGGATGCCGGGCGAGCCCGCATGGGCTTCGAGGAGCATCCGCTCCGTGAGCGAGAGGTTTTCGTAGACGGGCCGATGGGTGTGTCCCGCGATGATCCGGTCGATCTTACTGCCGTTGAAGGCGGCGGCGTCCGGGAAGCCGGACGTGGCCCATTCATGCAGGGTTTCGTCTACCTCGTCGCACCGGCCCGGATTGTCGGCCGTCCGCGTGGGGTCGCGGAAGCCGCAGCGCTGGAGGGCGGCCCAGATCCGCCTGACCAGAAACTTGCTGATGCGGGCGCCTATGCCGATGCAGGAGGGGTCGGCCTGGTGGCCGTGCCACAGCAGAATGTGCCCGTCCAGCAGGGCCGCCTCGTAAACGGTGATGCCGGGGAACAACTTGCGCAGGGACTCTTCGTTTTCCTGCCAGTAGAGGTCGTGATTGCCCCAGATTTTGATGTAGCGCGTCCGCTGCGGGTCGCCGCTGTGGAAGGCGGCAAGCCGCTGATAGATGGAGGTATGGGTAATGTAGATCTGATTGAACCTCTTGATTTCCCAGAGCTCCTCCGCATCGCCCAGCTCGATCAAGGTGAATCCTGCCGCGAGGTAGTAATCGAGGGCGCATTTGAAGAGGAGGGAATTGGCGGCAAAGTCATCCGCCCCGCTCCCGTCGCCCCTGTGGGCGTCGGAGAAGACGATGAACCGGGAATCAGGTGTCCAGGAGAGGTTAATGGTCTTGATCATGCAGGATCCGAGGTCAGGTCTTTATGGTGAGTTTGTCGGCGGCAACGATGTGGGCCGCCAAATCGATCGCGGCCTCATTTTTCTGCCGCTACCTGGTCTTTGTTGCGCTTGACG
>JAZDOG010000066.1:0-17309 GCA_043798915.1 Pseudomonadota bacterium | reverse complement strand
GTGGTTCCTCCATATCCGCAGACGGATGTGGCGACTCCTGGTTGGACCATTCTATATCCCGAGGTGGACGTGGTGCCTTCAAGGCCCACCAGCTGGGAATTGCCTCCTGCCGTCAGCAGTGTCGTAACACCGCCAGTCGCCGCGGCTTCAAATTTGCCGGGATCGGGCTGGTCGCTCATCGCTCCCGCCATAGCCGCGTTTGCCGCAACACCACGGATTGAAGAACTGATCGAGGCGCCTGGCGTTCCCGGCCATCCGTTTTCGATGCCAGGTTCCATCACGCATCCCGATGTCAGGGTGGATGACCCGATTCACCAGGCAGCGGGCGAAGTCATAGGCGACAAGGGTTCGGCGCAACCGACGATCGGAGACGCCCCCCATGCCGCCGATGACGCGATGTCTGCAGCGTGGTGGAATGTTGTGGATTGGTGGAAAGGCATCCGGAATTGGTGGGTGAATCGCCAAACACGCGCTGCTTCCACGGCGGTGGACTATGAATCAGAATTGAAAGTGGAAGCGAGCCTCCTCGACAGCGCGGATCCCTCGCGGCAACTGGAGGCCGTCCGGCTTGTGGCAGAGCTCCCCCCTGAAACCCGCGACGCCGACTTAACAGCCCGTGCCTGGGAATGGCTCGACAACATCGTCCGGCAACCGCCGCAGGACGGTTTTTCGCTGTCCTTCAAAGAGTTTGTCAGGCTGAAAACGAAGTTGTACAGATTGTCGCCTGAGTATCAAGCGACATTTGATGAATTGCTTGCCCGACGCAACTTGAGCGTAGTTGTCAAAGGGAACAGAGTGGACATCGGGGATATTGTGGCCGAAACTCCGCCAAGGATATGGAAACATATTTACTCAATCTTCAGGGAAAGAGGACGTGTGGCGAGATTGAAAGAATATGGCATCGAACCGACGCCATATAATCTCTTGCTCTTTAAAATGGGCCGTTCAGTTAAAGGACAGAAAATTGCCCTCGATCTCGATGGGATGCTCTTGGATTCTGTCACGGAAGAAACTTCCGTTCCCGGTGAATATCGTCTTGATGTCCGAATCGAACCGGGCGCGGAGGCCCTGGTGCTTGGTCTCGACCGAAGCAATACCCTGCTTCTTTGCGCTGGCCGCAAACCCGCTCAAGTCGCAAAGATTTTAGATCATAGCCCCGCTTTTAAAAAGGCGTTCAGATACCCCTTTGCCTTTGTCACTTGGGTCGGCAACAAGATCGCAACTGTTTCCAAGGCGCTGGATCGCCCTGAAGAATTGACCATTTCCGATAAAAAGGCCCTCGAACTTTTCAAAGCCCAGCCTCCCCTTGTTGACATCGTCATTGATGGCAGCCCAGTCTTTGAAAACCTGTTCAACTTCTCTGGTGGAGCTACCAGGCAAATTCACATACGCCTTCAAAAACCGGACGGACCGAAGCACGCCGCGGATGACAGACTTCTTCAGGTTGTGCGCCTCCTCGGTTCTCCAGACAAGTTCCAATCGGCGCGCATCGAACACGCCGATCCCTTGCCCGATGAGCCCGTGCGGCAGTTCTCCTTTGCCACCAGGGATGCGGTTCACCTCTTGGAACTTCTTGAATCCCTGCTGCAGCGTTGGCTGGCTCGAAATCCCAAACCTTCAAACTGACCCTGCTTCTACCGAGGTAGATTTTTTGCGCTTGTTTCCATCCATTCCCAAAATGGCTCTTCCCAATTGGAACCCCTGGCTTCCGGACCGACCAGTCGCTCGATTATGTTTTGTATTTCTGAGTCCTTCATAGCCGCAGCCTCTGATATCCTGCTCGGGCGCACGCCAGTAGAAGCCTCGGAGATGTTATGGTTCGGGACTGCCGACGCCCTTGCCGCTGCAGGCGCTTTAGCCGCAGCGACCTGCCTTATTGCCACGGGTTTGCCGGGCAAAGTTGCTTCGTACCCCGATATTTCCGAAGATGCGCCCACGTTGGCCACACGCACTGCTGCAGGCGTACCAGCCGCCGCTCTCGCAGCCAAATTGGATTGCAACCGAGCCAAACCGGCGCCGGCTACCTCGGTGACGACCTTAGTCGGCCCCAACACGGCTATCGTGCCCGCTACTTCCATTGCCGCCTGGGCCCCTTCTTCCTCGGAAGTTTCGGGCCAGCCGACTAAAGCCTTCCCAAATGTAAAAATGGCGTCAGCGAGGGCGACAGCGGGAGAGTGGATGACATCCTTCCTCGCTTGTTCTTCGAGCACAGCCCATTGACTCCGGCGCGGGGCCGAGAAGGTTGATAATCCCTGTTGAGCATAACTTTTTCTGCTGTTTCCTTCATTCCCCCTCTGACTCTTTGGGTCCAGCCCGCTGGGATCGGTCCAGTCCTGGGGGCTGGAATTGACATAGGCGTAGGGGTTTTGTCCACCGGCCAAACCAATGGGGTCCCGAGTGATAAACCGCCCCCAGTTCGATTTGAAGGCCCGGGCCGGGGTCAGGTAGAGACCCGAGTCCTGGTCACGGATCATACCCTGAAAGAGAAAGTAGTTGCCGATCTTCGAGCTCGGGATCTCACTCCGTCCATCGGCGCCCAGGAAGGTTGGTTTGCCATAGGCATCATAGAAAGACCCCTCCACCAGACCCGACTGGCTATCGCTGACCGCCATGACAGAACCATCCGGTCCGGAATGGAAGAAGACTCGATTCCCCTTGCCCAGCTGCTCCACCCGGGCGAAGGGAGCATTCGCGCCCAACATGACATTCAGCTTGAAACTATTCTCATCTGAGCGGCTGTCCCCCGACGCCACCAGGGTGTTTCCGTCCCACGCATAATAGGTCATGTCTCCATGGCCGTTCATTTCTGCCACTCTCCGGCCGAGGGCGTCGTAGTAGAAGGCGCTGGTCTTCTCTCCTGACGTGGCACCCAGGATTTGACCCAGTCCGTTGTAGGTGAATTTCTCCGTCGGATTCTTGGCCGGGAACGCCACCAGATTGCCGGCCGGGTCGTGCCTGGGAGCCTGCCCTTCCGCAACCGTGTAGGCATTGTTGGCATTCGGTGTAAACCTGAGCACGGAGATGTTCCTATCGATGCGTTTTTCCACCTTCGTCCAGTTTGAGGCCATATCCAGCGCGTACTTCCGAGTCTTCGGGCTGCCTTCCAGCAGAGCCGCAACATCCGCGTTGACCGGGTTGACCGGCAGATTGCCCCCCACAGTCTCGCCCTTCAAGCCCGAGCCTTCCGCAATGAGCCTTCCGGCGCCGTCGACCTCGAAAAAGTCATGCCTCGCCGGCCCTGACTTCCCGATGGAATATTTCTTCCAGCGCGGCGACCCATCGAAGCCGTACGCCATGTGGAGGGACAGGAGAGACCCCTGATTCCTGTCTTTGACCTGCACGTCGGAAACAAAACCCCGGCGATCATAGGCCAGCGAACCGGCGGCCCCATTTCCATAGGCGATGCCGGTCAATGTGTCCGGCCCCGTGTATTTGAAGGCTCCCAGAGGCTGTCCATCGAGGGCGAGCGTCTGGAGCCGGCCCAGCACATCAAAGCCCCTCTCAATCACTGCCTTGCCGATGGTCGTATAGGACTTGCGGTTGCGCGGATCGGTGAGATGACGAATTTCAAACGGGAGAAGAGAGCTTCTTTCAAAGACAGCATTTCCGAGCGAGTCATAAGCAAACCAGTCGACCATCCCGTCGGTCAGCGCCCCATTGTTGGCGTCCGTGAGCCTGGCGGTCGCCATTTGCCCCAGGGGTGTATACCAGAATTCCCTGACCGTCGTCTTATTTCCGTGGTTCACCACATTGGCCCCGTGCTTGATGCTCTGTCTCATCAACAAACCCGCGGCATCGTACTCGTTGATCACCTGCGTGCTGGAATTGTCCGGGACGGGATTCTTTCCATCGGGCAGGAGGACCCGCTGCATGCGGCTGGTGCCGGGGACGTAGTCATACAGAGTGCTCCGGCCCGCGGCATCAAGTCTTGCCGCCAGCCGTCCCTGTCCGTCGTAGCGGCTCCGGGTCAGGTTCCCGTTGCCGTCCTTGAAGGCCAGGGGCTCATCATTTTTTCCCCAGGTATTTGTCAGAACCATCTCGACATTCGGCTGAACTTCCTGGCGGGTCTGATAAACGCGTCCGAAGGAATCATGCGCGATCCGCCGCACACCGCTGGAATCAGGCCTGCTCTCCACCACCCGGCCCAGCAGGTCGCTCGTGTTTTGCAAGACCACCCGGCCCTGGTCATCGATCACCCTGGAGACACCGCCAAAGCCGTCGAACACCTGAATGGTCTTGATGGAATTTCCCTGCGGACCGGGGCGAGTCCATGTCACCTGATTTTGTTTTGTGTCCCACTGGGCCGTCACTCGTGAATCGTTCGGCAGAGTTTGATAAAGCAACCGCCCCAGTCCATCGAACTTCGTTGTGATCGAGGCGCCATTGGCGGTGGCAACCGTGACGTGGTTCGCGTCATCATAGCTGAACTGAGTTGTCAGTCTCAACTCCGCACCCACGGGCTTCCCGCCGGCAAAATGCCATTCGCTGACCGTCCTGGGGCGACCCAGCCCATCGTGCTCGTATTCCGCCGCTCTCAGCAGCGAGGCGTTCGGGAAGTCGGGTCTTCCGTAAGCGGGGGCTTTTGAATCATAATCCGCTGTCCAGAGGATGTCGTCATTGTAAAGGCTGTATCCCGCGCGATGATGATTTCCATTGGGATCAATCCGGTCAATGATGCGTCCGTAACCATCGGTGACGATGTTGTGTTCGATGCCATTTTGCCGCACTTTTTCGAGAAACCCGCCCGGTTTATAGGTGAAGGAAACACCCTCCTCCATGCCCTTCCTGGCATTGGGCGGGGGGGCATCCAGGTTCTCGCCGACCTGAGGAAGAGCCGCCGCGAAATTATTTTGAAGACAGTTTTTCGCCCACGGAGTGTCCCCAACGGGATACCCAACCCGGACGCCGGAGATCCTTCCGGCCGGATCATAGGCGTATTCTTCAACGTTCCCTTTGGGTAACATCGCAGCCAGCAATCGCCCATCCGGACTGTAGTTGTAGCAGGTCTTCTTGCCTTCCGAGATATTGTCCTTGGGCTGTTCGCTCGTGAAGTTGAGATTGCCCAGGGAATCAAACTGGAGCCGGCGAATGATATCCGGCGTTTCGACGGTCTTCAGCTGATTGGCCGCATTGTATGTGTAACTGGTCTCATACCATGGCGAACCGGGATCCTTTCTCACCTTCATGGACCTGGGGAGATGGTTATCCAGATACTCCAGGTAACTCCCGCTTTGCCCCGTGATCCCCCGCTCCTTGATGCGGCCGGACGGATAATAGCTCGCATACCTGCCCACCGATGCCGCGCCGCTATTCTTGTCCAGAGTGATCGTCTGCGGTCCTGTGCCTGCAGGATCAAAACTGCCCTGTTCCGTCACTGAGCCATCCGGTGCCGTGATCTGAGCGGGCATGACATCCGTATTGTTGGCGTAGGCATAGGTCGCCGTTACAGTTTGATTCCTGGCCGCATCGACGATCGCCTTGATCTGCCTGATCCTCTGCTGGGGGTCACGGTCATATTCGACGGACCACCCGTCTTCCCGCATCAGCTTCGTTGGGTTTCCTTCCGTATCGTACTCGATGCTGCTGATGCGCGGAGCCTGTTCCCCTCCATAGCCAATTGCGGGAAAGTCCGTGACGGTCTGCGGCAGGTCGAACACAGTGCTGGCCATGCACACGCGCTCGCCGGATGGATAGGCCACGGCACGATCGATCCGGCCGGGCTTCAAGATGTAATTTAAATCGGTTGTTTCATATGGGAGATAACCCTGGCCGCCGTTGCTGTAGAGCACTTCTCTCAAGAGCCGGTTGTTCTTGTCGAGGTAATAGGTCCGGATCCCCCCATAAAGATCTTGCGCAACCGTAGCCAGGACAGGCACCTGAGCCGCCGTGTGGAACACAGGAGCCCTCGTGCCCATCATCCCTTGAGACTGGGCTGATTGCGGTGCCGCCTGTCCGGGTCTTTCCAGTACTCTGCCCGTGGAACCAGCCCAGGCGCTCCCCATGACCAGATCAAACAATAACGAGTCAGGAGCACAGGGCCCCGGATCACAGGCGCCAGGGACCGGTGGATTCCGTGATGGACCGATAAAATTGGTGTCCGGAGGATAATCCCGCGAGTCGCCCAGTTGGGGACAGATCGTCACTGATTTAAAATCGGTTGAACTCACCACAAACTGGGAAAAATCGAGGGAAGCGATCTTTGGCCCGGCATTGACCTCCATCGGGGTGTTGGGAACCGCCATATCCCGTGTCTGCATAACCGGGGAAGATTTAAGCCCCGGCTTGACCCAATCCGGAAGTCTGGCAGCTGCATGAGCCATCCCAATCAGGTAGTCGCTCCAGACAAAGGAGGGCCGTTCTGTCTCATTCCAGGAAACAACCCCCGCGCCCTTGAGATCGAAGTAACTCAACCTGATGTGATTCTCTTCAGTCTCCGCTCCCAGCCACTGGTCCGTCACGCGATCAAAGGAAATCTGTTGAGCGTCCGTTCCATACTGGTTCTTGATAATGAGGCGTCCTTCCCCATCATAAACGGCAATGAGATTGTGATTCAGATCCTGACTGAGGCCATAGGACTGGATGGGATTGCCATCCACAGCTTTTGTCGAGTAGTTATTCCTGCATTGGGTCAAACATTCCTGCGGTGAGCTGAGGGAGACAGGATAACAATCGCTCCCCTGACGAACTGAACCCTTGCAGAAAGAGTAATCCTTGAAAAAATCAGCCATGCAGGCGTCAAAGATCTTCGTCTTGGACATGTCTTGCAATACCTTTATATCCTGATCCCCCAGGTAGCTCGTATCGCTTGCGCATTTATTTTGAACACAAACTTTGCCGCACAAGTCGACGCGGGAGGGATACAGGTCAATACAAGATCGCTGGCAGGCCGATTCGCTGTTCACCCGGCTCAGGCATCGGGTGCTGTGACAAATATCGACATTGTGGAAGTCGTCTGCTGAAGAGCCGCACATCGTGGAACAAAGTTGCTCCGTGGAGGCCGTGGGAAGTCCCGTCTGGGGGCTATATCCATCGTCGTAGACATACGTGTTGCCATGTCCCACGGCATCCTTGACGGATTTCAGCTCTCCAACGTCGTTGTACTCAAAGGACACGAGAGGCTTGGAGCAATCATCCTGAGTCAAACTCAAACATTGAAGAAAGGTTTTCTTTTGTGGAGGGTTTTTTGCGTCGCAGTAGGAGCCGTTGCGGGACTCTCCTTTGATTTCGCAATAGGTCCCGTCTTTATAATTGAAATAAACCTTGCGCCCTGTGGTGTCCTGGACGCTCGCGATCCTCGCATCCGGCCACGTCCTCTCATCGTATTTCGTCCAGTTGATGGTCTGCTGATGGCCAAGCGCATCGCGGATCGCGACCAGGGGCTTCCAGGGAAGTTTGAAGTCATCCTTGAAGATATAGCTGAGACCCGAACCATCCTTGAGAATGTAGGATTTCCCATCGGTCGTCAGCTGATACCCAATCCCATTCGCGTCCGGTTCAAACGACGTGGTGCTGTCCTTCGTCGTATGAAACCGGATCGCCCCCTCACCATCCACGTATTCAAGAGTTCCCGCCCGGGATCCATCGACGATCGTAACCAGCGCCCTTTCGTACTTGTGGCTCCATCCATGACCCAGCGCTCCAAAATAGACGCTGAAATTACTGTACGAACGGCTGAAATGAAAATCGGTCCCCAATCCGGGAAAACTCACATCTTCGTCATGAAACGTAAACTCACCGTGGTATTCGATGGGCTCCGATCCTTTTATCGGCCCACCTCCATTTCCCTGTGGAAGGTCTCTTGGTGCTGGCGGGTTGGTCCTGTCACTGATGGCAATTGTCCTCATCCAGTTATTGATCCCTTCAGCGCTCGCCTGATCGTCAGGCACCTCCACACATACATTGCCATCGCCAGCCGACGGACCCGTGGTTCCATCGGGGTAGGTGACCCATGTAGGTACTGGGTTACAGACTTTACGCATGGCGTGAACTGGTTTTGCAAACAGACAGGGGACAATGAGAACGACAGCCATCGAGAACACTCCAAAGCCACGGATCTTCATACCGACCTCCGTTTTTATCTGACCCTGATGTTGACTAATGCAGCAAGTTTCGTGCCAGAGGATCGATCTGCCGGGGGGTTGAAATTTACGTGTGATCTCAGAATGTTGGACGAACGGAGATATAGCGGATTTTTCTCACAATGAGAATTTTGACGTTTTTGATGACGGAAATTTGACGCTAGGGCGCTTTTTGCACCTCGAACTCAGGCGTTGCGATCTCAGATGGCATCTCTTCCGATTGTTTTTCGCAGAAGCGGGCCCGGATGCGGTATCGCCCCGGATGGATGTCACCGGGGAGCTGCCACTTGATTCCCATCAGATGGTCGATGCCGCTGAACTTGGGGCATGCGCAATCGCACGGAGGGGAGAAGGACCAGGATGGCTTGAACGAGGCCGTCTTTTTTGCGCCGCCGTCTTCCACGCGTTCGAGAACGAACTCGGGCGAGACACCGATCGGGAACGCCGTCATCCGCGTGAACCTGAGTTCGACTGTCTCGCCCGGCAGGTAGATGTCCTTGTCCGTGACGACCGCGATGAGCTTGTTTTCCTCGGAGATGTCTGTGCCCACGCCCGAGGTCCTCTCGTCCCACGAGCGCGCCGGCCCCACGTCCACGTGGACCAGCCCCCCGTGATAGAAACCTGCGCCTCCAAAGCCCAGTTCCTTCACGAAGTTCCAGATGCTCTCTGATGAGACGCCCTCTATCTTCATATCTGCGGCCATCCCGTACTGATGGAGCGAGGCCTTCGCGGCGAGCTTCCCGCTCTCCCGGAGCTTCGTGTTGTACTCCGGGCTGCGGAAGCCGGAGGAGACAGTGATCCTCGCGCCGGGTTTGAGCTCGGCCTCGAGATAGCCCAGGAATTCGATGAGGCGCGGCGAGATCGCCGAGAGGGGATCGCCGTATCTCGCCCCGAAGACGCGGCTGATGGCCCTCATCGCCGCTTCGTCGTAGCTGCCGTCGCTCCTGCGATAGGCGCCCTTGAACGATGCGCCGTTCTTCGCGCTCGCGATGAATATCTTTCCGTTCCCGCTGTGAAAATATCGCGACGCCGGCATATCCGCCCGCGCGGCGAGAGGTATACTGCAGAGGAAGAATGCGACGATGATCGCGCGTCTCATGGGTCTCCTTTGTTGACATCCTTGTGTTTGTCACAATATCTTGCAAAACTCAATATTATGACTGGAACAGAGACAGAAAAAACATGGCGCCGCGGCGATATCATCGTCTGCTGTCTTGCCGTCGCCGCCATGGCCGCCTTCTTCTTTCTCCATCGCGAGGGCACGAGCGACATCTTCTGGCAGATGAAGGCGGGCGAGTTCATCTGGAAGACGAAATCGGTCCCGAGCTTTGACATCTTCTCATACACGGCCTCAGGCAACTCATGGGTGTGTTACGAGTGGCTGTCGGGGGTGGTGTTTTTCCTGATGGAGCGCGCCGGCGGTTTTGTCGCGCTCTCCCTCCTGTCGTTTGCCTTAGGTGTAGGGCTCGCGTCCACTCTCTTTGCGGGGCTTGTCCGGATCTCACGATCGCCCGCTGCTGCCCTGATCCTTACGCTCGCGATCCTCTTGATCGGCGCGCCGCGGTTCCAGATCCTTCGCCCCGAGGTCTTCGGTTTTATCTTCTTCGCCATCCTGCTCCTGATTCTGACGGATATCGGCCGATGCCGGCCGCTCCTCATGTGGTCCGCGATCCCGATTCTCGTGCTGTGGGCCAATATGCACACGAGCGTCATCGTCGGGCCGCTGGTGGTGACCCTTTATTGTGCGATCGCATTTCTGCGGGGCAGGGGAGGCGACCCGGCGCGGTCGATGGGCCTTGGGCGCTCCATCCTCCTCATCTTCTCATCGATCCTTGCGCCGCTCATCAATCCGTTCACATACCGCGTCTACACGTTTCCCTTCGAAGTCATGACGCAGCGCTACGCGCTCTCCGTCACGAGCGACTGGCTGCCGCCGGGCTGGTTTTTGCCCGAGGCCGACATCTCCGCGTGGGGCCTTTGCGCGCTGTGCGCGGCGTGCGCGTGGCTTGTCCTGCGCCGCCGAGGGAGAGTTGACATCCCGCTTTTCGCCGTCGCCATCGCCTGTGTCGTCCCAGGTTTCATGACGGCGAGGTTCATCCCGTTCGCCGCCATCGCCGTCGCTTTTCTTGCGGCGTCCGCACGAAAGAGTGCGGGGGCTTCCGATTTCGCCTCGGCCCGCGCCTCGCTCATGGTGGCGCTCGTCCTCTGTGCGGCGCTCATCGCCCCGATGTTCAAGTCGGGTCCGCTCTATGGGGTTCGACTGGGGCAGGGCCGCGCCATCTTTGTCTTCGGGCGTATGATCGGCGCCGGGTTCGACAAGGAAAATTTTCCCGTCGAGGCGGTGGATTTTCTTGAGCGGCAAAAGGCTGAAGGCCGCATCTTCAACGACATGGCGTGGGGCGGATATCTTATCTGGCGCCGCTGGCCGGGGGCGAGGGTATTCATCGACACGCGCACGGCTGTATACGGCGACGAATTCATCAAGGAATATTCGGACGCGCTGTTCGGTGAGAGGGCGTTCGAGAGGGTTGCGGACAAGTACGGGATCGACCGCGTCATCTACGATGTGAGGCAGATCGAGGCGCCTGGCGGGCCCCTCAAGTTTCTGATGGACGACCCGCGCTGGCCGATCGTCTTTCGCTCGGCGAATGCAGTGGTCTTTGCCAGGACTAGCGACGGGTTTCCTTCACATACTTCGCCACGGCCTTGAATTGGCTCTCGCCGTCGAGCCCCGCCTCTTTGAGCACCATATCGGCCTGACCGCTTCCCAGATAGTGGCCCTTACGGTAGGGGTGCAGCGTTGCCTGGCGTCCCGCTTCAGAGAGTATCCAGCGGTTGATCGTGGGGAGGGTGAAGCCGGTGATCCCGATCGCCTCGCGCGCCTGCTCCTCCGGGAAGATGCGCGCCTGCTCTGAAGCCGGGAGCATGTCGAAGAGCTCGGCGCTCGCGACGTAGTAGACGTTGAGATCGATGCCATCCTTCTCAAGCAGCGGCAGTGCATTCTGCAGAAACGCGTATGTGACGCCGCTCTCCTGCAGGACGACCGTCCCATCGCCCTTTCCCTTTGCCTTGCGCAGCAGATAGAGGCCGGTGGCGGCGTCGGCGGCCGGCGAAAGCCCAAGGGCCTTGCGGTCGATGACCTTTTCGTTGGGGCGCGTGACGAACGGCGCGATGACGGCAGGGCGCCTTTCGAGCGCCGCCGTGACGAGCGTCCAGACCTCCTGCGGGTCCCATGGCGTGAGCGTTATCGCGGTGCCGAGAGGGAAATTTTCCTGCAGGAGCTGCAGCGCCTGAGGGTCGGCGTGCGTGGGGCCGTCCTCGCCGGTCTTTAGCCCAGCGTGCGCGCAGACGAGGATGAAGGGCTTGTACGGGTCCTTCGCTATCGCGAGGCGCGCCTGGTTTCCGATCGCGTGCAGGCGCGCGGCGATGTGGCCAAGCGGCGCGATGAAGGCGCCGTAGGATGAGCCGAGCCCGATGTTGTGGCCGTATGAGGATATCCCGGCCATGATCCCCGATATCGCGTCCTCGCAGATGCCGCCGATGGAGAGCAGCCGCGCGCCCGGATTCGTGTTCGAGTTGAAATAGCCCTCCGGAAATCCCTTCGAGATATCCGTGACGCTCGTCGATCCCAGGAGGTCCGCCGCCGCTATCAAAAATGCGCCGCCGCTCTTCTTGTTGTAGTAGCCGAGCACGCGGCCGAGTTCGCCGCGCAGCGTGGTGGACGAGCCGGGAGCAAGTGCGAGTTCGGAGGGCACCCTGGCCGCGGCGCCTGCCGCTGCTTCGTAGACCGCCTCGATGCGCGGCGCGCCATCCCTCGGTTTTCTCGCCCGCTTCGCGAGCCGAGCTTTTGAATCGACGAGTCGCTTCGCGAATGCCTCTGTCGCGGGGCGGTTTTTCTCCAGCGCGAGGCGAACGACCCCGAGCGATTCCCAGAGACACTCCTCGTAGACCTCCGCGACCTTTCCGCCCTGGCAGCGCTGCTCGTTCTCCTCGCACTTCGGAAGCGCTGCATCGCCGACGATGCCCATCAGAGGCCTTGTGGCTTCATAGAATCCGCTCGAGCAGAGCTTGTGCCCCGCGCCGTGCGACGCCTTGCCCTCTATCCCGTACTGCCACCCCTTGACGGTGCGGTAGACGATCGCGGTCGGCTGGCCGTTCGTCATGGATGCGGCCTTGTGCTGCGCCGCGATGATCTGGCCGAAATTCTTTCCGTCGGGGACGAAGATCACGTTCCAGTCGTGGAGATATGCGAACTCGGCGGGGGTCCACTGAACGTAGTCGCCCGGCGTGGACCCGTCGCGGCAGACGTGGTTTGAGTCGATCGATGCCTGGTTCCAGTCGATGTGGATCACGGCGTTGCCGAGGGATGCGGTGCCGGCCGCGGCGAAGGCCTCCGCCACGCGCCCCGGCGTCATGCCGCCCTCGCCCTCGACGATGTGGACGCGCGGCGCATCCTTGCCGTAGCGGTCCGCCGCGCCGAACGCGAGCCCGAGGGACGTCGCTACGCCAACGCCGGAGGCGCCGGTGGAGAGGCGGACGAATGGAGTCGCCGGCGTCGGATGGCCGTCGAGCGCCTTCGAGTTGAACTTTTTGAAGAGCGGCGTCGCCGTGGCCGGGTTTCGCCGGAATCCGAGCAGATCCTCCATCCTCAGCTGCTTCTTCACATCCTTCGGGAGGAGGTCGGGCGCGGCTATGCGCGCGATCTCATTGCGGAGCGCCCACATGGAATAGAGGCCCAGCGCCTTGTGGCCCGCGGCGTAAGAGACGATATCCGCGTCAGACCGGTCGGGGTCGGAAAAATCGTAGTCCATCGCGTCGAATAGGAGTCCCTGCACGAACCTTCCGGACGATATCGAGCCTCCGGGATGCCCTGACATCGGCACGTAGTTGTACATGATGGCGCAGAGCGACCTGTAGATGAGGTCGAAGGTCTCGAAGTGTTTGAGATCGTCCTGGGAGAGAGCGCCGGTTCCATTCTTGAGTTCGTCAGAAATGTCGATGTAGACGCCGCGCCGCGGACCGAATGCGAATGCCATATGGTTCTCCTTTTTCGATTTGGGGAGGCAGGCTAGCCATCCTTCGAAAGCGAGTCAAGCATCCCATCACACGAGTTTGTGCATGCGCTCCGTCTCTTTGATGAGCTTTTTTTCTATCTCGCTTTCCGAGCTTGAATGACCGGCGGTCACGAAATGCAGGGCAGAACCCTTGATCTGCCTGTGGAGCCGCAAGGCCCATACCGGCGGGCATATGAAGTCGTATCGCCCTTGAACGATTGAGACCGGAATGCGCGATAGCTTGTGGGCGTTTGCCAGCAGGTATCCGTCGGGGAGAAAGCAGTTGTGCGCCATGTACTGGGCCTCGAGCGGGGCTAGCGACCTGTAGGAAAGGTCGCTCAAGAATCCCTCGATCATCTTCTCATTCATGCGCAGCTTGAGCAGCGAGATTTCGTATCTGGCCCATTCATATGCAAACTTGTCTCTGGTGTGGCTGTCACCGGACAGCATCTTTTTGAGATAGTATTCGATGAGCTGTCCGCGCTTGGACTCAGGGACGAGAGAGATGAATCGCTCCCATGCCTCTGGGAAAAACGCCTTGGCGCCGCCGCCAACGAAATAGTCTTTTTCCTCCTTCGTGGCCAGATAGATGCCCCGCAGCAGCATGCCCGTCACCCTCTTCGCGTTTTTCACCGCGTATGCCAGAGAGAGCGTCGACCCCCAGGATCCCCCGAATAGAAAAACTTTTTTTAACTCGAAGAGATCGAGGATCGAGTCGATGTCTTTGACAAGCCGCTGCGTGTTATTTTCATGAATGCTGGCGAATGGCCTGCTCCTGCCGGCGCCGCGCTGGTCGAACAGGATGAGATTCCATTTTTTTAGATCGAAAAATCTCTTGTCGGTATCCGAGAATCCGGCGCCAGGCCCGCCGTGGAGAAATAAAACCGGCTTGCCCCGAGGATTGCCGCATGCCTCATAATAGAACTCATGCCCGCCGGACACCTTGAGGTATCCGCTCCTGTAAGGTTTTTTCAGCCGCTTTGCCATGGCGCGCTGTTCCGATGACTCAGATTAGAACAATCTCTTCCCTTCCTTCACGAATGCCGCGAAGCCGTCTTTGTCCTTCGCCGCATCGGCGAGGCGCTTCATCCCTTCCTTCAAGTCATCGATGCCGGTGGCGATGGAGATCCTCAGGAAATGCATCCCCTCCGTGCCGATCCGGCCGAACGATTTTCTGTCCATCGTCGCGACGTGATAGCGGAAGAGCAGGAACATCTGGAAGAGCGTCGACGGGCTGGTCTTCGCCTGGAGATTCTTCGGCAGGGAGTTGAACGCGTCGACTGCGCCGATCTCCTTGCATACGCCGCCGATGTTGGGGAACACATAGAATGCGCCCTTGGGATTCTGGCATTTCACGCCCGGGATCGAATTGAGCGCGCGAACCACGACGTCGCGGCGCTCCTGGAAGGCCGCGCCCATCTTTCTGATCTCCGGCGCGCTCTCTGGCGATTCGATCGCGATCTTCGCGCCCATCTGGTTGTAGGCTGGGATGCATGAGAAATAATTTATATTGAGGTTCTTGAATACGAATGCTTCCTCCGCCGTCGGAAAGACCGCCCATCCGACGCGCCCGCCCGTCCAGGAATAGGTCTTCGAGACGCCGGAGACGAGGACCGTCCTCTCGATCATGCCGGGAAGCGCTGCGATGGAGTGGTGGAGGCTCCCGTCGAAGAGGATGTTCTCGTAAACCTCATCGGAATAGATGCGGGCGTCGGCCGGCGCCTTCCTCTTGATTACGTCTGCGATATCCTTCAGCTGCTCTTCGGTCGCGACGCCGCCGGTCGGGTTCGACGGGAAGTTGATGTAGATGAGTTTTGTCCGGCTCGTGATGAGCGGCTCCAGTTCCTTGCCCGTGAAGCTGAAGCCCTCATCCTCCTTCAGATGCAGCGGCACCGGTTTCGCACCGATGTAGTTGACGAAGGATTCATAGATCGGAAAGCCCGGGCTCGGATAGACAACCTCGTCGCCGGGATTGCAGTAGGTCTGCTGGCAGAGGCCGATCGGCGGTTTTGCGCCCGGGAAGACGACGACGCGATCCGGCATGATCTTGAGATTCCGCTTCGCGCCCATGTCCCGGGCGATGGCCTCGCGCAGGGGCAGGATGCCTTGCGGGTCGCAATAGTGCGTGAGGTCGTTGTCGATCTGGCGCTTGACCTCCTCGCGGATGTGCTTCGGGAGAGGGAAGTCCGGCTCGCCCAGGTTGCACTTGATCACGCGGGACCCAGAGTCCTCCACTTCCTTTATATAGGGCCCGACCTTGAATGCGTTCTCGGTATCGATGAGTCCGACCCGGTCTGCGTAAAGGCTCATGGCTCCCTCCCTTCTTGTGATCTGAATGTGAAGCGGCGGCAAACTCTAGCGGAGGAGGCGCGCGTAGTCAACCCAGGGAAAATGTGCTAGATTCTTTGGCAATGAACAAAAGGCTGGCGTTTTCATTCCTTGTCCTGGGTTTCGTTTCGATCGTCGCCCAGGTCGTCATCCAGAGGGAGCTGATCAACGGCTTCTACGGCAACGAGTTTTTCATAGGTGTGGTCCTGGCGTCGTGGTTTATCTGGACGGCGGCAGGCAGCGGGATCAAAGGATTGTCATTCCCGCGAAAGCGGGAATCCCTTGAGGACACGGGATCCCCGATCAAGGCGCTCGGGGATGACAAACGAAACGCGTCTGGAAAACATTTGCCTCCGCTTTTCATCGCGATCGGCTTTGTCTTTCTCGCCGAGATATTTTTGATCCGCCTCCTGAATATCTATGTCGGCCTGCCGGGCGAGACTCCCAATCTGATCTGCGGCGTGCTCATCGCGCTGGCCGCGCCGGCCCCGATCTGCCTCATGCTCGGGATGTGGTGGACTCAAGGGACGAGGACGCTGTGCGGCCAAACCCCATCGGCGGAGACGGAAGGTGGGGCGGCCGCCGCAGTCAACAGGGCGTATCTGATCGAGCTGGCGGGCTTCATCGTCGGCGGCATTCTGTTCAGCTTTGTCCTTGTGAGGCTCCAGGAATTCATGGTGGCCGGCATCCTGATCCTCCTGAGTCTGGGCTCGGCTATTTTATTTACCCTGAAGCTTCGTTTTTCGCTGAGGGCGGTCGCCGCGTTTCTGCTCGTCGTCGTCGCCTGCCTGATGTTCAGCCATTATCCCGGCGCAATCGACCGTTTCACGACGGCATTCAGATACAGGGGCCAGGAGGTGACCGAATCGAGAAATTCCCGCTATGGAAATATCGCCGTGACTAAGATCGGAACTCAATCAAATTTTTATGAGAACGGCGTGCTCTTCGGCTCGACTGAAAAAGTCGAGTTCATCGAGGACCTGATCCACCTCTCGCTGCTCGAGCATCCTTCGCCCGGGCGAGTCCTGCTGATCGGCGGTGGATTCACCGGCGCGATAAATGAGATACTGAAGCATCCCGTGGAGGAGGTCGATTATCTGGAAATCGATCCGGAGCTGATCAGGATCGCGCGCAGGCACATCCCGCCAGAGTTTGAAAAGGCCCTCTCGGATCCCCGGGTGAAGATCATCAACGCGGATGGCCGCTATTTCCTGAAGAACGAGAAGGGCGCGTTCGATGCGATAATAGTGAATCTGCCGGCCCCATCCACCGCGCTGATCGATCGGTTTTACACAAAGGATTTTTACGAAGCGGTCAAAGGCAGATTGAATCCCGGAGGGATCCTTGCCGCCTGTCTCCCTTTTTCATCCAGCGCTCCGGGCAGGAACATGGAGGATCTCAACGCGTCGATATTCAAGACGCTGAAGGAGGTATTTGGAAGGGTGATCGTCCTGCCGGAGGACATTGACTTCTTTCTCGCCTCGACGGACCAGGAACTCACCTACGACCCGAAGGTCCTCGTCGAGCGATTTGAGGAAAGGGGTATCGAGGCCTCCTTCGTCCATCCGGCCTACATAAAATATCGCCTCACCACGGACCGGATCGAAAAGGCCCTGAGTTCATTCGGGAAGAACACGACCGCGAGGGTGAACGAAGATTTCCTTCCCGTCGCCTACTTCTACCAGAATCTCGCCTGGCTGGATCAGTTTCATCCGGGCTATTCCGGATTTTTCAAGATCGTCGCGTCGCATTTCTTGGCGATATTCGCCGGGATCGCAGCGTTGCTGGCCATATTCCTGATGGCGACGAGGAGGGACCTGACTTCGGTCGCGCCGATCCTCTCGATTGC
>JAZDOG010000041.1:0-3516 GCA_043798915.1 Pseudomonadota bacterium | reverse complement strand
CCGGAACACTGCCGGTCGGGCAGGTGCTGCGCTTCGGGATCCAACTCGCGGATGCCCTTGACCACGCGCACACGCGCGGCGTCATCCACCGCGATTTCAAGAGCGCCAACATTGTCATCACTCCCGAGGACCGGGTCAAGGTGCTGGACTTCGGGTTGGCGAAGCGGTTCAGCCGGATGGCCGGGGAAGAGTCCATGACCTTGACGCAGGAATCCCTGACCGGCCCCGGCGCCGTGGTCGGCACCCTGGCCTACATGGCGCCTGAGCAGCTGCGCGGAGAGCCGGCTGATGCCCGCAGCGACATCTGGGCGCTGGGAGTCGTGCTCTATGAAATGGCGTCCGGAGTGCGGCCGTTTCAAGGAAAAACAACTTATGAGTTGACGTCATCCATTTTCCACGAGTCTCCGCCGCCGCTGCCGGAGCGGGCTGGAGGCAAAATGCTGACGGCGCTGCGGACGGTCGTGGAAAGGTGTCTTGAAAAGGACCCCGCGCGGCGTTACCAGACCAGCAGCGAGGTCGGGGTCGCGCTCGAAACCGTTCAGAGAGGCTCGGCATCGCGAGCCTGGCTCGTCTGGAAGGGGGTGTTGTCGCGCCGCCGCTGGCCGGCGGTTGCGGCTGCCCTCGTCACGGCCCTGGCGCTGGTCGCGGCCTTGGATATCGGGAACGTGCGCAGCCGACTGGCCGGCAGGGGGGCGCGACCGAAATATCGCTCGCTGGCGGTCCTGCCTCTGGCCAATCTCACGGGGGATTCCGAGCAGCAGTACTTCGTCGACGGGATCACCGACACGCTGATCAACGGTGTCGCGCAAATCGGGTCCTTGAAGGTCATCTCGCGCACTTCGGTCATGCACTATAAAGAAACGAGCAAGCAACTGCGGGAGATCGCCGCGGAATTGAATGTCGACGCGATCCTCGAAGGTTCGACTCAACGCGCCGGAGACAACCTGCGTGTGACGCTCCAACTCGTGGACGCCGGGACGGATCAGCACCTCTGGGCGGACAGCTACGATTGTGGGCTAACCGATGTACTGCGGGTGCAGAGCGAGGTCGTTCAGAGCGTAGCGAGGGAAGTCAACGCTTTGCTGACGCCCGAACAGCAAACCCGTTTTTCGTCCCCCCGCAAGGTGAATCCTGAGGTGTATGAAGCGTATCTCAGGGGGATGTACTATTTGACGCAGTACACCCAGGAGAACGTCGAGAGAGGATTGAAGTATCTCCATCAGGCCGTGGAGATCGATCCGGCGGAACCGCTCGCCTACGCCGGGCTCGCCGAGGGATACGTCACGATCGGCCACAGCCCGTCGCCCTCGCCGGAAACCTTTCCCCGGGCCAAGGCGGCCGCCGAGCGGGCGCTCGCCCTCGACCCCGCGATGGTCGAAGCCGTCGGCGCTCTGGCTGACGTCGCTCTCTACCACGAGTGGGACTGGGCGAAAGCGGAACAATACTTCCAACGGGCCATGAAGCTCAATCCGAGCCTGGCCATGACCCACTACCACTACGCGTGGCAGCTCGCCCTTTTCAACCGCCTGAACGAGGCCATCGCCGAGCACAAGCGGGCGCGTGATCTCGATCCCCTCCGGCCGGTACATACGGCTTGGCTGGGTGGCCTGTACAACTATGCGGGGCGGTTCGACGAGGCCATCGTGGAAGCGCGGAAGGCGCTGGAACTCAATCCCGGCTACGGCCCCAGCTACTACGTTCTGGTCCAGGCTTACTCCCGTAAAGGGATGCATGACGAAGCGATCGCGACGGCCCAGCAGGGCGTCAAATCCAATTCGAAATACGCCGGACCCGTCCTGCTCGGCATTGCCTACGCGCACGCCGGGCGGAGACAGGAGGCGCTGGAGATCGCCGAGCGGATGGACCCATTGCGAGCCTGGTTTACGGCCCAGATCTACATTTCCCTCGGGGAGAAAAATAAAGCGCTTGACCTTCTTGAAGCCTGCTACCGGGACCGCGTATCCGTCTTGCCATGGATCCGCGTGCACGGCGGAGAGTACGATGCCCTCCGCGATGAACCGCGGTTCCAGGAGCTGCTGAAACTGATGAACCTGCCGCTCTGACGCAGGCGGAGCAGGCGCGCGTTATTGACATTGACCCGTGGTCGCGAATTCATCAATCCGCGACGGGGTACACCGGTTCGGAGCGTCAGGGCCAGGGATTCAGCGGCGCCCAAAAAGAAAAGAGCAAAACTAACGCTCAAGCCTATTTTCGCGATTTTTTTCATTTTCGACCTCCGAGAACACACGACCTTATAATGATCTATCATTTTAGCCAGTCAGGGCTTTAAAACTGTTCGCCACCCTCACTGACCCGCCCCCGATCAATGTAGATGCTCCGGATCTTCTTCAAGTACAACCGCCGGCTTCTGGGGGAGCTCTGCCGCTGCGCTCTCCGGTCTATAACCCGTTACTTCGAGATAGTCACCAGGAGCGAGCTGATGCCCGGAGTCATCGCGGCCATCCAGACCTTCGGAGCCAAGATAAATTTTCACCCACACCTGCATTTTCTGGTGACCGCAGGCGGAGTGGACAGGGAGGGCCTCTTCCATAGCATCCCAAGGATCGATGACTCGCGGCTGGCGGAACTTTTCGCCCGCGAGGTACTGGCCGATCTTGTCCGCAACAAACTCCTCAGCCCCGAATGGGCGGACCGCCTCCTCTCCTGGAGACACACGGGGTTCAATGTCCACAGCCGCGTCCGGGCCAAGACAAAGAAAGAGGCCGAGCGAGTAGGAAAGTATATGATCCGGCCGTTGCTCTCCCTGGAACGCCTCTTCCTGGATGAACGGGAAGCCCGCGTCGGCTACCGGTATGGCCAAGAGGCCAAAGATCTCGAGCGCATGGACTACCTGGAGTTCATCGCCCGGGTGACTTCCCATATTCCCGACAAGGGCCAGGTCACGGTGCGATATTATGGGTTATACGCCAACGCCCATCGCGGGAAAGTCAAGAAGACGAGCCTGGAGGCTTGCCCTCTCCGGATGGCAGAGGAGGAACTCCGGCCCATCCCCTCCAAGGGCTGGGCCGAGATGATCCGCAAGGTCTACGAAGTCGACCCCATGGTCTGCCCTCAGTGCGGTGGCAAGATGCGCGTCATCGCTTTCCTCATGGACTACGCCGTGGTCGACAGGATCATCAACCACCTGAAGCTGACGTTTGCTGCCGAGAGACCTCCTCCGCCCCACATCGCCCATCAGGAAGTCCTGATGGCCGCTGAGACCTCGGCTGAATATATTTCATAACCCATTCTTTAACCGGAAGCATAAGTCTGGCTGATTTCCGGCGCTTATAGGCGTCCCGGGGCCTTTTGCCCCCCCGGAATAACCCCCCACTGAATTTGACATCTCAGGAGCCGCGATTTACACTTTTCGAGGACGACCTGAGGCGAGAATGCTCACAAAGAGGCTCGCTGGACCGGCAGAGCCAAAAAGGAGATTCTTATATTTAGCTTACAAAGACGCGTCCCAAGACTTTGTTTTGATCTCTGAATCCCCCTTACACCATTAAGGGGGAC
>JAZDOG010000027.1:0-5356 GCA_043798915.1 Pseudomonadota bacterium | reverse complement strand
GGGCGCGCGGCTGATCGTCACGGTGGACAGCGGCACGCGCGCGGCGGAGGGAATCGCCAGGGCGAAGGGTTTCGGGATCGACGTCGTCGTCACCGACCACCACGAGGCGAAGGGAGAACTCCCCTCTGCGCATGCCATCGTGAATCCGCAGCGGCTCGCCGGCTATTCTCCCCACCGCGAGCTTTCCGGCTGCGGCGTGGCCTTCATGCTCGCCCTGGCGCTCAGGAAGAAACTCAGGAACGATGGAAAGCTGCCCTCACCCGAGCCGAATCTCAAGAGGCAGCTCGATCTCGTTGCGCTCGGGACGATCGCTGACGTCGTGCCTCTCTCGGGGGCAAACCGGATACTCGTGCGGCATGGCCTGGGCGAAATAGCGGACGCTCGCCGGCCCGGCATCGCCGCCCTCATCGAGGTGAGCTCCACAAATACCGGAGAGATGAACCCTGATTCCATAGCGTTCCAGCTTGCCCCGCGCCTCAACGCCGCAGGGAGGCTGGGCAGCGCGCACGAAGCGCTCGACCTTCTCATGTGCGACGATCCGTCGCGGTCGCTTGAAATTGCGCGTTCGCTCGACCGCGCAAACCGCGAGCGCCAGAGGGTCGAGGGGGTGATCCTGGA
This sequence comes from Pseudomonadota bacterium, assembly GCA_043798915.1. Taxonomy (GTDB): domain Bacteria; phylum UBA10199; class UBA10199; order 2-02-FULL-44-16; family JAAZCA01; genus JAZDOG01. The sequence continues at coordinate 4,738 of JAZDOG010000027.1, read as the reverse complement.
GGAGGCGTACGCGATGCTATCCGCCCGAGGTAGCACTGGGCAATCTTCAGTGGTCCTCTCATCCGATGGATGGCACGTGGGGGTGATAGGCATCGTCGCATCGAAGATAGCGCGGCGCGCCGGAATTCCGGCCGTCGTCATCTCCCGCGATTCGAAGCCGGCCAGGGGATCCGCCAGGAGCATCGACGGAATTAATCTCGTGGAGGCCCTCTCCGAATGCGGCGATCTCCTGGTGAGATACGGCGGGCACACGATGGCAGCCGGGCTCAGCATAAACGAGGATCGCATCGACGAATTCTCGGCTCGCCTCGACGGCATCTGCAGAAAGATGCTCCCCATCGGAGCGCTGCACCACCTCTTGATCGACGCGGAGGTTATGCCCTCGGAGATAAACGGGGAGCTCATCGCGGAACTCTCCAATCTCAAACCATTCGGCGCCGGTAACCCCGAGCCGCTCCTGGCCATGCGCGGCGCCTCAGTCCTCTCGCGGCGGATCCTGGGGCAAAAGCACTTAAAGCTCAGGGTCGGCTCGGGCGGATTTGGGTTCGACGCGATCGGCTTCAACATGGCGGGCGACCTACTTGAGGATCAGAAAAATATATCGCTCGCCTTCACGCCGGAGCTCAACACGTGGAACGGCACGACCTCGGTGCAGCTGAAGATCAAGGATATCAAAGTGGACAACCGATGAGCATTCGGCTATCAGCTGACAGCCAATTATGTTTGAAGTCACAGTCACAAAGAGATTCCGGGCCACGCATGCCCTCGGCAATTACCGGGGCAAGGATGAGCGGCCTCACGAGCACGAGTGGCGCTGCGACGTGATCCTTGAAGCGGAGTCGCTCGACGCCTCGGGGTGCGCGGCGGATTTTGCCGAAGTCGACGCCGCCATCGACGCCATCCTCGCGCCCATTTCAGGGAACGACCTGAACAGGACCTTCGCCGGCGAAAGTCCGTCGGCCGAAAACGTGAGCAAATTTATCTTCCGCAGGATGTCCGCTGCGATGAACGGCGCCGCGCGCCGGGTGGTGCGCGTCACCACGTGGGAGGACGCGGATCACTCCGCATCTTATTTCGAATGATAATAGAGAGACGAAAAGCCGTTTCGCTTCTTTCGGGCGGGCTCGACAGCAACGTCGCCACGCTTCTGGCGATGAACGAGTTCGACGTGAGCCTGGCCATCACGTTCGACTACGGCCAGCGCGCGGCGCCGCGGGAGATCGAGACGGCGCGCTCGCTTTGCGAAAAGCTCAAGATCGAACACAAGACGATAGACCTCCCGTGGCTTGGGGATGCCACGCCCACGGCGCTAGTAAACAGAGTCAAACCCATTCCCAGCACGCGTCCCGAACTGCTCGAAGACGGCGCGGATGCGCGCGCAGCCAAAGTCTGGGTGCCCAACAGAAACGGCGTCTTCATAGCGACCGCCGCGGCGTTTGCGGAATCGCTCGATCTGAACCTGATCATCGCCGGCTTCAACGCCGAGGAGGCCAAGACCTTCTCCGACAACTCCGCGGCGTTCGTCGCCGCAGCCAATGCCGCGCTCAGGCTCTCGACCAGGAGCGGAGTCTCCATATCAGGCCCGCTCATCAAGATGGGCAAGGTCGAGATCGCCGAGAGGTTCGTCGCGCTCAACATGGACCCGGAGATGTTCTGGTGCTGCTACGACGGCGGTGAGAAGATGTGCGGACTGTGCGAATCGTGCGCCCGAACCATCCGCGCCTTCAGAGATATCGGCGCGTGGGAGTTGATCAGCCGCCGGTTTGAAAAGGTTTATTAGGAGCGTCATGAAGACCACATGGATCGACAGGAAGATTTGCTATGACGGGACGCAGCTTCGCTCGCACTGGATATATAATGAAACCGGCGCGCTGGGCGATGCCATCGCCTCGTTCGAAGGCCCAGCGGACGTGCCGCTTGCGAACATGGTCGACCTGGCCGACGCGCGGGACAAGGCGAACATATTCTCGCGCTCGATGCTGCACTTCATCGTCGAGCACTTCGACGGCGATCTCCCACTTGCGGTAGCGCGCCAGAGGCTGCTTGCGACCATCTCATCGGAGGAACTCCGCGCCCGAGCGCCGGATATGATGAGGCGGGGCGACGACCTCTACGACAAGGAGCGCAAGCTCTCGGTCTCGATCGCAACCGCCTCGCCCGTCTCCACGCTGATACATTTCGCGGTCAATATCGACGCCGCCGGCGCGCCCGTTTCCGCCGTTGGCCTCAACGACCTGGGGGTCGAGCCGAAACCGTTTGCCGAACGGATCATGCAGAGGTATTCTCAAGAGATAGAATCAATGATGAATGCGCGCTGCAAGGTGCGCGCCGTGAAATAAAAAAATATGACCCACGAAGCCAACATTGTCGAAGTTTTCAGCTCGCGCCAGGGCGAGGGGCCGCATGCGGGCGAGAGGATGACCTTCGTCCGCTTTGGATCCTGCTCCATGCGCTGTTGTTTCTGCGACACGCCGCAGGGCCTTTCGCATGACGATGCGTGCCGCGTCGAGATTCCGGCCGGCTCCGGACAGTTCAGCGAAATCCCCAATCCCGTCGGCGCAGCGGCGCTCTCAGAGATAGCGGCGCGCTTCGGCGATGATACGATGAGCATCACGGGCGGCGAGCCCCTCGAACAGGCCGACTTCCTCGCCGAGTGGCTTCCGTCGCAGGCGCCGCGGCGACGCATCCTCCTGGAGACCAACGGCATCCTTCACAAAGAGCTCCTCAAGGTCCTGCCGTTCGTGCACATCGTGAGCATGGACTTGAAGCTCCCCTCATCCTGCGGCATGAGGGCCGTCTGGGAGGAGCACGCCCTCTTCCTCAGAAATGCGCAGTGCGCAGGAAAAGAGATCTACGTCAAACTCGTCATCACGGCCGAGACGACCGACCGCGACATACAGAGCGCGATCGACCTCATGAGCAGCGCAAACAAACACATCCCCCTGGTCCTCCAGCCGGCCTCAGCCACCCTCAAATTCCGGCACACCATCTCCGAGGAGCGCCTGCAGTCCATCGAACGACTCTGCAGCGCCTATCTCCCGAACGTCCGCGTCGTCCCGCAGATGCACAAGGAGTGGGGAGTGCTGTGATGCAAAAAATGCAATGCAATTTTTGCATCACCTGAAATCCTTTCTGAAATCCTTGCCTTATCCATCACCATACGCTATCTGGCGGGCATGCTGCTGAGAGAGGAATACGAACAGCGCGAGGAGCAGGTGCTCGCGCCCTATGCCGCAAAGAGCGGGAAGAGCCGCGGCAGAAAATACTCCGAGTCCGAGTGCCCCTTCCGCGCCTGCTTCCAGCGCGACAAGGATCGCATCATCCACAACGGCGCCTTCCGCAGGCTCGAGTACAAGACCCAGGTCTTCGTCAATCACGAAGGCGATTACTACCGCACCCGCCTCACGCACACGCTCGAGGTGGCTCAGATATCGCGAGGGCTCGCCCGGACCTTGAGGCTCAACGAGGACCTGACCGAGGCGATCGCTCTAGCGCACGACTTGGGCCACACCCCCTTCGGCCACCGCGGCGAGCGCGTCTTGAACGAACTCATGTCCGGCCACGGCGGCTTCGAGCACAACCGACAGAGCTACCGCGTCGTGACGCTCCTCGAAAAGCGCTACCCGGGATTCCCGGGCCTCAATCTCTCCTCCGAGGTGCTCGAGGGCATCCTCATGCACGAGGGCGAATACGACGCTCCGAACACCGCCGGGATAGACGATCGCTCGCTGGCGCATCCCTCGCTTGAGGCGCAGGTGGTGAACGTCTGCGACGAGATCGCATACATGAATCACGACCTGGACGACGGCCTCGAATCCGGCATGATAGATTTTGACGACCTCGATGGCGTCAAGCTCTGGAAGATGACGATCGACGCGGTGCGGAAGGATTTTCCCGACATCCAGCCGAAGATCATCAAGAACCAGACGATCCGCAGGCTCATCCATCTCCTCGTAACCAGTCTCCAGTCGGAGGCAAAGGGCCGTATCGAAGCGAACGGCATCAGGGGCGTCGACGATATCGCAAAATGCAGCGGACCGATCGTCGCGTTCGGAAATGCTATGGCCGCCCTCACCAGGGAGCTCAAGGATTTTCTCTTCGGAAACCTCTATCGCCACTGGCGCGTCGAGAGGATGGCCGAAAAGGCCACTCGCATCGTCACGGCGCTCTTCGAAACATATCTCAGCAACCCCAAGGTGCTGCCGCCATCGCTCGAGCGCTCGATACGCACGGAGGGCGATGCCGAGCGAAAGATCTGCGATTATCTCGCCGGCATGACCGACCGCTATGCGCTTGCGGAATACTCGAAGCTCTTCGATCCGAATGAAAGAGTCTGAACTCGTCTGACACAGCACGTCACAAAACCCAACGCAGCGCATATTGCCGCCTCTCCCTGCCCGTGGTTTTATTCGGCCTACAACAGGGAGGCGACTATGAAGATGAACAAACTTATTTTTGTGATCATCGCAGCTGTCATGTTCCAGACAGGGGCTTCATGGTCCGCGGAGACTGCGAAGAAGAGCGGCAGCGAGGCCTCCATCGATGTGAGGATGGAGCTCACTGCCCGGCTCCTGAAGTTCCCGGGTTCGCCGTCGTTCACGGCGAAGGGGAAGGGCGAGCTGCACTACACGCTCCAGGCCGAATCCGCTGTGATCAAGGGCGAATCGATACCGAGGCTCGTCTTCGAGGCGCCGTCGCCGCCTGAGGGTTTGAAAAAACTCACGGTGATCGCCGAGGG
>JAZDOG010000016.1:0-2523 GCA_043798915.1 Pseudomonadota bacterium | reverse complement strand
TTGACCCTCACCCGATTTAGTGGACAGTTTGGTTACGCTGCCAAACGAGCTTCTTCATAGGCCGCAGGGCTCTGGTAGTCCAGCGTCGAATGGAGGCGCTGGCGGTTGTAGAAGACCTCGATGTACTCAAAGATCGTCTGCCTGGCCTGCTCACGCGTCTGAAATCTTTGTCGATACACGCACTCGACCTTCAGCGTTTTGAAGAAGCTCTCCACCACGGCGTTGTCCCAGCAATTGCCTCTGCGACTCATGCTGCAGATCATCCGCTGCCCGCTGAGCAGTGCCTGAAAATCTGCCGAAGCGTACTGTACGCCCCGATCAGAGTGGTGAAGCACCACGTCGGTCCGACGACGTTGCTTCACGGCCATGCCCAGGGCCTCTTGCACAAGCGCGCGGTGCAACCTGGGGCCCATGCTCCATCCAATCACTCGGCGCGAATACAGATCCAAGACAATCGCCAGATAGAGCCATCCTTCGGCTGTGGCGACATAGGTGATATCTCCGGCCCATACCCGATTCGGCGCCGCAGGTGTAAACTCTCGCGCGAGAATGTTCTCGGCCACAGGATATGCATGATCAGATTGAGTCGTGGTGCGATACCGGCGCTTATAGCAGGTCTTGAGTCTTTCAACTCGCCGAAGTCGTTCGACGCGATGCAACCCAATCCGCTCTCCGTCGCCCCGAAGCGCCTTGAGGGTGCGAGGGCTTCCGTATGTCTGACGGCTCTGGGCATGAATCACGCGAATGCGCGTGCGAAGCCGGGCATCTTCACGCGCTCGCAAACTCGGCGGCCGCTCCTTCCACGCGTAAAATCCGCTCCGGGAGACGCACATCGCCCGACAGAGCACCACCACAGGATACAGGGCCTTCTCTGCATCGATGAACGGGTATCTCATCGACTTTCCTTGGCAAAAAAGGCCGCGGCTTTTTTTAGGATGTCCCGCTCCATCTGCAAAACACGGTTCTCCCTGCGAAGCCGCTGCAGCTCCTGCTCCGGGGTCTCACCGTGTGGCGCTACTGGCTGGGCCTCCGCGAGCCAACCCCGCAGCGTCGAGCGGCTTACCCCCAATTCGTCCGCGATCGCGTTGAGAGGCTTTTCCCCCATCTGAGCCAGTCGTATTGCCTCAGACCTGAATTCCTTGGAATATTTCCCCATCTCACACCTCCCTCAGGAGCTCTCTACCAGCTCCCGTCTCGGTGTCCACTTTTTCGGGGGAAGGTCAGATTGCTGAAAGAAAAAACAAAACTCGCCTGGACGAATGTCTCATAGATCGCCTCGCAATCTGCGCATCTTTTCATAAACATAACATGGGCACACAAGTAATTCCATGAATTACAAATGGGCGCCCTATGTCAGTTTCCACCCAGAATGATCGGCAGGCCGTCCTTGCCGGACCCCACCACGATGATCTTGCTGTTCTCGCTCTTGGCGAGTTCGCGCGTCGCCTCGATACCGCGAAGTTTTAGCACGGCGTCCGAGAGGCCCAGGTTGACAGTGGAGTTGAAGTCGGTGATTCCCTTGGCCTCGATCCGCTTGCGCTCGGCCTCCTGCGTCTCGCGATCGAGGACGAACTTCATCTGCTCGGCCTGCTGCTCAGCCTCGAGCTTTTTCTCGATGGCGGTCGAGAGGATGGCTGGACGCTTGACCGCCCTCAAGAGGACGCTCTCGAGCAGTACCCCCCTGGCCTCCACCATTGGTTTCAGTTGATCGTACATCTGTGAGGCCAGGAGCTCGCGCTCCGCCGTGTAGAGGGCCTTGGCATCATAGCCAGCCGTCACGCCCCTGACGACGGACCTGAGCTGGGGGTTGACGATGACGTCCTGGTAGCTCATCCCGATGGTCTTGTAGACCTCCGGCGCGGTCGCGGGATTTAAGCTGATGAGGACGGAGATGTCCAGGTTGACGGTCAATCCCTCCCGTGAGGGGACGGTCGCTTCCTCTGTGACCTGCTGCGTCCGAATGCTCATCTTGTGGATCGTCAGGAACGGATTCACCACGTGGATCCCCGCCTGGAGCGAGGTATCGTAAACGTTTCCGAAGAACTCCATGACCCCCACGTTGCCCGCAGGGATGACGGTGATACACTTGATGAGGACAAGCAGCGCTGCAAACACCCCTATCACAACCCATTTGCCCTTCCGATACTTTGCGAACAGTGCATGAAATTCTTCGTAACTCATGTCGTCCCTCCTTTTAGGTGTCCAATCAATTACTGAGGCGGGTCAGATGTTCCCATCCTTACCAGGACCCGGTGCTTGATGAGATCCTTGGCTAGCGGTATCACGCCTCCTTTCACGCGCCGGCCGTCGAGCTCCACGAAGGCGATGCCCCGCTCGCAGTGTTCCGGGTTCCCGACCTGAATGTCGTAGATCGCTTCGCCGTGGCGATAGCGCATCTGGAAACCATCCCACCACCCGGGGATGGTCGGATCGAGTTGCAGTATACAACAGGCTCTTATGAGCCTGTTGCACAAACCAAATTTTGTGTCATTGCGAGGAGCTCAGCGACGAAGCAATCCCCTG
>JAZDOG010000005.1:0-30161 GCA_043798915.1 Pseudomonadota bacterium | reverse complement strand
CTCCCCTGCGAAAAATTGCACACGCTGGATTTTTGGGGGATTTTCAAAGGACGCGAGACTCAATTCGTGAAATAAGTGTCCCCGGAATTATGAGTATTTTTCACGATTGCTTTTTTCAATGTATAGGCTTGATAAGGTGTTTATAGGCATTATGTTTCTCATATCTAGCAGAACGGCGACTGCCTAACTTTCTTGACTTGACGATAATAGAACCTAGCGAGCGTTTGTCCTTCATTAGGCCCCGATAGTTTTGCATTAGTCCGTTGTAATAAATGATTTCCCATCTATGCTTCTTAAATGCATCTGCAAACACCGGGATTCCAAGCTTAACTTTAATTTTAGCTCTTCTTTCTTCTGGAAGCACCATAAAATTTTCGGTGTCATATGGTATAGCGGACACTCTCTCCAACGCACTTGTTATTGACGTCGTATTTTCGACTTCAAAACAATAATATATTTTGTTATTTTTATACCAGTAAACATCAATATTGTTTATATGTTTTAAAGCGTTGTCGGATATATCTTTAAATTTTGGTTTTATTTCTGTGCATAGTTCTCTCAATCGTGTTGTTCTTCCTCCTAGGTTTAAAATATCTTGCTGTTCTTTCATTCCAATATGAATTTTATAGCCTCGATGGCGGCCGATCTGGGCTAGCATGGATATCATCTTTGAGTGTTGAGAAACATACTCCCTTACAACTGGCTTAATTCTCCACTTTCCAGCTGTAGTCTGTACAGCATATTCCTCAAGGGTTCTTCGTATATTTGATGTATCTGGAGTTAAAGAATTAGGAAATGATGTTGCAATTTTTTCCCATACTTCAGTAAAAGACACCTCGTAATGCTGTTTTAATAAATCAACGATCACTGCCTCCACTCGCTCATCCAGTGGAATTTTTACTTTCCTCAAATCGGAACTCCGTGCAAGCCACCAGAGTTTTCCGAACGTTTTTCCGATCTTCGCATTTACAAGAGTTAAATACTTACCAAGAGCTTTTTTCAGAACATCCTGAACATCGAATTTCGTGCATGTTTCTGTATAGAAACCTTCTTTGTACAGTTCCTTATCCATTTCTTCAATAATCGAAGTATAGGGCGTAGGTTCCCCCCTCGCGATTATAACTTTTAGCGCTGTTTGAATGACGATTGTCTCGAACCGCTGTTCAGACAATTCCTCATTATCTATAATGCTAGAATGTATGTTCCTGAGAAATCTGAAATAAAGATCACCGGTTACAGAGCCAAACGGCTGCAACAAGGATTTCGCTGACTGCCTTGCACCCTCCTGATGATGTACTTCTTCAAACTCAAAGCCCGCGTACATTGCCGAGTTTAATAACATGTTTCTGTATTTGTTCTGCGGATTGTGAAAAGTGAGATGACAGAATGCGCCTGGTTGCAAAACAGTGTAAATACCAGTCAAAGAACTTCGAAGCATTGCATGATAAGTCTGACAGTCTTTTTTCTGACATGAGTTTTCAATTATTTCATTGTCGACCATCGTTTTTAGGTAATTTTCATCCATCTTAAGCCAAGAAGCCCACATGTAGCATAATTCTCCATATTGAATGGACGCATTATATGGGGGGTCAGTAAAACAGTAGTGAACACGATGTCCGTTGTGCTGAAGGAGCGTTAGAATTCCTTGTGCAGAATCTGTTGCAATAAATACGTCTGCTTTACCTCTGAATATGTCATGAATTGTTTTGGCTATGCGGACATGTTCAAAATATCGATTAGATTCCTCTTTAGCCTTGACCAAACCCTGCCTGCCCATCACAGAGCTTTCAAACTTTTTCCATACATTCTGTTCTAAAAATCTATTAGCATACCAATAGCTATGCAGTGTCCAACATCCGGATAGATCCCTTGTTTCGCGCACAGGCATCATGGTCGAGCAAAGATGCACCATGGAGGAAAACGCCATCTTGAGAAAAAATCTCACTTTTGGATCTACTTCATCTTCTATTGCATCCATAAGTATTGCGAGGCACAAAAGGTTCCGTGGTGTAAAAAGTTCATCTATGCTTTCGTATTGTTGTTTCTCTTTAAAAGGTCGTCCATTATAATAAAGTTTATTGTCGGGATACCAATATCCTGACGATGCAAGTATTGCTGGTATACCAGCCACCAACTTTTTGTCTTCTCGGGTTGGTAAAGTATTCTTAGGGGCTTTATGACCGCATGTTGGGCATTGATACCGCACATCTTCAAGTAGCAAAGAATTCCTAACACGCTTATAAACAGCTGCGGTAATATGGATGGGCTTACCGCATTTTCGGCAACGACTTGTATAATGTTGTAGTATTTTAGTTTTTACTTTATTTTCGACGGCCTTGAATCCTGTTATAATTCTTTGAATTGCAATCGGTTCTATTGTCGCTTTTATTATGGCAGTTGCCACTGGATTTATATCTATGGCAATTACTTTTCGTCCAAGTTTCAGGGCCTCCATCACGGTTACACCGCTGCCTGCGAATGGGTCAATAACGATGCCATTTTGTGGACAGTAATGTTCGATATAATTAGAGACAATATTCCATGGCTTTCTACCAAAGAATTTATGCCAGACGTACATAGGCGTGTTTGCTTCCGGTGGTATCGCATATTGAATATGTTTTATAGGTGTTGCTCTCATTTTTCGTGCCTGCAATATAAAACTCAGTAGTAAAAATTCCTCATAGAACGAGCATTCAATCTACGAAGTCAAAAATGTGCAAAAATGATGCCAGTCCATCCTTTGAAAAATACGATACATTTTAGGTGATTACGTAGATGACGTGTTTCTCAATTTGAACAAAAACCAACTATACGTCAAAATAATGACACCGATGAGAAGCTGTTGATTTTTTTCGTGTAATGTTTGACGCATATTTTAGCTCGTGAAACAGGTGGAGATGTAGTATTGATGCATATTAGAAGGTGATCGTCTGATACATGATGAAAGCAGCGGGGGATGGAAAATGCTCAAGCACGGGGGACGGCAGGGGAGTTTTGGGGACACAGAATGGATCGAGCATTTGATCGATGAAAAGGGGGACGATTCTCATCTTGCAACTGCCTGGCCTAACAAAGCCGAAATCTGATAAATAAAAGCCAACCCCGCGCCTCAAAAATTTCACAATTTATGCGCCGCCGGGGGCGGTAGTGCAACGCCTCGCTTTGAGCCGGTTTGCAAGCTTTTCCCAGCCCCACAAAAAACGGCCCTCCCGAAGCGAACTGCCCATTTTCGATGCAGTCTGCATCGAAACGCAGCACCCCTTCAAAAAGTTATCACGTCCATCTTCTGAAAAAACGCTATATTTTCATAGCACTCCAAATGATCTCGCCTTAAATGGCTTTGGCACGTCTCTTGCTACGTTATGGGGCATGAAGAGAATCATTCCTGCTGCGTATGCGTCGCTCCTCGGCGAAATCAAAGAGCGCATTCGCTCGGCCCAACAGAGGGCAGTGTTTGCGGCAAACAAAGAGATGATCGTGCTCTATTGGGGCATCGGCCGCCTGCTTCATGAACGCCAGTCCGTTGAGGGTTGGGGAGCGGCCGTGATTCCTCGTCTCGCCCGCGATCTGCATAATGAATTCCCTGAAGAGAAGGGCTTTTCGGAGCGGAATCTGAAACGGATGATTGCTTTTTTCCGGGAATACCTCGACTCCGACTCAATTGTGCCACAGCCTGTGGCACTTTTGCCTCGTCAACCGGGAACACCCGATCACGGAGCAAATCGTCGAACCTCGCTAAATCAATGATATTTTATTTTACGGTCCAATAGCATTCGTGTAGTAGGAAAAATACTGCCCAGAATGCATCCAAAAACAAATCGACACCATTTGCAGGGTCTGGAGATCCTTCACGAGGATCGGGCCATCATCATCGTCAACAAACCCGCGGGCCTGTTGACGATCGGCACGGAGAAGGAGAAGCAGCGAACGGCGTACTTCATCCTCACCGATTACCTCCGCAAGGGAAACGTCCGGTCGAGGGACCACGTCTTCATCGTCCATCGACTCGATCAGGACACCTCCGGCATCCTCATCTTTGCCAAGACGGCCGAAGCGCGGGCCGCGCTGCAGGATAATTGGGAGGAAACGCGCAAAAAGTACCTGACAATTGTCCACGGGAAGATGCCAAAACCGCAGGAGACCATCTCCACGTATCTTGTGGAAAACAGCGCCCACGTCGTCTATTCCACGCCGGATACCGCCAAAGGGAAGCTGGCCCACACCGTCTACAGGGTCCTCAAGGAGACCGGGGAATACAGCCTCCTGGAGATCGATCTCCTGACCGGCCGCAAGCATCAGATCCGGGTGCACCTGGCCGGGCGGGGACACCCGGTGGTGGGGGATCGGAAATACGGAGGCAAGGACGCGCGCCACCGGCAGCTGGCGCTGCATGCCCTTTCGATCTCCTTCCGCCATCCCGTCAACGGAAGAACCTTCAACTTCCACGCCAGGGTCCCCCGCTTTTTCGAAACCCTCGTCGGGGCGATTCCGACGCACAGGTTAATTGGCGACCTGCCTCTGTAATTGATTGGACACCTCAGCCAGAGTTATGTAGCTTACGGATCAACGGTGTCCGGTTTCACAGGGGCACTGCAGCTTCCCCGAAAAGGAGAGACGATATGGCTTACGAAGAATTCAGCGCGCTGTTCGCAAAGTATCGGAAGAGCAAATGGATCGTGATAGGGACATTGGTGGCGCTGCTTGCCCTCGTCAAGTGCGTCGTCATCATCCCTGCCGGCAACGTGGGGATCATGGAGTTCTTCGGAAACGTTTACGAGACCCCGCTCCAGGCGGGGATCCATGCGGTGAATCCGTTCCTGACGATCCACGAGATGAGCGTTCGGACGCAGCAGATCACGGAGGAAGCGACCGTCCCCTCGCGGGAGGGATTGACCGTCAACCTGGATATCTCCGTCCTCATCAGCTTGAATCCTGCGCTCGCGCCACAGGTCTATAAGACCATCGGGATGAGCTACCAGGACATCATCGTCAACCCCCAGCTCAGGTCCGTCGTCCGGGGCGTGACTGCTGGCTATGACGCCAAGGCCCTCTACACGGCGGAGCGCGAGCTCCTGGCCTCGCAGATGTACGATCAGCTGAAGCCGATGGTGGAGGCCAGGGGGGTGCTGGTCGAAAGCGTCCTCCTGAGGGCGGTCAAGCTTCCCGCCATCCTCTCGACCGCCATCGAGAAAAAGCTCGAGGCCGAGCAGCAGGCCGAGCAGATGAAGTTCGTCCTCGATCGCGAGACGCAGGAGGCCGAGCGCAAGCGGATCGAGGCCAGGGGAATCACCGACTTCAACTCGACCGTCAACCTGGGTCTCTCGCCAGCCGTGCTGAAACTCCGCGGTATCGAGGCGACGCGCGAGCTTGCCAAGAGCGAGAACAGCAAGATCATAGTGGTGGGGTCCGGCAAGGACGGCCTGCCGATCATTCTGGGGAATGATTGACGGGGATAGAATCTTGTTCGGCTGACATGTTGTGCAATTTTTCGCAGGGGAGCCTCATCCCTGGAACCGCGCCAGCTCGCTGCGGCTATTCGTCTTGAAAATAGCGGCGGTTTTAACACTCATGGACCTTAATGCTTTCCGCCACTTAACACCGGCAAGCGTCCCCTTTTTCTTTTTCTGAGTACAATCGTTTCAGGATCTCCACCATCGCCAGCGTATCGAGCTCGCAATACTTGAGCAGGGCCCGATACGTCTCCCTCCACTCCCTGTCCGCCATCTTGCCCATTATCCACCTTTCGTATGCGAAGCTCGCCGTGCCGCCGTCCCGTATGTCGAGCTTATCATAGGACAGGGACGGCGCCAGCACCGGCAACACGGCCTTCAGCGACGCGCTGCCGTGAAAATCCCGGTGGACGTAATGCCCGCCGGAGAACGGCGTCTTGAGATCCTTGAACCGCCGAAGGAGGGCCTTGAGGGCCCTTGAGTGTTCAGGGAAGTCGTCGATCAAATAACCGATGACCGTTTTCTCAAAGGACATGTTGTAGGCGACGATGCTGCCCTTTTTCCCCAAGAGCTTGAGCATGCTCCTTATCAACGATTTTCGGGGATCGCTTTTCTTTTCGTGCAGAAAGGCGTGATGCTCGACGGGGCCGTCCTTTCGCTTCTGAACGTGAAGCGAAAACTGGAAAGGGATGAACTCGTACGGCCGTGAATGGTTGAACGGCGGCACGGCGCACGAAACAGTCTCAAAGTCGAAGAAATAGAGCGGATACTCGAGCGTTTCAAGAAACGCGCGTATCCCCTCTGTATCGACGACCGCCTTGCGGCTCCTGGCGCTTTGGACGCTGCGGCGTTGCCTGTCCGAAAGCGGAAAATCGTCCGGGATGTGCTTGAGATACCGGATGTTCATGTCCTCCAGCTCCGGCACTCGCTGGCCGCCGCAGGGAAGCTCGTAGATATCGTAGGGGAAGCGTTTGTTGCAGAGTTCAAAGAATAGACAGACAAAGGGCGACGCGCACTGAACGCCTGGAGCGATCTCCGGCCTCTTCCGCTGGTTGATGGCCGCCAGGAGGTTTTCGATCCGATCTTCCATCCCCTCCATTCGCTCGACAACCAATTCCGTGACATCCTCGGTGTGGAGCAATCGTTTTGGTTCAATGGCGCCGTCCCGGACGTACTTGTTGTTTACGTGCATGAGGAGCGTCCGGCGGATTTCGTATCCGGCGTTTTCAAAACAGTGCCGCTGGAACGAAACATCATCCAGGTGGTAATTTTTCACGCCGGTCGACGACTTGACCTCAAAGAGGTCCCATTCTCGTTTCCTTTTTCCCCGCCGAAAAAGGATGTCCACGCGGCAGAGGGCGCCGCCGAAGGCCGCGGTAGCCTCAAAGATCGCGGTCGCGCCCGCGGCGACAGCCTTCTCGGTGGAGCGGATGGCCTCTCCGAGGTGCATGTGATCCTCGTCGATCAGCACCCCTCCGGGGAAACGCGCCTGGGCGTATTTGCCCACAAGATGACCCATTTCGAAGATGCGCTTAGTCCCCTCATCCAGCGGGGCCTGAAGTTCCGGCCTATGGATGCTCAACCATAAGGCCTTGGGGCATTGCAGGCCGAGGATATACTTGGATTTGGAGAGCTTCTTCAAACTCGTAACGCCCCCTGGGGCGGTCTTATAGATCCGCCCGGTTGATGATGATCGTTTCCTCCAGAGGCGCGCCCATGGTCCAGTATTTCTTGCCGTCGATGTTCAGATAGGTATGCACCTTGCCCTAGAACTCTGCCTGATATCCATGCTCTCGAATAAGCATCACGAACCACTCGAATTCGCGTTTCATCTCCTCGTTTGTCAACTTGTCCTTCACGACGGCGCAGTCTGTGCATAGGTCTTGGCAAAGATCCAGGTGTTGGCGAAGATGAAGGCCATAGCGCGATTGGTTATCTCTTTTTCCATCTTATTTTCGCGGGCTCAGATCGATCATGAGTTCTCGTGCCATCGCAGCTACGTCTGAACCACCGGTCACGGAGCAAAAAAGCACGGAGCCCCTATTTACCCGCCGTGAATAACCTCATTCATAGCCGCTGATAGCAACTTGCGTCGCTCTTTGAGGAAGTCGTCAAACCTTTCCATGGCCCAAAGAGTCCGATCCATTGGTATAAATTGCGCTTCAAGCCGCGCCGGATCGTTTTCAGCTATTTCGGCAAGATAATCAGAAGGCGGCCTCTTCAATATCTTGCGATTCGCCTTCTGCGACAGGAAAGCTATATTTGCCATCTCGTCGCGCATATATCTGTCGACTCCCTTGTCGTTGAGCAGTTTTTTCGGGAATATATGATGGTACTCTATATTTTGATCCTCTGAGAATGATTCGCGGCGTATCTTGATACCCTTAAACCAGTCGACAGCATCGCGGCCCATCACCGCAAGATAGCTCAGGAAGAAGAACGGATTATTCGTGCCAGATCGATCGAGGTCGTCTGGCGTAATGCGAGGCTCGGCCCTGAGGTCTTTGACAGTCGTTTCATAAAGTCCCTGCACATTGCTGCAATCATTTCCCAGGATCGAAAGATCCCTGTTGAGCGTCGATTCCGTAGCCCCTACGTACCTTGAAAAAGCATTAGCTATAAGCAGCCAGCGGCGGAGCATCCGCTCCTCCTCGCCGCTCAAACGGTCGCGTACCGCAAATATGAGGCATGGCGGGATCAGGCTCACCTGAGAGGGCAAAAACGCCGAACCTGATATGCCAACATTGCCTTCCACAAAGTCGAGGGCGAGTTTGAGACCCCTCTCGGTTTTCTTCCAGGCATCTTCGATGTCTTTGGCCGGCCTCAACCAAAATGCCTTGAGGTCTTTAAAACGGCTCTGGCGCGTGGCCACGGAGACCAGAGATCTCATAAAAAAACGCACGTCGAGGTCAAAACCCCGATCATCGCAGAGTTCTTCCATTTCTCTGAATGGCCCTATGATGCTGCCGGGGAGTTTCCACGCGAGCCGCGCCAACGCCAGTTCTGCCTCGCGCAGCCTTGTCCCAGCCGAATTGACCCTGATGAATATCTCTGTGATGATCTCAAGGTCGTCTTCTTTCACGATTTCGACGGGGAATTGAAAATCGCGTATAGATGACAGTTTCTTGAGCCGATCATGAAGTGTGTTTTTCAGCTCACGATTACCTTTGTCCACAACGCCTGAGTCCATCAGGCGATCCAGGATATCCAGCTCTGTAAATTCGTTGGTGAGGAGGCCGGTCGTGTCAATCCAGTGCGCATCGGAGGAATGACGCGGGGAATATGGTTCAAAAACTTCGTCCAGTACATTGAACAGGATGCGATCGCCCTTGACCGTAGCAGAATCGAAGACTTTTCCAAGAGACGTTATGCGTTGCTGGCCGTCCAGGATAATCTTTGGAATAAAATCATAAGTCTTGCCCTGGCCAATGCTTGTTTCCATCTCGCGGATCTTTATATCGTCCGCTGCCGTATCCCATAAAAGTATCGAACCGACGGGATATCTGTTGTAGATCGAATCCAGAAGTTTGGCGATCTGGCTGCGCCGCCAAACGTAATCTCTTTGTATTTCAGGTATGCGAATACCGCCCCTGCTCATTTCAGACATGATATCGCTGATTTTTAATGGATGACCAATCATGGAAGCTCCTTTGGAAAATGAAAACCCGCCCCTCAAAAAATTGCATAATTTGTAATCCCGCCCCGGGCGGATTGCAATGGAAAGACAGCCCCCTCACCCTGACCCTCTCCACTACTTCAAATAGGCGCCCATCGTGTCATCCGGGGACACGGGCGGACACCTGAGGGTTGGAGAATGATCGGGGCTGTAACCAGCCCTCACCCATCATGTCTGATCGGTGGCAGCCTGAGCTGCGTGTGTGCTGTCCAGCGTTGACTTATTCAGCGCGGTTAACATATGTTAACCAAACTGCACGGGGCTATTGCTATGGCCATGAAGCAATTCTTTTCGACCACCGAAGCGGCGAAGATGCTGGGCATTAGCAGGATTGCCGTCTTCAAGAAGATAAGACAGGGGCGCATGGCCTCCGTGATGATCGGCGGCAGCTACGCGATCCGGCCGGCAGCGATCGCGCAGGAGAAGATGCGGATGGACAAGCGCGAAAGCGCGCGCATCCTTCGTCGCAAGAGGCGCCGCCGAAGCTAGTCTGGAGTCACCTATCTTTGTATCCATCCCTTGACTGTATGTATACAAACATATATACTTTGTTTACATCTTTAAAAAGATAGATTCAAACTATGAAACACATAGATCTCGGTAAAAATATAGAGCAAATTCAAGGCTTTAAAGCCTTTATTCCTCACGCTTTTCCTCCAAAAGAGGGGTTTGATTGGGATGCTCATCTTTTAAAGAAGGCCGATCAGGCCACCAGGCTGCTGGGCAAACTGGATGGAATTACGAAGTTGTTACCCGATGCCGATTTTTTTCTCCTGATGTATCTCCGAAAAGACGCGGCCTCCTCAAGCCAGATTGAGGGAACACAGGCCACGATGATCAATGCGATCGAAGCTGAGGCAAAAGTAAACGCCAATATCCCCAAAGATGTGGATGATATTTTGCATTACATCAAGGCGCTGAATTACGGGATGAAGCGGATGGTTGACGATGGATTCCCGATTTCTCTGCGCTTTGTGCGCGAGTTACATGCAAAGCTGATGGACCAAGCGCGAGCAACCCACTTTTCTGATCCTGGAGAGTTTCGCAAAAGTCAAAACTGGATTGGGGGTACCCGCCCGGATAATGCCCGCTTTGTTCCTCCGCCTGTTGAGGAGATGAACAGGGCATTGCATGACCTTGAGCGCTTCATGCATACGGATGATTCGACGCTGACGCTGATCAAGGCAGCGCTCATCCATGCTCAGTTTGAAACCATTCATCCATTTCTCGATGGAAATGGAAGAACCGGCAGGATGTTGACCACTTTCTATTTATGGAAAGTGGGATTTCTTGAAAAGCCGGTTCTGTTCCTGTCCTCTTTTTTCAAAAAACACCAGGAGTTGTATTATGAAAAGCTGCTCGGTTATCAGAAGCACGGCATGGTGTCGGACTGGGTTGCTTTTTTTCTCGAGGGTGTCATCGAGGTTGCCAATGAAGCCATAGACATTGTGGGCAAGATCACTGTTTTGCGTGAAGAAGACATGGCAAAATTGCAAAAGCTTGGGAAACGGTCCGCGGAGAGCGCCGCGCTCTTGTTGCCCAGACTATATGGACAGCCGGTCGTCAATGTAGCGCTTGTGCAAAAGTGGACCCATTTTACACGCGCCGGCGCACAAACCGTCATCAATCGTTTTATAGATATGGGCATTCTCTCCCCGAAAGATAAGGATAAGAAATATGGCCAGTCCTATATCTACAAAAAATACACCGACATTTTTACGGATGACAAATAACAGACACGTGGATTGCAACGGAAACGCGAGTCCAAAGGGCCGGAACGATAAAATATGCGCCCATCGTGTCATCCGGGGACACGGGCGGACACCTGAGGGTTGGAGAATGATCGGGGCTGTAACCAGCCCTCACCCATCATGTCGGATGGGTGGCGGCCTGGTCTGCGTACGTGCTATCCAGATTTTGAGAATCATAAATGCATTGCTGCCAACCGCACCGGCAGCGCCGGTTAACACATATTAACCATACTACAAGGCTTACCGTACCCCTGCTCGGCCTGCCAGGAAATGCATGATGAGCCGTATCATCACGTCTTTTTGCTTCGGCTTGCTCTCTGCAACAAGCAGGGCGATGGCCACAAGCGCGTTGTCGTTAATTTTCTTTTCGCCGTTCTTGCGCAGGAGATACTTGTTTCGCGAAAGAAAGAGGATGAAGAGAAGCGAGCCTATCCGCTTGTTGCCGTCGGCAAAGGGATGGTCCTTGATGATGAAGTATAAGAGATGCGCGGCCTTTTCCTCAATAGTTGGATAAAGTTCGTCCCCGCCAAACGTCTGATAGATGCCACGAAGAATACCTTCAAGCCCGCTGCCGCGCTCCCAGCCAAAGAGATCGGATGCTTCTTTCTTTGCGACCAAGTCACTTTTAAGCTGATTTATGGCCTCGCACGCGGCTGGGTAATCGAGCGCATAAGCGGATAGCTGCATCGCCTTGGGCGGCGACAACTCATCTTTGTCGTATTTCTGGAGCAAGATCCAAGTGTAGGCGTATTCAGTTATGACCTGAAGCAGGCCGCTCTCTTCTTTTGACGACAGCGAGCGCGAGGCAATTGTCTGGCGCATAAACGTGATGGCATCCTCGAAGGTCTTGAGTTCATCTCCTTTAAGTTCATTCAAACGTTTTTTGTTGAGGGTGTAACCTTTGATCAGGTGATTTTTGAGGACCTTTGTCGCCCAGATTCGGAAACGCACACCGCTGTGAGATTTAACTCTGTAACCCACTGAAATGATGACATCGAGGTTATAGTAATCGACCTGATAAGTCTTCCCGTCCGATGCAGTTGTTGCAAATTTTGCAACAACTGACTTGGGGCCTAACTCCTTCTCTTCAAAGACATTTTTGATATGACGGGATATGACCGAATTGTCCCTGCCAAAGAGCCTGGCCATCTGGTCGAGGCTGAGCCAGACGCTTTCCTTTTGCAGATAGGCTTCAAGGACGACATTGTTTTTGCCGCTCTTGTAGATGACAATTTCGCCGTGATTTTTCCTGTCTGCCGTTTTTCTCATGGCCCCTCAAAAAATTGCATAATTTATAATCCCGCACCGGGCGGATTGCAACGGAAACGCGCGCCCAAAAGCCCGGAACGATAAAATGGGCCCAGCGTGTCATCCGGGGACATAGGCGGACACCTGAGGGTTGGAGAATGATCGGGGCTGTATCCAGCCCCCACCCATCATGTCTGATGGGTGGCGGCTTGGTCTGCGTGTGTGCAATTCAGATTTTGAAAATCATAAATGCATTGCTGCCAATCGCACCGGCAGCGCGGTTAACATCGGTCAACCAAATTCCGGACACGTCGACCCTCCTCGATATGCCCATAATAGTGTCGCCCATGAGTAACACCTGCCCGCTGCCCATTTTTGATGCAGGCTGCATCGAAATGCTGCACCCAATCGGAAATCCCTGACAGAGACGGTCTAATGCAATCCTTCATTATTATTGAAGGTATTTGTTTTTTTACGACCCCCGACGGTGTTGGCATCGCTCTTGCTTAAATCAAGCATGGGAACTTGGGGCGCCAAATCGGAATCTCAAGATTCCACATAAGCATTAACGATTTTGCAGAAATTTCTGCAAAATCGCTTACATCATTGATAACAAAGGAGTTGTTTATGTACGAGGCTCTGGGATTTACAAAAAACCCTTTTTTCACCGAACCGCTGGAACCCTCAAAAGAGAGCCTGGAAAAATTCGTCGGTCGACGAGAGGATGTTCATTCTTATCTAGCGCAAATTGCCGGTCAGGAGGGTTGTGTCCATCTTGTTACAGGAAATCCCGGCGTGGGCAAGACCACATTTGTCAACGTGATGCAGTATGTAACCTCGTTTGACGATCCGAAAACGTGTTTCAAAGACATTACTCACTGTCCGACTCTCCTCATCCCAAACACGAAAAAACTTCAGATCAATTCCGACGAAACGGCGCAAAGCTTGATGCTGAAAATTACATCGAGCATCATTTATTCTCTGGTTCACATTTACGAGAAGAAAGAGCAGCGTCTGCCTCAAGAAGTTGAGAAACAACACAAATGGATCAACGAATTGATTGTTTCCGTGGGCAAGCCCACTGGCGGCGCCCAGGCGTTTGGTTTCGGTGCTTCTGGTGGTGGCGGTTCGATCAGTCAGGCCGTTCCCACAAGCGCCTCCATCAGCCATTTGGCCCAGATCGATCGTCAAATTTTGGAAAGCGCATTGCCGGATCTGGGGATGAATGGAATTTACGTGATTGTGAATAACCTCGACATTGTTGATCTGAATGTCCTGGTTCAAATACTGAATGAGCTTCGGGATGAATTATTTTCAATCAAGTCTCTTTGGATCACGCTGCTGGATTAAAAGGAACATATGCTGCTATCCGACAGCACCCGAACGGATCGAGACTTGTTGATAATTTCAGAGGAACTGAAACAATTCTTGATTCGCTGAACGAAAATGAGGCCGTGGATATTCTTAAAATACGAGCGCGCAAACTTTCCCAAAACGACAGAAAACCGTGTCTATTGCCGGTGGGTGACGGTGTTATTCGCGAAATATATAAGCACTGCGACGGCGAAATCAGGTTTCTATTCAATGTCTGTGATCAGATTGTGCGCACGGTCCTGACCAAATACCCATCATTGGAATATGTAGAAGACAACATGGCTTTTGACGCGTTGACTCCCGTCGTAAAGAACCTGGTTTGCGTGGATGAGCTGGGTAAAAAGCAAAGAAGGTTGCTCTTGATGCTCCTTGAACAACCTTTGAGGCCGAAAGATTATAAAAAGGTCAATTTTTCATCAGCACCGGATTTCGCCAATATCGTAAAAGACCTGCTTCGCAGGCACCTTGTCAGAAAAAGAGAGGAAGGATCGGTCGTTTATTATGAACCTGCTGGTTCAGTTGTCCTGGCTCGATATTGCAAGCTGATCTGAAAAAGGGGATGTTCTCCCCAGGGGTGAAGAAAGCCTGCGGGCGGGTATGCCCTGACATCGGCGCAAAGCACGGTTTTGCGGACACCTGAGGGTTGGAGAATGATCGGGGCCCGAGCCAATACCGCCCGCTGCCCATTTTTAATGCAGGCTGCATCGAAACGATGCAGCCAACAGGAAATCCCTGCCAATGATGATTTAGTACAACTCCTCATTATCGTTGGATTTATTTATTATCTATGACCCCCGTCTGGGTTGGCATCACTCTTGCTTTAATCAAACCCGGAAACGTGAGGTGCCAGATTGGAACCTCAAGGAGATTCATTGATGGAACCATCCCGGTTGCAAAGTCTCGTACGTGAACTCGTCGCTCTTCCCAGCGAAACGGAGTGGGTTGAATTCAAGCACAATAAGGCCATCCCCGATGAGATCGGAGAATATGTCTCGGCACTCGCAAACTCCGCCGCTCTGCATGGAAAACTGTGCGCTTATGTTCTCTGGGGTGTGGATGACAAGACCCAACAGATCGTCGGCACTGCTTTTCATCCGCGCGAACTGAAGATAGGGAATGAGACGTTTGAAAATTGGCTTCTCGTCCACCTTGATCCGCGCGTCGATGTCCGATTTTACGAGGGAACGGTGGACGATAAAGCTGTGGTCCTCTTTGAGGTTCAGCCCGCCACTTACAGGCCAGTGCGCTTCAAGGGGACCGAATATATCCGCATCGGAAGCTATAAGAAGAAGTTGCACGATCATCCGGAAAAAGAACGCGGGCTCTGGCGCATGTTTGAACGCACCTCTTTTGAAAAAGGCATCGCTCTGGATGGCGCGGCATCGGACGATGTATTGCGGCTCCTTGACTACCCAAATTACTTCCGGCTCATGAATCAGCCCTTGCCGGATAATCGCCAATCCATCATAGAGCGCTTGCTCGCTGAAAAAATTATCCTGTCAGCGCCAGGAAACAAATTCAGCATCAGCAATATAGGCGCAATACTCTTTGCCGATGACCTGAAAAATTTTTATCGGCTGGCCCGAAAGGCCCTTCGCGTCATCATGTACCGCGGAGCCAGCCGCGTCGAAACCATCAAGGAACAGACGGGGGGCAAGGGCTACGCCATTGGTTTTGAAGGTGCCATCGATTACATCAACGACCAGCTCCCTCATAACGAACAGATCGGCCAGGCACTGCGAAGCGAAGTTCGCATGTACCCGGAGATAGCCGTCAGAGAGCTTGTCGCCAATGCACTTATCCATCAGGACTTCAGCATAAGCGGGGCGGGCCCGATGGTGGAAATATTCGAAGATCGGATGGAAATATCAAATCCGGGCGTTCCTCTCATCGACACGCTTCGTTTCATCGATGAACCGCCGCGCTCCCGCAACGAAACACTTGCCGCCTTGATGCGCAGGATGAATGTCTGTGAAGAGCGCGGCAGCGGCATCGACAAGGTCATCTTTCAAGTCGAAATATTCCAGTTGCCCGCGCCGGATTTTCGTATTGCAGGTGAGAGCACAATTGCTGTTCTTTATGGTCCACGGCAATTTGAACAAATGGATCGAGAAGAGAGGGTGCGTGCATGTTATCAACACGCGTGTTTGCAATTTGTGTCAGGCAGACGAATGTCCAATGCTTCTTTGCGCAGGCGTATGGGCATCAAGGAATCCAGCTACACAGTCGCCACCAAAATTATCAACGAAACCATCAACGCCAAACTGATTCGACTTCATAGCGGAACACGGCGGGCTGCCAGCTACGTGCCTTTCTGGGCGTGAAGTTTATGTCATCCAAAACCTGGTTATTAAGGCAAATATGACGACATATGCTTAAATATCAATGGGTTGTATATGTGACACCAGCCAGCCTTCGTCCCCTTGTTCCCTGCGCAAGGAAGTGAAACTTGTGCCCGAAATCGTTATCCGCGAACTCGTGGCCAATGCGCTAATACATCAGGACTTCCGGATCACGGGCGCTTCCATAATGGTGGAGAAATCCGTCATTGTCTCTCAGACCATCAGTTCAGCTCTTGATTTCGGGAAAACCAAGGTGGCCGATCCAAATCAAACATCCACCCGCTATCGAAGCTATGTCCCAAGCTGGGCCTGATTCTTGCTTAAAGGCAAAACGCTATAATCACTCTGATATCAGCAAACACAATGAAATATCATGTGGTTGCTTGCTTAAACGCTAAATTCTCGGATAACTTTATGTTCCAATTGACGCAGGAAGAATTCGACAACTTGAAATCACAATTTGTGATTTCAAGTTGGGGCGGTCCTCGACGAGCTCTGCCTTACGCGTTTACCGAGCAGGGCGTGACCATATCACCTCCAGCCAGGGAGTTGTCTGTTGCAGGACATGCGGAGGGGAACCGCGCCGTCGGTGTTGGCATCACTCTTGCTTAAATCAAGCTCGAAAACTTGAGGTGCCAAATTGGAACCTCAAGATTCCACGGCTGAGGTCCATAAATATGCGCGAATATTTTCTTGCGCGTGGGTATAAATCAATATACAATCCTCTATGAAACGACGTGAGCTTTCCAGGCGATTGTCGGAGCTGGGGTGGCGGTTCCTTCGGCAGGGCGGCAACCACGAACTATGGACCAACGGCGAGACATTTCTTGCCGTTCCGCGGCATGCCGAGGTCGTCGAGTTCACGGCTAAGCGAATCCTTCGGACGGCTGCGCTCAACCCTGGTCCGAGAATGGGATAAGAAGGCAAGGGAGGTTCGGATGTGCGTCAATTTCGAAGGGTATCTTTTTAAGGAAGGTCGCTATTGGCCTGTCGGGGTTCCCGCTCTGGATGTCTTCACTCAGGGCCGGACGCGGAAGGATGCCTACTCCATGATCAAGGAAGCCGTGGAGCTTCTCGTGGACCGCAAGGGATTCGCGGTCGAAGTCGTTCCGATGACGGGCGACCGGTTTGTGCTGCGGGCGAAAAAAAACGAGTGCGACAAATATCTGATGGCCTTTCTTCTGAGACGGCAGCGTGCGAAATACGGCTTGAGCCTCAGCCAGGTGGCGAGCCGTCTTAAGATTACGAGGCACGCCTATGCTCAATACGAACAGGCGCGGAGCCTTCCGAGCCTCTCGAAGGTCCAGGACTTTGTGGCGGCAATGAGCGGGGATAACGCTGTGTTCGCCATCGATGTAATCGATCATCACAGAGCCGCCTGAACCATTTGCCACGGAATATCATCCCCTTGACCGCATCGCACTCCCCTGCCATGAATGGGCCATGCCCTTGAAGCTCATCACGGGGCCGGTGGGCTCCGGCAAGACCTCACACCTTTTGGCGGCTCTCCGAAGCGCGCTTGAAGCCGGCCCGGCATTCTGCATCGTTCCGAACGAGTGGACTGCCTCGGAACTCAGAAGGTCGTTTCTCTCCGAAGGCGAAGGGACCGAGAGCCAGCCATCGGCAATCATCGGCGACATCTTTTTGAGTTTCTCCGCATTCGTGCGGGTGCTCGCGGACGCCCGCGAAGCGATCCTTGCGCCGCACGAGCAGGCGCTCCTCTGCCTTCGCCTCCTCTCGAAGCAGAAGCTCCGCTACTTCCGCAAGGAGGGGATATCGCTCGGCATCGCGCGCGAGGCGGCCGAGACGATCGCCACCCTCAAGCGAAACCTCATAACCCCGGCGAAGCTCCGCCCGATGCTCGAGACGCGCGGGACGCTCAAGGAGCACGATCTCCTAGTTCTCTTCGAAAGCTATGAAGAGGAGCTTGCGCAGCTTGGGGTCCAGGACCACGGTTCGCTCTACTCGATCGCAGCCGCGAGGCTCTTGGGAGGCAACGCCACCGCGATCGAGGGTGCGTCGGCAATCGTCTTCGACGAGTTCTTCGCGCCGGAGCCCGGAGTCGTGGAGATCGCAAGCCTCCTCAAGGGCGCGGCGCCAAAAACCGAGATTATATTCTCGCTCCCATCGGCCGATGAGCCGGAGCGCCTCTTCGCAAAAGTTGCTGACGATTCGATCGCCGCGTTTCTCAAGATCGCCGACGACCACGAGAAGTTCAGCGCGATCGCACCGCATGAGGCCACGATCAACGTGCTCACAGTGCGCTCACCCCTTCAGGAGATTCGCTTCCTCGCGGACGAGCTCGAGGGATCGCCCAACGACGAACCCGTCGAGACCGTGCTCTGCTATCCCAAAGGCACCTCAGTAGCAAATCAGCTGCTCACCGAGATCAGGCGGCGAGACAGGGAGATGCTGATCGCCCGCTCCCCGCACACCATTCGGGCCCCCGTGCTCGCCTGGCTCCTCGAGGGTCCGCTTGCGGGGACGCTCCCCCGCCGCGCCACACTCGCCGAGTTTGCGGATCACACGATGGCCGAGCTCAGAAAGATCGGGCCAGCGGCCGGGTGGGAGACAAGCCTCCCTCATCCGCAGGAGCGGGGAGAGGCGTCGCGCAGCTTCGCCACTCTCGTCTCGCTCGACGCCGCGCTGCACTCCGCCGCCACGAGCGCCGGCTTCCTGAAGATCGGCGAGATATCGCGCGAGTCGTTTCTGGAACTCGTGGACGGCCTGCTCGATGAGGATGTGCCGCCGGGCATCTCCGTCGCAACGCCGTTTCCGCTCCGCATCGTCCCGTTCGGATGCGGCGCGTCCCGCCCGATGGAGCGGCTCCTCATGCCGGAGATGATCGACGGCCTCTATCCGTCGAGGATGAGGGAGAGGATATTCTTCGCGGAGGCCGACGAAATCGGTCCATCGCCAAATCGCCTGCTCGACGCGGTCTTTCCGTCCGCCGAGATCGAGCTCGCGCGCAGCGCCTTCATCTTTCACACATGGCTCTCGAAGGTGTGCCGCGAGGCGATCATCACCTGGCCGGCGGTAAACGAATCCGGCAGCGAGACGATGCCCTCGAGCTTCATCGCTGGCATGGGTGCGCCCGTCGCCGTGTCGGCGAAGATACCAGCGGCGCTCGCGGAGGAATATCCCGAATTCGAATCCAGGATGGCTCACCATCTGGCCATCGAGGAGGAGAGGCTCTCCGGCCAATGCTCACACCCGGAATATCACGGCCGGATCATCGGCGAGACGGCGCGCGCGACGGTCAGGCGCCGCTACACAGAGGCAAGGCTCTCCGCATCGCGCCTTCAGAGGTATGCGGAGTGCCCATTCATGTTCTTCGTCGAATCGGTGCTGGGGCTGGCCGCCCCGGAGGATGTGACGCGCGAGATCAAACCCAAGGACCGCGGGACGATCATCCACACCGTCCTCGAGAGATTCTATCGCGACCACTCCGATCTCTTCAGGCGCACTGTCGCAAATCGCGCAGCCGACAGCGAGCTCGATGCGCTCGTGGAGCGCCTCGCGGACGATGCATTCCGCGAGCACGCCTCGCTCATCGCCGAGTCGTCCGCGGTGCTCCACCCGTTCGAGAAGCGCAGCATAAGGAAGGTCGTGCACCGTGTGATCGAAGCGGAGCTCTCCGAGGCGAGGGAGCTGCCGGAGCCGCTCTTCCCCTCCCGCTGCGAGTGGGCCTTCGGGGAAAACGCGGACACGGCGCTGAAGATACCTGTGGATGGCGGGGAACCGGCGCTTCTCCAGGGTCGCATCGACCGCATCGACCTGACCTCCGACTCGAAGCGCTTCCTCATCGTCGACTACAAGACAGGCCGCAGGGTCGAGAGCATCCGCAAGGATCTGGAGCGGGGGCAGCATCTCCAGCTGCCGATCTACGTCGAGGCGGTGCGCCGCCTCCTCATCCCCTCCTCCGTCCCGCTGGGCGGAGTGCTGCTCGCCGTGATGACGGCCGAAAAGAAGCACGGCTTCCTGAAAAAAGATTTCAACGACGTCCATTATTCCATAAGCAAGAGATCGCATGCGATACTCAAGGACGATGAATGGAACGAGATCCTCGACGCGGCCATCCGGCACACCGGCGCGTACGTCGCCGCGATCCGCGAGGGGAAATTCGCGACAACCGAAGAGGACTGCCCGCGTCACTGCAAATTAGGCGATGTGTGCAGGAGGAAGAACTAGAAACTATGGATCGGGACAAGCTGACAAATTCGCAGCACGACGCCATCGAGTCGATCGGAGATTCGATGGCCGTGATCGCAGGCGCCGGATCCGGCAAGACGCTCGTCCTCGTCGAGCGCTGCATGAGGATCGTCGAGGAAACGCCTGCCGGGCTCGAGCGGCTGCTGGCCATCACCTTCACCGAGAAGGCGGCCGCGGAGCTCTCGGCAAAACTCAAGCCCCTGCTCCCGCCCAACCTTCTGCCCAGGCTCGCCGGCGCATGGATCGGCACCTTTCACGCCTTCTGCGCAAGGGTGCTGCGCGGGAGCGCCCCGGCTGCCGGATTAAACCCGGCCTTCCGCATACTCGACGAGAACGGCGCTCGGCTGCTCGCCCGGCGCTCGGTCGAGGAGTCGTTCCTCGCGCTCCTCGACGGCGGCGACGAACATGCGGCGCATCTGGTCGAGGAACTCGAATATCCTAACGCCACCGGCCTCATCGAGGACCTGATGGGCTTTCGCTGGCACGCCGACCGGATATTCGAAATGCCGCGGCCCGGTGAGGAACGAGAAAAGAGACTCCTGGATGCCGCGGCCCGCTGTTACCGCGCCGCAAAGGATGACCTCTTGAGCAGGCTCGCCCGGATGGGCGCCGCGGATTTCCAGGAGCTCGAGATCCGCACGCTGGGCCTCCTTGAGACGAACGCGGACATCCTCGCCTCCTGCCGCAGGCGGTTCAGGCACATCCTCGTGGACGAATATCAGGACACGAACGACATACAGGCGAAGATGGTCGCGCTCCTCCACGATCCGTCCGTCAACCGGCTCTTCATCGTGGGCGATCCGCGCCAGTCGATCTATCGCTTCCGCGGCGCAAACGTCTCCTGCTTCATGGATACCGAGGAGCTGATACGCAGCTCGGGCGGCCGCACCGTCGATCTCTCGGACAATTTTCGCTCGAGGCCGGGGATACTGGGCTTCGTCAACCGCTTTTCCAGGACGCTCAAGGGAGGAACGGAGCTCGTGGCGGCGCGCGAGAAAGAGAGAGCGCCGGCAGTCACCGCGCTCCTGTGCCGGACCGGCGACGACGCAAAGGTCGGAGAGCAGCGCGCGGCAGAGGCGGAGGCGATCACCCGTCACATCGGAGTCCTCGTCGAAAACGGCGCGTTCGCATTCGGCGATATCGCGTGCCTCTTCCAGGCGATCACCGCCACCGAGGAATACGAAGCGGCGTTCCGCAGGCACGGCATACCATTCCGCGTCTTCGGCGGACGCCACCTGCTCGAACGCCCGGAGGTGACCGACCTCCTGGCTTCACTCGCGTATGCCGCCGACCCGAAAAACGACACCGCGCTCCTGGCGCTCGTGCGCTCCCCGCTCATCGGCCTGTCGGACGACGAATGCGCCCTGCTCGCCGGGCCGGACGGAAAGAAATTCAAGGGCGCCGTCCGAAGACACCCCAGCGCTGCGCCGCTCCTCTCGCGACTCGACGGCACCGGAGTTCACCGCACCCCATCCGAGATCCTCTCGATGGTCCTCGACGACACGGGCTACGAGATATTCTGCTCTCGCATCGATCCGTCGGGCGGGAGGCAGGCGAACATCGACCGGCTGATAACGCTCGCACAATCTCTCGAGCGCGAGGCCCCGTTGTCGCTCGCCGCCTTCGTCGATTTCATCTCGACGCTCCGAAAGGAGAGCGCGAGGATGGGCGATCCTCCGGCCGCGGGCGAGTCGGCGAAGGTCGTCCGATGCATGACGGTGCACGCGGCCAAGGGACTCGAGTTTCCGGTGGTGGTCCTGCCCGATCTCGTCCGCCGGCCGGTGAAAGGCGGCGGGGCGTGGGTCTTCGTGCGCGGGAAGGGCCTGGGTTTCAAGTGGCGCGACCCCCTCTCCCCGTTTTCGCAGCTCATCCCGTCCGAGAACTACAAGGCGATGATGGATGCGAACCGGGCCGAGGAAGAGGCGGAGAACCGAAGGCTCCTCTATGTGGCGACGACGCGCGCGATGGAAAGACTCATCCTTCCCTTGCATGATTGCGAAAAGTCGGGCGGGAGGTGGCACGAGTGGATGAAGCCGCTCATCGGCGAAGGCGTCGAAATCTTGGAGATCGCTGCGCCTGTCGGCGCCGAAGCGGGCGCACCGGAGCACGCGAAACCCTCGTATGTCGGAGAACCCTCAGTCGCAGCGCGCGCTGCTGCGCGACTTAAGGCCTCGCGGACCTTCACCGTCTCGCAGCTCGAATCGTTCGACCGCTGCCCGCAGGAGTATCATCTCAAATATGAGGTGGGCCTGCCAGCGGAGATGATCCTCGCGAAGCGCGGCGGAGGGATACCCGCCAACATCCGCGGGTCGATCATCCACGGCGTGATCGAATCGCTGGCGCCCGGCGAAGAGGGCGGCATCGAGGATGTCCTCCGCCAGCAGTGCCTCGCGCATCAGGTTCCGCCGGACAGGGCCACACTCAGCGAACTCAAAGGACCCCTCGAGACATTCGTGAAGGACCCGCTGTTCAAAGAGCTCGCCTCCGGCCGCCGCGAGCTGAGATTCGACTGGAAATTCGGCGCGCACATCGTCACTGGAAAGATCGACTGGCTCAAGGAAACGGGGACGGAGAAAGAGATCGTCGACTTCAAGACAGACAGGATAACGGAGGGACAGCTCGAGCGCCGCGCGGCGTCCTATCACCTCCAGATGGACGCCTACGGGCTCGCCGCCGAGGCGGCGGGAGCCGGAAAAATCGATCAGACGCGGCTGCATTTTTTGAGCGTCGGCCGATCGCACATCCTGCCCTTCGATGGTGAGCGGCGGGAAAAAGGGATGCGGCGCATAGGGGCCATAATCGAGCGGATCGTCGCGTCGGATTTCGAACTTGGCAAATTTGTGCCGCCATGCGCGGAAGGCCAGTGCACATGTCCATATCATCTGAACGGACTGTGCTGGCTGGACAGACAAAAGTAGGTTCCGTACTTTATGAAAACCAGCTCTGACGACATCATCGCTCTATCCGCCGATCCCAAACGGGGCAAGGCAGACCTCTCCCGATTTGAAAAGGCCTACGAGCGCGCATCGAAACACTGGTTTGACTGGGGCGCGCCAGGGGCGCGGACGGTCCTTCACATTTTCGGCAACAGCGCAGCGCTCGCCGCGCGGCTGATCGCAAATCCCGTTTCGGCCGACGCGATGTCGGCATCCATAGCAAAGGGAAGGAAGAACAAACAGCAACTGGCAGGCAAGCTCGGCGAGACAATCGCTCACGAGGCCCCCCGCGACGACGCCGGGTTTGGATCTCTGCTGCGCCGCTTCAAGTACCGCGAGATGACGCGCCTCGTGGCGGAGGATATCGAGGGGACGATCGAGACCCGCGCGATGCTCGCCGAGTGGAGCGACGTCGCGGACGTCCTCATAGACGCCGCCTTCAGAAGGACCTTCGAAACCCTCTCACAAAAGATGGGGACGCCGATGCAAGGTGAGGCGGGCCGAGGCGAAGTCTGTCGCGGCTCGATCATCGCACTGGGCAAGCTCGGCGCCGGAGAGCTGAACTTGAGCTCCGACGCCGATCTCATCTTCATATATGATACGGATGAGGGCGGCGCCAGGAACTCGAAAGGCCGCATCACAACGAATCATGAATTTTACGCCAAGCTCGCCGCCGAAACGGCGCATCTCCTCTCGGCCGGCACTTCCGACGGGTTCGTCTTCCGGGTCGACCATGAGCTTCGCCCTGAGGGCCCGCAGGGTCCGCTAGCGAACTCGCTCGAGGCAGCGCTCAGATACTACGAATACTTCGGCCACGACTGGGAGCGGCAGGCGCTCATACGCGCGAGGGCCGCGGCAGGCGACCAGTCGCTCGGAGCCAGGTTTGTGGAAGGGATCAGACCGTTCGTCTATCGCCGATCGATCTCGATCGGCGACATCTCCCACATGCGCGGCATGAAGGAAAAAGTGGAGCACGCCGCGGCCGCATCGCACGGGCCCTTCGACGTCAAGCACGGCTGCGGCGGAATACGCGAGGCGGAATTCCTGGTCCAGGCGCTCCAGATCCTGCACGGCGGGGCCCACCCCTCCGTGAGAAGGCAGAACACATTCGAGGCCATCGAGGCGCTCACGCGCGAATCGCTCATGCACCCTTATGGCGAGAATCTCCTCGCCTCCTCCTACTCGTTCCTGAGGCGGCTGGAAAACATGCTGCAGGCGGCCGACGATCTGCAGACTCACCTGCTGCCCATCGAAGAATCTGGTTTCGCGGGGCTCGCCAGGCGCATGGGCTACCGCGACGCATCCTTTCGCGAGGCCGCCTCAAGGTTCAGGGCCGATCTGGCCAAGAACACGCAGGCGGTCGCGAAACTCTTCCGCGCGCTGTTCGAGGCGGATTACGAACGGCAGGAGCTCGAGGAGGCAATACGCGACAACCTCTCCCGCGCCGGCGGCGAAGAGGAGATGGCCGACTCGCTCGCGTGGTTCAAACAGCGCGAGGCAAACCGCCTTGCCTCCCTCGACATCGAGGGAAAGATCGGGCTCCGGCTCCTGCTTGCCCGTCTCACCCTCGTCGCCGAAGTCGTGATCTGTTCGGCGTGGGAGATATCCTTCAAGCGCCTTGCGTCGCAGCACGGGGAGCCTCGCTCTGAGGATGGCAGCAAGGCGTCGTTCGCCATCGCAGGCATGGGAAGGCTGGGCAGCGCCGAGATCGACTACGGATCCGACCTGGACCTCTGCTTCATCTATTCCTGCGACGGCTCGACGGATGGCGCCCGCCCGATATCGAACGTGGAATTTTTCACGAAGCTGGCGCAGCGCATAATATCCATGATCTCGCTCTCCACGCGCTACGGGCGCGCCTATCTCGTCGATTCGGAGCTTCGCCCGTCCGGCAGGTCCGGGACGCTCGTCGCCACGCTCGGATCGTTCTCCGACTATCACACAAAGTCCGCTGATATCTGGGAGAAGCTCTCGCTCTTGAAGGCCCGCGCGATCGCCGGCGACGAACCGTTCCTCCGCGAAGTGAGGTCCGAACTTGCGAGGCTCGCGTATGGCCGCGAGCCTCCAGCGCGCGCAGAGGCCGCAAAGGAGATCGCGAGGCTGCGCGAGCGTTCCGTGAAAGAAAAGGCGGCGGACCGCCAGGGGCGCTTCGACCTGAAGGCCGACAGGGGCGGACTCGCTGACCTCGAATCGGCAATCCAGTATCACCAGCTCATGAACGCCGCCGGCCTTGCGTCTCTCAGGAAGCAGAACACCTTCGACGTCGTGGAGGCGCTCGCCGCCGAAGGAATCATCGACTCCGGATTGTACGATGAGCTTTCGAGCCACCTCGCATTCTTCCGCCGCCTCATCTCACGCCTGAGGCTCGTCAGAAGAAATTACGCCGACATACTCGACACAGGAGATCCATCGTCCGGCGATATAGCGATGCAGATGGGATTTTCATCGTCAGCGGCGCTCGCGGAGGAACTCGACCGGCGCCGCACGGCTGTCAGCAGGATTTACAAGGCGACCATCTCGCAGAAATAAAAAAAGCCGGCGAATTTCCGCCGGCCTTTGAAATCGGAATTGAAGTCAAAACATCACTCAGCGAAACCCTTCTCCACCTTTTCGAGCTCCTCCTTGCAGCGGATGCACATCTCGGCGACCGGGCGCGCCTCGAGGCGCTTCAAGCCGATCTCCTCACCGCAGCGCTCGCAGACGCCGAACTCGCCTTCCTCTATCTTCTCAAGGGTCCTGTCGATCTTCTTGAGGAGGACGAGCTCTCTGTCCCTGAGCCTCAAGTTGAGCGACTGCCCTGCTTCGGTGGAGGCGAGATCGACCTCGTCCGGAAGCTCGGCCTGGTCGAACCCCATGCCCTCTTCCTTGACGGCCTCGGTCGCGGCGACGATCGCAAGCCGCCTCTCCTGCAGGAGCTTTTTGAAGCGCGCCACCTCTTTTTTATTCATAAAATCACCCCTATCGAAAGAGGGACTATTCCCCAAACAGGGGCCCACTGTCAACCGTAAAGAGCCTGCGTCTCTGGCCGTTGCATAGGCCTTCCCCATTGTGTTAGGCATGGCATATGCGCGAAAAACGAAAGGCGCCGGTTGGCATCTCCCAGATAGTCGGAAGGACGACGAATCGCCTCGGCCTCAAAGAGGGGATCGCATCCCATCGCATCATGGACAGATGGGAGGATATCGTGGGCGAGGGAGTAGCGTCGCACGCGCGTCCGGCGCGGATGCACCGCGGCACGCTCGTCGTGAGGGTCGAGAGCTCGCCGTGGATGCAGGAGCTATCGTTCATGAA
The DNA here is from genome assembly GCA_043798915.1 of Pseudomonadota bacterium. Classification (GTDB taxonomy): domain Bacteria; phylum UBA10199; class UBA10199; order 2-02-FULL-44-16; family JAAZCA01; genus JAZDOG01. The sequence goes on along the minus strand of JAZDOG010000005.1, from coordinate 3,881 downwards.
GGTGACGCTGGTGGAACAGCTGAAGAGAACGATGCCCGCCGTCCCGCTGAAGGGCATCCGTTTCGAGGTGGGCGAGCTCCCCGCCCTTTCGCCGGCCGCCCTCCAACCCGCGCGCGCGACCAGCTCGAGGCCGCTCAAAGAAGACGAGAAGGAATTCGTCGAGCGATCGGTGGAGCGCATTTCAGATACTGAGCTGCGCGATCTCGCAAGGCGCGCGATGACGAGAGGGTTCGAGAGGGGAAGCAAACGGGATGCGTAATTTTTTACTTCGTTTTTTCGAAGTGAGCGAGGAAGTTGGGGCCCAGCTTTTTTCCCTCATCGCCGCTGATAATTTTCAAAACAGCGAAACCCTTTGACCCTGCGAGCGCGATCAGCTCATCGCGGCGGATGGATGGAAACGCGAGAAAGAGTCCGCCTCCAGGAACAAGAATCTCGCGCGCGGCCGCCACAAGATCGCCGATCGTTCCGTTCATCTCATGCCGCGCCGCGGCGCGCTCGGCGTTGTCGCTCTGCCTGCCGGAGCCGCACCGGTAGAATGGGGGATTGGCGACGACCGCGTCGAAGGACTGCGGATTCTCTTTCGCAAACTTTCGCCAATCGGCATTGATGCAGCCGACGATGCCGCCGAGATCATTCTCCTCCATATTTCCGATGGCAATCCGGTGCAGCGAATCCTGTATCTCCACGACCGCAACGTTTCGGGGATGATCGCGCGCCGCGATGACGAGCGAAATCACGCCGCAGCCTGAGCCGAGCTCGGCCACGCGGCTGCCCTCGCGCACGCGGCAGAAATCCGCGAGCGCCAGGCTCTCGGAGCCATAGCGATGGCCCTTCGCAGGCTGTCTGATAAGGAGTTTTACGGATTCAAAGAATTCAGACGTGAGTTCCATTGAATATCAGCCGTTCGTGCTTTGGAAACACTTTATCACTTCATCCGCCGGGATCGCGCCGTCGCGGACGATCCTCATCGTCTCCTCGGCGATGTCGACGACGGTCGAACCGCGCGTGGGCTCGCACTCGCCGCCATCGACTATGCAGGGAAGCCTTTCGGCAAAATATTTTTGAACGTGCTTGACCGAGAGCGACGGCGGGAAACCGGAGAGGTTTGCGCTCGTGGTCGTGATCGGCCGGCCGAATCGCTCGACGATCGCGGCGGCCACCGGGTGCGAGCTGATCCTCACGCCGACCTTGCCGGTGTTCGTGACGAGCCCCTTGGGTATCGCGGACGAGGCCGGAAACAGGATCGTGAGCGCGCCGGGCCAGAATTTGCGCATGAGCGCAAGCGCGCTGTCGGGCACCTCCGCCGCCACCAGGCGGAGCATCTTGAGATCGGCGACCAGGATGGAGATCGGCAGGCCGTAGTCGCGGGACTTGAGGTCGTAGATCCTCTTCACCGCCTTTCGGTTCAGGACATCCGCGCCCAGCCCGTAGATCGTCTCAGTCGGGTAGGCTATGACCTGGCCGTCGCTCAAATACGCCACGGCGCGAGCGATGGCATCCTGATCGGGTTCCTTGGGGTCTATTCGTATGATCTCGGTCACCGCTGCAGCTCCTTGTCCGCCTCCTCGACATCCTTCGCCATCTCCCTGCGCATGTCCGAAAGTCTGCCGACCAGTTTATCGTCCGAGAGCGAGAGCATCTGCGCAGCGAGTATCCCGGCATTGCGCGCGCCCGCCTTTCCGACCGCCATCGTGGCGACCGGCAGGCCGGCGGGCATCTGAACCGTCGAGAGCAGGGCGTCGAAGCCGGAGAGCGCGGAGGCCGGGAGCGGCACGCCTATCACCGGCAGCGTCGTGTTGGCGGCGAGCGCGCCGGCCAGGTGCGCGGCGAACCCGGCGCCGGCGATCAATATCTTCACGCCTTTTTCGCGGGCTTCGGAGGCGAGCTTCGCGGCCTTCTCCGGCGTCCGATGCGCGGAGGCGATCGTGATGCGATGCGAAATCCCCATCTCCGCAAGGACCTTCGCCGCCTCCTCCATCACCGGAAGGTCGCTCTTGCTGCCGATCACGATCAAGACTTTCGGGTTGTCCATTTATTACCTCGCTGTAATCTATTATCTCCCTCCCTTGAGGGGAGGGAGTCGGAGGGAGGGTGATCAGATTTCCACTGTCACCCTCACCCTGACCCTCTCCCCTCAAGGGAGAGGGAAAACGGCATCAGACAGCAGTCCTCTTCTCACAACAGCGCCCTGTGTCCTATGTCTTTTCTATAATGCGCGCCATCCCAGCGGATGATTTCAACCGCCTCGTATGCGCTGTTGAGCGCCGATTGCATGTCATCGCCCAGAGCCGTCACGCCCAGCACGCGGCCTCCGTCCGTGACCACATCTCCCCCAACCCGCTTCGTCCCCGCGTGGAAGACGACCACATCCTTGATGCTCCCCGCCTCGGAAATTCCCCGGATCACCCTTCCCTTTTCATACTTGCCCGGATAGCCGCGCGAGGCCATGACCACGCAGGCCGCTGGCCGCCGGTCCCACTCAAGAAAGATGCGATCGAGCGCGCCGCACACCGCGGCATCCAGCACATCGACGAGATCGGTCTTGAGCCTCATCATCAGGGCCTGGGTTTCTGGATCGCCGAAGCGAACGTTGAACTCGAGGAGCCTGGGCTCTCCGTCCTTTATCATCAGGCCGGCGTAGAGCGCGCCGACAAACGGCATCCCCTCTGTCACCATCCCGCGCGACGCAGGAATCATGACGCGCTCCATCACGAGGCTGGCGAGGTCGTTGGTCAATATCTTTGCTGGGGAGATCGCGCCCATGCCCCCGGTGTTGGGCCCCTTATCGCCGTCGTATGCCGCCTTGTGGTCCTGCGAACCCGCCATCGGCAGCACATGGTTTCCGTCGCAGATGGCGATGAACGAGACCTCCTCGCCTTCGAGGAATTCCTCTATCACGACCTTTCGCCCGGCATCGCCGAAGCAGCGGGAGACGAGCATGTCCGACACTGCGGCCTCCGCCTCCTCGGCGCTTTTGCAGATCACCACGCCCTTGCCGGAGGCGAGCCCGTCCGCCTTGACAACCAGAGGGAGAGGATGCGTGCGGATGTGTGCGATCGCAGCCTCGGCATCGCTGAATGTCTCGGACTGCGCAGTCGGGATGCGGTAGCGGTTGCAGAAATCCTTTGCAAAGACCTTGGAGCTCTCGAGGGCGGCCGCCTCCCTGCTCGGGCCGAAAACTTTAAGCCCCACCCTCCTGAATGAATCGCTGATCCCGAGCGCCAGCGGCGACTCGGGGCCGACGACGGTCAGGTCGACGCGGTTCTTGCGCGCAAAATCGAGAAGGCCCGCGACGTCATCCGCGGCCAGGGGCAAGCACTCCGCAAACTCGGCGATCCCCGCATTGCCCGGCGCGCACCAGAGCTTCGTGACCCTCTTCGATGCCGCGAGTTTCCACACGAGAGCATGCTCGCGCCCCCCTCCACCTATGACAAGTACCTTCATGGCATGCCTCCTCCTGACAGCGGCATTCTATATCGCCCGCAAGTCCTTTAAATCAAGCCATATCGTGAATCTTCGCACGACAACGGCAAAGTCGTGATGTCAGGCGATCGGCGATCAGTAATACGCCGGGTCCCCAAATGCGAAAGCGCTTATAGGGCAAGGATACGAACCGATACCGCCGCCATCTATTCTCGGCACACTGTTTTCATTCCATGCGAGGGGAGTTATCCATAGAGTCTCATCCGTCCGTCCGCGAGCCCCCAAGCGTAGCTGGGCGGGCGGATGGATGGGGCTCTGTGGGTAACTCTCCTCCCTGCGAGGATGATGCGACGGGTTGCCCACGGCGCTTCGTTACGGGACCCTTGCGGTCCCTTCACTGCGCGCCCAATGGACAACCCTGCGGCGGTATAAGGCCTGCAAGTCTCAAGGACTTTTTC
>JAZDOG010000002.1:0-65681 GCA_043798915.1 Pseudomonadota bacterium | reverse complement strand
CAATCCTGGATCGTCCCGGGCCCCGGCGGCTCTGGAAATATGCAGCGGAGACACATGGAGCCGGGGATGTGCGTGAAGGCCTGGCCCCGAAAGCCCACAGCGCCGCCGTGCGCAAACGCGCGGCCGATGGCGACGCAGGTGTCGCTGATCAGGAACTTTGCGGGGAAGTTGTCGGTGCCGTTGATGACGAAGTCGTAGTCCGCGATTATGGAGCCGGCGTTTGAGGCATCGAGCCGCTCCTTGTGCGCGGCGACATTCACATCCGGATTCAGCGCTCGCATCTTTTCTGAAGCCGACTCGACCTTCGGGCGCCCCAGGTCCTTAGTGGAGTGGATGATCTGACGCTGGAGGTTGGAGAGCTCGACCGAGTCGTCGTCGCACAGGCCCACAGTTCCCACGCCCGCCGCCGCAAGATAGAACGCGGACGCAGAGCCCAGCCCTCCCGCGCCGACGATGAGGACCCGGGAAGCCAGGAGCTTCCTCTGCCCCTCGCCCCCGACGTCCTTGAGGACGATGTGGTGGAGATATCGGTCCATCTGTTCTTGAGTGAGTTGCATTTGAATTGTCATTCCTGAAAGAGGCCGGTGCTCAAGTATCGCTCGCCTGTGTCGGGCAGGATGACTACGATGAGCTTGCCCGCGTTTTCGTCCTGCGATGCAATCTTCAGCGCGGCATGCGCGGCGGCGCCTGATGATATCCCGGCGAGGATGCCTTCCTCCCGGGCGAGCCTCTTCGCCATTGCGAAGGCCTCGTCGTTGGATACCTGCACGATCCCGTCGATGATTTCGCGGTTCAAGACCTCCGGCACGAATCCGGCGCCGATGCCCTGGATCTTGTGAGGTCCGGGATTGCCGCCGGAGAGGATCGGAGAGGCGGAGGGTTCCACCGCGATCGCCTTGAAGGAGGGTTTTTTCTTCTTCAGCGCCTCCGCCACGCCGGTGATCGTCCCGCCCGTGCCCACGCCGGCCACCAGGATGTCGGCCCTGCCGTCCGTGTCTCTCCATATCTCTTCCGCCGTGGTCCTGCGATGGATCTCGGGATTCGCGGGATTCTTGAACTGCTGCGGCATGAAGGCGCCCTTGTTCTCTGCTGCGAGCTCCTCCGCTTTTTTTATCGCCCCCTTCATTCCCTCCGGGCCGGGGGTGAGCACGAGCTCCGCGCCGAGGGCCGCGAACAGACTCCTCCGCTCGACGCTCATCGTCTCGGGCATCGTGAGGATCAGCCGGTAGCCCTTCGCGGCGCACACCATCGCCAGCGCTATCCCGGTGTTGCCGCTCGTCGGCTCGATCACCGTGTCGCCGGGCTTGATGGAGCCATCCTTTTCCGCCGCCTCGATCATCGCGAATCCGATCCGGTCCTTGACGGAGCCTGCCGGGTTGAACGACTCGAGCTTCGCGACGACCTCCGCCTTCGCGCCCTTCGCAATCTTCGACAGGCAAACGAGCGGCGTGTTGCCGATCAGCTCCGTGATGTCCTTTGCGATCTTCGACATGGCTCACATCCTTTCTTGAAACGGGTTCTATTCAAAGGGCGCGCATCTGTCAAAAAAATCGTATTGCCGAGCGCGGGCCTTAAGGTTTAGTCTCGGCGGATGAAACACATGCACTGCTCGGCGTGCGAGGGGCACATCGGGGACGGCGGGGACGACGGCGGCGGGTATCTCTATCTCCGCAACCGCTTCATCCCGGCGATCATCCTGTCGGCCATCTCGATGGCGCTCACGATGGGCTGGCATCCGTGGCCCGGGAGGATCCCCGACGCCATCCTTCGCTATATCCTCTTCTCGCTCTCCCTCCCGGTCTGGCTCTGGTGCGGCTGGCGTTTCCTCCGCGGCATGGCGGCGACGGTTAAGAATCTCACAGCTGACATGGACACGCTGATTGGGCTGGGGACATCGGCGGCGTTCATCTACAGCGCCGCCGCGACGTTTCTCCCCGGCTTCTTCCTGCGCGCGGGCCTCCCGGCCGACGTCTATTACGAGACTGCCGATTTCATCATCGCCTTCATCTTGCTCGGCCAGATGTTGGAGGGCCGGGCGCGCAGGAGGACCTCATCGGCGATCGTCAAACTCATGGACCTCTCGCCCCACCATGCGCGCGTCGTGCGCGACGGGAAAGAGGTGGAGATTTCCGCGGCGGAGCTTCGGGTTGGAGATATCGTCGTCGTGCGCCCTGGCAGCCGCATCCCGGTCGACGGCGTGGTGCGAAGCGGCAACTCGTCCGTCGACGAGTCGATGATAACCGGCGAGCCCCTGCCCGTCGACAAGAGGGAAGGGGACGAGGTCGTCGGCGGGACGATGAACTTGGGAGGCAGCTTCACGTTCGAGGCAAAAAGGGTGGGGAGCGAGACGGTGCTGGCCAGAATCATCCAGATTGTCCGCGATGCGCAGGCGTCGAAGGCGCCGGTGCAGAGGCTCTCCGATGTCGTGAGCGCCGTATTCGTCCCGGCGGTGATCATCGTTGCGGCCATCTCCTTCGGCGCGTGGCTGGCCTTCGGCCCGGAGCCGGCGCTCTCGCACGCCCTCGTCGCCTTCGTCTCCGTACTCATCATCGCATGCCCATGCGCGCTGGGGCTGGCCACGCCCACCGCCATCACGGTCGGCACCGGCCTCGGGGCCGAGAGGGGCGTGCTGATCAGGAGCGCTGCAGCCCTCGAAACAGCGGGCGGCATATCGTGCATCATCCTGGACAAGACAGGGACAGTAACGCGCGGCAGGCCGGAACTCGCCGAGGTCTCGCCGCTTGCGGGCTTCGATCCCGTCGAACTCCTCAGGCTTGCCGCATCGGCGGAGCAGCCTTCCGAGCATCCTCTCGGAGCGGCCATCGTTGCAGGGGCTCTCAAGCGCGGCGCTACGATTGCGAAGGCGGAGCAGTTCATCTCCGAGGCCGGGCGAGGAGTGGCGGCTCTTGTGGAAGGGCACAGGGTCCTCGTTGGCACGCGTGCATTCATCGAGGAGAAGAAGGTCGCAGGCGTTGGCGAATTCGATGCATTGGGCGGCCGCCTTGCGGCTGGGGGAAAGACGCCGGTCTTCGTCGCGGTGGATGGCCGCGCGGCCGGCGCAATCGCGCTCGCCGACACGGTGAAGGATGATTCCGCCGCCTCCGTCGCCTGCTTGAAGGAGATGGGGATTGACCTCGTGATGATTACGGGCGACAGTCGCGCCGCCGCGGATGCGGTTGCGCGCAAAGTTGGTATCGAAAGGGTGATCGCCGAGGCGGGGCCCGCGGAGAAGGCCGAGTGGGTGAAAATATTGAAGGGCGAGGGGCGGAAGGTCGCCATGGTGGGCGACGGCATCAACGACGCGCCAGCGCTCGCCGCAGCGGATGTCGGGATCGCTATCGGCACCGGGACGGACATCGCCATCGAGGCTGCCAATATCGTGCTGATGTCAGGGAGCCTCGCCGGCGTGGTCACGGCGATCCGGCTCTCGAAGCGGACGATGAGGACGATACGACAGAACCTCCTCTTCTCGTTCCTCTACAACTCGATCGGCATACCGCTCGCAGCCGGCGTCCTCTATCCGTTCTTCGGCGTCCTGCTCTCGCCGATATATGCCTCGATAGCGATGGCAGCGAGTTCCGTTTCTGTAGTCACAAACAGCCTGCGCCTGAAGCGCTCTTAGAAAGGAAATACGATGGAATCATTTTTCAAACCGCAAAGCGTCGCAGTGATCGGCGTTTCAGAATCGCCGCAGAACATGGCCAGGAACATCGTCGGCAACCTGATCGAGTTTGGGTTTAAAGGGATAATTTATCAGGTCGGCAGGAACGCCGGGACGCTCTTCAGCAGAAAGATATACCAATCCATCCTCGACATCGAAGACCCCGTCGATCTCGCCGTGATACTCACGCCCGCCGCCACCATACCGGGGATAATGGAGGAGTGCGGCAAAAAGGGAGTGAAACGCGTCATCGTGGAATCAGCCGGCTTCAGGGAATTCGGCGACGAGGGCAAAATCCTGGAGGAAAAGATCGTAAAGATCGCGAAAAAATACGGCATCCGGTTCATAGGCCCCAACTGCATCGGCACGCACTGCACGCAGAGCGGCCTTGGGGTCGCCTTCGTCTCCTTCAAAAATATATTCAGGAGCGGCGGGATCTCCATCGTTTCGCAGAGCGGCGGCGTGGGGTTCAGCTATCTGATGATCCTGGCGAGCGAAAATCTGGGGATCGCGAAGTTCGCCAGCATAGGCAACAAGCTGAATGTGGACGAGAACGATCTCCTCGAATATCTCATTGAGGACAGCGACACTGAAATTATTTGTCTCTATCTCGAGGGCATAACCGACGGGCGCCGACTCATGGAGATCGCCAGTCGCTCCACGAAACCGATCCTCGTGCAGAAGGCGAACATCGGTACACACGCCAAATCCATCGCGCAATCGCACACGGCGGCACTCTCGAGCGACGACGCGGTGGTGGACGCGGCGCTCAAACAGGCCGGGATCGCGCGGGTCCTCGACAAGGAGACGCTCGTCAATTATTTGAAGATCATGCCGCTGCCCAGGATGCGCGGGAACAGGCTGGCGATCATCTCGCGCTCCGGCGGCCACGCCATCATCGCGGCCGACGCGAGCGAGAAGGCCGGGTTCGATCTGGCGCCGCTGAGCGCGCCCTTTTTGAAGAGCATAGAGAAGCACTTCCGCGCCAAGGTGATAAAGCTCACCAACCCGCTCGATATCGGCGATCTCTTCGACTACGACGTCTATGTCGACATCATCGACAAGACGCTCGCCGAGGATTACGTCGACGGCGTGGTCTTCATGCACACGTATTTTGTGGAGACCGAGGGAGAAAAATCCCGCCAGCTCTTCAGGGATATCGAGGCGCTCTCGATCAAGCACAAGAAACCCGTGGGGATATGCATCGCCACCGACGAGGCCGAGTATTCGCGGCTGCGCAAGGATCTCGACTATCCTCTCTTCTCGGTGCCGGTCGCGGTGATCAACGCTCTGGCACTCTCGAGGGATTTCTACCTGAGGCAGCTGGACAGGAGACATTCCAAGCCGTCCAAAAAGATGCCCGTCCATCCCGCCACGAAGGCCGGAAAGGAGGCGGGAAGGATAATCAGGGCCTGCATCAAGGCCCGCCGCAGCCCGCTTCTCCAGGAGGGTATGGAGATATTTGAGGACTACGGCATTCCGATCGTGAAGAGCACGTTCGTGAAGGATGCGGCTGCCGCCGCGAAGGCAGCCGCGAAGGCGGGCTATCCGGCCGCGATGAAGATCCTGTCCAAGGACATCTCGCACAAGACCGACTTCGGCGGCGTGAAGCTCAATCTGAAAAATGCGGAGGATGTCCGCTGCGCATATGCGGAGATGATGAAGGCGGCGAAGCACAAGGCCCCGAAGGCGAAGATCGAGGGGGTCGTCATCCAGCCGATGCTCAAGAAGGGCTGGGAGCTGATCTTGGGCGCCAGGCACGACCCCAACTTCGGGCCGATCGTGCTCGCGGGCCTGGGCGGCATATTCGTGGAGATATTCAAGGACTCTGCGATCAGGGTCGTGCCGTTCGACAGGCGCGAGGCGCGCGAGATGCTCGAGGGGCTCAAGGGCTATCCGATCCTCGCAGGCGCGCGCGGCGAGAAGCCATATGACATCGAGGCGATTGAGGACGCCATCCTCAAACTATCGAGGCTCATCGCTGACTTCCCCGAGATAAAGGAGATCGACATCAATCCGTTCTATGTGTTGCGCAAGGGCAAGGGCGGTTATGCGCTGGATGCGAGGATAATATTGTAGCCCGCGACCTTCTCATTTCCTTGACTGTTTTTCCAGGATTGCCTTGAGCTCCAGGACCACTTGCCGGTCTTTGGGCCTGTCCATGCGTTCCTTGATATTGAGCAGGTCCTCAATCTTGAGGATGCGGCAGGGCCGGTTGAAGACGGTGATCTCCGTGGAATGGCGTCTCGCCTCTTCGTAGCCGCCGATTTCAGTCAGCGAGCCCAAAAGATCCAGGCCGCCACAGTCGGTCTGCAGATAGAGGTTTTTGAGATCAGCGATCTGTTTCAGCGGCAGTTCTTGAAGGCTGCGCCATTTTTTTTGGACCCTCACGCGGGGGCGGACGTCCTCGAGGGCGATCAGAAGTTTTTGAATATTGCCGATCGAAAAATCAAGGCACACATCCACATCATAAGTGACCGTTGCGGCGCCGTACATCGTGGCAGCCAGGCCGCCGACGAGGACAAAATCAATGTCGTTTTCCAGAAGCCTCTGAAGGATGCCTTTTGCGTTGAGCACGATTCCAGGCCTTTCTGAGTTCGAAAATGGTGTTCAGGGTTTGCTGCAGCACTTCCAGACGTTCGTCAGGAGTTCTCTCCAAATTGGCCTCGATCAAGGAGATATCGATCCCCCATTTTTTTGCGGCCCGCTCAGCTTTCCCTTTATTTTCGCGCACGCGGAAAGACTAGGAATTAATCGGAATAAAAGCAATTGCGAAATATCTCTCCGGCGTTGACATGTTCACATTTCCCCCCTAAAACTCAGCGCATGCAAATAACATTATCGGAACGTCTTGCGGGGCTCTCCGGCTATGCATTCGCCGAGGTCGACAGAAGGGTCGCGGAGCTGAAAGCCAAAGGCATCGAGCCGATCGACTTCGGCGTTGGCGATCCGACCGAGCCGACCCCGGAGATTGTGCGCGCCGCGATTCAGCGCGCCGTGGATGCGCGCGCGTCGGGCGGATACCCGAGCTACGCAGGCTCGCGCGAGTTCAGGGGGGCCGCGGCGGCGTGGATGCGCCGCAGGTTCAAAGTCGAGCTCGATCCTGAAAAGGAGATCAGCGCGACGATCGGCTCCAAGGAAGCGGTCTTCAACTTTCCGGAGGCGATCTTAAACCCCGGCGACGTCGTCCTCGTCCCCAATCCAGGCTATCCGCCCTACGCGCGGGGCACGCTCTTTGCGGAGGGCCAGGCCCATTACATGAACCTCCTGCCGGAGAGGGGGTTCCTGCCGGATCTCGAAGCGATTCCCGATGACGCCCTCCGCCGCGCCAGGATCATCTGGATCAACTATCCCAATAATCCGACGGGCGCTGTTGCGCCGCGCGAATTTTTCAAAAGAGCGGCCGAGTTTGGGGCGAAGCACGGAATCATCGTCGCATCCGACGAGGCCTACACAGAGAATTACTACGGGGAGCCCCCTTCGTCGATCCTCGAGGTTGCGCGCGAAGGGGTGATAGCGTTTCACTCGCTTTCGAAGCGCAGCTGCATGACTGGATATCGCGTCGGCTGGATCGCCGGCGATTCGAGGATCGTGGAGGCGTTCAAGAAGCTCAAGACTAACATCGATTCCGGGACGCCGACGTTCATACAGGATGCGGCCGCGGCCGCGCTCTCGGACGAGTCGCACGTCGAGGAGCTGAGGGCACTCTACAGGAAGAAGCGCGACATCATCGTCGACGCCTTCGTCGCCGCAGGCCTTCCTGAGTGCCGGCCGGAGGCCACGCTCTACATCTGGCAGCGAATTCCGAAAGGTGTGAGTTCGGTCGAGTTTGCCAAGCGGCTCCTCGATCCCGAGGTCGCAATCGTCGCCACACCCGGCAGCTGGGTGAGCGAGCCCGCGGCCGGCATAAACCCCGGCGAGGGATTCGTGCGGCTTGCTCTCGTTCCTGCGCTTCCGCAGTGCAGGCTTGCCGCGGAGCGGATAAGGAGATTGAAATTGAGCGACCTCTGACAAATTTTAACGCTGATTGGAGCTGCGCCACTGCTTGATGCGTTCCTGCTTCATGGCGCGGATGCGGTCGATATTTATCGAGTGGAAATATTCTTTGATGTCGTCCGAGCCCTTGCGCGCGCGCAGCTCCACGCTGTGCCTGGCTGTCGAGAGGCCCGAACCGGCCTGCGCATAGAGCTCTTTGAGGTGCGCCACGAAGTCGCGCATGTTGTGCCGGGTCTTCCGCGTCATCCTCCAACCGTAGGCGCGCACGATCATCGTCCATATATCGAACCGGTTGAGGCGCTGGAATATCTGCGGCAGCGAATAGAACTTGAGCATCGCCTTCAGGGTCTGTTTCTGCAGCTGCAGGAAACTCATTCCCTTGGGCGCGAAGACGACATGGTGGGCGTCGTAGTAGCTCCAGTCGCGCGAGAGGAGCCTCCCCTCCCTCTCGAATTGCTCGAAGACGGGCGTTCCGGGCAGGGGGGTGAGTATCATGAACTGGACTGAGGCGAGCTGGTTTTTCTTGGCGAATTTGACCGTCTGGCGGATCGTGGCGACGTCGTCGTGGTCGGCCCCGAAGATGAACATCCCGTGTATGTTGATGCCGTAGCTGTTGATGATGCGGATCGCATCCTCCATCTGCTCGGGTGTCTGGCCCTTGTTGAAGGCTGCGAGCGTCCTGGGGTTGACGGATTCGAGCCCGATGTAGATGTAGGAGCAGTTGGAGCGCTTCATGAGATCCATGAGCTCTAAGTCCTTCGCCACATCTATCCTCATCTGCGAACTCCACTTGGGAGTGATGCCCTCGGCGATCATCCGGCGCAAGAGCTCCTTCGTGTGCTCGGGCCGCGCGGCGAAGTTGTCGTCATAGAAGAAGACCCACTCGGGCTTCCGCTCGCGAAGCTCCTGCATGACGTTGTCCACCGATCGGAAACGATAGCCGCGGCCGAACATCCTCGTCACCGAACAGAAGTTGCAGCCGAACGGGCAGCCGCGCGAGGTCATCATCGGCGTGATCGTGGAATCGCCCGTTGATTTTTTGCTTCCGGAGACGAGATTGAAGTCGGGGAAGGGCAGGCGGTCCAGGTCCTTGCAGAATTCAGGCAGAGGGTTCTGCTCAATCCTGCCATCCTTCCGCCACGACAGGCCCGGGACATCTTCAAATCCCTCGCCCGATTGAAGGGCGCTGATAAACGGGAGGATCGTGTCGTCGGCCTCGCCGCGGAGGACAAAGTCGCAGTGATCGAGAGCCTCTTCCGCAAGGAACGAGACGTGCGGCCCGCCCATGAAGACCGGTATGCCGGCCATGCGTATCTGCCGGGCCATCTCATATGAGCGCGGGGCGGTGGAGGTGATCGTCGAGATGCCGACCGCGTCGGCCTCGAAGACCTCGTCGAAGTCGATGCCGCGGATGTCCTCGAGGAAGACCTTCACCTCGTAGCCGGCCTCTTTGAGTATCGTGCCGAGCTGCAGCGTGCCCAGCCGCGGCAGACCCCACTTTGTATAGATATGGTCGCCGGGCGATTTGGGTTCGATGAAGACGATCTTTTTGACGGGAAGTGGACTCATCCCCGCAATTAGAAACGATTTTTGCCGAAAAGGCAAGAATTTCAGCCGGCCTGTTTATCTTTTTTCTATTTGTTTCATAAAATCGTCAATTTATTGACGCTTTTTTGAGAAATTCCCATATTGATAATCGCATTTGCCAAAACAGAAAATTGCCTCCCGAAATATCTGATTTATATCAGCTAGATACACCCTAACATGTATTTCGTCTTTTTATCCATTCCGGCACAAATTTTGCAGTAATTAATGCATAGAATGCTTTGGGGGGGCTCAACCATGTTGCGGGTTATCATTATCGTATTAATTTCGGTCTCCGTTCTTGGCACCATAGCGGTTGCCCAGGATGCGGCCAAGACTGGCCAGTCCGGCAGCGCAACAACGGCGGACCAGTCCGGCGATGCAGCCAATGCCGACCAGTCCAGTGGCGGATGCGGTGGGCCCATGCTTGTGGGTGTGGCAGTGGATGAAACCGGAGAAGAAATGAATGGGGCGACGGCTCCTGAAGCGGGGACGCCACAGGAGATCGTTGCACCCGGCGCTGCCCAGCCCGGAATGCCACAACAGCAGACCGCTCCTCCTGCGCAGGCCGGAGTCAATAACACAGACGGTGAAGAGGCCTCCGCTGTTGGCACTGACAATTCATGTGAATATCTTCCCGACGGGCAGTTGGTCTGCTACCAGGGCGGAAAGGCGATCACTGGCTGCGAGCCGCAGCCTGACGGTTCAGTCCAATGTCCCTCGCAATAGCGCAAACCCCGCAGGAAAATATTTAATAATTTCAAGTCGCGCAACTCTTGCCCCCTTTTCAGCCGATAATAGAGACAGTGGAGTGTCGTAGTCTTCCACGTTGTTGTGGGGAGGTGTCCGAGTGCGAGGTGGGGGCGACATACCGATAAAACCGGGTCTGAAGCCGAATGGGCAGGGGGCGACCCCCGAGCAGGCGCCTCCCGGCAACGACTGGTCCGATCATCAAGGCCCGATTCGCTATTTCCGGGCAGATATCGCTGGCGGCGAGGAACCGTCGCTGGCTGAGATGCTGGACGGCGACAAGGATGGAGCCCTGACGGAGAAGGAATTCGGCAAGGCGAAATCCGGCCTTGAGGGTTACGATGTCATCGATGGCTTCGGAATCTTCCAAAAGACGCATGGATTTGCCACGTTCAAAGATTTTATAGGCAAGAGCTTCGAGTATCCAGATAGGCTGAAAAATGATTACGGCCTCTACAACATCGTCACGCCGCGCCACGTGGCAGACGCGGACGATCCTTCGCGCGCAAAATTCTACAAGGCGGGTCTGGATCTCCTTTCAAGGCTTTCGGAGGCGGAAAAGTCCGGCCAGCCATATGACTACGACATGGCGCAATGGATGCGCGGCCAGGCAGGCCAGATCTTCACGCTGCTGGGTTTCTCGCGCGAGGAGAGGCATTGCAACCAGCTGATGGTCGATGCGGCGCGCGGCGCGGGCAGGAATGACGACGCCGCTTATTATCTTGCCCTGCGCGCGATGGGCGACGGAAACGTCGCCGGAGTGGAGTCCCTCCTCAAGGCCATTCCGGAAAAGCACTCCGGCCGCGCGATCCTCACCGGCTATGTGGAGAGATACCACAGAATTGAGAAGATGGGGCATGTGCTGTCTGCCGCTGATGCTCTTGCCGGAACCGACATCGCCTTGATGGAGGACACGGAAAAATCTTTTCCCGGAAGGATCCTCCGCAAGGATTTTTCCGCCTTGAAGAAGGCATACAGGGCTGCAATCGACGGGTGGGCAAAGAGGTGGCAAGGCGGACAGTTCGACTCGACGCGCGCGATCCTTGAGGACATCTGGAAGAATGACCCGGAGGGTCGCCGTGGGATAGCGTTCATGTGCGGCTATCAGGACGCGGTTCCCGAAGGGAGCAAGCTGTCGGATTTATTGTACGGGGCGGAGATCATCAACAACCACGTGACGCTCGCCGCGCTCATCAGGCAGGACGAGCACCCCGATCCGAAACGTCTCGCAGGGGATCTTGCCTCCATAAACGCCAATGCCGGCGAAGAGGGGAAGGCCGAGGTGTTGGCTGTCGCAAACGCCTACAGAAAACTTCCCGAATACGGGCGCGGCATGGCCGGCCTGATATCCAGCGAGTTCGAGGACCGCGGGACGTTCGTGACAGTGCGGGACACGCTGCACGGCGCCGCCGATCCGGAAAATCTTGCAATCATGCTCGGCGGCTACGGCCTCGCGAGGATTACGACGGCGGCTATCATGGGGCGCCTTGCGACGACCGGGTTCGGCGAATACCTGGTCTCCGTCAGGGGCGTGGGCGCCGCCGAGTCGATAGCCGATGCGGGGGCATTCACGCTCTATCAGCGGGTCCTGACCGGGGCGCTGACCACAAAGAATGTGGATTGGAGCGCCGGCGCTATTTTCAAAGACTGGGCATCGCTCGCGCTCTGCTTCGGATTCCTGCGCGCGACCAATATGCCGCTTCAGCCGCTCCGGCGCGCGATGGGGAAGAGCAAGGCGTTCGGGAGGGCCGGGGCCAGCCCTGTCATGTATGCTGGGAAGTCGGTGCCTGCGCTCGGCCGCCTTGGCGGCACGCTCTTCAATGCGACGGAATTTGCCTCGCAGGTCGGAGCCTTCTATGCCGGCGGCTGGGCCGGATACGGCCTCGGGTTGCACAAGGAGTCTCCAAAACTTATCGACGAGGCGCTGAAACTCATCCAGTTCCAGGCGGCGGCGAGGCTCGCGAATGTTGCCACAAACGGAAAGTTGGACCGCACGGCGGCCAAGATACGGTCGGCATCTGTCATAAAGGCGGCACAGAGGATCGCGAAGGGGATGACCGGAGGCAACGCCGATTTCGCAAACGCACTGGCGCAGAATATCTACATGGCGCATGTGCAGGATAAAATTTCGGCAAGGGCCATGGTCAAGCTCGGCAAGGACTTTGCAAAGGGAAGGGGAACACTTGCTGATACTGTGCTCAAGGCCAACGACATCCTGGGGCGCGCCGGCCTGCCGTTCACGTTCGATGGCGCCGAGTTTCTCGAAGTCACTCCGGAAGCTCGCGCCCGGTACATCGGCAGCCTGCGATCAATGACGTCAAAGTCTTCGCGTTGTGGTGAGCGCAGCCCGGTCCTGGCTCCGCGTTTTCGGATGATAGAGGTGCCGCAGGGTGTTGCAGAGATGACTATAGGTCGGGCCAGTAAATCCAATGCCGGTGCCAGCCCGGGTGCAGTCATAAATGAAGCGCCGGAGAATATTTCACGCAAGGAGTTGACCCTCAAGCGCGAGGCCGACGGCTGGCATCTGTTACACAACAACAGCAAATTTAACAGGATCGCCGTTGTGGACGAAGCGACGGGCCGAGACATTCCGCTTGCGAGTGCGCCTCTTGTGGCCAACCTCAAACCCGGCGGGACATATCGGATCGTCGTAGAAGGTCGCGCAATAACTTCGGAGCAGAAGATAGATAGGGTGGATGTGACCGGCATAAAAGGCAGCCGCAGTGTGGAGCGCGACCTGCTTCGTGAGGCCGGGGAAGAGAAAACCTCCACGTCGTTTATTCTGGTGCTGCCTCGCTCTTCCGATGTGAAAACCGGAGAGAAACAGCCGTTGCCCATACGGACGGGTCAGGCCGCAGATGTGCCGCAGGATGCTGCGGAAATGACGATAGATGTGCCGCAGGATGCTGCGGAGATGACGATAGGCCGAGCCGGCAAATCCGGGGCCAATGTCGGCCCGGGTGCGGTCATCAAAGGTGCGCCGGAGAATATTTCACGCAAGGAGTTGACCCTCAGGCGCGAGGCAAACGGCTGGCGTCTGACCCATGACAACAACAAAATTAACAGGGTCACCATCGAGGATGAAGCGACGGGCCAGAAAATTCCGTCCGAGAACGATAAGGACATCAAAGACAGAGTTCTCGGGGCCGATCTTGCCCCCGGAAGATACCGGGTTATCATAAAGGGCCGCGCAATTGTTGCGGCGGGGGAAGAGAAAGATGATTTCACGCAGTTTCTTCTCGTGTTGCCTCCGCCTTCCGACGTGAAAGCCGGAGAGAAACAGCAGTTGCCGATACAGGCTGGTCCGGTCGGCCCGGTGAACGCTGCACTCCCTCAGCTGACCGGCGGCTCTTACCGGCTGATCAGAAGGGGAGGCAATGGTTCGTCGGTGGCGGTCGATATTGCGAGCGAAGGCGCGGCCGTCATCGGACGGTCTGATCGGTATGGGGCGCTGCAGGTCGTTGACAATGAGGGCAATGTGGTCTCGGCTCGGCATGCGACGATCGAGCATCGTTCGGACGGGAGCTACTGGATAAGCGACGGTTCCGGAGACAAGAAGAGCACGAACGGCACATCCATAATCCGCAACGGTTCGAGGATAGCCGTGGAGCACAGGCCCTATCAACTCCTAGACGGGGACGTCGTCAGCCTGGGCGGCGTCGAGTTTGGATGGATGTGGCAGCCCCCGGCGCCGAAATCGGCTCTGCGGGAATGGGAACCTGTTTTTTATTCCCTTTATGGCGCAGCTCCAGCATTTGAACCAGTGGACGCCAACGGCCAGGCGCAGCTGCGTTTTAAAAATGGGAAGGCGCTGCCGATGGTCATCAAGAGGGAGGCCGGCGGCAGATATTTCATAATGGACCAGCGCGCCCCGGCGGACGTGGACCATGAGAAGATAAATCCGCAACACTGCAGGGTTGATTTGCACCCCGAAAATAAACCGTTCTTCATCGGTCATGAGGGCGTGTATGAGGAGCTGGATCAGGGCCAGTGGCATGAGATCGTCCCCGGCGATACTGCTGGGGGAGGAGTGTGGCAATATACGTTTGCTGTGCGCACACCCACCCTCCTCGACGGAGCGCTGAATAGCCTGTCAGGGTCGAGCGGGGGGCATTCCGCGACTGCCGACATCGCCGTGAAAAATATCTCAGCGGCCGCCGACATCCCTTCGCTGAAAAAGGCGCTCGGCGATCTTCCATCGCTTCGGGAGATGGCAGCGCTTGGGGGCGAACAGAAGGGGAAGTTGTCCTTTGCGGCGCAGCGTGAGATCGCCAGCATGGACGCATGCCTGCGCGGCGACGCTTCGTCTGACTCCCTCTCCCGCCCGGTGCGTGCCGCTTTTCTCAAGCTCATCGGAGAGGCCAGCGCGTCGATGAAGCGGCAGCTGCCTTCCGGATATGAACCACAGCTCCAACCGAAACATGCCCTTCAGAGGAATGCGCCAAAGGAGGAGAGCCAATACCATGCCCTGCGCGCGGCTATCGAATTAAAGTCGGTGATAGAGGGCGCTGTCAAAATAGGCGACGTGAAAAGGGCGCTCCTGAACTCGCCCCTCTCGTTCGCGGCGAGGGAGGCTCAGCTCCTCGATAAATTGAATGGCGCCGATCCGAAGTCCGGGGCGCGGGTCAAAGACATAGTCGATACGGCCAACTCCATTTCGCAGGACCTAGGGCTGCAACAGAAGGTGTGGGGGCTCTATTTTGAAGGGGCGCGCACAAAGACGACGTCTCTGGACCCGAAATTTCTGACCAAACTGCGCCGTCTTTTCAAAAAGAATGGCGGGAGCATAGAAGGCTCCGATGGCCAGATGTATACCGCCGGGCAGATTGAGGAGACGGTCTATCGCGTCCTCGAGAGAGGGCTCCCCCTGGAGCATGTGACGAGCGGCGGCGGAGTCCGCGAGCTCGTGGAAAAACACATGGCGGAGGTGTGCGATCAAGTGGCAGGGAATGATTGGTCCGGCGATGAACACAATTATTTCACCGGAGAACATTTCAAATCCTATGAGCGGGATCATGCCGGCGGGCGAGCGTATCGGCCGTCGCTACAGCGGCGCTACAGGTTTGCGCGCATGTATCTCAATGTGAAGGAGGGGAGATCAATATATGGCGAGCCGACAGTCAAAGAGATCGAATACGTTGGCGGTTTCGTGCAGCGGGCCTTCGGCCAGGCGTCGGTCGCCAAAGGCGATTATGCCGGCGCGCAGGAGGCCATAAGGCGCAATTTCGACAATTTCAGCAGGTCGCCCCATGCCAGCGAGATGCGCGAGGATTTCCGGAGCGCCTCGCCTGAAGAGCGTTCCACCATCGTCGCCGCATACTTCGGCCCATTCCGCCATCGCATGGCCTCCGACCCGCAGAGCGCCGTTCAGTTCGCGCGCTTCATAGGCGAGACGGGCCTTATGCGCGAGGTCGGCGTGACTCTCAAATACGACTATGGCAGAAGAGAGCCGGTCCCGTATATCAGCATGGGTGATTTGAGTTACGTCAGCAGCGCTGGAAACGAGCACACCTTCATCCTCCACACGCATCCCGTGGACTACCTGAATAAGGCAGGAAAGAGGATGGGAGATGAGGACTCAAATGGGGCACAGCGCACCATTGCCCTGGAGTCCAACGCAGACCCCGACTTTAGCACGCTCAACGTCCTCTTCTCGAGGAAGGATGTGAAGGTCTTTGTCGGTTCTGCGCGAATAGTTGCAGGAATGGCGGGCAGAAGCGATGTTTCTATCTTCTACGAGCCGACGGCAAGCGGCGGAATCTTCAGAAACTGGGTCCAGCACCCCTTCGGGGCCTCTGTCATGAAGGTGATGGTCGATGCCTCTGGAAATCCGACAAGCGTCGACATCAGCTACGCCATCAACCCGATGGCCGACCTGCGGGCCAGGGTCGACCAGGATCATCTTGTTTCGGCCCAAGAGTTGAGAAACATGATGGAAGTAGGAATTCCAGTCACCGTCACAAAGGTGAACGAGTACAAGAACATCTGGAAGGATTTCCCCATCAGTCAGACGTGGTGATTCAATGATGCCGCAATTATTTCGCCGGCTTCGTCGGCGCTGCTGGCGGCGGTGTAGGCTTTGGGGCCTCCGCCTTTTTTTCCATCCGCACGATCCCGTGCTTTTCGAGGATCGCCTTCTCGAGGCGGGCGAAGAGCTTCGGGTTTTCCTTGAGGTAGGTCCGCGCGTTGTCGCGGCCCTGGCCGATGCGGTCTTCGCCGCAGGTGTACCACGCGCCGCTCTTTTCGACGAGCCCCATGTCAGCCGAGAGATCCAGCACGTCGCCCTCGCGGGAGATCCCCTCGCCATAGAGGATGTCGAACTCCGCATGTTTGAACGGGGAGGCGACCTTGTTCTTGACCACCTTCACGCGAGTGCGGGAGCCTACCACATCCTCGCCGACCTTGATCGGCGCGATGCGGCGGATGTCGAGGCGCACGGAGGAATAGAACTTGAGCGCGTTGCCGCCGGTGGTCGTCTCCGGATTGCCGAACATGACGCCGATCTTCATCCTTATCTGATTGATGAAGATGACCATCGTCTGCGACCGGGCTATCGTCGCCGTGAGTTTCCTGAGCGCCTGGCTCATGAGTCGCGCTTGCGCGCCCATCTGCGCGTCGCCCATCTCGCCTTCGAGCTCCGCTCGTGGAACGAGCGCCGCCACTGAATCGATCACGAGCACGCCGATGGCGCCGGAGCGCACGAGCGTGTCGACGATCTCGAGCGCCTGCTCTCCGCTATCTGGCTGGCTGATGAGGAGATCTTCGGTTTTGACGCCGAGCTTCCTGGCGTAGTCGACATCAAGGGCATGCTCCGCGTCCACATAGGCGGCGATATTCCCCTGCTTCTGTGCCGATGCCACGACCTGAAGCGCCATGGTGGTTTTGCCCGACGATTCGGGGCCGAATATCTCGATGACCCTGCCGCGTGGCAGGCCGCCGACGCCGAGCGCTATGTCGAGCGAGATGGAGCCGGTGGGCACGGTCTCGAGGCCAAGGATCAGCGGCTGATTTTTGTCCAGCCGCATGATCGATCCCTTGCCGAACTGTTTTTCGATCGAGGCGACGGCGAGGCTCAGGGCTTTCTCTCTGTTGTCGGGCATCGGCTGGTTGGTGCTCATGGATAGCTCCTTTATTTTCCACCAAGGTTGAAAGTCTTGAGCCCCGTGTAGATCGGGCCCTCCTTCGTTAGCACGCTCTTGTACAGAGTCAAGGTCCGGATGTCGAGCTCTCCGAATTCGCGGTCGGCTAGCTTCTCGACCAGCTGCATGAGGGGGCCGCTGTCCCTGGGGGCGGACTTCATGCGGCCGAGCGTCAGATGGAGCCGGAATTCCCTCCTGTCCTTCGGGAGATCGAATTCCTCGAACGCGGCCGCAAGCTTTGCATGGAGGCTCATCATCGCCTCCGTCTCGCCGGCGAGGCCGGCCCAGAGCACGCGGGGATAGCGCCAGTTGGGGAAGGCGCCCACGCCGCGGCCCGTGAGGTGTATCGGGGTCTGATGCCTGATCTCCCGCTCGATCACTTCAGAGAGGTTGCCGACGAGCATATCCTCCTCGACGTCGCCGAAGAAGCGGAGCGTGCAGTGCATGAGCTCCGGCTTCACCCATCGCACGCCCTTCGCCTTGGGGGAGAGCAGGGCGATGATCGATGCGAGCTCGGCCCGCATCTCGTCGTTTATGTCGAACGCCAGGAATGAACGCAGTTTCATGATGCGAATCGCTCCAGCAGATGTTTTCTCACCAGATCCAGCGCGGTCGCCGCCACGATCTGCTTGAACCAGAGGCGGTCGCGGTTGAAATGGAACTCGCGTTCCTCAGTGCCGCCTTCATGCGCCAGCGCTATATGCACTGTGCCGACCGGTTTCTCCGGCGTCCCTCCGCCGGGGCCGGCGATTCCCGTGATGCCGAGGCCAATCGACGCGCCGCTCTTTCTCTTTATCCCTTCGGCCATCGACATCGCCGTCTCGCGCGAAACGGCCCCGAATGCGCGCAGCATCTCTTCGGTCACTCCCAGGAGCTCCACCTTGGAAACGTTGCTGTACGAGACGATGCCGCGCTCGAACCAGGCGCTTGAGCCGGAGACATCCGTGATCGTGCTCGACAGGAGCCCGCCGGTGCAGGACTCCGCGACTGCGATCTTCATCTTCCGCTCGCATAGCATGGCGCCCACGACCGCCGCAAGGGATGTCTCGCCATCCGCATAGACGACTTCGCCCAGCCTCTCGCGTATATTTGCCGCAGCCGTCGAGGTCGCCTGCTTTGCGTCTGCAGGATTGCCCGCGCGCGCGACGACCTTGAGGAGGATTTCAGGGAACTTGACGCGGAAGCTCAGGCGCGTGCCGCAGAGATCGACGCCTTGAAGCCTCTCGTCGATCGTGGCCTCGGGCAGTCCGAAGCAGCGGAGCACGCGCTCCGACACCGCTTCACCGGCGCGGCCTTCGAGCCAGGGGCGAACCGAGTCGTCGAATATCTGGAAGAGTTCCTTCGGGACACCCGGGAGAAAGAAAACTTCCGCACGGCCGAGCTTCACCTGTATTCCTGGCGCCGTGCCCACCTTGTTCGGAAGGACCTTGCCGCCAGCCGGTATGAGGGTATGCGTCAGGTCGTCGACGGTGGGCCCAAGGCCTCCGCTGACGATCACGGCGTCTGCGCGGGCGGCGGCGCCCTTCAGCGCGTCGCCGATGTCCGCCAGAATATCGGCCACGGATGTGTGCCTTGCGACCTCGTGGCCCATCTGTGCGCAGCGCTCGGCGATCCGTGCGCTGTTCGTGTCGACGATCACGCCGTTTACCACTTCGTCGCCGGTTGTGATGATCTCTATCTTCATTATATATGCTTCACCACTTTATGCCGGCCATAGGCAGCAAAAATACGAGCAGACGCAGCATGATATTCGCGTAGACGCCGGCCGCCACGTCGTCGAAGACTATACCCAAGCCGCCGGCGAAACGCCGTTCGATCCACCTGATCGGCGGGGGCTTGGTGATGTCGAAGAGGCGGAAGAGGACGAAGCCAGCCATTGCAACCTTGAGGCTGGGGTGAAGAAAAGCAAGCGTGACGAGGATGCCCGCGATCTCGTCGATCACCACCTGCTGCGGGTCCTCTTCTCCGAATATCCTCGAAGCCTGATCGGATATCCACACGGCGAACGCGATGAAGGCGACGACCGTCGCTCCATATGCCGGGGCGGGCAGGGTGCGGATGAGCCAATAGAGCGCGAGGCCGACCACGGTCCCCCATGTGCCAGGTGCGACGGGGATATTGCCTGCGTAACAGCCTGTGGCGAAAAATGTGATGATCCGATTCATATGTGCGCGGACTGATAGCTCAACCCCGTTCAAAAAACAACGCCTTTGGTATGCACATGGCGTGCCAGCGAAATCTGCTTGGAAATCAACTGGCCGGATATTACTGGCGCAGCAAAATGATGCAGCGCTGCTGCAAGCCTGTGCATTGACAAATAGCGCCGTGGCTGCTCTATCGATGCGATGGCCAAACAGCACACGATATTCTCCTGCCAGAATTGCGGGGCGCAACAGCCGCGCTGGATTGGGCGCTGTCCAGATTGCGGGCAATGGAACACATACGCCGAGGAGATGACCGAGACCGCACCTCGGCGAGAGCCGATCGCGGAGAACTCATCCCGCCCATGTCCGATCACCGAGATTGACGGGGATTCAGGTGTGCACGTCCCGACCGGAATAGCGGAACTCGACCGGGTGCTGGGCAGCGGCTATGTCCCCGGCGGCGTGGCGCTCATCGGCGGCGATCCCGGGATTGGCAAATCGACGATCGTCATGCAGGCGCTCGCGAAGCTCGCGGCGACCGGCCGGCCGGTCCTCTACGTCACGGGCGAGGAGAGCGCGTCACAGGTGAGGTTGCGCGCGGACAGGATGGGCGCGCTCGCGAAGGGACTCATAGTCCTCACCGAGAATTGCGTCGAGCGGATCTCCGAGCACATCCGGCAGATGAAGCCGCCCGTCGTCGCGATCGACTCGATCCAGACGATGTACACGAACGACCTTCCCTCCGCGCCCGGCACGATCGGGCAGGTGCGCGAGTCCGCGGGAAAACTCATCTCGCTGGCCAAGGCCAGCGGCACCGCCATGTTCCTCGTCGGGCACGTTACGAAGGACGGCGCGATAGCCGGCCCCAAGGTTCTCGAGCACATGGTGGACACCGTCCTCTATTTCGAGGGCGAGCGCGGGCACGCATTCAGGATACTGCGCACGATGAAGAACCGCTTCGGCTCCACCAATGAGATCGGCGTCTTCGAGATGACCGGCGCCGGCCTCAAGGAGGTCCCGAACCCATCCGGCATATTCCTCGCGGAGAAGCCGCAATCGGTCGCCGGGTCGGTGGTCGTCGCATCGCTCGAGGGTTCGCGGCCGGTACTCCTGGAGCTTCAGGCGCTGGTGACGTCGTCCGGCTTCGGCACCCCGCGCCGCACGGCGATAGGCGTCGACGGCGGACGCGTGGCGCTCCTCGTCGCGGTGCTCGAGAAGATCGAGGGGCTCGAGCTCAAGGGGCAGGACATCTTCGTCAACGTTGCCGGCGGGATCAGGATAACCGAGCCCGCGGCCGATCTTGGTGTAGTCGCCGCGATAGATTCGAGCTTCAGAAACCGGCCTCTCGATCACGAGACGGTCGTCATAGGCGAGGTTGGGCTGGCCGGCGAGATCCGCGCCGTGATGGGCGTCGAGATGAGGATCAAAGAGGCCGGGAAGATGGGCTTCCGCCGCGCGATCGTTCCCAAATCGAACCTCAAATCCAAGGTTCCAACTAAAATGGAAGTCTTTGGCGTGTCGACAGTCAGCGAATGCCTGAAATTCCTCTAAAAAGGTTGAGTTCGATGCCCATGCGCGTCAAAAAAGAAGCACTCGAGGAGCTCTATCAGACCTGCAACAGGCGTGAGCTGGTCCATCCCGACCCGCTGGAATTTCTCTACGATTATGGCGACCTTCATGACAGGGAGATCGCGGCGCTCGTCGCATCATCCCTGGCTTACGGGAGGGTGAGGCAGATACTCAAGAGCGTTTCGGCAGTCCTTTCGCGCATGTCGCCATCGCCCTGCGGCTTCGTGAAGGAATCGACGGAGAAGGAGATCGGCAGGGCGTTTGCCGGGTTCAAACATCGCTTCACGACCGGCGGGGAACTTTCCAGGATGCTCGTCGGTGCGAAGGCGGCGATCGCAAAACACGGTTCGCTTCATGGATGTTTTGCTGCCGGTTTCAAGAAGGATGATCCGACGGTCCTGCCGGCGCTTTCCCGGTTTGCGGCCGAGCTCTCCGGCGGAAGGAAGATGAGCCTTTTGCCCTTGCCCGGGTTGGGGAGCGCGTGCAAGAGGCTCAACCTTTTCTTGAGGTGGATGGTGAGGCGCGATGAGGTGGACCCTGGCGGATGGGCCGGCGTGCCCGCTTCCAAACTCATCGTCCCTCTCGACACGCACATGCACAGGATAGGGCGGGCGATGGGGCTGACGCGCAGAAAGGCCGCGGACATGCGGACGGCCCTCGAGATTACAGCGGCCTTCGCCTCCGTCTCGCCCGATGATCCGGTCAGATACGACTTTGCGCTGACGAGGCTGGGCATCAGGGATGATATGGACGCGGCAATATTTCTGAAGAGATACAAAGCCCTTGCCAATTGTCGGTGAATTAGCTAGGCACGGTGCCCTTGTGGGTCATTAGCTCAGTTGGTAGAGCAGCTGACTCTTAATCAGCGGGTCGCAGGTTCGAATCCTGCATGACCCACAAGAATGGCGCTTCTGAAAAGGAGCGCCATTTGTTTTACTCAGCCAGATAGACCTTGTCGTGCTCGCGGCACTTGCCGACCATCTTCACGCCGATGTCGTCGCCGGCCTTGGCCTCCTGGATGTCCTTGTTGTCGATCTGCATCGACACGATCTTCTCGGTGAAGTCGGTGGTGTGCCCCTTGATGTGAACCGTGTCGCCGACCTTCAGCGTCCCCCCGGTGATCTTGATTGCGGCGACGCTCAAATGGCCGAAGAAGTGCTCTACGAACCCGATCTCCTTTTCCATTTCCCCCTCCCGTGGTTGATTAGGTTGTTTTTAACGGATACTAATACTATCACATTGATTTTGTTTGTAAATATGTGAATCATATTGATTTCGAGCCTTCCATCTATAATAGTCATCTCTCTTTCTGAAAGGGGTGCCATGAAGCTCTGTGTGGTTGGAACTGGTTACGTGGGGCTTGTGAGCGGCGCATGCCTCGCCGACGTGGGCAACGACGTCATCTGCGTCGACAAAGACGCCGCCAAGATTGCGGCCTTGAAGAAGCATCACATCCCGATCTATGAACCGGGGCTTGAAGACGTCGTCCGCCGCAATATCCAGGATGGCCGGCTCGCCTTCACGACGGATCTTCGGGAAGGCCTTGGGAATGCCGATATCTGCTTCATCACGGTCGATACGCCTCCGGGCAGCGACGGCCGTGCCGACCTTACCAACGTCCTGGCCGTCGCCGAGCAACTCGGCGATATCATCGATCATCCTGTGACTGTAGTCACCAAGAGCACGGTCCCGGTGGGGACGACGGGGCGAGTGAAAGATGCGCTTACGGAGCGGCTGAGGGAGCGAAATCTCGATACTGCAATGGTCTCCGTTGCCTCCAACCCGGAGTTCCCCAAAGAGGGCAGCGCCGTCGAGGACTTCATGAAGCCCGACCGCGTCATCGTTGGTGTGGAAGATGCTATCGCTGGTGAAAAGCTGCATGAGCTCTACCGACCCTTCATGCGCCGGCAGGACCGCTTCTTCAAGATGAGCATTCCCTCCGCCGAACTTGCAAAGTACGCTGCAAACGCGATGCTTGCGACGCGCATTTCCTTCATGAACGAGGCAGCCAGGCTCTGCGAGATGGTGGGGGCGGACATCGCTGATATCCAGCGCGGTCTTGGCAGCGACCCGCGCATCGGCCCCGACTTTCTCTATGCGGGTTTGGGTTATGGCGGTTCCTGTTTTCCCAAGGATACGAAGGCGATCATCGAGCTCGGCAAGGAGTACGGCTCTCACATGACTGTCATTGAGGCAGCCGATCGTGCCAATGGCGTGCAGTGCGCCTGGTTCTGGGGTAAAATCGCCGCACATTTCGGCGGTCACAGCGGGTTCAAAGACAAACGCATCGCCATCTGGGGCGTTGCGTTCAAGGCGAACACCGATGACGTCCGGTTTGCGCCGGCACTCTATCTCATCGAGCGCCTCTCCGAGGCAGGCGCGTGGGTCGCGGCATTCGATCCAGTGGCTATGGAGACGGGCAAGGCAGCGGTCGGCAGCAGGGCGAAGGATGTCTGCTGGGCAAAGGGCATCTACGATTCCATCGAGGGTGCGGAGGCGCTTGTGATCTGCACCGAGTGGCGCGAATTCCGCTCGCCGGACTTTGTGCGGATGAAATCTCTCATGAAGACCCCGGTGATCTTCGACGGGCGGAATCTATATGATCCGGAGGCGATGCGCTCCGCCGGATTCACATATGCGGGCGTTGGCCGCCCATCGATCCCCTCTCCCTTGTAGGGAGAGGGTCAGGGTGAGGGATGTCTGTTCGCTATTATGCCAAAGATCAGCAATGACAAAGACCAACGGGTCTTATGGTATGTAATCCAGACAAAACCGACGGTCGAGGCGATAGTCGAACAGCACCTCAAGAACGCGCGGTTCGAAACCTTCCTTCCGCGAATCAGGTCGATGGTGCGCAGCAGCAAAAAGCCGATGTCGCGCGTCAGATCGCTGTTCCCCTCCTACCTGTTTGCACATCTCGACCTGAGGGACGCGAATCTCTACAGGATGATCAAATACACGCGCGGCGTGCGCCGCATCCTGGGCGACGGCATCGTTCCTACGCCGGTCCCGGACGAGATGATCGAAATCATCAGATCGCGCATGGACGGGGACGGCGTCATCGAGCAGCAACTGACGATGAAGAAGGGCGATTCCGTACGAGTCCGAAGCGGTGTTTTCCGCGATCTTGTGGGTATCCTTGAGAAGCCGGTATCTGCCGCCGGACGTGTTAAGGTCCTTTTAAAGATCATGCGTCACCAGGTCCGCTGTGAACTTTCCGCAGCGGATGTAGAGCGTCTAACTGATTGAATTTATATCGTATTTATCTTCCAAGAAATTCGATTTTCTCCTTGACCAAATGTGACTGAGATACTAGAAACGCTCATACTTTGAGCGTTCAATTCTTGAACGTTCATTAATTGAACTATCGGAAGTTGATGTCGTAGCAAAGTCATTCTTACTTAAGCGCAGCAAAAAATTCCTTTTGTTGCGCAGCTATGTGGGGCGACATCGTCGGAATCAGACACGTTTTTTACTCTCAACTGCGGGAGATATAAATCTCTCGCCCCGGCGGTAGCCTGTCCGTTCCAGCATCATGCCTCCTGATATCAACGAATTGACACCAAGCGAACTCGCGGTCCTCGAATCGCTCCACGGCGCATCGCAGTCCGTGTCGCAACGGGAGCTCGCACGCCGCACGGGGCTGTCGGTGGGGCTGATCAACGCGGTTATCAAGAGGCTCGTCCACACCGGCTACGTCAAGACCGGCCATTTGAACAAGCGACAGCTGGAGTATCTGCTGACTCCGGAAGGGTTCGCAAGGACGGCGCTCAGGTCTTACCATTATGTTGTCAGGACGGTGGAGAGCTACCGGCGCATCCGGGGCGGTCTGGTCGGGATCATCAACAAGTTGAGCACCGAGGGGATCACCAGATTTTACCTGCACGGCGAGGGAGAGCTCGCGGGCCTCGTCGTCACTGTGTTTTCGGAACTCGGGTATGGAGAGCTGCGACGCGGCGTGCCGGACCATCTCCTCGGCAAGGGCGGGGATTCCGGCGAACGCTGCATGATCATCAAGGGCCGCAGGGAAGTGGTGCTGAACACCACGCCTTCGCTGCTCGAAGTGAAAGGCTGCCGCCGGGTCGATCTTGTGTCCGAACTCGGGAATGGCACTGAACAGGATGGGGATGCCAAAGGCCATGAGGTCATGTAACTGCTTATGAAGATACTCGTCACTGGTACAGCGGGGTTTATCGGTTTTCATCTGGCCAGGCGTTTCTGCGAGCGCGGCGATGATGTCGTGGGGATAGACAACCTGAACGATTACTACGACGTCGCGCTCAAGGAGGCGAGGCTCTCCGAACTCAAGCCGTTCAAGAATTTCCGCTTCGTCAGGATGGATATCTGTGATGAGGCGGCGATGGTGCGCCTCTTCGACGAAAGCAGCTTCGATCGCATCATCCATATGGCTGCGCAGGCGGGCGTTCGCTACAGCATCGAGAACCCGCATGCATATGTGCAATCGAACCTCGTTGGTTTCATGAACGTCCTTGAGGGCTGTCGTGC
Organism: Pseudomonadota bacterium; assembly: GCA_043798915.1. Lineage (GTDB taxonomy): Bacteria > UBA10199 > UBA10199 > 2-02-FULL-44-16 > JAAZCA01 > JAZDOG01. The sequence goes on along the minus strand of JAZDOG010000002.1, from coordinate 40,332 downwards.
TCACTGGGCTGGACGCAAGATGGGCCATCTTGTCTATGCAAGCTCCTCCTCCGTCTACGGCCTCAACACGAAGTTGCCTTTCTCGGTCCGAGACAACGTCGATCATCCCATTTCCCTCTACGGCGCTACGAAAAAGGCGAACGAATTGATGGCCCACACTTATAGCTACCTCTACGGGATCCCTGCGACGGGCCTGCGCTTCTTCACCGTCTACGGCCCATGGGGCCGGCCGGACATGGCGCTCTTCAAATTCACGAAGTCGATCCTCGAAGGGCAGTCAATCGATGTTTACAACAATGGGAAGATGAAGCGCGACTTCACATATATAGACGATATCGTCGAAGGCGTCGCCCGGGTGGCCGACCATATACCGCAACATTCCCCCCTCCTTTGTAAGGAGGGGATGGGGGAGGTAGATCCAGCTTTCACTCCCGCCCCCTACAAGCTCTACAACATCGGCAACCACAGCCCGATCGAATTGCTGGATTTCATAAAAGCGATCGAAGAGGCGACAGGTAGGAAGGTGAAGATAAATTTCCTCCCCATGCAGCCTGGCGACGTTCCAGCGACATATGCCGATGTCGATGACCTCTCGCGCGACGTCGGTTTTGCCCCAAAGACGCCGGTCAAAGAGGGTATCAGGAGATTTGTGGAGTGGTACCAGTCCTATTACTCATGAGCACCTCTTCTTTCTCATCGAGGGTCAAGCGGGCGGAGCGCCTCTTTAAGGGTGAGGCGGAAATTGTGTTTGCCTATATCTTCGGTTCAGCGGCGCGTGGGGATGCAGGCCCTCTGAGCGATCTGGATTTTGCGGTTTTTATGAAGGGCCGGCGCGATCCGTTTGCATATCGATTGAAGCTCATGGATACGCTGGCCCGGGCGCTGGGATCGGATGATTTCGACCTCGTCGTCCTCAATGATTCTCCGTTGTTGCTCAGGTACGAGGTTGTGAAGGGCGGGAAAATTCTGAAGGATGAACCCTCCACCCGCGTTGCCTTCGAGACGGCCGTCGTCGGGGAATACCTCGACACCCTGTATATCAGGTCGGTTCACCGCTGCTTCGTGAAGGAGCAGCTGCTCAAGGGGGTCTACTTTGGTTGACCGCGAGGTCGTTCTATTGAGGCTTGAGAGGCTGAAGGGGTACATTAAGTTCTTGAAGCTTGTGCGCAAATTGGGTTTGAAGAGGTTCAAGGACGATCCGTTCGTTCACGGCGCTGCTGAGCGCAACCTTCATCTCTCGATCGAGTGTCTCCTCGACATTGGCAATCACGTCATATCGGATCGGAAATTGAGAAAACCTGAGACATACGGCGAGATTTTTGACGTGCTGGCCGAAGAGGGAATCATATCCAAAACTCTTCTGCGCCGTCTGGATGGCATGGCCGCGTTTCGGAACCTGCTCGTGCATGATTATGTGCGGCTGGATCTGGACCATGTCTACGGAATCACAGGAAAGAAATTGAAGGATATCGAAGCGCTGGCAAAGATATATTCTCGATTGCTGTAATGGATACGACTCCATGAACGATACGATAGAGCTTACATTTGACAAGAGCCACATAGTGACGATCGGCGAGCGCCTTTACTCGCAGTCGATTGAACTCATTCGCGAGCTAGTCAACAACTCTTACGACGCCGACGCCACGGAGGTGGAGGTGATGATCGGCGACGATGAGATCGTCGTCAAGGATGACGGTTCGGGGATGGACCTCGAAGGCCTTCGCCAGTATTTCAGCGTCGGTTCGCCGGAGAAGCTCCAGGCGCCACGGACGTCTCTGTATACGCGCGATCGAGTGGGCCAGTTCGGGATTGGCAAGTTTGCGTCGCTGGCGGCGGCCGACCGCTTCGAAGTCACGACACAGAAGGACAGCTTCGCCGCCTGCGTCGTCTTCGACCGTGAAAAGTGGGAGAGCACCGACAGCTGGCATCTTCCACTCGAAATCCTGTCGCCAGATCCGTCGCGGAGGGACGGGACGACAGTCGTCCTTTCGAGCCTCTCGCGTCAGTTCGAGCTGGGCGACGTGGAGGACTGCATCGTCTCCGGTGTCCCCCTCAAAGCGCCGAACTTCAAGGTGACGCTCAACGGTTATCCCGTGCAACCGCGCAGCTGGGCAGGCCAGCGCCTTCCGATTCTCGAGGGAACTCCGTTCGGCCTCGTCCACGGAGAGGTCGTTATCCTCCCCGAGAGCGGCGGTTCATACGACGGGATGGGGATCGAGTGCAGGGTCAAGGGCGCGGCGATCCGCCGGGAGACCTTCGGAATCGAGACGTGGGGGATGGCGGCGTCGCGCGTCCGGGGCGAGATAAATGCTGACTTCCTGCCGATTACGAGCGACCGGACCGGCTTCATTATCGACGCGCCCGAGTATCGCGCCTTCCGCGTCGCCATGGAGCGCGTGATGGCCGACGTCCGGCGCGCGCTTGCGTCCCTCTCAGACAAGAAGGAGAACCGCCGTGCGTCGCGGGCGCTCAATGAAGCGATCGACCGCGTCTGGCATGCGATCGTGAAGAACCCGGAGTGCTCTCCCTTTGGCGCAATTCCGCTCGGCGAGCCGGGGAGACGGCCCGGCGGCGCGGCTGCGAAAGAGCCGCCGGAAAAGACAGCGCAGCCCGGGGCGGCAACGGGCGAGGCGGTGCTGGTGCCCGATGCCATGGGAGAGCCGCAGCAGACAAAGCTTGAAGATGAACTCCCCGCGCGCCTGATGAAGAAGCCGGGAAGGATCAAAAAAGTGACGCCCAATGCGGTCGTCAAGAGGATGAAATTCGGCAATCACAGGATCGCATGTTGCCTCGACCACTTCGGCGACGCCAGCCCCGAGTGCTTCAGCGAGGGGACGGTCATCTACATCAACCGCGATCACCCCTTGTATCATCGCGAGATGAAGCGGGCATGGTCATACACGATGTACATCTCGCGGCTGCTGACGCAGGAGATCGCGCTCATGAAAGAGCCGCGCAGCGCCAAGCGAGCCTTCGTCCTCCAGGGGAAGCTGCTCCGAGATTCGTTCATCTCGATGGAGGAAAAGGGATAGAAAATGAAGATCCTCGTCATAGGCGGCGCTGGCTTCGCGAGATCCATGTCGAGGACATCTACATTGAATGAAGGAAAATATCATACCACAGATCAGCACATATAACGAAAATGCCGGCCCTTCTGCGATCCCCGCCGATTTCGCAAAGAGTTTCAAAGTTCGGGACTGGGTTTCGTCCAAAGTCTACTGGCGTGGCATCGGTTATTTTCAGGAAGACCGGGTGTTGTCGCTGGAGGTGAACGACGACCTGAGCATAGAGGCGGAGGTGGAGGGTTCCGAGATATATGATGTCGCCGTGTCCTGGAGCGACGACGGGGAACCTGTGGCGCAGTGCACCTGTCCCAAGGAAACGCTGTGAAGTCTTCGACAAAGCTGCGCGATGAAATCGTCAAGGCGAAGGCGCGGGCGCGCGAGGCTAGGAGGCTGGAATATCTGGGGCGCGTGATGTCGGTGCTCGATCGATTTTCGGTGCATCGCTGCTTTGATGAGGCGTTCGTCTTCGGATCCGTTGCCAGGGAGGGCGGTTTTGACGGCGCTTCGGACATTGACATTGCCTTCTCCGGTCTGCGCGATGAGGACGTCATAATGGCCACGGCGTATTTATCGAATGAGCTCGGTGTCGATGTCGATGTGGTCCGTCTTGAGGGTCACAGGTTTGCGGATAAAATTCGAACAGGGGGGGTGAAATGGAAAAAGCGCAAATAGCCGTTCTCAGGGCTGATGTGAACGCACAGCTGGTTGAAATAGAGCGCATCTACGCTCGCATTGAAGAGCGTGCAAGAGGAAAGGGCCCCGCTGAACTTGAAGGATTGAGTTACTGGCTTCACAACCTTTATTGCGCATTCGAGGATATATTCAAACTGGTGGCGGCTGCCTTCGAGAATCATGTTTCCATGGATGGAGGGTATCATGTGGAGCTGCTCAAACGGATGAGCGTGTCGATTGAAGGGGTTCGGCCTGCCCTGATTTCAGCCGATAGCCGCGCTCTTTTCGATAACCTGCGGGCATTTCGGCACCTGCTCCGCCATGCCTACATGTACGATCTTGACGAGAGGAAAGTCAGAGCCGTGTTTGAGGACGCGACGAAGCTCAAGGCGCTTTATCGACGTGACATCAATTCCTTTTTCAATCAGATATAGGTTGTCGATTGAGATGTGGACGATCAGACGCCAGAATGAACACCTTCGCTCTGGCGATGGATAGCGAAAGCGTGCGAGTTTGACCTGCAGCGCCTGATTTGCGGAGGCCGGAAGGGGAAAAAGGATTTTTTGATGAAGGGGCCGAAAAAAGGATAATCCATGAAGATTTTGGTCACAGGCGGCGCAGGCTTTATCGGATCGCACATCGTCGACGCATACATCGCCGATGGCCACGAGGTCGTCGTCCTCGATAATCTTTCAACTGGAAGCCGCAAGAATCTAAATCCCAAGGCGAAATTTATTGAGCTCGATATTTGTTCTCCCAAGGCTGCCGAGGCTATCGGTAGAGAGCATCCCGATGTCCTGAACCACCACGCCGCACAGATCGATGTTCGCGTCTCTGTTGCCAATCCGGTCAGCGACATCAAAATCAACGTGACGGGGCTCATCAATCTCATGGAAGCTGGAAGACAGGCTGGGCTAAAAAAAGTGATTTTTGCCTCATCCGGCGGGACGGTCTACGGTGAGCAGAGGGAATTTCCGGCAACGGAGGAGCACTCGACCTGGCCGATCAGCCCCTACGGTCTCAACAAGCTCATGTGCGAAAAGTATCTGCACTATTATCAAGTTCAATACGAAATTCCATATGTCGTCCTCCGCTACGCCAATATCTATGGTCCGCGCCAGAACCCGCACGGCGAGGCCGGCGTGGTGTCGATATTCATCGAGAAGATGCTCAAAGGCGAAACACCGGTCATCAACGGCGATGGCAGGCAGACGCGCGACTATGTCTACGTCGGCGATGTCGTGGAGGCCAACCGCTTAACCCTGCTCGATAATGCGCGCGGCGCATACAACGTAGGCACCGGTGTAGAGACGGACGTCAATGCCATCTTCCACGCGCTGCGGGAGTATTCGGGTTCAAACTGCAAGGAGATTCATGGCCTGGCGAAGAAAGGCGAGCAGAAGCGCAGCTCAATTTCGTCTGCAAAGATCGAGCGCGAATTGGGTTGGCATCCACAGGTCTCTTTTTTTGACGGTATGAAGCGCACCGCAGAGTGGTTCCGAAACAACACCACATCCCCTTTGTAAACTTGCCCGCCTAAGTTCTGGCGGCGGAGGGATGTTCGGGCTGGGGCAGATCACATGACAAAACGAAAAATCGCAGTTGTTGGCCTTGGATACGTCGGATTGCCCGTTGCTGTCGCGTTCGGCAAACATGACGAAGTTATCGGTTTCGACATCAGCGTGCGCAGGATTGCAGAACTCAAAGAGGGCCGGGATTTAACCGGAGAGGTGAATGCAGAAGATATCCGTTCCACGAAGATCAATTTCACCTCAGACCCAACATCGTTAAAAACAGCGGATTTCATCATCGTCGCTGTACCCACGCCTATTGACGATGCCAAGCGGCCAGACCTGACTCCAGTGATCAAGGCCAGCGAGACAGTCGGCAGGAATCTTTCTCGCGGCGCGATCGTCGTTTACGAATCAACTGTCTACCCTGGTGTCACGGAAGATGTTTGCCTGCCTATCCTCGAGAGGGAATCGGGCTTAAAAGCCAGCATCGATTTTAAGGTCGGTTATTCTCCGGAACGGATAAATCCGGGAGATAGAGAACACACCTTCACGAAGATAAAAAAGGTCGTCTCCGGCGAGGACTCTGCCTCGCTCGATATCATCGCAGCAGTGTATTCAAGCGTTGTCACGGCCGGCGTCCACAGGGCTTCATCTATAAAAGTGGCCGAGGCTGCGAAGGTGATAGAAAACACGCAGCGCGATCTGAACCTGGCGCTCATGAACGAACTTTCTGTTCTGTTCAATAAGATGGGCATCGACACTCGCGAGGTGCTCGAGGCTGCGGGCACAAAGTGGAATTTCCTGCCGTTTGAACCTGGCCTCGTCGGTGGCCATTGCATTGGCGTTGATCCTTACTATCTCACCTATAAGGCGGAGCAGATTGGCTATCACCCGCAGGTTATCCTCGCCGGTCGCCGGATCAACGACTCGATGGGGAAATACGTCGCTGAGCAGACGGTGAAACACATGATCGCCAGCGGAAAGACAATTAAGGGATCTAGGGTTCTAGTCTTGGGGATAACGTTCAAGGAGGACATCCCCGATATTCGCAACACTCGCGTCGTGGACATCATCGGTGAGCTCAAGGAATACGGCTGCGACGTCCACGTCTATGATCCATACGCAGACTGTCAGGAAGTTTATGAGGAATACGGCCTCAAGCTCCTGGCCAATCCATCTGACTGCGCTTCATACGACGGCGTAGTCGTTGCTGTGAAACACCGGCAGTTTCGGGAACTGGGAATCGAGGGTCTGAAACGGCTCTCCGGCGGCTCATCGGTTTTGGCGGATGTGAAGGGAATTTTCTGTGCTGACGAAGCCCGCGCCCAGGGCATGACCTACTGGAGGTTGTGATTCGTATGAAAAATGTATTCGTCCTGATCATGGCCGGTGGTGAAGGAACGCGATTCTATCCGCTCTCAACGCCTGAGCAGCCAAAACAGTTTCTCAACTTCATCGGCCAAAAGACGTTTATTCGTCAGACATTTGAGAGGGTTGCACCGTTGGTTCCTCTAGAAAATATCTATGTCTCAACAAACGAAAAATACGTTTCACTCGTCGAGGAGCAGATCCCTGAATTGTCCGCTGACCGGATTATCGCAGAGCCCTTCAAACGCAATACTGCTCCGGCCCTTGCATACTGCACAGCTTTGATTGATCAGCGCGATAACAATGCGACAGTCATCTGCTTGCCATCAGATCATCACATACAGGATGAGGATGGTTTCCGGAAGGTGTTGGCTCAAGCGGTCTCTCTTGCTCGGGATGACTACTTGGTGACGTTCGGTATGGAGCCGACCTGGGCATCGCCCGAATATGGTTACATATGTCCTTTGGAAAAGAACCAGGGATGGTCGCCGGTTAAAAAATTTGCGGAAAAACCGGATACGCAGGCTGCCGAAAAATATCGACTGGAGGGCTACCTTTGGAATGGCGGCATCTTTTTATGGAAGGCCAGCGTATTTTTAAGCGAATTGAAGCTGCATGCCCCCGACTGCGCCGTTCGGCTGGATGCCTTTCGGGCAGGTTACGACTTCATGCGAGAATACTTCCGCGCTGCGCCATCAATTTCAATTGATCGCGCGGTCATGGAAAAATCGGGGAAGGTCGTCGTCATCCCTGTTTCTGTTGGTTGGAGCGATGTGGGGACTTGGGAGAGCGTCCATCGCCTGATGAGCCAGGGCATCGATATCTCTGGGTGCGTCAAGGCAGTGCTCCAGGGCGACGACCTGTGTCCGTGGCGCTGCGTGGTGCCAAAACCATGGGGGCACGAGGAGCTGTGGGCGCTGACGCAGAAGTACGTCGGCAAAATCCTGTTCATCAGGAAGGGCCATAGGCTCTCTCTTCAATATCACAAGCAGAAGGACGAGACGCTTCGGTTGTTGTCGGGCAATATGGAGATTGAAGTCGGAGATGAAAGGGCTCGCGCGATGAATTCAGGGGATGTCCAGCACGTGCCACCGGGCATGAAACACCGTATCCGCGCCTTGAGCGACTGTCTTGTTCTGGAGGTTTCCACTCCGGAGATTGACGATGTTGTTCGTATCGCTGATGACTATGGCAGGCAACATGACTAGAGCATGCCATCAAAATGGAGCCAGGCTATGAAACGAGCATTGATAACGGGAATCACCGGGCAGGATGGGTCATATTTGGCCGAACTTTTGCTTTCAAAAGGATATGAGGTGCATGGTCTCATCAGACGATCGAGCACTTTCAGCACTCACCGGATCGATCACATCTACAGCGATCCGCATATTCCCGGCACGCGCCTGCTTCTTCACTATGGCGACTTGAGCGACGCCAGCCAGCTCACAAACCTCATCTACAACATCCAGCCGGATGAGGTCTACCACCTTGGTGCGCAGAGCCATGTGAAGGTCAGCTTCGAGATGCCCGAATACACGGGAGATATCACCGGCCTTGGCACCATAAGGCTCCTGGAGGCAATCCGGCGCAGCGGAATCAAGACGCGCTACTATCAGGCTTCGTCGAGCGAGATGTTCGGGGCGAGCCCGCCGCCGCAGAGCGAAAAGACGGCATTTTATCCGCGGAGCCCATATGGTGCCGCAAAGGTTTACTCGTATTGGTGTGCCGTCAATTATCGCGAAAGCTACAATATGCACATCTGCAACGGCATTCTCTTCAACCATGAGAGCCCGCGTCGCGGCGAGACCTTTGTTACGAGGAAGATCACGCGCGCTATTGCGAACATCCTGGCGGGGAAGCAGGACTGCCTCTATCTCGGGAATACAAAGTCGAAGAGGGACTGGGGTTTTGCACCAGAGTACGTGGAGTGCCAGTGGCGCATGCTTCAGCAGGAGCGCCCGGACGATTACGTCGTCGGCACCGGCGAGAGCCATTCCGTAGAGGAGTTTGTCAACGAGGCGTTCAGCTATGGCGGACTCGATCCCGAATGCTATGTGCGCATTGATGAAAAGTATTTCCGACCAACAGAGGTCGATGCTCTATTGGCAGATATAGGAAAAGCAAGGAAAACGCTGGATTGGACGCCCCAAGTGACATTCGCGGATTTGGTAAAGATCATGGTCGATGCGGACATGGAGCATGCCGGTTTGAAACCGAAGGGCAGAGGTCAGTCTATACTGAAGGAGAGGGGCATTCTCTGGACCAGCAATCAAATGCAGTATAACGTGCCGTCGAGGGAATAATATGGATACTGGATCGAAAATTTATATTGCCGGACATCAGGGGATGGTGGGCTCAGCGATATGGCGCGCTCTCAAGATCCAAGGTTACAATAACCTCCTTGGACGGTCGATCGGCGAGCTCGATCTGATAGATCAGGGGGTTGTTGACAGCTTTTTTGCACAAGAACGACCCGAATACGTCTTCCTGGCGGCGGCAAAAGTTGGTGGGATTCAGGCGAATGACCGCTATCGCGGAGAGTTTATCTACGTGAATCTTGCCATCCAGAACAACGTCATTCATTCGGCGTACAAGTTCGGTGTGAAGAAGCTGCTGTTTCTCGGGAGTTCCTGCATCTACCCGAGGGAATGCCCTCAGCCGATCAAAGAGGAGTATCTCTTGACCGGCCCCCTTGAAACGACCAACGAGCCCTATGCGATAGCAAAAATCGCTGGCCTAAAGCTGTGTGAGTCATACAATCGGCAATTCGGAACAGACTTTATCGCAGCTATGCCGACGAATCTCTATGGGCCTAATGACAATTACGATCTTGAGACATCCCATGTCCTCCCGGCCCTCGTTCGGAAGTTTGTCGAGGCAAAGCAAAATGCGAATCCTTGTGTTACCGTATGGGGATCCGGGAAGGTGAAACGCGAGTTTCTCCATGTCGATGACGCAGCCGACGCATGCGTTTATCTGATGAAGAATGTTTCCGCTGCTGATTTGAACCGTTTTGGCGAGGGAAGTGCAAATCATCTCTGCTTCGTCAATGTGGGGACCGGAGAAGACGTTTCTATTGCCGAATTGGCTTGCATGATCAAGGATGCCGTCGATTACGATGGCGATATCAGCTTTGACCACTCGAAGCCGGATGGAACACGGCGAAAACTCCTGGATGTTTGCCACCTTGCGTCGCTCGGCTGGTGTCGCAAGATTCCACTGAATGATGGCATCAAAAGAACGGTCGAATGTTATAAAAATGGGAGCGGCCGCATATGAAAGATACGGAAAAACCGTGTCAGGTGTGGCTAGTGACCGGTGGCGCCGGATTCATCGGGTCGAACTTTGTGCGTATGGCTCGTAAGGCAAGCTGGGCACGCATTATCAATCTCGACAACCTGACCTATGCCGGCAATCTGGCCAATCTCGACGAGCTGCGCGACGATGCCGATCATATATTCGTCAAAGGTGACATCGGCGATGTGGCCCTTGTGCGCGATCTGCTGGTGAAGCATCAGCCGGATGCCATCGTCAACTTCGCCGCCGAGAGCCACGTGGATCGCTCCATCGATGGTCCAGCGGAATTCGTTCGCACCAACGTCCTTGGGACCTTTTGTCTCCTGGACGAAACGCGCGGATATTGGAAGGAACTGCCCGAGGGGCAAAAAAAGTCATTCCGCTTCCTGCATGTCTCCACCGACGAGGTCTATGGTTCGCTGGGTCAGGGCGATGCGCCGTTCACCGAGGAGACGCCCTACGCCCCCAACAGTCCTTATTCAGCTTCCAAAGCGTCCAGCGATCATTTCGTCCGCGTCTATCACCACACCTATGGGCTGCCAGTCTTGACGACGAACTGCTCGAACAACTACGGCCCGCATCAGTTTCCGGAGAAGCTCATTCCCCTCATGATCCTCAATGCCCTGGAGGGGAAGCCTCTCCCGATTTACGGCGACGGCAGAAATGTTCGCGATTGGCTCTACGTGGAGGATCACTGCCGCGCGATTGCCACGGTTCTTCAGAATGGAAGGGTGGGCGAGACTTATAATATAGGTGGCCGGTGTGAGCTGACGAATCTGAAACTCGTCAACCGTCTTTGTGCAGTACTCGACGAACTGAGGCCCATGCTGAGCGGTGCGCCCTATTCCTCGCTTATGACATTTGTGAAAGACCGGCCCGGCCATGACCGTCGTTACGCTATCGATGACAATAAGATTGCCAGCGAACTCGGCTGGAAACCGAAGGAATCGTTCGACACCGGCCTCGCCAAAACTGTGCAGTGGTATCTGGAAAATCGTTGTTGGACCGACTCCGTCCGCGATGGTTCCTACAGAGATTGGATCAGCAAGAACTATGCAGGGCGCTAAGGAGGACCTCTATGACGACTAAAATGCGAAAAGGTATCATCCTCGCTGGCGGTTCTGGAACGCGCATGTATCCGCTCACCCGCGTGATCTCGAAGCAGCTCCTTCCGATATATGACAAGCCGATGATCTACTATCCGCTGTCTACGCTTATGCTCGCCGGGATCCGGGATATCCTCGTCATCTCGACGCCGCAGGACCTGCCGATGTATCAGTCGCTCTTTGGCGACGGGCGTCAGTTCGGACTGAACCTCCATTATGCGAAACAGCCGGAACCCGAGGGCCTGGCGCAGGCCTTCATCATCGGCGGCGACTTTGTTTCCGGACATCCATCCTGCCTGATCCTCGGCGACAACGTATTCTATGGCCACGGGCTTCCGGAAATCCTCCAGAAGGCCAATGCGCAGACCGAAGGCGCAACAATCTTCGGCTACTGGGTCAGGGACCCGGAGCGCTACGGCGTAGTTGAGTTTGACCGGGATGGCCGCGCGATCGGCCTGGAAGAGAAGCCGAAGGCACCCAAGTCGCACTATGCCGTCCCCGGCATCTATTTCTACGACATGCAGGTTGCTGATTTCGCGGCATCGCTCAAGCCATCGGTCCGCGGTGAGTTGGAGATCACTGATCTCAACCGGATGTACCTCGATCGCAAGCAACTCCGGACTGAGAAGCTCGGCCGCGGCATCGCATGGCTCGATACGGGCACGCACGAGTCGCTCATGCAGGCCTCGAACTTCATCGAGGCCATCGAGCAGCGTCAGGGTCTTAAGGTCGCCTGCCTCGAGGAGATCGCCTGGTGCATGGGCTACATCGATGCCGAACAGGTGCGGCGGCTGGCGGTTCCCATGGAGAAGAACGGTTACGGCAGGTATCTGCTGGATCTCCTGAAGGAGAGGGGGAGTCGATGAAGCTGATCGAAACCACAATTTCGGAGGTGAAGCTGATCGAAATGGATATCCACCGCGATCAGCGCGGTTTCTTTCTTGAGAGCTACCATGCCCAGAAGTTCGAGGCTTTGGGTATCGCGCATCATTTTGTGCAGGACAATCACTCGAGATCGGTCCGCGGGACCCTGCGGGGCCTGCACTACCAGCTCCCGAACGCTCAAGGAAAGCTGGTGCGCGTGACCCGGGGCGAGGTCTTCGATGTGGCGGTCGATATCCGCGTGGGCTCACCCACCTTCGGCAGGCACTTCGGCACGATCCTGAGCGAGGAAAACGCCCGGCAGATGTTCGTGCCCACAGGCTTTGCCCATGGATTCTGCACCTTGAGCGACACCGCTGAGTTTCAGTATAAATGCACTGATTTCTACGCCCCGGACTGCGAGCTGGGTATTCGGTGGAATGACCCGGAGATTGCCATTGATTGGCCGATCCAGACGCCGCTGCTCTCAACAAAGGATCAATCTTATTCCTGTCTTTCACATATTCCGACGGACAGGTTGCCACGGTACGGGAGGTGATGGTGCAATCCGAAGCTGCTCCAACGATCCTAACTTTTGGTAAAAACGGCCAAATCGGCTGGGAGCTATGCCGCACCCTCGCTACGCTCGGCAATGTGACGGCGCTGGATTACCCGGAGATCGACTTCGCGAATCCTGACAGCATCTGTGGCGCCATCAGGGAAGCGAAGCCGGCGATCATCATCAATGCGGCCGCGTATACCGCAGTCGATAAGGCCGAATCAGAACCAGAAAAGGCGATGACGATCAACGGCGTGGCTCCGGGGATCATCGCGGAAGAGGCGAAACGTATCGGTGCGGTTCTCGTTCACTATTCAACGGACTACGTCTTCGACGGCCACAAAAGGTCGCCTTATCTGGAGACGGATATCCCGAATCCTCTGAACATCTACGGCAAGACCAAACTCGCAGGCGATCTGGCTATCCAGGCGGTTGATATCCCTCACTTCATCTTTAGAACTAGCTGGGTATATGGGTGGAGGGGACAAAACTTCCTGCTGACGATACTTCGGCTCGCGGGAGAACGCGAAGAACTCAAAGTGGTTGACGATCAGGTGGGGACGCCGAATTGGGCCCGCCTGCTGGCCGAGATGACAGCGCAGGTACTGGCACAGGGTACGGCGTGTCTTCCGGAATTCGTCGGCGATCGGTCTGGCATCTACAATATGTCATCACAGGGACAGGCTTCGTGGTTTGATTTTGCGAAGGCGATTTTAGAGGCGGATCCGCAGAGGCATGGGCATGTGTTGAAGCGTCTGACCCCGATCCCGACTGCTGACTACCCGACATCAGCCAGTCGTCCGCTATACTCTCTTCTCGAGATGTCGAAACTCAGAAAGACTTTTAGCCTGTCGCTAGCTGAATGGTCATGGCCGCTGCGCCTGTGGTCGAGCGAATGTGCAAAAATAGTATCAGCAGACTCAAGAGGAGTTGCGAGGTGAAACGATCAGAAACGCCGAAAATTATAGCCCTCATCACCGCCAGGGGCGGATCGAAGTCGATTCCGCGAAAAAACGTCAAAATGCTCGCAGGAAAGCCGTTGATCGGATGGACTGTCGAAGCGGCTCTGCAGTGCGAAAGGATCAGCCGGATCATTGTGTCCACCGATGATCAGGAAATCGCTGATGTTGCAAAATCCTTTGGCGCTGATGTGCCGTTCATGCGCCCGCCATCTCTGGCACAGGATGATTCCTCCCATATCTCAGTCGTGTTGCATGCCCTTGAATTTATGCGTGACCAGATCAATGTGAGTTCGGATTACATTTTGCTCTTGCAGCCCACCTCGCCGTGTAGAACTGCAGCAGATATCGACAATTGCATATGCATCGCGGAGGAGCAATCTGCAGACGCTGTTGTCAGCGTTTGTGAGGTTGATAAACATCCATTTTTGACGAAACGGCTGCGTGCCGACGGGACGCTTGAGGATTTTGTCGCAAGCGATATTCAATATCTGCGCCGGCAGTCATTGCCGACGGCATATGCGACCAACGGCGCGCTTTATCTCAACCGCTGCCGTTCGTTGGTCGATGAAAAGACCTTTTTCCCCAAACGAACATTTCCGTACATCATGCCCCCCGAACGATCGATTGACATCGATACGGAATGGGATTTGTATCTCGCCGGTCTTATTATGACGAATCAAAATCACTCTAACACAAAGGGAGGGTAAAATTATGAAGAGATGTAAAAAATGTCTAATGCCGGACACGAGGCCTGGGATAACGTTTGTCGATGGAGTGTGCGCGGCATGTATCAGTTATGAAAAACAGAAGACAACTGATTGGGCGAAGCGCAGGAAGGAACTAGAAGCCATTTGCGATAAATATCGCGGTTGCAATGGCAATTCTTACGACTGTGCGGTCGCGGTATCAGGAGGTAAGGATTCGCATTTTCAAGTATATGTGATGAAGGAATTGATGAAGATGAATCCGATTCTCTTGGCGGTTGGAAATACGGATTGGACAGAGACAGGAAGAAAAAATGTTGAGAATATATCGGAAACGTTCGGCTGTGACATCATTCAATTGAATCCTAATCGCCACGCGGCGAGAATTATGGATAAAAAGGCTTTTATCGAACTGGGTTCCCCCACGTGGTATGCAGATGCATTGATATATGCGTATCCCTATCGAATGGCGATGAAGCTTGGGGTAAAGCTCCTCGTGTACGGGGAGAATGTCAATTATACATACGGCGGAAAATACAATGAGGAGACACCGTCGGCCATGATGCAGCCGCTGAATGATGTGGTGAAGCCGGTAGATTTCAGCCGGTGGGTAGCTGATGGACAGCTGACATACAAAGACTTGGAGTCAGCGAAACAGCCGACGTTTGAAGAGTGCAAACGGCATGAACTGGAGCCGATCTATATGAGCTACTTTGTCCCATGGGACACTCATCATAATTACGAAGTCGCCAAGCGTTGGGGATTTCGGCATTTGGGGCATGAATATGTCAGAGAAGGAACTCTCGAGCAGTATAATCAGGTCGACTCAATAGGTTATCTTTTGAATCAGTATTTGAAGTATCCGAAATTCGGTCACGCATCTGCCACGGAGATGGCGTCGCGCTGGATACGCGCCGGACTCAAGACGCGAGACGAGATGATCCCCTTCGTGAGAGAGTATGACAAGAAGCTTGATCAGGGAATTGTCGATGAGTTTTGCGAGTTTACCCGGATGTCTCCGCGGGAGTTCTGGGGCACTCTGGATAAGTGGTATAACAGAGATCTGTTTGAGCAGGATAGAGATGGTGTCTGGAGAGAAAAGTTTATCATTGAGTAGTTTCTGAAAGGGCAAATGTCTCATGAAGAAATCATTGATAATATCTGGTCGAACGATCGGAGATGATTCTCTTCCGCTGGTTATAGCGGAAATCGGCATCAACCACGAGGGCTGCGTCGATAAGGCGGTCCAGATGGTGGATGATGCTAAGGCCGCGGGATGTGAATGCGTGAAGTTTCAGTGCCATGTGGTTGAGGACGAGATGATTCCCAATGATGTGATTCCTGCAAATGCCAGGGAGAGCATCTGGGCTATCATGAAACGCTGTGCGCTGTCCGAGTCGGAGGACAGGAAGATAAAAACATACGTAGAAGAAAACGGCATGATTTATTTGAGCACTCCGTTCTCACGGGCAGCGGCAAACCGTCTTGAGCAGATGGGTGTTTGCGCCTATAAGATTGGATCAGGCGAATGCAATAACTATCCGCTCATCGCGCATATCGCGTCATTTGGAAAGCCAGTCATATTAAGCACCGGCATGAATGACATGGAATCGATATCGGGAGCTGTTGATATTGTTCGAAAGGCTGGAGTTCCGTATGCACTGATGCATTGCACGTCAATGTACCCAACCCCCTATGAGAAGGTTCGGCTGGGAGCGATTGCGCAGCTTCAGAATCAATTCAGCGATGCCGTCATGGGCTTGAGCGACCACTCAGTTGGAAACTATACCTGTTTGGCAGCCGTGGCGCTGGGAGCTCGGATTCTTGAAAAACATTTTACATCCGACAAACAGTGGCCAGGCCCGGACATCGCACTCTCGATCGATCCAGAAGAGCTCAGAGATATGATCGATGGTTCGAAAGCGATCCATATGGCGTTGGGGGGGCAGAAGACCATCCTGCCGGAGGAACAGCCGACGATTGATTTCGCGTATGCAAGCATCGTTACGATCAAGCCAATCAAAACGGGTGAAAAGCTGACCCCCGAAAATATCTGGGTCAAAAGGCCGGGCACAGGCGCACTCCTTGCGCGCGAATTTCCAAAAGTTCTCGGCTGCATGGCGGCAAAGGATCTTCCACCAGATGTCCAGTTGGCGCCGACGGACTTCAAATGATCGAATCGTTTTCGAATGCGATTGTGATAGGTGCGAACGGTTTCTTGGGCGGGGCGCTTGTTGAGTGCCTTCAACATAAGGGCATCAATATCGTAGCGGTTGACTGCGAGAATGTTGTGCGCCCGGGAGTATCATTTGTGGAGGCTGATATTTGCCGGAGCAATGGGTTGGGCGATGTCGCGAGGTATGTGGAAAGTGGTGGAGCCGGGACAGTGGTATTTCAACTTGCCGGCATGTCGCATGCGGGGAGCAATAGCCGGAGTCCCCTGCATGCGTGGAATGTCAATGTTGATGGGATGTTGCATGTGCTCGAGTGGTGCCGCCAAGTCGGAATCCATCAAATCGTTTATCCCTCCACATCTCTTCTCTACGGAGAGACGATTGGCCAGACATCGATTGAGACTGATCAAGTACATTCAACTTCCATTTACACGGCTTCAAAATTAGCGGTTGAAGAGCTTTTGCGAGCCTACTCCAAAGAATTCGGAATGTCCTGCGCCGTTGCTCGACTGGGAAATGTGTATGGTCGGGGTGCCGCTGAGGATTCAATAGCAGCCATAATTCTGCGCCAGGAGATACAGCAGGAACGCTTCTGTGTGAGAACACTTCGCCCCGTTCGGGATTTTATTTATGTCAAGGATGTCGCCGATGGCCTTGTGAATCTTGCCGAGAGGGCGCTTCAAGGGTCGTTTGGAATTTATAATCTTGGCGCGGGCGTGGGAACCTCAGTGGGAGGGTTGATTCAATGCCTCTGTCGACTCGGTGGAAGGGCATATGAGGCAGAGGAAACCGGCCCATCTGAAGGCGACACGCGAATAGTTCTCAATATTGAGAAGATTGAACGCGATTGTGCGTGGCGTCCAATGTGGGGGCTCGATGATGGGCTTGCAGATACACTCCACTTGATGAGGAGCTGACGTGAAAAGAAGAAAAATTGCGATATTTACAGGAAATAGGGCCGAGTACGGTTTGCAGTATCCGATTTTACGCGCAATTTACGGCGATGAGAGACTTGAACCGTACCTCATTGTCGGTGGAGCTCATCTCGAATCAGGTTTTGGAAAGACGATCTCTGAAATTGAACGAGATGGATTCAGCGTCTATCGAACTGTTGAAATGACCATGCGACAGGATTCTCTGTATGCGACGGCACAGGCTATTGGAACGGGCATTGTCAGCGTGAGCCACATCCTCGATGAACTGCAGCCTGATTGGCTTGTGATTTATGCCGATAGGTTCGAAAGTTTTGCGGCACTGACGGCGGGCACGCAGATGAGAATTCCAACAGCGCACATAGAGGGGGGGGATTACACTGAAGGGGGTGCCCTTGACGATTCAGTGCGCCACGCCATGACGAAGCTGGCCCACCTCCACTTCACGACGAATGAACATGCGGCAAAAAGGATATGTCAGATGGGTGAAGAACCATGGCGCGTATTTACCGTAGGCCAACCCTGTTTGGATCTTGCGGCCCGTGGCGAATATGCCAATAAGGAGGAAATTGAAGGACGGCATGGCAGTCGTCCGGATCGCCCGCTCGTGTTGTTCTGCCAGCATTCAGTGACTACGGAGTTCGATCTGGCCGTTGCGCAGGTTGTTCCGGCAGCGCGTGCCATCAAACGCTTGATCAAGGACGGATGCCAGGTCATTGTCACATACCCGAACAATGATGCTGGAGGTGTGCGGATCATTGATGAGATAAACAGGCAATTTGAAGGCATGCAGGGCAAAGACATTCAGATATATCAGAGCCTTGGTCGACATAATTTTCATGGGGTGCTGCATTACATCGGCCGGATAGGAAGGGGTGCGTTTGTTGGAAATTCATCGGCCTTGATAAAAGAGACGCCCTACTTCGGATGCCCTGCGGTAAACATAGGATCCCGACAGCAGGGGCGCCTCCGAGGAGACAATGTGGTTGATGTGCGCTACGATGAGAATGATATCTACGCGGCAGTGAGAAAATGTATCGATGATGAAGCATGGAGATCTCATTGCGCGCAATGTGCCAATCCATACGGTGCGGGGAATGCAGGGTCCCGCATTGCTGAAACACTGGCGACTATTCCTATTGATGCAGGCCTCATTCAAAAGAAAATGACCTACTAATCCAATGGATAAACTCAAAAATATTTGCGTCACGCCACATCACACCCTTCATGAGACGATGAAACGCGTGGATGTGAACCTCAAGGGAATAGCGCTGGTGGTAGACGATGAAAATCGCTTGCTGTACACTATTACAGATGGGGATCTCAGGCGCGTCGTTTTGCATGATCTTCCCATGCACATGACTGTTGAAGATTGGGCGAGGCAGCGTTCGGAGTCTGGAAACAGGCAGCCTTTTACGGCCTCCGTCGGTACGCCGGCAGTTGAGTTGCTCCGGCTGATGACAGAACATGATGTCCGCCATATTCCATTGACGGATGCGGATGGAAGGGTTGTCGATCTTGTTATTCTTAGCGATCTTGTTTCTGATTATACATTGCCTCTTAACGCCGTCGTCATGGCTGGTGGCGCTGGAAAGCGGCTATATCCGCTGACGAAGGATATCTGTAAACCCATGCTCCCCATGGGAGACCGCCCTTTGCTGGAATTGATCATCATGCAGTTGAAAAAAACGGGCATCCGGCGTGTGAATCTCGCAACCCGTCATATGAGGGATCAGATTGTCGACCACTTTGGCGATGGGGACGACTTTGGGATAAAAATTCAGTATGTCGAAGAGGATCGCCCTCTTGGCACAGCGGGGGCGTTGGGATTGATCAAAGAACATGAAGAGCCTCTGTTGGTCATCAACGGGGATGTCCTTACCGGGCTGGATTTTCGGTCCATGTGCGATTTCCATCATGATCATAAGGCAGATATGACTATAGCCGTGAAGCAGCACGAGGTGTGTGTTCCATATGGGGTCGTCCATACAGAGGGTGCCAAGGTCACCGGCCTTTCGGAGAAACCGGTAATCCGAAACTTTATCAACGCAGGAATCTATCTGATTGGTCCTCAACTCTGCCGGCAGATTCCAGGTGATCAGCACTATGATATGACCGATCTCATTAAGAATGCGGTTGAAAGCGGGCGGCGCGTCATCAGTTTCCCCATCAGAGAATACTGGATGGATATTGGCCAAATCGAGAATTACGAGAAGGCCATCAGCGATGTCAAAAACGGAATGATATAGGGGGCAGTCATGGACTGGGGTAAAAAGAAAGTGCTCGTCACAGGTGCTGCTGGATTTATCGGAAGTCATCTGACAGATGAGCTGGTTAAATTGGGCGCATGTGTTCGGGCCTTTGTGCACTATAATGCCTCGGGCTCATGGGGGAGCCTCGACCGTGCTTTCGTGCAAAAGAATGATATCGAGGTTATAGCTGGGGATATATGTGATCCGATGATTGTGAAGGAGGCCATGGGTGATGTGAATACGGTGTTTCATCTTGCAGCGCTCATTGCCATTCCTTATTCGTATCATGCCCCATTGTCTTATATTCGCACTAACATCGAAGGTACGCTGAATATTCTGCAGGCGGCCAGGGAGGCTCGCGTAAGCAGAGTAGTGCATACGTCCACAAGCGAGGTGTATGGTACGGCCTTGTATGCTCCGATAGATGAGAAGCATCCGCTGCAGGGCCAATCACCCTACTCGGCCAGTAAAATTGGCGCGGATCAAGTTGCGGAGTCGTTTCATCGCTCGTATGAACTGCCGGTGGTCACGGTTCGTCCATTCAACACATTTGGGCCTCGCCAGTCGGCACGGGCAATCATTCCAACCATCATCGCTCAATGTCTTTCGGGCAAAGAGGTCTGTCTTGGCAGCCTTGCGCCAACCCGCGACCTGAATTATGTAAGAAATACAGTGGATGGATACATCAGGGCAGCTGAGTGTCCTGAGGCCATTGGGCAGACATTTAATCTTGGATCGGGGCGCGAGATCAGCATTGGTGAATTGGTAAAGGTAATTGCGCGTATGACGGATTGCAAGATTCAGATCAAGCAGGATGACCGGAGATTGCGACCGGAGAAAAGTGAAGTTGGGAGATTAATTGCGGACAGCACGAAGGCGAGAAATATGCTGGGCTGGGTTCCCGCCGTATCTCTGGAAGACGGATTGAGCGCCACTATTGAATGGATGAGAGGCAATCTCGATAAATATAACGCTGCTGAATATACACTCTAGGTAGCATCCTGGCGCATGCAATTGCAAACGTGGTGTGGTCAATATTACTAATGGAGGAGACATGAATAATTTACGAGTTGTATTGTTGAATCCGCCCACGGCTCCTCCATCACCAGAACCGCTGTTGAATCTCGGTTATTTGGCCGCAGTGCTTCGAGCCCGCGGCCATGACGTGCGTATCGTGGATGGAACGGCGCCGCACGCTTATAAGTCGCCGGAAGAGATCGAAAAGATTATCTCTCAATATTGTCCGGATTTTATTGGTATTACACTGACAATTACTAATGTGATAGCGTCCTATGAGTATATTCGGAATTTAAAAAAGCATAATATTCCGGTCGTCTTGGGGGGGCCTCACCCTAATTCCCGTCCACATGAGTCTCTGGATAACGGCGGTGATATTGTCTGCATTGGAGAGGGAGAAGGAACGATTCTTGAGCTAGCTGAATACTATCAGGGTCAACGGGAATTAAAGACCGTCAAGGGGATATGCTTTAAGGATGAAGGTGGCAAGATTGTATTCACCGAGCCAAGATCGCTGATTAAAGAATTGGATACGCTTCCATTTCCTGATTTTAAGGATTTTCGAATTGAGGACTATTCGGGCAGCAGCGATCCAATGTCGAATCCAATTTTTTGGAGTGTTTTTTCAAGCCGTGGGTGTCCTTTTAATTGTATTTTTTGCTCAAGCCACACCGCTTTTGGCCGGACGATGCGTGTAAGAAGCGCGGAAAATGTTTTTGGGGAGATTAAAAGTTTGGTGGAGAAATATAAGATTCAGTCCGTGGCTTTTCAGGATGATGAGATTCTATGTAAGAAAGATCGTTTTTATCGTTTCTGCGATTTGATTGCTGAATCCGGGTTGAAGCTGAAAATGTCCATCAGGACGCGCATCGATAGCATTGACTTGGAGAGTTTACAGAGAGCTAAACAGGCTGGAATTACACGGATAAGCTTCGGCATTGAAAGCTGGGATGATGAGACATTAAGGAAGATCAATAAGAGGTATGATGTTAAAACGATTCATCAACGATTTGGATATTTGTCACAAACACAGCCCATTCATATTTCTTTTAATGTTCTTGTTGGGTTTCCGTGGGAGAATCGAAAGCATTACCAGAATATTTTAAATGAAATAAAAAAAATTCCCGGCAATGTAAGATTCTTTATGATCGTAGTATATCCAATCCCTTATCCGGAAACAAAGCTTTATGACGATTATCACAAGCAATTTGGTTTCACAGATTGGTGGCTTGATTCGACTAAACATAATCCGCTGACATATCCTCCTTCCCACAGCACACGGCCATTTTTCGTCTATTTTGCTGGGTCGTTCATCCCTTTGTATGTGAAAGATCTTTATTGGAATTATTCAAAAGAGCGCCAGGCGGACATCGAGTGGTTTTCGTGGGCGGCATTCAAGGTTTTTTCGAGGCGTCACTTTAATCTTTTTGAATATGTGTTGGTGACGTCTTTGTGTCGAGTATCGTATTGGTTGTCGTCGAGGAACAAGAAACTGGAGTATAGGATTCTTGCGCCCTTAGCCAATCTGTCGTATTTTAAGAACCTGCGCGACAAGGTCTCTTTCAGCAATAAGTATTAAGAATTTCAGTCACAAAACAGTAGAATTTTGTGCAACGATAAATCTCTGATGCAATCTCGAACATCAATAGCCAGCCTCTTTACCCTGCTGATCAGGCTGTTTCGGCACATCAGTCGCCGACGCCGATACCAGTTCGTGTTGTTGCTTTGTCTGACGATGGTAGGTTCCTTTGCGGAGGTGGTGAGCCTTGGCGCGGTGGTGCCATTCATCGGAATACTCACCCAGCCGGGAAAAGTGTTTGCCTACCCCGCGATGGCGGGCGTAGTTCGGCTGTTTGGCATCACGGTGCCGGAACAATTGATACTGCCTTTTACCGTAGCATTTGGTGTGACCGGGTTAGTTGCTGGAGGGCTGCGCCTGCTGTTGTTATGGGTCAGCACTCGTCTCGCAAATGCCACCGGTGCTGATCTCAGTATTGAGGTTTATCGCCGCACCCTCTATCAGCCCTATCCTGTGCATGTGGCTCGCAGCAGCAACGAAATTATCAGCGGCATTACTCAAAAGGTGGTGACGGCTACAGGTGTGCTGGTGTCTCTAGTGGTCGCAACCACGGCAACGATGTTGTTTTTCGGCATTCTGTTGACCTTGCTAGCAATTGATCCAACGGTGGCAATTGTGGCGCTGATCAGTTTTGGGTCTGGCTATATAATGATCGCATGGCAAACGCGCCACAGACTGATGCGCAACGGCCAGTGTATGGCGTATGAACAGACGCAGTGGGTCAAGGCGCTGCAGGAAGGCCTCGGCGCTATTCGCGATGTGCTGCTGGACGGCACCCAGGCAGTATACTGTGATGTTTACAGCAAGGCCATACACAACTTGCAACGGGCGGTTGGCGAAAATACATTCATAAGTCAGGCTCCGCGTTATGCCATGGAGGTTCTTGGTATGGTGCTTATCTCTGCCTTTGCCTTTGCGTTGAGTAAACGGCCGGGTGGCGTAGGTGCGGCGCTGCCTGTGTTGGGTGCGCTTGCATTGGGTGCTCAACGCCTGCTCCCTTTGTTGCAGCAACTATATGCTAATTGGGGAAATGTGGTTGGAAGCCAGGCATCGTTGATTGACGTGCTTGATCTGCTCGATCAACCCCTGCCGGAAGATGCCCACCAATCGGCGCCTGTGCCGCTCGCGATTCAGGATACAGTCAGTTTTGACAATGTGCGTTTCCGTTATGGAAAAGATGGCCCATGGATATTAGACGGAGTGAATTTGGTGATACCCAAAGGGGCGCGAATTGGTTTTGTGGGCAGCACTGGCAGCGGCAAAAGCACGGCGCTGGATTTGCTGATGGCCCTGCTGGAACCTGCACAGGGAAGGATTTTGGTAGATGGCAGGCCGATCAGCAGCGGAAATCGACGAGCTTGGCAGCGCACCATTGCCCACGTACCACAAAGCATATATCTGGCTGACACAACAATTGCCGAGAATATTGCCTTTGGTGTTCCGCCAAAGCAGATCGATCTGGATCGTGTTCGTGAAGCCGCTAGTCGGGCTCAGATTTCCGAATTCATCGAGAATCGCCCCGAGGGTTATAGCACCTTCGTGGGCGAACGCGGCATCCGCCTGAGTGGTGGCCAACGACAGCGCATTGGCATTGCCAGGGCGCTTTATAAGCAGGCAACGGTGCTGGTTTTCGACGAGGCAACCAGTGCGCTCGACAGCGCGACAGAGATGGCGGTGATGAGCGCCATCGAAGATCTTAACCGCGACCTAACCATGTTCATTATTGCACATAGAATTACCACCCTTCAAAATTGCGATACGATTGTGCAATTGGAACACGGGAAGATGATGGCGCAGTATTCTTATGAAGATATTATGAAACAGCAGCCGAGCGATCACTTGACGATTAGGCAGCCGAGACAAACATGCATCTAGTCTATATTACGGAACCTGCCTGGTTTGAAAACGCTATCCCAGGCTGGGTGCGGCCGGATTTGCACACAGTGGTTACAGATTCCGACAGCGTTGTTAATCAAGCGGTGGTGAAGGGGATAGAAGTGCTGGCGATGGGTAAATATTTCCCGTCTGAAAAAGCATGTGAATCATATCACAGAAGCATTGTGCAGGAAAGCAGCTTGAGGAAAAATCTTGCTGTCTTACTCCATCCCGAAGGGCACCTTTCTGAGATGATACACGGGATAAGTTATCTAATTTACGCGTGTGATCGCCACATTTACGCAATGAGGGGATTGCTGGATAGTTGCATCCCTTCAGATGTGACATTCGTTTATGGTGATAGATACCGTGCATCCGTAGTTGAAACTCCTCGCGGGGGGGTATTGGAATATTTATTTCTATCCAGAGAATGCCGGACTCGCGGCATACGCATGAAGAAAACAACTCATGAATTAATGAGCAAAAGAGAGGTGACTGAGTCCACACGCTACGATCGGTATTTGTCGGAATGCACTGATTGTTGCGATGTCAAGGCTGCACACAATAAGCTGCGGGCGATAACCCATAAAAAGCAGGAAAATGCCTTGTTTCTATATATGTATGAGATGTGTAAAGATGACTTGGAGGCGCTGGCGAGCCCCGAAAGATGGCCAGAGAACTGTGGCATTTTAACAGGCAAACTGTCCAAGTATGCTCCAGAATCGATCTCTTATGATTTCGATTTTTCAAATACCGTTGCAGTAAATGACGAGACATACGGTAAATCATATCACAATTTTAGAAAATCGGTTGATATGGTATTGAGCGAGTTTTTTGGAGGAATCCTTGGCGAGTTTCCTTCGATTAAGGAACTCATTAATTATCAAACCAAACAATTACGGAGAAACTTTCGGAGTTGCTGTTCAATTATTGAATCCATGAAGGATGTTATTTCAAAACACGACGTCAAGTTCGCCGTGATAACGGGGTACTCTGGACCGACCGGCGCCGTTATTGCGTCATATTTAGCAGCACAAGGTGTAGAGGTGACCATTCGCCAACATGGCGGCTTGGGTGAACCACATTGGCCCGATAAATGTGCATTGGAAGGCTGCTATTTTTCGGCGAACTCTGAGTTCTATAAAAATAATTTATCAATAGACGTGATCGGATGTGATGTTGTGCCGCGCGATAGAAAATGTTCTGCACCATCCAGTAAAATTGAAGATGCTGGTGGCAGCAAATATATCCTTGTGACAGACGACCAGTTCATCAACCCAGCAAACAAGATACTGCAAATTAAATTCTTTACTGAATTTATCAATACTATGCCGTCCGAATGGTCGATTGTTATGCGTGCACATCCCAGGAACCCCGGCAATTTGCTTCCTGGGCTCTCCAGCCCCCGCGTAACAAGAGAAAATGCAAGGTATAAGGACATCACGTCTTCATTAAAAAATGCCTGCGTTTTAGTATGTCCGATTGAGAATTTTTCGACGGTAAGTTGTGATGCAATCATGGCGGGGGTGCCCACGATTGTAGTGGCGCCAGAAGGGTCGATGAACGTATTTGATTATAAGCCGTATGCTTATGGTTACCCAATGATAGTCTCTCAACCGCCAGAGTTGATCGATATTATTTCACAAATGAAGTCAGACACCGCGTATGTGAACGACGTATTGACTGAATTAAACACTTGGATGGATGCCGTCCTTGGAAAGCCTGCGGAAATACACGATACGACGGAAGATAATTGTTATGCACTCAATCAGGGAGCAACTGCATTCGATGTGAGCTCGGTAAAATATATCAAGATGCTGTGCAGAGCAAAAATCAAATTACTCATCAACAGATGGCATATGTTTTGGTCTGCTCGAACAATATAAAATCTAATGAAGAAATTTATCTCACCATTCCAGATTTTTATTTGCGCATTTGCCCCGTTTGTTGCCGGGGCTTTTATTCACGACTTCAGCGGCAGTGCAGGTGTCACTTGGATTGCGGTGCTTGTCTTTTTGGCAGTGGGTACTGTTTTCTTGTATCGGGGACTCGCTTTCCATCGGCAAGCGCAAAGAACCTTCTTATTCTTTCTAGTGTTCAGCCTGATTCTTTCCCTGTTGGGTAGTTACTTCGCGCTTATGTTGGAAGGTTTGGATTCATTCAAAGCCATTCAGGCCTTCGAAACAACCGCGTATCACAAGAGCGATTTAATTTCTATGGGTGATGCTGCTGCAAGATTTCAGGCCATGTATGAGGACAGCGGGTTGATAGAAGCCTTGCAATATCCTTGGGTGGTAAGCGCCCATTATAATAATTTACTCTCTCCTTATAAATTTGGTTTTGCTTTAGTGTCTATGCCTGGCATTGGTTACTATTCCTTTGCCATTCTGGCATGGTGGTTTGGGGTGACTTTTTATGCAGTAGCCTTGCACATATATAACTTGTCCGGGGATGGACAAAGGAAAAACTTCTTTTTGGCGGGCATGATTGCTTGGTTTATTTTACCTTTTGCTTTGCCATACGATCGAGAAGCTATAGCCGTGGTTGCAATGTGCCTCGTGGCACTTGGAATTGTCAGTCCGTATCGGTTATCCTTGCTGGATTGGCTAAGTATAGCAATGTCTATGTGGCTTATTGCGATTCATAGACCTGTGTATATACCCCTTGTGTTCGCTTTGGCTGTTATCTTTATCTCCTGCAAACTCAGAATAGGTTTTCTGCTGAAAAGATTTCAATCGATGTCAAAGCGCGGAGCATTGCTCTGGTTTCTTGGTATGTTATTTGTATCCGCTTTTTTAGTTCATATAAGTGCTTTTTTCAGTTCTTTTTCAACAATAGCCGCAAATAATATAGAGGTATTTCAACTCGCAGCGAGTGAGCAGGACCTTTGGCAGCAATTTCGTGTGGGAATTCCCGTCTTTGACGATTTGGTTAAATTGTTTTTCCTGGTTTTGTCGCCATTTCCATTTTATCAGATGTTTAAGGATGGTGATGAATTCGCCTTGATTGTGCCTGCAGTACTTATCAGTCTTAATGTGTTCCCGGTTTTTATGATCGGCAAACTATTTGTAGTTGTGTCAATAGTAAAAAAAATTCTAAGCGGGGCTACTTGCTGTCCTGTATTGTTTCTCATTTCATTGATGTTTATTTTACCTGCTTTGTCGGGCATGAGGACGGGAGCTTATTATCTTATTCCATCATTATCCATTCTGGTTTTGTGGCTCTTGCGAAACGGTTTGGATACACAGTTTGTCAAACGAAGTTTCGTAACGTATATATCAATTGTGTGCATTGCCCATTTCCTTTATATCTTGGTTTATCGAAAATTGTAGGCCCGAAATGTCCCTAAAAAATTTTCTAATCAAACTTCACTGGCTACTATCAAGCGAATTCGGTTTCGACCCGCGCCGCTTCATACGTTCGGTATGGGGTATTCCGCTTTTTCTGCGTGACTGGCGGAGGTTTCGCAGGGGCTGTTCCGACAAGCTGATGTTGATGCCTTGTTTTCACGATCGCTACGAGGAAGGCGGTACAACCAAAGGTGAGTATTTCTGGCAGGATCTGCTTGTTGCTCGATGGATTCATGATGCAAGGCCACAACATCATGTGGATGTCGGCTCTCTTGTGAACGTGTTTGTCGCCCATGTGGCGAGTTTTCGAGAGATCGAAGTGTTCGATGTGCGTCCTATTACAGCCCAGATTCCAGGGGTTGTGTTCAAGCAGGCGGATTTGATGCAGCCGGTTGCATTGCCCTCTGCCGACGGGGGGGGCTACTGTGACTCGCTTTCCTGTCTGCACGCCATCGAGCATTTTGGGCTGGGTCGCTACGGTGACCCCATTGATCCTAGAGGTCATGAGCGCGGTATTGCCAACATGGCGCAACTGCTCAAGCCTGATGGCAGATTCTATCTTTCAACACCCATCGGTTGGGAGCGGGTGGAATTCAATGCCCACCGCGTATTTGATCCGCGCACGATCATTCGCTGCGCTGAATCCAGTGGGTTGCGGTTGCGGGAATTGATCGTGATCGGTGCTGGTGGTGTGGTTCGACAGGTGCAGCCAAACCCAGATACGCTGTTGGAACTGGCGCAAAGTCGTTATAACCTCGGTGTTTTCGTCTTCATCAAAAGAGGTTACTCGCCTGCTCAAACCAGGTGATAGCAAAAACACTGACTGGAGAATATATATGAACAGAACGCTTATTCGCTCAACGATTGAGCGATTCCCCGCTGTTGCTCAATTTCTGCGCAACTTGCGCGATTTGCTTGACCAGCGCGACCCTGCCAGGATGACCCCTTGGAGTTTCACTCTTGCGGGGAATGAAGCCATGGCGGCCGGAACATTTGAGCCGGAGGAAACAAAATTGGTGCGCAGCCTGTTGCAGGAAGTGGATGTGTTGGTCAACATCGGTGCCAATGTGGGTTATTACTGCTGCCATGCGCTAAGCTTGGGCAAACCAGTCGTTGCTGTTGAGCCCATCGCGCGCAATTTGCACTATCTGCTGAAGAACATTCGCAACAATGGCTGGGCAACTCAGGCAGAGGTGTTCCCCTTGGCGTTGGGGGCTGATACGGATATTCTGCAAATGTGGGGAGGTGGGTCTGGCGCCTCGCTTGTCAAAGGCTGGGCCTCTAGCCCAGAAAGCTATGTCACCCATGTGCCGGTGTTGAGTCTGGATCGAATGCTGGGCGGCGTGCTGCAGGGGAAGCGAGCCTTGATTTTGGTTGACATTGAAGGCACGGAGCTGATGGTGCTGCAAGGCGCTACGCGGACCTTTGCCAATAAACCCCGTCCAATCTGGATGGTGGAGATCACCACCACCGAGCACCAGCCCGCCGGGACATCCATGAACCCGAACTTTGTACAGACCTTCGAGATGTTTTTTAGCCGGGGTTATCGTGCGTTTACGGTGGATGGGATGTTGCGGGAAGTGACTCGTGGAACCGTGGCTGAAGTTGTAGCAGGAAAGAGCCAAATGGAGACTTATAATTTTGTGTTTCGTTGAATGACGAGAGTTTACCAATGCGTATTTTAATGCTTGTCCATAGCCTGCGCCGCGGCGGCGCTGAGCGTGTCCTTTTAGAGATTGCCTTGGGTCTTCAAAGGCGTGGCCATGAAGTTGAAGTGGTGTCTTGGCTGGATGTGGATGAGTATCAGGAGGATCGTTATAAGGCAGTCCTTCGCCATTATCTGCTGCCTGAGGATAAGTATCGTTGGGTGAGGTCAATTCCACGTTCAGCGGCTTCACTACGCAAAGTGGTCGAGCAATTTAATCCCGATGTGATTGAGATTCATACGCCAAACGTCGCTTGGCTGGCGGCGGGGGCTGGTTTGGTCGTGCCATGTGCGCATACACTACATAGTTATAGCGATATGACCCGTTACGGTACACTCAAGAATGAGTTTATCCGCTATTTGTCTCGTTTCGTTGCGTGGAGGCTGAAGTCGTCATTTATAACGGTGTCCGATTCGATGATCCCGTTTGCTGCGCGTTACTTTAAGGCTGATGAAGAGAGGTTTCGCTGTGTCTCCAACGGTATTGACCTTGAAAAGTTCTGTTTTGTGCCAAAGCTGCCTGACAACTCCCCTGTGATCGTGATGATTGGAACATTGAGTCCCAACAAAGGGCAGGCACACGGCATACGTGCATTCAAGGCTGTTTTGGATAAACTCCCTAATGTCAGATTGCTAATTATTGGTGATGGGGTTGATAGTGCGGCACTCGAAGAACTTGTGAAGGTCCATGGACTGGAACACCAGGTGGAGCTCCTTGGGCAGCGGCACGATGTGTCGGAAATACTCACTGCTTCACATCTTCTGTGGCAGTTGAGCGAAATTGAGGCGATGCCGATAGTAGTGCTCGAAGCGATGGCCGCCGGATTGCCAGTGATTGGATTTGACGCCCGTGGGACTCGTGATGCCGTGGTTCAAAATAAAACGGGCATCTTGGCCCCCTATGGCGACACTGCGTCTATTGCGAATATGACTGTCGCTCTCTTGAAGGATAGATCCCGGTACCAAAATTTTTCATTTAGTGCCAGGCTGCGCGTTGATAAATTGTTTAGCCTTGAGAGCATGGTAGACGGGCATGAGCTTGCGCTGCGGGCAGCGGGGAAACATTGATGAGCAAACAGATTATACCTTATGAATACGGGCGCACATTCGAAACGACAAGGCGCCTGCATCCGCGCATTTGGGACGCTGACTATTGTCCTGTGCGAGGCTTGGCCGATGCGATCAAGGAATTTGCAGCGGAACATGTTAAGTCCAAAATGAAGGTCATTGACTTCGGTTGCGGGGGGAAACCCTACCGTAGTATGTTTCCAGATAACTGCGAATATATTGGCATTGACACCCACTCAAACCCGCACGCCGATGTGACTATAGAACCAGGGCAGATAGTGCCTCTGCTAGATGCTGTGGCGGATTGCATTATATCAACGCAGGTCGTGTATCTGATCCCTGGATACAACTTTTATTTGCGCGATTGCCGGCGATTGCTTCGCCCGGAAGGCCGGATGTTTATAACCACCCATGGCACATGGACGTATCACCCGGCATCCGGAGGCGACTACTATCGTTTCACTCAGGACGGGTTGCGACATATTCTGAGAGAGGCGGGTTTTGAGGTCGAGGTCATGTTCCCTATAGTCGGTACGCTTGGCACCGGTTTGCACTTGCGACAACTCATCTTTAATACCTGGTTGCAGAAAATGCCGTTTGGGAGAGGGTTGGCCAAGCTGCTGAACATTTTCACAAATGCGCGGATCCTGGTCGAGGACAAGTGCTCTCCTTTGGGGACAAGGATGAGTTCGCCGGTGATTCTTGCCGCCATTGCGCGTCCTGTAGGTTTGCCTCATGAATGAATGTCTCTCAGACAAGTCGAGTTCGGCAGGTATCGTCACCATTGATGTCGAACCCGACAACGTCTGGGCTGATACGCATAGCCGGTGTTTGAAAAATATACAGAATCTTCCGATATTTCACCGCTTGTGTCAGGATTACGGTGTTCGTCCGACGTATCTCGTTTCGTGGTCCGTCGCCGCTGATGATGTGTGTGCCTCCGTCCTTGAAACGTTGTTAGCCCATGGTGATTGCGAGGTGGGCATTCACCCTCACTTGTGGGAAACCCCGCCTGTCGTGAAACAGGATTCATCAGAACATGCCTGGGTTGGGCCGGACTATAGCGAAGAGGTTCTGGAGGCAAAGCTCACTTCTTTGGTAAATCTCATCACCAAACGATTTGGTGCGCCACTTAGTCATCGAGCGGGGAGGTGGGGGCTGGACGTACGACACGTGCATATCCTCACTTCCCTCGGTGTTCGAATTGACACCAGCGTCATACCTGGCATCGATTGGTCATCGACTGGAATCATGGATTATACGCGCGCACCTATGCAACCCTATCTCATGGGGACAGAGGATATTTGCAGGCGTGGTGCGAGTGAATTGCTGGAAGTTCCTTGTACCATCAAGCCAGGGTTGCGGTTGTTTGGATGTGAAAAAAACCGGTATGTCTCGGCCATCATAAGGAGGTTGGGCCTTGCAAATAATTGGCTGAGGCCATCGCCTCAGGCTTCAGCCGGCAATTTGCTAAATGTATGTTCATGGGCCAACAGTCGTTTGCCACAGCTGAATCTGATGTCCCACTCGTCCGAGTTCATGGCAGGCTGCTCTCCTTATTGGCGCACGGAGTCTGATGTGGATCGGCATTTTGATGCCTATCGCCGGGTTTTTGCCTGGTGGCAAAACCATGGTGTAAAGCCGCAAACGCTTTCAGAATTCAGGGCGAGTTGCATCGCTGTGCGGACCGGGAATCTTCAATGAAGAAAGCAACAGTATGTATTGTTGGCGGATTGGGAAACCAGCTGCATTGTTATGCGTTTGGCCGTGCTGTCGCCGCACAAAATGAAGCGATCCTGGAAGTGGATGCGGAATCCGGGTACTGGAACGATCCCTATAAAAGGCAATACCTGTTGGACGCCTTCCCGCTTGTCAGTATCAACAGGAAAAAAATGCCAAAAAACAGAATTGCCCAGTTAATGTTCAAGGCTAAAATCCGGCTCGGCATTGCATTGAGCAATAAATGTCCGCTTTCATTAAGACCGATCGTTTGCGAAGGATATCCACAGCGCTACCAGGAGGATGTGCACCGCACTAAATACAAAAGTAATCCCTATTTCCTGGGGTGCTGGGCAACGTATCGGTATTACCAGGACATCGCCGGTGAGTTGCGCGATGAACTCCTCCCGCCAAAGCCTGATGACCCTTTAGCATTGCGCATCCTCGACAAGATCGAGTCGGTGAGGTCGTGTTCAATTCATTGGCGTTCGTACTCGGAGGAGGTTGGTGTCTCACACCCGTCCCTGACCGAGTACTACCGTTCTGCAATGGAGATCATGGAAAACAAGTATCCGGATGTGCGCTTCTTTGTCTTTTCCGATGATCAGTCCGCTGCAAAGGAAGAACTTGATTCTCTAGGGGGCAATGTCATATTTGCTGACATTCCTGCTGCGAAAGGAAACGCGCAAAGCTTGATCGATTTTTACCTTATGTATTCATGTGACCATGCGATTATCGGAGACAGTACGTTCAGCTGGTGGGCCGCTTGGCTGAGTGATAGTGAAGCCAAGAATATCGTTGCCCCCCGTGGGCTGTCACCATGGGGAGACGACTGGATTCCACCGCATTGGACAACGGTGAATATTGAACCTGAAAATGGAGGCGGAGTATGACGAGGATTATCAGCGATACGCGATTTCGGGAAGCACAAAAGTTTGAGTCTGACTATTGGATAAGTCGGCAGCATGATCCAGTTGGACTTATAGATGATTTATATGGACAGTTTACGCTAGCAGAGCACCTTCAAAGGGAAGGGTATTTGGCAAGGAGATTCCATCGATTGCTGGATGTTGGATGCGGCGGATTGGGAGTTGGAATGTTGTGGTTGCTCCAATCTGAAGAGGCCTATGGTTTGGAACCGTTGCCCGTTCTTCCCCCGCAATCCGGCTGTAAGCTTTTGGATGAATTTATCGGCGGGGTGCAAAGTCGCACAGAATACGTCATGGCTAAGGCAGAGTCCATTCCGTTTGAGGAGAAGTTCTTTGATTGTGTTGTATGCAATAACGTCCTCGATCACGTTCATGACCCGTTGGCAATTCTGACAGAGATAAAAAGGGTTCTATCACCCGACGGTGTTTTTGCATTTGCGGTAGATGCTCATTCGGTCCGATCCCTTGTCCATAAAAAAATTCTTAAGGCAATATGTCCAAATCGCGGCAGTCTGCCAGGTCACCCATACGAATGGACCGAGGACCAGATGTCGCAGATACTTACAAAACATGGATTTGCCCTCGTGAGCCACAGGAGCAGATCTCTTAAAGGGCGGACTCTCGGTCGAGTAAGACGAACTACTTGGCTGTTAAGGCACGCATAAAAACGCGGAATAGCATCCTTTGAATTTAAGGCGATCATGACGTCTCAACCTATATTGCTCTCAATTTGTATTCCCAGCTACAATCGCCCCGAATTGATTGCCCGATTGCTAGCTTCGATCGACGCTCCGCCGGGTGACGTTGAAATTGTCGTTGGAGAAGATAAAGCGCCCCGCCGCGAGGAAGTGAGAGCGGCTGTGGGGGAGTTTCGCCGCAGCTCGCCATACGCGGTGAATTATTATGAGAACGAGCATAACCTCAGCTACGATAAAAATGTGCGCGGCTTGATCGAGCAGGCGAGAGGCGATTTTGTCTTGTTTATGGGGGATGACGATTGGTTTATTCCAGGTAAGCTGGGTTCATATCTTGAATTTTTGCGCGCTAACCGCGATGTGGGCTATGTGTTGCGCAGCTACTGCGCTCAGCACCCAAATGGCAAGCTGGAGATGTTCAGCTACTGTCCGGAAACGCGACGATTTGCCCCCGGCATCGATGCCTGCGTCTTCCACTATAAGCGCACTGTGTCCATTGGCGGTGTGACGTTCAGGCGCGAGCGTGCTTTGCAATATGCCACTGATAGGTTCGATGGTTTGCTTCTCTATCAGCTCTATCTGGTGGCGGAGGTCGCTCTTCATGAGCCGACTATATATTGCGATATACCTGTTGCGATTGCCGCTCAGACCTTTCGCGAGGATAATGCACAATTTGGAACGGCCTTGGCAGAGAGGAAGGCGTTCCAGCCAGGAAAGATTACCGCGCATACTTCAGTCAACTTTACGAAGGGTTTCTTTGTTATAAGCAAGTATATAGATGGGAAATATGGCATCGATACAACGACGCCCATCAGGAGAGATCTTTCGAAATATGCGTATCCATTTCTTTCAATCCAGCGCAAAAGGGGGCGGCGAGAATTTCTTGCGTATGCATGTCAATTGGCCCGCGAAACACAATTGAACCAAACCTGGCATTACTATTTTTACAGCGCCGCTTTGTGGCTGTTCGGCGAAAACATGTGTGATAAAGGAATTGTGCGGGTGAAACGGCTGCTAGGGCACACTCCGCGCTTGTGAATGAATGAAAATTCTCGTTGTGGGAGATTGGCACTCGCAAGTACACGAAGAGCATGTCGGGCGTGCGTTGGTGGCGTTGGGGCACGGAGTTGAGCGGTTTGCCTGGCATCAGTACTTTCAATCTGCACTGGCGACCCCCCCTGGGTTTGCGGCTCTGGATGGATTGAATCGAAAATTTCAGAATAAATATCTATTGGGTCCGATATTTCGAGCTGTTAACCGTGATCTGCTTGCTCGTACGATTCAGACTCAACCCGATGCGCTCTTTGTCTATCGCGGAACGCACATTACGGCTGCGACCCTTCGCGCTATCAAACAGGCGTGTTCGCACACGATTCTGGTTGGCTATAACAACGATGACCCTTTTTCACCGCGTCAGCCTCGTTGGGCGTGGAGGCACTTTGTTAACGCGATTCCCGAATATGACCTGATGCTGGCTTATCGCAACCATAACATTGACGATTTTCGAAATGCCGGATCAGGCCGTGTGAAATTGATGCGCTCGTGGTTTGTTCCTGAGGTCAATCACCCTGTAGTCCTTTCGCAGGAAGATAGGGCGCGGTTTGAATGTGATGTGGTGTTTGTCGGACATAACGAACCGGATGGGCGCATGGAAGTGCTGGAAGAAATAGCGCAAAATGGTTTTCGGCTGAGGCTTTTTGGGCCAAATAGAGGTTTTGGAGAGAACGGATGGCATTCTGCGGTTATGAATTCTTCGGTCCTGCGCAAATTAGCTCCGGTGAGTCTGGTCTGGGGAGAGGATTACAATAAAGCCTTGTGTGGCGCTAAGGTGGCGTTGTGTTTCTTGTCGAAGCGCAATCGCGACACCTACACGAGGCGTTGTTTTGAAATTCCCGCTACTCGCACAATGATGCTTTCCGAGTATTCTGATGATCTTGCGACAATGTATAAAGAAGGGCGTGATGTAGAATTCTTTCGATCAAGGGAAGAATTGGTTGCGAAATTGCGGCGATATGTTCATGACGATCCTCTGCGTCAGTCAGTTGCTGCAGCGGGTTTTAAGCGCGCGTGGGAGGATGGACACGATGTTGTCTCGCGGATGAGGCAGTTGTTGGTTTGGATAAATGATGTTATGGCATAGGGATTAAATGCTCAGACGAATTACAGATATTTGTACACGATTCCTGGGTTGGTCATTCCGGCTGCGCCGCGTACACATTGTCGGTATTGGCAAGTTGGTAAAGGTAAACCTTGGTTCTGGCTTAGCGGTTGCGACTGATTGGACGAATGTCGACGGTTCGTTAAATGCGCTGTTTGCATCCTGCCCTAGGTGGATTCATCGCATGACATATAGGGTCTCCGGGGCTAGCGGGTATTATACATTTCAACAGTACCATTCTCTTCTCAGCCAGAATCGTTTTGTTTTTCATGATTTGAGCTATGGCGCTCCCTTTGCCGATAACGCTGTCGACTATGTTTTTTCTTCCCACTTTCTTGAGCATTTGTCGCGGCGCGATGGTTGTCGTTTGATTGGAGAGATTTATCGCATTCTTAAGCCGGGTGGGCGGGTAAGATTGTCTGTTCCGGATCTGGATTATGCATTGTCCCTGTATAATCGAGGAGAAAAAGAGCTTATGTTACAGAATTACTTCTTTGTTGACCACGATGGGAGTCATCATTCGCGGCATAAGTATATGTATGAGTATGATGGTTTAAAAAACATCCTGGCTGAAAATGGTTTTGTGGACATTGAGAAATGGGTATTTCAAAAAGGCAAATTGCCTGATATCGAACTGCTGGATAATCGTCCTGAGGACTCGCTCTTCGTGGAAGCGGTTAAGCCGGATACTGTTGGAAAAATGTGAATATTTGTCTCGTAAAATCAGAATGATTGAATCGATGGCAAAAAACACCAGGACAGCTCTTTCATCCGAATCTTTGCCGATGCGCATTCTGAATCGCCTCGGTATGGAACGGTTGGCGTGGTCTCTGCGCCGCCTGCATTGCCCCGTGTCGTCGGATGCCTTGGTCCTGGAGGTGGGTTCGGGTGGAAATCCATATCCACGCGCAAATGTGCTGCTGGATGCCTACGAAGACACTGTGGAACGCAATGAATCCAAGTTGGTGAAAGATCGACCGCTGGCGATTGGATATGTTGAAAGGATGCCTTTTAAATCACAGTCCTTTGATTTTATCATTGCTTCTCACGTGCTGGAGCACAGCCCCGACCCTGTCAATTTCTTGGGGGAATTGATGCGTGTCGGTAAATCGGGATACATTGAGACTCCGGATGGTTTTTTTGAAAGGCTGAATCCATTCACATATCATCGCCTTGAGGTGACAGACATAGATGGCAAACTGAGAATATTTAACAAGCCTTCTTGGCGCCATGATAGTGAAGTTGTGACAGGGTACGAAAGGAAGATGAAGGATGCTGCTTTTTTGGGTTTTTTGTCGAAACATCCTGGTCCATTTTATACTCGCTTCTACTGGCGTAATTCTATACCGTACTGGATCGTCAATCCTGGTGTTGACGTATCCTGGCCCCTCCCTGAAAGGTCGTATAGTAAGATCGGGTCTCCACAGGAGCAAGTTGGATTTAAAATGCGCCGAGTGCTCGGCTCGCTAATACGCAACGTATTGTCCCAGAATAGCCGAAATAGGAGCATCGATTTAGTATCGCTATTGCGTTGTCCGTCCTGTCTGTCTGAGGCAGATCTTCTGCACCATGACGATGGGCTGCAATGTGAACAATGTGCAGTCGTATACCCAGTGAATAGCGGTGTGCCGGTGATGTATCCAAGATGAGTTGCCGGAGAAACCTGGAGTTATCAGTTTTATGAATGTACTTTTTGTTCATTCTCAAAATGACGTGGCTGGGCTGAACAAGCCTATGCGACACAGGCAGTCGATGCCGCTTGGGTTGTCGTATATCTCTTCGGTCCTGAAAAAGAACGGGCATTTTACTCAAGCTGTGGTTATGGGATCGTGCTTCGCGCCAGACGTGGGTTTTCGATTGGTGGAACGAGCTGTGCGGGAATTTGGATCGCAAGTTATCGCCTATTCGTCAGTAAGTACGGAGTATGATTTTATAGAGAAAATAGCGGCCAGGGCAAGGCGTAAATTCGGGAAGGGTGTTTTTCAAATCATCGGTGGCCCGCATGCTTCCCTTGCTCCTGATACAGTCATAACTGGTCCTTTTGATGCGCTTTGCGTTGGTGAAGGAGAGCACCCGACTTTGGAGCTTGTATCCTGTCTTCAGGCCGGACGTTCCCCTCATGGTATCGCGAATCTATGGATTAAAAGCGGCGAAAACATCGAGAAAAATGCAACGCGTCCGTTCATCGATGATTTGGACGAAATTCCGTTCCCGGATCGGGAGTTGTGGACGCGATGGATATCCCCTCGCAGTTCGTCCACTCATTCTGTTCTCCTCGGGCGCGGTTGCCCTTTCGATTGTTCGTACTGTTCTAACCACGCTCTCAAAAAGTTGGCTGCTGGAAGATACGTGCGTTTCAGGTCACCAGAAAAGATTGTTTCAGAGATCGCTGCACTTACTTCGGCCGAACCGGCGATCATGGAGCTCTACCTCGAGGTTGAGACCATTGGAGTTAGGCTCGATTGGACACTGGAGCTGTGTTCCCAGTTGGCCGACTTCAACAGACTGAGGACGATACCTCTCACGTTTGGCACGAACCTTCGTATTACACCAGGATGCGATTACGGAGATGTCTTCCGTGCAATGAAGACCGCGGGATTCCGATTTGTCAATATAGGATTGGAATCTGGCCACGGCAACGGCAAAGTCGTGATGTCAGGCGATCGGCGATCAGTAATACGCCGGGTCCCCAAATGCGAAAGCGCTTATAGGGCAAGGATACGAGCCGATACCGCCGCCATCTATTCTCGGCACACTGTTTTCATTCCATGCGAGGGGAGTTATCCATAGAGTCTCATCCGTCCGTCCGCGAGCCCCCAAGCGTAGCTGGGCGGGCGGATGGATGGGACTCTGTGGGTAACTCTCCTTCCTGCGGGGATGATGCGACGGGTTGCCCACGGCGCTTCGTTACGGGACCCTTGCGGTCCCTTCACTGCGCGCCCAATGGACAACCCTGCGGCGGTATAAGGCCTGCAAGTCTCAAGGACTTTTTCACGTTCCAGCAGCAATCACGGAGAGCAGCAGCAATGTTTTTGATATAGCCTGCGATGCGGAAGATGCTGATGACAATGTTTCGGATCGAGGCCATCACGTGAGCCCCGCTGCCTTTTCTGATTTGAGACCGGTCCTCGTCGAAGGTGACGTCGCGCACCCAGTGCAACCTGTTTTCAATGGACCAATGCCCGCGATTGGCTTCAAGGATTCGGCTTGGGGGAGCTTTGGCAGCATTGAGACTCGTGAGACCGCAGACGGTCTCCTCTCGCGGATTGCTTCCATCGAGGTCTGTCACATGGCGTTCGATGCGGAATATCTGTCCGAGATACGGAAAATCGAGATAGCCGTTGAGGTCACAGCTCACGTGAATGGTGCGCGTTTCAATGCGACCGTGTCCCTTGTTGGTTTCCGTGTGCGGAGGGGGAAAAAAAGCCCTCGTCCAGATCGAGGATGTCCTTTTTAATCAGCGATTGGTTGTCCTTCGCAACAAGGACATAATCAGCTTTTTTATCCTCCACAATGTATCGGGCCGTTTCTCTGTGCGTGTGCAGGGCGTCGAGGGTGACCACCGAGCCCTCAATGTCCAAAGGCTCCAGGAGCGGTTTGACCTCGGGGATCTCGTTGGTTTTTGATGGTACTGCCCTTTGGGCAATGACCACTCCCTCCTTTTGAAGGACGGCGCTCAAAAGATGGACGGCCTTTTTCTCCCCGTCGTGCGATCCACAAAGAGTCTTGCCGTCGATGGCGATGTCCCTTGGCCCGTGCAGCTTCCCGATGCCGGCGAGCCACTGTCCGGCCTTGAGATCGATCGCATCGGCGTCCTGCTTTTGCAAGAATCGGCGGAGGGTTGCTTCATTCGGGGCCTTTCCCTGCCTGCAGCCGAAGAGACGAAGGATGTCGCTGGACAGAGATTTGGCCCAGCGCGCAATATCCTCATAAGAGAGCGCACCTGACAGGCAGGCGCAGACGGACAGCGCGAGCAGCGTGACGGATTTGTATCGTATACCCCTTGCCTTTCTCGCTTCTGGAATCGTTGCGAGAAAGTCGATGAGCCCGCCTTCCCCTTTGAGCGGCAGCCGGTTGATGTCGATCATCGTCGCACCCTCCTTTCGTGAATAAAGCCGCGGATGCTCAAACGGAGCGGACAGAATCGCCGCGGCATCACGGCATAACGGTTTCACAAACAGCGTCTTCGCCTGCCCATGAAACACATATGTGCCGGCTTTTTTTCCAAACCCGCGCGTCTGCCCGATAGGAATCCATCCCGCCGCCGTATAGCATGTCCCTCGAAACCGCGAGTGATCGACGAACGTCTCCGCCAGCACCACAGGGACACCGTGCGCATGTTCCCAATCGCCCGAAAGACGCTTGATGTTTAAGCTCAAGACCTTAGAGGCAAGATTTTTGATGCGAACATCGGGCAAAATGAGGAAACGCGCATTGTTTACGATATGCTTGAGCCTTGCCTCGCGCTGATGAGGATTCCAGCCAATCCACCGATCGCGATGCCGGCTCTTGAACGCCGCAAAGCTCCAGCAGAGCAGACCCACCCACTCGCCGCCAAGCTCCGCGACATAGCAAAGATACGAACCAATGAGATGATTAAATCCAAGATAATGATGCGCGTCCATAAGCGCTCGCCACCGCTCCTGCTCATCCAAATGAATAGGACGAACGACCAGGCCTTCCAAACAACCATCAGGAAACGGGGGATTCATGCGGACAGCCTAGCAGATCGCAAAATAATTGGCCAGCATAAACTTTTTCCAATACCACT
>JAZDOG010000097.1:0-36108 GCA_043798915.1 Pseudomonadota bacterium | reverse complement strand
CATGAATTCAGCGCCGCTTTTGCCTTTCCTGTTCTTCGCCCTGATTGTTCCACCGTGCAAACTGATGATCCTTTGGCTGATGGCCAGCCCAAGCCCGCTGCCACCTTGTTTCCCGTGTGAAAAGAATGGATCGAATATTTTAGGCAGCAGGTCTTCAGGAATCCCCGGGCCGCTGTCGGTGACCTTAATGATCAGCGTCTTCTTGCCGTCGTTTAAACACTCAACTGTGTCGACTTCGAGAGAACCGGCTGCCGTGCCGCCGCGGGGCGTCATGGCATCCAGCGCGTTGTCGATAAGGTTTGTGAGAACCCGGCTGATCCGCGGCGCATCCACGCGCAAGCTGCGCTTATGTGTCAAATTATAATCTATCGTCACGCTCGATCCCTCATGGTTCCGAAGAGCGTCGGCTAGTGCGGAGGTGATGACACTTTGGGGACTTGCATCCTCGATATTGAGAGACGTGGAGTCTTTCGAAAACTCCAATATATCGTTGAGCATCATGTTCGTCTGGGAAATATTGCGATCCACAGCAGTTATCATCCTCTTGACCTGCTCCGGATCGTCCTGAATCGATGGCAATGAAGTGAGCAGTGCCTTCATGCTCGCCAGCGGCTTGCGAACGTCATGAGCGACCATGGCGGTTGATTGGCCGATAGCAGCAAGGCGGGCACTTTGTGTAATTTTATATTGATAAGACGAGATATCTGCGATCATTTTTTCGTACTCTTCAAATAAATATCCGAACTCATCATTACGTTGAGCAAAGCTGATACGTGGATTGACCTTCTTTGTGGTATACTCCCTAATTGCAAGGAGGAGTGTCCTTATGGGAGATACGATATCTTGTGTTATGAACCCCGCCATAATAACTGACAGAAGGATACTACAACCTATAGCCATCATCAGAGGATTCCCTTTGCCATAGATAACCTTATGAAATCTGATAAGCTCGTAAATACCCATAAGCAAACAGGGCCCAGCACTGCTTATCAACATCAGCAGAAAAATCTTCAAAAAAACTGATCGCCTTTGTTGCTGCATAATTAATATTAAAAAAGCGGCGGTTTCAAAAGCAATTAAATCCGTTAAATCTCAAACAATCTTGTAAGCGTGTCGTCTAGTAGGCATTTCATTTTAAAAAACTCTTATACAAAAGATTACAATCTTCGAGAATTGGAGCCACTGTTTTCACCAACAACAATCCAAATACAATTGAGCATGGGATATTGCCTATGAGCCACACTCGTAATGTTCGCCAAAATTCAGCCTGATTTGGAATATCACCTAACAGGAAGAGAGCACCACAACCTACGAAACCACCAAACACATGAGGTAAAATCGCACAACCGACAATAAACCCGAAAATAGACTTCATATCGAGTGATCGTGGAGAGAAACCAATCACCTTTTTTACACAGAGCGGAATAAAGCTTTGTATAAAATTTGCCGGTATCAACCAAATAACATGCGACTTCGAGCCATCTGTCAGTGCATTCGACAAGCTTGGGAATAAAGTACCAGCTAAAACACCCCAGATACCGAAAAAGAGGCCGCCCACGGTTTGAACGACGGCAGCTGGCCAAAAATAGCTCATATTAGTGCCTATTGGAAAAGACACGGTTCCGATTGTACCCAGAATGGTACCAATGCTGAAGATGATGAGAAAAATGATCAAATCCCTTTTGGTCACTCTCATAATTACCCTCGTAACTTCATATCAACTACATCATCATTCCAGCTTGAACAACAGGCCTCCATTGTCAAGCGCGAGCCGGTCGCCCGAGTTACGTCGAATTATTGCTTGCCTGACTTTTTTGTAGTCGGCATCATCCAGTTCATCGATGTTTCGTTGGATCATCAAAGAAAGGAGATTTTTTGCCTCCTCGGTTAGATTCTGTTTGTTTTCTGGCAAGGTGATTCCATTCAACGTTAAAACGCTAGGAAACGGAAGGTAGGTCGCTGATTGTTGAAACCTTGTATTGCGTTGCCGGATAAATGACAAAACTCCGTCTGTTGTAATTGTCGGCTTTGGAGAGAACATGTCCTTGAGCTCAGCCATTATCGATTGGCTGGACATTGCAACGACCACAAAAAATCCACCACTATTTATCGCTGGGGCAATGTTCAGAATCGTTTCAAGCGGAAAAAAATAGATACTATGTGATGAAAAAACTAAGTCGTATATCATTTCCGCGTTTGCAAAATACTCTTCAGCTCCCATAGACACAAAATTGACCTTTAGCCTTCCCGAACCAAGCGCTACAAGCTTCGCTGTAGCCAATAATCTGTATTCTTCAACAGGTTCTATCACATCCACTATGACTTCGCCATCAACCACATCGAGAAGATATTCAACCAATTTTGCCGTTACAGTACCATCGCCGCATCCAATATCACAGACCCGCACTTCACTTTTCGTAGTAAAGCGCGTCTTTATTCCACCGACGTCAGTTGCAAAAATCTGTCTTAGAAAACCTGCTATAGCTTCATAATCTGTGCAGCGTTTTTTGAATATTTTTAAACCAGCGTGGTACCGCGTATTCATCGAGACTGTTTGGACAAAAGTCGGATCGCTCTCACCACCACCATTGCCAATGGCAGCTAAATTAATTAATCCATATTCTTCGGTCTTGTTCATATTGCCGTGCATATCCCCGTCACAGGCTCCTGGCAAGCCAAGACTTGGAGATCCAGCATTAGAAATTGTTTTTTGCATAACAGCGGGAACAACCAGTTTGCGCGCAGCTGAAGCGATGACAATAGCTCTGGCAGAGTCGGCTGGAATATCCCATCCTCTAGGCTGTACTTTGAAAAGTGGATCATATCCCCATTCTCCCAATATTGACCGGAGTGGTACCAGCGCTGTCGCTGCAGGAGGTGCCGCCTCCAACAACAATGGCGCCACCGCGTTTGGTGCTGGTTGATCAGGCAAGGTGTAACTGTACACCTGATACGGCCTCGTCATTCCGTCATAGAATATCACGCGGCCGATCTGTCCGGGCTGGGCGGGGTCTGTCCATGTCAGCACTTTCAGGTTCGCCGGCAAACCCATCACAACTGATAACCCTGAATAAGCAAACGGAATGGCCATGCCGATCGCAGCGGAAGAAGCAATCTGCCCGCCATCGCCCCCCGAAACCATTGTGTACGCAGACGAAATTATCCCTTGGGTGACAGCCGCGGGCGTAAGCTCAACTGCGTGTTTCCCAATTGCCTGAATCGTGCCTTGTGCGCCGGCTCCAGGTTCGATGGGCCTGGCCCACTCCATGCCAGTCCTTATAGCAAACGGGAAACTTCCTTGCAGCAGACCGGTTGTCGCACCGGCAAACGTATATTGCAGCTTCTCACCCGACGGATAATGGTAAGATTCCTCGTTTACAATCGACCGCAATCCAGCCATCCCGGCACCAGTCGTATAGCCGGCGCCAGCGCCAGCAGCGGTCGAAAATCCCATAACTGCAAGAATGCCTCCAGTTGTTTCAGTGCCGCACACAAAAGCAGCCGCACCAGCCGCCCATGTTGACGCTGCGCCGGCCGTGCCAATCACCGCCAGAAACACTGATGTCGCTCCCAAAACCTTCGTTGAAGTGGTCTCCTTGCCGATGACGCCATTTTCCTCCGCCAACAACGCCTCGTCGGCCCTGACCGACAGCTTTATCGACGTTCTCACTTCGCTTATGGCATTCTCCGTATCCTTGAATTGAACGTATCGGCGTGCCGTCGCCAGATGCGCCCTCGCTTCTTCCTGTTGCCGGACCCATTGCTTTTTTGCGCTGCCGGTGAACCAGCGCACGAACCACGGCATCTCGGATTGCGCATATTCAGCGCTCTGCATGTCTTCTTCCGCGGATTTTATCAACTGATCGGCGCAGCTCAGTCTGGCATTTTCCCATGCAGAAGTTCCTTGATTCGCACCTTTTGATTCCCTCACAACACATTTTTGAAAAAGGATGGCCATTTCTGAAATTCCTTTCTCCCCCGAAACAAAGCTCGAACCAGTATTACCCAGCAATTCCCGTGCCAAAGGGGACTGCTTTTATAACCATCTGATTTATCGGATACTCTTAAAAAAGGTTGCGTGGTTTCTTTGGAAAAAGTTCAGAAAGCGGAACAGGGGATGTTCCGAATTTCGGATTTCTGAACAGCTGATGTCATCTTGGGATGAGGAAGCCACCTCTGAGTCAAGATCGACCGTCTGTCGCGGAGAAAAAATTGCAGCGGCTGA
Organism: Pseudomonadota bacterium; assembly: GCA_043798915.1. Classification (GTDB taxonomy): domain Bacteria; phylum UBA10199; class UBA10199; order 2-02-FULL-44-16; family JAAZCA01; genus JAZDOG01. The sequence continues at coordinate 31,883 of JAZDOG010000097.1, read as the reverse complement.
GGCGGTCCTCAGTAACCCATTGAAAATAATAGTTATTTAGCAATGCGTATAATTTTTATCCGGCTGCCGCGTTCTTCTTCTGGTTGCCATGATCGCTATCAGGCCAAGTGCGCCAATCGAGACGATTGCAAAAAGGTCGGGGATGGCGGGTCTGGCGCCAGGCACCAGATTGCAATGCGCCACGCAGCAACGCTGCCTTCGCCGTCGCTTTTTGATTAGTGCGCCTGGGACGGATAGACGGCGGTGATTGTGTTTCCATATGCGATATACACTATGCCTGAGACAGCATGAGCGACCACCGGACCCGGATTTTGGCCCAGACCAGCGACGGGGCTGAATTGATCTTCTGTCGGATTTGCCGGCAGATTCGGCGCATCAAATATGTGAAGATTCCCCTCGGCTGTGGCCGAATAAACCGTCGCCGTTTGGACATCCACGCTCGTTACATGTTCGCCATTCAGCTGGGTTTGTGTCTTCGCCCCATTTGCCTTCACCTCCGCAAACATGAGCCCGCCCGCCGCCGGCGCCACGACTGCAAATCCGTTTATCAACGGCAATGTGTTCGAGCAGAACACCGTGGTTCCAAGCGGCACATTGGCAATCACCGCGTTGGCCGTATCCAAATAAGTTTTCGGCAAATCGACCACGTCGATGTTCGCGGTTTTGTCATTCGCTCCGGTTTCACAGTTGAGCACGGCGGCCGTGTTCGCATTATTGTCCAGCATCGATATGGCTCCGGATCTCCAACCTTTGCTGAAGACTGGAATTCCGGGCGGATTTTGCTGCGGGATGCCGTTCATCGCCTTGTATTGGGCGATCATGCCGGGGTAACCCGCCGGTTTGACGTTCGGATTGCTTGCAGTGCCAGGGACAAAATATTTCCAAAGCATTCTTTGCGTGTCATTAAAAGCCAGCGCCGATTTGACATCCGTCAACGCCGGAGACCCCAGCGGCACACTCAAGGGAAATTCGCCGGCCTTGTCGCTTTGGTCGATGAGCGCCATACCGCCAGATTGTATAGATCCCCAGCTTACGGAAGTTGTAATATTGTACATGACTATCGCCGCATATCCAAGCGGCGCGGGCGGAAAGATGATCTGCACCGGCGTGCCTTGGGGACTCATTGGCACCACCGGGCTATTGCTGGCATCTATGTTATTGGCCGCTTTGAGCGCATCGCCGGGGTTGGGAGGCAATTTGATTTTGGCATATTGATTGATGCCTCCGCACAGGGCCCAAAGCGTGCTATCCGCCGATATTTTCATATCGATGATTTTGCAGGCTCCCTTGTTTGACGTGATGCTCGCGAAGGCCAGATTGACGCCCTTGCGCATTGTGGCGTCCTGCGGCACCAAATCGTTTGGCCGGCTGGCATCGATGGGCGGCACATAGCCGTCCACCCTGCCATCTCTAATATCCGGCAGCACACCACCGTCCGGTCCGTCTGTCGACGAGGCCATGTCGACACCAGCCAAGTCCGGGCCGTCTTTTTTCCCGGCGTCGGTGGCACCGTCGTCGCTGGGGTTGTCCGTGTTGCAGGCAGGCGCGGCCGCTCCGAAGATTGCGGCGAAAACGGCCGCTCCGGCGGCATAAGCCGCATAGACAAGAATCGGAACTATACCCATGACCGCAAGCATTGCTGCCTCCTACTACCCCCTGCCCATCGGTCTATCCGAGGTATCGGCAACTGTGACAATAAGTTGCGTGTTTTTTCGACGGGTTGTTATTCAAAGCGCGTCAAAAATCCGTGAAATTCCCCGGTTCCTGGACGGGCTCGTCATCGGATTTGGACTCGCCTGGCCTTGATATTTCGACGAGGACGGCCGTAAGGTTTCGATGGCTTCATGAAAGCGTTTATAAAGGAAACTCAGGTCGTTGTATAGTTCAAAAAAACGCCGCAGCGGGATACGGAAAGGCTAATCGAGCGTGTCTTCCCTGGTGCCGAAAGCGAGGTCCTGGCAACCGCACTTTCCGATCATGAATCCGGCATGTTGGCAGATGTTCACTGTCAATCCCATTGCCGTTGTCTATGACTTCTATGAAGACCGTGCTCGCGCGCTCGCCGATATCTACCATGACATGGATGCGTTCGACAAATCCATCGAGGAGCGAAACCGTCAGATAGCCGCCAGCGCCTGCTCTGCGCCTCGTGACTGGGGCTTATTTCGTCATCCCCTTCGGAGTCGTACCTTCATGACTTCCCACAGCGATATCACTTCAGCGGCGAGACTCCCGATCGCACATACTTCGCCTTGAAGCCATCTCCGTCAACGTCCACGAAGATCGGGTTTGCCAGCGCCCAGCCCTGGGCCCCCACCCTCTTGTCAGCATTGAACGCCGCGAGGTTTGCCGGGTCGAACGATTCCGGTCTGGCCTTGTCGTCGATCAGCGCGCGGGTCACGAGCGGAAAGAGCGATCGGTAGCCCTTCGTGCTCTGCGTCCCTCTCACCATCGCGACAACCCAGGTATCCTCATCGAAGTCCATGTCGAACGCGACCGTCGCGGTGATCGAGCCCTTCTCCTCTTTCCAGCTTTCAAGCGTCCCGTCGGCGAGCCTGAAGCTCTTCACGGGTTCATAGGTGTATCTGGGAACGTGATACGGCTTGTAGAACTCCGCCGGGTCTGCGGCCGTCCCCTTCATCGGCGTGTCGGTCTTGTCGTCCACCGGCATCGGCTCCGTGTTCGCATATATCTCGATCGTGTCGAACCAGCCCCACGACGGGGCCTTCACGTCCACCGTGAACGTCACGTGTTTGCCCGTGACCGTCCCGCCGATCTCCGCAGCAGATCCGCTATCGGATTTCGCGTGCACGAGAACGATCGGGCCCGCCGACACCGTCAGGCGGTGAGCGCGGATGTTGGCCGCATATTCCTGGAGATCGATCGCGGAGTGGTTCGCGCCCTTCCCGTCGTTCGGGTCGACCGATGAAAGGACGTAGTTGCGCGGCATGCCGACCGGCTCCGGGCGGATCATGTGGCTGTCCGAATCCGCCGTCGCGGTGACGATGAGGCCGAGGTTCAAGAGATTGAACCACGTAGGCAGCGCGGAGCGAAACAGCAGGCTGTTGTCGTGCAGATGCGGGCCCACCACGAGTTCAACCGAATCGAAGTTGGTCGTCACGAGCCCTGAGCCGCCCAGAGGAATCGGGAACGATATCCCGCCGTCGCTGCGCGGCGGCATCCTTCGCTCGACCGGATCCGCATAGCTCGAGAGGGGCGGCACGCCGAAGTCCTTCGCATAGAAGGACGAAGTCACCCACCCGCAGGCGGTGATGATCCCGGTCGGCGAGTCCATGATGTGATCTATCTGCACGACCTCATCGCCCGGACCCGAGCGCATCTTGTCAGTCAACTCGTCGAGCGTCAGGACGTAGTGCGGCGCGAACGAGACCTCGTTCCTGGGCGAGGCAGACCAGTCGATGGCGCCGCCGTCCGGATCGTCGGCCTTCGCAGTCACCGGAAACACGTGGAGGTGACCGTAGTGGTTGGGCGTAATCTCTTCGCCGGAGGAGGTCTGCATGCTCCCGGCAGGGATAAGCCCATCCGCCACAAGCCTGGCGAGCACCGGCGCATAGTCGGTGACGTAGTCGTGGTCGGAGGCCTGCAGGACATCGAGCCCCTCCGCAGCGGCTGAGAGCACGCGCATCTCCTGCGGCAGCGTCGAGTCGGGGCTCCTGATCGAGTGTATGTGAAAATCCGCGCTTATGTAGCCGGGCGTGGGAGAGACGCGGGAGAGTTTCACAAGGCTCAGCAGCAGAGGCATCCCGCCGGCTGTCACCTCGATCACCTTCTCGTCGGAAGAATATTCCTGGCCGTGGCTTATGACGAAGCGATACGTCCCCGGCTCGATATTGAAGCTCTTCTCACCCGTGAGATCGAACGTCCCCTTTGCGGTGATGTATTTCACGTCGGCGATCCCGAAGGGCTGCTCCCACTCTATCGAGGAGCGGAACCGGCCGGCGCTGCCGACCTTGTTGGGGCTCGGATCCTCACCGATGATCGTGAGCCTTGCGGGCAGGGCCTTTCCAGTCGCCGCATCGACGACCGGCCCGGAGATCTCTACCCTCCCCGTCTCGCCGAGCGTGCACTCGACGGTCGCTGACTTCTGCGTGAAGACGTCGATCTCAGCCGGCTCGCACTTGCCTGCGCCGGACGTGCCGTTCAGCTGATAGCCTGGCACGTCGACCGCCACCGTGTAACGTCCGTTGCCGAAGCGCTTCGACTCGGGATCGCCGCCGGTCGGAAGATTCCCTGTGAAGCGCCCCTGGCTGTCGGTGCGATATGTGATGAGGGTCTGTCCCCTCGACTGGATGGCAACGATAGCGTTTGCAAACGGTTTGCCGTCTGAACTCTTGACGACGCCGCTCACCGGCCGCGCATCCGCGCCGATAGCCGAAAGCCCCGCATCCAGCACCGACCCGGCCGAGCCGTTGCCGACGACAAAATATCCGGTGATCGTGCGTTCGCTGTCCGGCGGGATCGAGAAATGGATATCAGGCGTCCCGCCCATCCCGAGCGGCGCGATCTTCAAAAACTCCTCGCCCATCAGAAGCCCTGTCACGCCGGAATATGTTATCGAGGTCGTCGTGTATGGATCGCCCTTCTTGGGATCGATGAACTGGCCAGCCTTGAAGAAGTATCCGTACGATGCGTCTACTCCGTCGAACGCCGCGTAGATGATCGCCGGCGTGTTGCTCCCCGCCTGCGCCATGAGGTCGGGCGAGAAGCCCTGGCCCGGGATCAGCATCGACCCCTGCCCCGAGCCGTTGATGAACTCGCCCATCGGCAGCTTCACCTCCGTGTCGCCGGAGTTGGTGAATTTCGTGTCGATGCGGACGTAATTTTTTCCAGGTTCAAGCGTGTAATCGGTGATGACGTCCGGGCTTACCCCTTTCAAGTCGCCGTAGATGTCGAACGGATCCATCCGGTCGTCGAAGCGATTGGCATAGGTGAGCTTCTGGCCGATGAGTCCCTCCGAGACGTTCTGGATAAAGCTCAGATCGAGATAGTCGTAGACATCGATCTTGCCGTAGGCGCGCAGCACCTTGGGGCCGCCTCCGGAGCCATCGGAGACGACTTCGAAGTTGTAGTAGTCGACCGTCCACTCTACGTTTACAAGCGGAAAGAGCGTGCCGAAGTTGTCCTGGCCCGGCGCGCCGCCGGGGCGGACAAGATCGGCGTCGATTATGTTTCCGCCGAAGGAGTTGACGCCCGGGTTCTTGCGCGGCTTCTGGATGACGACGCGTATCCTGTCGTTCTTGAGCAGCACGTCGCCCGTTCGGCCCTGCGCCATGGGTCCGCCGATCAGATCCTTCTCGTCGTGGATGGTGAAGGCAGTGTCCGGCGCGCCGGAGAAATCCGGTTTCATCGCGGAGCCGCCGTTGCTGCAGGAAGCAAGCAGGACCGCGGCGGCAAACAGTGCCATGTGATTGGGGTATCTCATCTTGTGTCTACGTATCGGCAGCCGGCGCAAATTGTTGCGTAAATTATTGGCTTCGGAGCGGAAAACCAGGCGCCCTGCGGCATGGCGCACGGCGCACTGCGTCAATAATTTCATAACCTGTTGTAATTTAAGCTTTTTATCAAATTTGCCAAATCGAATAGGGATTGACCTCGGGCTTTGCTTCGCGTTAAAGCATCACGTCAACAGCAGTCCCCTCCCCTTTGTAAGGGGAGGGTCAGGGTGGGGTAGACCTACCTCCCCCGGCCCCTCCTTACAAAGGAGGGGAATTTAAATGAGGAGGTTTCAAATGATCATCGGCGTCCCGAAGGAGATAAAGACTCAGGAAACCCGCGTGGCCGTCACACCCGATGGCGCAGCGCAGCTCACAAAAAAAGGCCACACGGTCCATGTCGAGAGAGACGCAGGGGTGCTCTCCGGCTTTTCAGACGCCGCATATGAATCGGCGGGGGCAAAGATCGAGGCCAATCCGGAAAAAATCTGGAAGAGCGCCGACATGATCATCAAGGTCAAGGAACCGCTCACGAGCGAATACCGCTACTTCCGCCCTGGACTCAATCTCTTCACGTATCTCCATCTCGCAAGCGTGCCGGAGCTGGCGAAGGCGCTCTGCGAGACGAAGGTGACTGCGATCGGCTATGAGACAGTCGAGACGGACGACGGCCACCTGCCGCTGTTGCGCCCTATGAGCGAAGTCGCTGGCCGCGTGGCGACGCAGATCGGCACATATCTCCTGCACAAAAACCACGGCGGCAAGGGGCTGCTCCTGGGAGGAGTCACCGGCACGAGGCACGGCACCGTGGTCGTGATCGGCGGCGGATACGTCGGCCTCAATTCCGCAGAGGTGGCGATGGGCCTCAGGGCGGAGACCGTCGTGCTTGAGATCAGCGACGACAGGATCGCGTCAATCGAGGAGACCTATCGCGGAAAGATAAAGGCCGTGAAGTCGACGAGCGAGTCCGTGGCCCAATGGGTCGCGAAGGCCGACCTCCTGGTCGGCGCGGTGCTCGTCGCAGGCGACCGCGCGCCGCACGTCGTGTCCGAGGAGATGGTAAAAAAGATGCAGCCGGGCTCGGCGATCGTAGATGTGTCCATCGACCAGGGCGGCTGCATCGAGACGATCCGCGCCACGAGCCACGACGACCCGACATACGTGAAGCACGGCGTGATCCACTACGCCGTCCCCAACATGCCGGCGCTCACGCCGCACACCTCGACCGAAGCGCTCACCGCCGCGACGATTCCTTATGCGCTGAAGCTCGCAGACATGGGTGTCGAGAAGGCGATTGCCTCCGATCATGTGCTGGCCAAGGGCCTGCAGACCAAGGGCGGCAAGGTGACGCTCCCGGTCCTCAAGAAGCTCTTCCCGCAGCTGGCATAAGCGGCCTATCCAGCTATTTTCAAAATGATAATTTTCTCAATCTGGGCGTCAATTCTTTGACTATTTCCAAAATCGCCAGGGAGCGTTCCCTTCCAATTGTCCATTTTAGCTGATGTTTTATAAATCCGAAAAGTGGCATTACAATTGCAGCACCTCGCAGTGAGGGAGGGTCTAACTATGACACCGTACAAGACAACCAGGGTTCGGGTCCTTTGCAAGGCACTGCTCGCAATAGTTGTCCTGGGCACGATGTTCGCCATCAGCGCTCCGAGCACGATGGCAGCGGCACCAAGCCTCACTGTAAAAAAATCAGCTGAATCGATGCCCTTCTACAAGCGGTGGTTCCCATCAATCTTCTACAGGCGGGGGCCCCCGGCGGGGACGCAGCCAGCCGCCCCGGATAAATGCACCGACAATGGAAAGGGTGCCGTTGAACTTTATGCCGGGGCCAGCAACAGCACCACGACTCACAGTGATGTGTGCATCAATGATAAAAAGGTAAAAAAATACTCTTGCGACAACAACAAACTGATCGAGAAAGACATCGACTGCGATTCCGATCGCACATGCAAAGACGGCGCCTGCCAGCAGAAATCGTGCGAAGACAACGATGGCGGGAAGAATACAGCCGTCGCAGGCACTGTCACAGAAAAAATTGGCGGGACACCCGTGCCTTCTCTCGATGAGGATAAAAATGATAAATGCGTGAATCAGGATCAGATCAAAGAGTTCTACTGCGATGGCAGCAATAAGGCATTTGAAATAACAAGCTGTCCTGCTGGCCAGGTTTGCTCGACTGGCGCATGTGTTACAGGAGACAAATATACTCCGGACATGCTCGTCTATTACGAAACAGACAATTGCATCGAAAATCCTTTGCCTTCAGATACCAAGCCACCTCGTTCAGACCTCATCGTCTTTGTAACCGACTTGAATGGGGGGTCCACAAAGGATGCCAGCGTGCAGTTCGCCGCCAACTGCGACGACAACTACGGGACTCCATCAAAAACCGACGTTACAGGAGAAGCACAAGTCCCTGGCCTGTCCAATGGCCCGTACTGCATAAAAGTGACGCACCCGAATTTCAACACCTTCGAAGGCAACCTCGAGTTCCCGAATATTGCAAAGCATATATGCGAACCGATACGCTATATGCTTCAGTGCTTTGAGACTACTGGACAACCCTGCTGTGTAAATGTCGGCACGCCCGGCTGCGTTATTAAGAAGACGAGCGCAGACAGCACGTCGGCAAAACCGCCCTCATATACCTGTAAAAACGGGGAGACAAAGATGTACGCGATCCAGTGCGGATATGGGAGCGAAGATTATCCCGTGCAATGCATCAACGGCTTTCCGATAGGTTATGGGGATCCAAAGCAATCCTGCAAATGCGACGTCAACGGAAAACTGCAACTGGCATCAACTGCCCCGGGCGACTCAAATACCTACATCGATTACCCGTTATTCTGCGCTGATAAAGCGCAAAGCGGCACCTTCGTCCAACCGGTCGGGGGACCTTGCAACATCGCGAGCGATTGCGGCAGCGATAATATCTGCTCCGGCGGCACGTGCTTCGTCGCAGACGGCAATCCGTGCACCACCGACGGCAATTGTTTGTCTGGATCTTGCGATCAGCAAAAAAAATGCGCGCTGATACCCGCTGTTATGTTAAAAAAGAACGGAGACACATGTTCCGATGCCTCCGAGTGCTCATCCGGATTCTGTGAGAAGAATGTCTGCGGCAAAGCTATGGGCGATTCGTGCAGCAGCAATGGCGAGTGCACAACCAATTTTTGCAAGGTGGCTCTGAACTATTGCGTCTATAAGCCTATTGGCGCCCTCACCTGCGAAGGCGATTTTGAATGCGCACCCGGCAGCAGCTGTGCGGATCAACAGGGCCACAAAGCATGCCGCTGGGGCGACGGCGGGAGCTGCACTGGATCCGGGGACTGCGTGAGTGGAAACTGCAGCGGCGGAAAATGCGCGCAGGCCAAGAAACAAATGATGATATTGAAACCAAAATTCATACGCCAATAAAACGAAAGGGGACGTTTCTCTTTTTCACGAGAATACCATATGAACAGGAGAAACGTCCCCTTTCGTTTATTTTATTTCCTGTTGTTTTCCCAGACAATCTTCAGCCCTTCGAGGATCAGATGAGGAACGATGCGATCGATTGTCTGCGATGCATTCGCAATAAGCCGTGCATCTCCGCCCGTGGCAACCACAACCGGCCTTAATTTCATCTCTTTGGCAATCGATCGAACGAGATTATCGACGAGCCCTCCCCATCCAAAGCAGATACCGGAGCGGATGGACTCGCGCGTAGTGCGGCCGATTGCGCGGCCCGCGCGCTTAAGGCTGACAAACGGGAGTTTCGCGGTCATCTCGCGGAGGGCTTGGCCCGCCAGCCGCATGCCCGGCGCAATCGCCCCGCCCAGATATGCCCCTGAGGAATCCACGGCATCGAACGTGACGGCGGTCCCCGCGTCCACGACTATGACGGCCCTCCTGCAACGGGCATATGCTGCCAGCGCACCCACGAGGCGGTCGGCGCCGATCTGCCGCCGGTCATAGCGCCTGATCCGGATGCCGGCCGTGCGGGGCGTGGCAAAGAGAGGGCCGATGCCGAAGAGATCCCTGCAGGCATCGCGAAAGACCCTGCCCAGTCGAGGCACCACGCTCGCAATGCAGACGCCGTCGACCCTGCCTCCCCGCCGCTTCCCGAGGCGCGAGGCAACGGCCCGCGCCACAACCCTGACCCCCGCGCATTCAGCTGTAGGGATCCGCCAGCTGGCACAGAGCCGCTTCGAATCGAATAACCCCAGGGTGGCGGTCGTGTTGCCGATATCGATGGCGAGGAGCATACGCCTCCCCGAATACCAATAAACTCCTTGACTCACAAGGGAAAATCGCCTAAAGACCGCCCCCACGTCGTCGTTTGAGGACCTCAAACATAAGGAAGGCATTATGTCACTCAGTCAAAAATACACATGGCAGGATTTCTTGAAGGCGCACCCGGAGCATCGGGAAAAGAAGACCAAGAGGACGAGCCCCGAGGGAAAGAAGGCCTTTGAGACGGCCTATAAGGCGTTCATCAAGAAATTCCTCGCCGGGAACGCGGAGAAGCTGGGGCGGGAGATCGAGCGCGCCAAAAAACACCTGGTCGCCCAGACCAAGAAGGTCAAGGAACTGAGGAAGGCCGAGAAGCTTCCCCGCGTGAAGCTGGCGCAGAGAGAAGCCGGCCGCTTGGACGCCGCCATCGCCCGCCTGTCAAAGCAGCAGGAAAAGATGAAAACCGCGCAGAAGGATTTTTAATCAGCCTACCTTGAGTCCATCGCCATCTTTGCAATATGCGCTATCTTGGAATTGACGCGCCTGATGTTGGCAAGGACATCCAGGTGTATCGAGCTCGTGTCGAAGGATTCCTGCAGGCCCTGGTGCAGGCGCGTGAGGTGCGCCTGGCGAAGCGTCTGCTCCACCTCGTTCATGTGCTCCTCATGGCGCTCGATCTTTCTCACGATCTCCTCTGAGGGCTGCGCCAGCATCGACATCATGAGGTTGAAGTTATCGAGCACCATCGCCTGAAAATTTCTCAGGTCTTGCCAGCCGTCGTCTGAAAAGATGCGGCGCCACTTCGCCTTCTTGGCAGCCAGGTGCGCCATCTCGCGCGACACCGTGTCGCCGATCTCCTCCAGGTCCGCCGCGATTCCGACGAGCGCCAGCTGGGTCTTTGCCTGATCCTCCGAGAAACGTTCCACCGCGAGTTCCGCAAGGTAGAAGCGAACCGCCTTTTCGAGGATGTCGATCTTGTCGTCGGCGGCCTGTATGCGCTCCACCTCCTCCTTGAAATCCTCGCCCCTGCTGAACATCCGGAGGCTATCGGCAAAAATCTGCTGCGATATGCTGCCGATGCGCAGGATCTCGCGCTTGGCCTGGGCGAAGGCGAGCGCGGGCGTGTCGAGCGCCGACTTGTCGAGGTATTTGGGACCGAAGGGCTCCTCCCTCGGCGGCGGAGCCGGAAGCATCAAGCGCACGAGCGCCACGAGCGGCGTGAGCAGCGGCAGGAAAACCACGGCGAGTCCGACGTTGAAGAGGATATGCGAGATCGCGATCTTCGCAGCGACGTCCGTCTGATAGCCGGGGAAAACCGCATGGACTATGTGGTCCACCCCGTTGATAACGCCCGCCGCCTGATGGAGGAACGGGAAGACCAGCGCCACGCCGATCACCTTCGAGAGAGTATGCGCCAGCGCCACGCGCCGCCCCTCGACGCCCGACCCCAGGCTCGCGAGCACGGCCGTGATGCAGGAGCCTACGTTCGCGCCCAGCACTATCGGCAGCGCCGCCTCAAACGATATCGTGCCCGCGAACGCGAGCGCTATGGCGATGCCGATCGTCCCGGCCGAGTGGATCGCGCCGGAGAGGATCGCCGCAAGGATGATGCTCGCGAGTGGATGGCCCGCGAGGAACGCGAAGGCCTGCATCGCGACCTCGCTCCCCTTGAGCGGCTCGGCCGCGGCGGACATCAGATGCATGCCGTAGAAGATGAGGCCGAACCCCAGCACGATCGACCCCATCTCGCGCGTGCGGCGGCGCTTCGCCAGAATCTCCACGAAAAAACCGGCGGCGACGATGATGAGCGCCAAGTCGGTGATCGCCTTGATCGAGAGGAGAACCACGACGGCGGTCGTTCCGATATCAGCGCCAAGGAGGACGGCCACGGCCTGGAAGAGCGTCAGGAGCCCCGTCTCGGTAAACGAAATGAGCATCGCCGATGTGGCGCCAGAACTCTGGAGTATGAGGGTGACGAAGGCGCCGAAGCCAAGCGCCAGGAGGCGGTTGCCGGCGAGCCTGCCCATGGCCGCGCGGAGCCTGTCGCCTGCAACGACCTCGAGCCCCTTGCGCGCATTCTTCAAGCCAAAGAAAAAGAACGCAAAGCCGCCTATGAGGGTAGACCAGCTGAACTGTTCCATGAAGGGGGATTATACTGATCTTTCAGGGATTGTCGAGCCGCGGTTAATTCAGTATGGAATCGACAAATGCTCGCGGGTCGAAGGGTTCAAGGTCCTCCATCCGCTCGCCGACGCCGATGTGCGTGATCGGCAGCCGGAGCTCCGAGGCGACGGCGAAGACGATGCCGCCCTTCGCCGTCCCGTCGAGCTTCGCTACGATCGCGCCGGTCAAGCCCACGGCATCGTGAAACCGGCGCGCCTGTGCCAGTCCATTCGCCCCGACCGTGGCGTCGAGGACCAGCCAGCGCTCATGCGGGGCGCCCGGCATGGCTTTGTCTATCACCCTCGAAATTTTTTTAAGCTCCTCCATCAGATTCTGCTTCGTGTGGAGGCGGCCGGCCGTGTCGATGATCACGATATCGTGGCCCCTGGCCCTGGCCTTCTGCACGCCGTCGAAGGCCACCGCCGCTGCGTCTGCCCCCTCCCTTTGAGCCACGACCTCGAGCCCCAAGCGAGAGCCCCATTCCTTGAGCTGTTCCACCGCCGCGGCGCGGAACGTATCGGCGGCTACGAGCAGCACGCGCTTGCCTTCGCCCTGATACAGGCGCGCGAGCTTCGCGATCGTCGTCGTCTTGCCGACGCCGTTCACTCCCAACACGAGGATGACGCGCGGGGAAGCATCCGCCCCCTCACCCCTGGCCACGAAGAGTCCGGACAGCAGTGAAGCCAGAAGGCGCTTCACGTCCTCCACTGTCCTTCCGCCGCGCACGGACTCCATGAAGCCGGCCGCAGCATCGACCCCGACATCCGCCTCGACGAGCGTCTTTTCGAGCTCCTCCCAGAAACCCTCGTCCGGAGCGGACCTGCGGAACAGGGCCGAGAGCCTCCCGCCAAATGGAATTTTTGAGATTATTGACATCTGGGTAAATAGTGGAGTTATTGCCACATGCATGTCATTCCTGCGAAAGCAGGAATCTCATTGTATCCACGGGATTCCCGCTTTCGCGGGAATGACAGCATCTAATTTCCTCAGGCTACCGCTGGCTCGCTCTCCTTCTCTTTTTCCTTATCGACCCCCAGCCTCACCGAGACCATCTTCGAGACCCCCGCCTCCTCCATCGTCACGCCGTAGAGGAGGTCGGCCAGCTCCATCGTCCGCTTGTTGTGCGTGATGAGGATGAACTGCGAGTGCGGCGTCATTGAGCGGATCAGATCGTTGAAGCGATCGATGTTGACGTCGTCCAGCGGCGCGTCCACCTCGTCGAGCAGGCAGAACGGCGAGGGCTTGATGAGGAAGATCGAGAAGATGAGGGCCACCGCCGTGAGCGCCTTCTCGCCGCCCGAGAGGAGCGTGATCGACTGCAGCTTTTTGCCCGGCGGCTGCGCGATGATCTCTATGCCGGTCTCGAGGATGTTCTCCTCGTCGGTGAGCATCAGGCGCGCCTGTCCGCCGCGGAAGAGCTTGGGGAAGAGCGTACGGAACTCCGCGTCCACCGCCTCGAAGGCGCGGCGGAAGCGCTGGCGGCTGGTGCGGTCTATGCGGGCGATCGCCTTGGACAGGTTCTCGAGCGACGCCGCAAGGTCCGCCGTCTGCTTCGTCATAAATTCGTGGCGCATGGAGAGCTCTTCAAACTCCTTGATGGCGTCGACGTTCACCGGGCCGATGCCGTCTATGCGCTCTTTGAGCTCTGCGACGGCCTGTTCCTCGACCTCGATATCGAGATCCTCTTTGGCATGCTCCGCCTCGATGGTGCTCAAGTCGAGATGATATCGCTCGCGGATGTTGTCCGAAAGGTACTGCATCCTTCCGCGGTGCTCGCTGAGCCTTAGCTCCACCTCGTGAAAGGAGGCCAGCGCCTCAGCGTGGCAACGGCGCAGGTCGCGTATGGAGAGCTCCTGATCGCGGAGCGCGGCTGACTCGGTCTCGTAGCGCTCCTTGAGGAGCGCTTGAGTCTCCTGGAGACGGCTGACCCTCCTGATCGCCAGATCGAGGTCCGATTTGAAGCCCTCGATCTCGCGGCCCAGGATGACCATGCGCCCGTTGGCCTGGCTGATGTCCGAGAACCGCCTGTCGACGCCCAGCACCGCCTCGGTCTTCGCATCTACGAGCCCCACGAGTTCCCGGGCGACGGAGGCCGCGCGCTCGCGGGCCTGTGCAAGTTCGACCTTGAGGTCGATGAGTTCGCGCTCCCTCTTGTCCTTCTTTTCCGAGAGCGTCTCGATCTCCCCCTGCAGCGCGGCGAGCCTTTCCCTGGCGGCATCGCGGCTTTGAATCTCGCTCACGAGCCTCTGCTTCGCTTCCTCCCGCTCCCCAGCTGCCTCCGCCAGTTCCTCGGCAAGCGCCGCGGTTTCGACCGCGAGCCTGTCCCTGTCGCCCTCATACCTCTTGAGCTCGTCGCGGACGCGCAGGACATCGCGCTCCTGGCCGACGAGAAAGAGTTCCCTGCCGTGCGCATCGCGCCTCAAGCCCTCAGCCTGTTCCTCCAGCAACTTCACGCGTTCCGAAAGACGTTTCGCCTCGCCCTCTGCAGAGGTGAGTTCGCCTCCGAGACGGTTTAACTCATCTTCCAGCTCCTTCGCCTTTCGCTTCTGCGCGATGAACTCTCCCTCCACCCCGGCCCCGGAGCCTCCGGTGACAACGCCGGAGGGATCGACGACGCAGCCGTCGCGCGTGACGAAGGTGTGGTTAGAATGCTTGTTTCCCCAGAGGTCGAGCGCGCGGCGAAGATCATCCACAAGAACGACATCTCCCAGAAGATACTGGCAGATGTGGCGGTAGTCGTCGGCAAAGCGCACGAAGTTCGAGATCGGCCCCACCACGCCCTCGCCGGATGGCGCTTCGCCGCCGGCCTCTGCGGTGCGGACTCCGAGCGGGATGAACGAGCTGCGGCCGCAGGCCGCGCTCCTCAAATAGTCTATCGCCTCGACGCCCTCCTCATGCGACTTGACCACGACGTACTGGAGTTTGTCGCCCAGCACGGCGCCTAGCGCCGGTTCGAATTCAGAGTCCGTTTCGATGAGCTCGCCCACCGTGCCCATGATACCAGCCAGCTTCTGGCCGTCGGCATCGGAACGCGAGAGGACCGCGCGGACGCCGTCGCGGTAACCCTCCAGGTTTTCGCGCAGCTCCTTGAGCGACTTCTGCCTCGCCCGCTTGTCCCCCGCTTCATTCCTCAAGGCCGTAAACCTGGCCTCGGCATCCGCGGAGAGCTGGCGCTGTTCTGCGAGCGCCTGGAGCACCGCGCCGGATTCCTCCTCGAGCTTGAGTTTCATCTGCCTGGATCCCGAGAGTTCCTGCTCGTGCTGGGCGAGGCCCGCCTTGATCTCAGTGGATCGCCGGTCGATCGCATCCATCGAGGTCTGGTCCCTGGCGATCCGGCCGGCCACATCGATATGCCTGCGTTCGCAGCTGTCGATGGTGGAATTGAGGCTCGCGATCGCCGCGTCGCAGGACATCGCCTTTTCCTTGTGCCCGTCCGCCTCCGCCTGAAACTTTTGAAAATCGGCGCGGACTCCTTCGACCTCCAGATCGAGCGCACCGGTGACCTCTGCCGAATCGGCGAGCGTCAAATCGGCCGCGACCATCGCGGAGTTTGCTTCCTCTATCTGCCTGTCGACGGAGGCGCTGCGCTCCTTCAAGGATTCGAGCTCCCCTGCGAGCACGGCGTTCTGGCTGACGATCCTCTCCCTCTCCTTCTCGCGGTGCGAAATCTCGGCCTCGCATAGCTTGATCGAGTGCTCGGCGCGGTAGAGGTCCTGCTGGACCCCGTCCAGCTCTCGCTCGCCTTCAGCGAGCGAGAGCCTCTTCGCCTCTATCTCCGCCTCGAATCCGGAGAGACCGGCAGATGATGTCGTCTCGCTCTCCCTCAGCTTCTGATGCTCCGCGGAGAGGACCTCGAGCTCCGTCCGCATCACGCGGTGGCGCGTGGCGGCCAGCGCGAGCTCTCTCCCCTGGAGTTCATCGCTCGCTTTCTGATACCGCTCGGCCTTCTTCGCCTGCCGGTTGAGCGAATTGATCTGGCGCGTCAGCTCTCCCTGGATGTCGTTCAGCCTTTCGAGATTAAGCTTCGTCGACTCCATCTTGCGCAGCGCCGCTTCCTTGCGCGATTTGAACTTCGAGATGCCGGCGGCCTCCTCGATCAGGATCCGCCTGTCCTCCGGCTTCGAGGAAACGATGGCGCCCACCATCCCCTGCTCGACTATGGAATAGGCTTTGGATCCTACGCCGGTGCCGAGGAAGAGATCGACGATGTCCTTTAAGCGGCATGGGGTCTTGTTGATGAAGTATTCGCTCTCGCCGGAGCGGTAGAGACGGCGGCCGACCTGTATCTCGCTATACTGAGCGTAGTCTGCAGGCGCGCGGCCGTCGGAGTTGTCGAACGTCAAGAAGACCTGCGCCATCCCGACCGGCGGCCTCGATTCACAGCCGTTGAAAATAACGTCCGCCATCTCGGAACCGCGCAGGTGTTTGGCGCTCATCTCGCCCATCACCCAGCGTATGGCGTCCACTATATTGCTTTTTCCGCAGCCATTCGGCCCCACGACGCCGGTGATTCCCTCTTCAAATTGAATGCTGGTGCGGTCGACGAACGACTTGAAGCCGCTCATCTCAAGGGTTTTCAGTCGCATGGATGGCTCTCGCTATATGTGAGGTAACCCCGGTAAAATCTTGAGGAAATTAGCACAGCGACATGTCTCTTGGCAACAGAAAAAGGCGGGAAATGCGGGCTAAATCACGGGTAGGTCGCGACGACGGTCAGGGATGGTATATCTATAATTGAGATCGTGTTCGAATAGATGTTGCCGACGTAGACGTACTGGTCGACGCCGCCGGTGCTGTAGAGCGCCATGGAGAATGGCTGGTCGCCCACCGGGATATCCTTGATCTTTGAGGCGCTAGTCGGAGATGTGATATCGATCACCGAGACGTTGTTGTCGCCCTGGTTCGTGACAAACGCATAATGTGCCGCATTGGCTGTCGAGAGCAAAACCTCCTGGGGGCTGTTGCCCACGATGATGGGGGGCACCACTAGAATCCCGGGGTCGCTCCGGCTCACGGTCTTTGCGCTCGTGTTGGTGGTCGTCGAAGTGAGCGTCGTCGGATCCACGATATCCAGGAAGCGCTCGTAGTCATCATCTATCGTCCCTTCGCCCACGACGTAGATATATTTTCCGTCGGTGGCAATGCCGCGCGGGTTGTCTATGTCGGTGATGACATAATCGACCGGGAACGCACCGGCGACACCCGCCTCGTCCAGATTCACGATCATCACGCCGCCGTACGTGCGCGACAGAAAAGCCTGGGAGCCCAAAAACACGATGTTGTTGATGAGAGCATCCGAGATGTTCCCGCCGTCGGACAGCGGCGTCAGAAGCGAAAGCCCGGCAGGCGTGAGATCCCCGCCTATGGCGATATATTGAAGCTCGTTCATGCCCGTCGTGATCCAGGCACGCGTGGCCGGATAGCAGCATGCGATGGCGTACGAATCGCGATCGAGCGCGGTTTCGGAAGATGTGAGAAAACCCGCAGACGATTCGTCGACGTTGAAGGTGAGGAGCCTGTCCTGCGTCACAACGGAGTTTGTCGTGTAGCGGTTGGGGACGTACGCGCGCTTCCCGACTGTGTCGAGATATATCTGGCCTGAGAAGGAGGGCGTCTGCGTCGTGCCCAGGAGCCTGGGCGCCAGTGGGCTGGTGATATCATATGCCTGGAAATTGCCCTGCTCAGGGTTGTAGAGCACCAGGCTGTTGGAGTTGACGAGGTAGAGGCGGTTCGATGCGACATCGATGACTATGGCGCTGGGACTCGCGATTTGCGTCCCGATATTGGTGAATATGTCATGCGAGCTGGCGCAACCGCACAGAGCCAGGGCAACAATGACGACCGATGCCAGTTTCCCATTCTTCATAATAAATTCCCTTATGCCGTTGCCCCCGGCCCATCCGCTGCCCCCAGCACCGCGTGCGCAGCCGCAAGCCTCGCGATCGGCACCCGATAGGGCGAGCAGGAAACATAATTGAGCCCGATCTCGTGGCAGAAGATGACCGAGGAAGGCTCGCCACCGTGTTCGCCGCAGATGCCTATCTCTATATCGGGCTTCACGCGGCGCGCCAGCTCCACGCCGAGCTTCATGAGTTTGCCAACGCCGTCGCGATCGATCGCCACGAATGGATCGGACGGCAGTATCTTCTTGGAGACATATTCCCCGATGAACCGGCCCGCGTCGTCGCGGGAGAAACCGAAGGTGGTCTGCGTGAGGTCGTTCGTGCCGAAGCTCATGAAATCGGCGTATTTCGCGATCTCGTCGGCGACGAGCGCCGCGCGCGGCAGCTCGATCATCGTGCCTATCGTGTATTCGACCTTCTGCCCGCTCTTCGCGATAACCTCCTGGCAGACCCTCTGGCAGACGTCGCGCAGGAGCTTGAGCTCACGGGGATGCCCCACGAGAGGTATCTCGATCTCGGGGATGACGGATATTCCCTTGCCATGCACGAGCTCGCAAGCCGCCTCCATGATCGCTTGCGCCTGCATGGCGTATATCTCCGGATAGGTCACTCCGAGGCGGCAGCCGCGGTGGCCGAGCATCGGGTTGAACTCATGGAGTTCTTCCGCCTTCGCCTTGAGCCTCTCCGGCTTCACGCCCATCTTCTTGGCGAGATCGGCAATCTCCGCATCGGTGTGCGGCAGGAACTCGTGCAGCGGCGGATCGAGCAGGCGGATCGTCACGGGGCAGCCGTTCATCACGCTGAAGATCCCCATGAAGTCGCTCTTCTGCATCGGAAGTATCTTCATGAGCGCGCGCTTGCGGCCCTCGAGATCGTCCGCCAGTATCATCTCCCGCATCGCGTCGATGCGGTCGCCCTCGAAGAACATGTGCTCCGTGCGGCAGAGTCCAATCCCCTCCGCCCCGAACTTGCGCGCGACCTCAGCGTCGTGCGGCGTGTCGGCGTTGGTCCGCACGCGGAGCTTGCGCACTTCGTCGACCCACCCCATGAACGTGCCGAACTCGCCAGAGAGCGTCGGCCTCACCGTGGGGAGGGCTCCCAGCATCACCTCGCCGGTCGAACCGTCGAGCGTCAGGGGATCGCCCTCGCTTATGGTGAAGTTGCCCACTTTGGCCTGTTTCCTGACGGCATCGACGGAGAGAGCGTTCACGCCGGCGACGCAGCACCTGCCCATGCCGCGCGCGACCACCGCGGCATGCGACGTCATCCCGCCGCGCGCGGTGAGGATCCCCTCTGCGACCGCCATGCCCTTGATGTCGTCGGGGGAGGTCTCGAGCCTCACAAGTATCACCTTCTCGCCCTTCGCCGCCCACTCCGCTGCGGTGTCGGCGGTGAAGACCGCCTTTCCGACCGCGGCGCCCGGCGAGGCCGGAAGGCCTTTGGCTACCACCTCGCGCCGCACCTTGGGATCGATCGTCGGGTGCAGGAGCTGGTCGAGCTGTTCGGGCTCGACGCGCATGATCGCCTCTTTTTTGTCGATCAGCCCCTCGTTCACCATGTCGACCGCGATCGAGATCGCGGCCTTCGCCGTGCGCTTGCCGTTGCGCGTCTGCAGCATCCAGAGTTTCCCCTGCTGTATCGTGAACTCGATGTCCTGCATGTCGCGATAGTGCTTCTCTAGCTTCTGGTATATCTCCACGAGTTGATTGTAGAGTTCGGGCATCGCCTCCTCGAGAGGTATCTCGTCGGCCATCTTCTTCGCATCGAGGCTGATCGGCTGCGGCGTGCGGGTACCCGCCACCACGTCCTCGCCCTGCGCGTTGATGAGATATTCGCCGAAGAAACGGTGCTGACCCGTCGCCGGGTCGCGCGTGAACGCGACACCCGTGGCGCAATCCTCCCCCATGTTTCCGAAGACCATCGCCTGGAGGTTGACCGCCGTGCCCCAGTGCTCCGGGATGCCGTGGAGCCGCCTGTATTCGGTCGCGCGCTCGGTGTTCCACGACTTGAAGACTGCGCCGATGCCGCCCCAGAGCTGCTCCATGACGTCGTCGGGGAATTCCAGGTTGATATCCTTGCGCACGCAGGCCTTGAACTTGTCGCAGAGATCGCGGAGGTCGGCGGCGGTGAGTTCCGTGTCGAGCTTCACGCCGCGCGACTTCTTGAGTTCGTCGATTATGTGCTCGAAGTGCTCCGAGTCGGCGCCCAGCACCACGCCGCTGTACATCTGTATGAGGCGGCGATAGGAATCATAGACGAAGCGCTCGTTGCCGGTCTTCTCGATCAGCCCCCTGAGCGTGGCGGCAGTGAGCCCGAGGTTCAGGACCGTGTCCATCATCCCTGGCATGCTGGCCCTGGCGCCGGAGCGGACCGAGAGCAGCAGCGGGTTTTTGGAGTCGCCGAATTTGGCGCCCATCGTCTTCTCGATATAGGAGAGACCCCTCTCCACCTGCACCTTGAGCTCTTTGGGATATTCCTGTTTGTGCGCATAGTAATGCGTGCAGACCTCCGTCGTTATCGTGAAGCCGGCCGGCACCGGAATGCCCAGCCCGCTCATCTCGGCGAGGTTTGCCCCCTTGCCGCCCAGGAGATCCTTCATCTCTGTGTTGCCATCAGCCTTTCCTGCCCCGAACGTGTAGACATACTTTGTTGCCACTTGCTCCTCCTTGTTTGTTTGCGTTTTACTGTAGAATTACGATTTTTCGAATTTGTTTCTCAAAAATTCCACGGCGCTGTCGATCGGGATACGCTCCTGTTGCATCGAGTCGCGGTCTCGGACCGTGACGGCGTGGTCGTTTTCCGAATCGAAATCGTAGGTGACGCAGAACGGCGTGCCGATCTCGTCGTGACGGCGGTAGCGTTTGCCGATGGAGCCTGCGTCGTCGTACTCGCTCACGAAATGTTTTCTCACATCGAGTTCCAGCTTCTTCGCCGGCTCGCCGAGTTTGCCAGAGAGAGGCAGGACCGCCGCCTGCACCGGCGCAATCGACGGGTCTAGCCCAAGCACGACGCGCTTTTCCCCCTTCACATCCTCTTCCCGGTAAGCGTCCGCGAGCACCGCGAGCGCGGTCCTGTCGACGCCGACGGAGGTCTCGATGACGTGCGGGACGTACTTCTCCTTGCGCGCGTCGTCGAAGTAGGTGAGGTCCTTGCCCGAGATGTTCATGTGTTGCGTGAGGTCGTAGTTGCTGCGGTTGGCGATCCCCTCCATCTCCGACCAGCCGAACGGCATCTCGTATTCGACGTCGGTGCACTCCTTCGCGTAATGCGCGAGTTCCCTCTGCTCGTGCGGGCGGAGGCGGAGCTTCCCCGGTTTGACGCCGATGGACTTAAACCAGTCGAACCTCTCCGCGACCCAGTGCTCGAACCACCTGCTCGCCTCGCTCTCGTGGCAGAAGAACTCCATCTCCATCTGCTCGAACTCCCTCGACCGGAAGATGAAGTTGCGCGGCGTGATCTCGTTGCGGAAGGCCTTGCCGATCTGCGCGATGCCGAAGGGGACCTTCTGGCGGGATGTCGCCTGCACGTTCTTGAACTGCGTGAATATCGACTGGCACGTCTCCGGCCTCAAGTAGGCGAGCGATGCGGAATCGGCGATGGCGCCGACGTGAGTCTGAAACATGAGGTTGAATTCGCGCGCCTCTGTGAGCTCGCCG
Source organism: Pseudomonadota bacterium (assembly GCA_043798915.1). GTDB lineage: Bacteria > UBA10199 > UBA10199 > 2-02-FULL-44-16 > JAAZCA01 > JAZDOG01. The sequence goes on along the minus strand of JAZDOG010000097.1, from coordinate 10,484 downwards.
CCGCATTCGGGACATTTGCCCTTCTCATGCCCCTTGCTTGAAGGAGGGATGTCATCCGCGCGGAAGCGGCGCTTGCAAGCCTTGCAGTCGACCATCGGGTCGTTGAAGCTCGCCACGTGGCCAGATGCGATCCAGGTCTGGGGATGCGCGATGATCGAGGTGTCGATGCCGACGACGTCGTCGCGGGATGTGACCATGCGACGCCACCACGATTCCTTGATCCTGCGCTTCAACTCGCAGCCCACGGGACCGAAGTCCCAGAAGCCGTTGATCCCGCCGTAGATCTCGCTCGACTGAAAGATGATCCCGCGCCGCTTGCACAGCGACACGAGCTGCTCCATTTCGACTCCCGCAAATTCCGCCATCCCGCCGGGGACTGACATTGTAAACCCCTTGATAAATTGAGGAAAAGGAAGACGCGGCTTAACATGCACCCCCAGGCTCGTCAAGAATGTTCACGGCCGCTGGAGGAATATTTATCTATCGCTTTCGGGATGTGGAAACGAAATATATCAACGAGTTAGCCCGCTCCGTCTGACGTTTTCGCCAACATGGGAACTGCTCGTCCCGCAATTTCTGCACAATCGAAGGGAATGTCTCGACGCGGGTTTATGAATAGGTTGATGATTTGGTTGATGTTTGTGACATCTTTGGATTTGAGTCGTCTTGACTTTATGAATCACTTTATGTAAACTTTATGCTAATGCATAAGCCCTATAGACCACAGTTTCAACCGACCGCCCGATTGTATCGCCTCCTGGAGGAGATCGGCGCCCTCCGCGAGCGCATCCAGAGTTCCCTGATCAAGGTCCCGTGGGTGCCCTCGCTCGTCGCCGATGCCCGCACGCGACTGGCGTGGGGTTCGACCGCAATCGAGGGCTGCACCCTCTCGCTGGAGGCGATCCAGGGGTTGATGAAGGGGAAGGAAGCGATCGGCTATCCGGACCGCCATGTGCGAATGGTCCAGAACTACCTCAAGGCGCTGGCATGGCTGCAGAAGAAGGAAAAAGCATCGAGCATTGCCGATAAAGATATTTTCAAACTCCACCAGATTATCGCCGATGGGGCGGCCGATGAAGGTCCCATAGGCGCCTATCGGAAGGAACCAGTGAGCGCCGGTTTGCATATTGCCCCAGCCTGGCAGGATGTGCCAGGTCTCATGCAGGCGATGCTCGCGTGGCTCAATGGTCCCGCCAGGGCGCTCCCGGCCATTTTCTCCTCCTCCATTCTTCATCTGCGATTTGTCGAGATACATCCCTTTCGTGATGGCAACGGACGTGTCGCCAGAGCGCTCGCAACGTGGGAACTCTACCGGAAGGGGTTCGATACCCTCCATATCTTTGCCCTCGATGAGATATTGATGGAGAACAGGCCCTTCTATATCAAGAATCTCCAGCGGGTGCAGGTTGAGGGGGCGGATATCGGAGGATGGCTGGAGTTCATGGCGGAGTCCATCCTGGAGACACTCCACCGAATCGAGCGTCGCATCGCAATGATAGGTCCGGCAGGAGAGGAACCGATAGCGCTGACAGTTCGGCAGGAGAAGCTCCTCAATCTTCTGCGTGAAAAAGGGAGCATGGGCGTCGGCGAAATCGCCAAAGCGCTCAAGGTGACGTCGCCCGGCGCGCATCACGTCATGAAGCTGCTCCTGGAACGCGGATTGATTGTGCGCATCGGAAAACATCGCGCGACGCGGTATGTTCTGGCATCGGCTGCGGAGCGTTAAGCGACAACGGGCGCACCCTCGGTCGGACAGGGTGGGCATGAAAAATGGGTTTTCGAGACACTTGCAACGGGAACGGCCAAAATATCGATGAAATATATCCGCAAGTGGGAACAGAACGCCGAACCCGCCATCACATTCGAGACAACGGCAATCGTTCACTGAAACTCTGGTGTCGCTTAAACTACCGCGACGTCCTCATTTCTCTTTTGACGGATTGTTCGGCTTCCAGCCAGTCCTTCATGTCGTTGCCGTTCGTATGGCCGCGCTTGCAATAGAGCTCGTACGCGCGCCTCTGGATCGCTTCGAAGACCTTTGGATCCCGAAGGTTCAGACCCTGCGTTCTTTCATTCGTATTGCTTTTGCTAGCCATACATCCTCCCTGCCCGTTTCAAGTCCGGGCATTTTATCTGTGTGCTCAAGACCTTAGTCCAACGCAGGTGGTCTGTTCAAGTGAAAACCACAATACATTCCTTTGAACGCTCCTTTTTCCGTTGCCTCAAATTTATATTCAATATAACCTCCTGCAACCGCGGGGGTTTAAGTGAAGACAGCGGTCCTTATAATCGCCGGCATCGTCGCCCTCATCGCCTTCAGCTGCAGCAACGAGGGGAGCGGCTTCTTCGCCAAGCTCATGAGGGGCGGCGGCAGCGCGGTGCCCGTGACTGTGGAAAGCGTCGTGGTGCAGGAGCGCGCGCAAGAGATCAAGGCGCCCGCAACGCTCGAGGCCTCCGAGTCCGTGGAGGTCACCTCCCCCGACGAGATCACCGTGGAGCGCGTGAACGTTGTCGAGGGCAATCAGGTAAATGCGGGCGACGTCCTCCTGCGCATATCCGAGCAGGAGGCGGCCGCAAAGATCGCAAGGCTACGCACGGACGCGAAGGACGCGCAGGCAACCCTCGAAAAGAACAGGTATCTCCTCAAAAACCGCGACCGACTGATCGAGGAGGGCCGCATCGATCGCACCCAGTACGACGGTCTCGACACGGACGTCCAGTCGAGCGAGGCCGCAACCGACAAGCTGCAGCAGCAGATAACCCGCCTTGAAGAGCGCTCGGGTGCGATGACGGTAACAAGCCCGATTGCAGGGGTCGTCGGAAAGATAAGCATCCAGGCCGGGAGCAACGTCCCGGCCGGCAGGGCCATGATGTCGATCACCAGGGCGGATCCTCTCGTCGCACCGTTTCGCCTCCCCTCGCAGAACGCTACCGCAGTCAAACCCGGCATGGCCGTGAGGGTGAAGTTCCCTGAACTCGGCACCGAGATCACCGGCAAGGTGACGACAGTCGGCACCGAGCTGAACGCCGAGGACAACACGTTTTCGGTCAAGGCGGCCATTCCGAACACGGGCGGACGCTACAAGATCGGCATGAGGGCCGAGGTCGTCTTCACGAGCACAGACAAACAGCGTTTCTTCCTCATCCCCGAGGAGGCCCTCATCAAGCAGAGGCAGGCCTATTTCGTCTTCACAGTGACCAAGGGAATCGCGCACAGAGTTCAGGTGATCCCGAACGAGACTCAGGGGAACCGGGTCGAGATAACGCGCGGCCTTGCGGAGGAGGACCTTGTCGTCGTTAAGGGACACGACAAACTCACCGACGGCATGGTCGTGGATATCTGGGGGAAATAAAAAGATGCCAGCCAGAATAAAACGAGCCCTGACATCGCTGGCCCTGCTGATCCTCCTGGCGCCGGCGAGCGCGCTCTGCGCGCCCAAGGCCGCCTACACATGGACGAAGCTCGCCGACGGCATCGAGTACGCGGCCTGGTCCTTCGCGCTCGACAGCGAGGAGGACAGATCGTCCATCCACGCCTTCCAGGTGGATCCTAAAAAATTGCGCATCGACGTTGTGACCTCTCCCCGCGAGGAGAATGGAAGCACGGCTGGCGAGCTCGTCAGGAACAACAAGGCCCTCCTGGCAATAAACGGCGGATTTTTCACCCCGGCGCACAGATCGATCGGACTCATAATAAAGGACGGAAAAGAGGTCTCGCCGATCCACGGCACGAGCTGGTGGAGCATATTCACGATCAGCGCTGAAGGGCCAAAGATCTACACGCCCAGGGAGTTCAAAGCCATAAGGGGTGTGCGGATGGCGCTGCAGGTGGGGCCAAGGCTGGCCGTCGACGGCCAGATCCCGAAGCTCAAGGAGAGCGAGGCGGCGCGCTCGGCGGTGGGCATCACCAAAGACGGAAAGGTGGTGATCGCCATAACGCAGGGCCCGGGGATATCCATGACGGAGCTCGCGGGCCGGATGTCCGCGTCGCGCTCCGCGGGCGGCCTTGAGTGCCCGAACGCGATGGCGCTGGACGGCGGCGGATCCTCACAACTCTATGCCAGGATCAAGGATTTCGAACTCTCGCTGCCGGGGCTCGCGAGGGTCACAAACGGACTCGCTGTGTTTTCAAAATAAACATGACTGAAGTCATCCTTCCACCGCTGCTCTCGGGCCTGTCGGTCGGTATATACTGCTTTGCATTCTGCATCCCATTTGTCGCCCCCCTCATGGTCTCGGAGGCAAGGGCGCAAAGAGAGGATATCCTGGTCATCGTAAAAATTGTCTGCGGCCGCCTCATCGGATACATGGCCTTCGGGGCGGCGGTGGGCTATCTGGGCGAGAGGTTTGACGATAAAAACATAAACCTGGTCATGACGATCTCGCTGATGCTGCTCTCCCTGATCATGATCCTTCATGGAGTGGGCCTTTTGAACCCTGAGAGGCTCTCCTTCTGCGCAAAGATCAGAAAACACGGCCAGAAGGTGCCGCTCGTCATGGGATTTCTGATGGGGATAAACATATGTCCGCCGTTTCTCATGTCGCTCACCTACGTCTTCAACCTGCACAGCATGGCGAAGGGCCTCATCTATTTTCTGATGTTCTTCGCCGGGACGACCGTCTATTTTCTGCCGATCTTCTTCCTGCGTTTTTTGGGCCGCATGAAGGAATTTCAAATGGCAGGCAGGATCTGCGCCCTGATCGTGGGGACCTTGTTTTTTGTCTACGGTCTTCATAATATTCTGAGCGGGGGCTTGGTGCTCCATCTGTCCTGACGAACGGAGGAACGGATCATGAAAATGACCGGAGTGAGCAGGTCCCTGGTCAAGATAAACAGATACTGCGCCTGTCTGCTTTTTTTCCTGATATTGCTGTATTTCATAACCGGATACGGCCAGACCGAGGGCATCATCGACCCCGATTCCGCAAAGCTGCTGCACGGGAAGTGGCTGCCGGTTCCGACTTTTGCGGCCTTTCTCCTGCACAGCCTGCTCAACATAAAATTTATTCTGATGAGGAAGGGAGTCAAGGACAGGCCCTGGTGGAACATCTATCTGCTCGTCCTGGGCCTGGTGATCCTGGCTACATTCCTCTATATTCATTTGTCATGATGTCAGACATGTATGTCATTCCCGCGAAAGCGGGAATCCCATGGAGACAATGAGATTCCTGCTTTCGCAGGAATGACAAAAGACGTATACATAATATGAAAGCAAAGATCGGCGCCATACTGTTTCTGCTCCTCGTCGTCTCGCTCTCCGTCTTCCTCATCTACGGCAGGGCGAGGACGACGGAACATTCCCGGGAGAACCTGCACCCGGCGATGTATTATGAAAAAACCGGAAGCGGGTTCGTCCGATGCAACCTCTGCCCCAACAGGTGCAATCTCTCCAACGGGCAGATCGGAACCTGCAGGGCACGGATAAACAAGAACGGCGAGCTCTATTCCATGGTCTACGGTCAGATTGCGGCGGTCCACGTGGATCCGATCGAGAAAAAACCGTTCTTCCACGTCCTGCCGGGAAGCGTGGCGTTCTCCATAGCGACCACGGGCTGCAACTTAAGGTGCAAGTTCTGCCAGAACTGGCAGATATCCCAGGCGCTCCCGTGGGAGGCGCAATCGATCAGGATGACGCCCGCGGAGGTGGTCGACGCTGCCGTAAAGAGCGGCGCAAAGTCGATCGCCTTCACCTACAGCGAGCCCACCGTCTATTATGAATACGTGATGGACATCGCAAAACTGGCGCACGAAAAGGGGCTCAAGGTCGTCGTAGTCAGCGCCGGCTACATCAACCCTGAACCGCTCCGCGAACTCCTGCCCTATGTCGATGCATACAAGATCGACTTCAAGGGTTTCAGCGAAAAATTCTATGAGAAGATGACGGTTGGCAGGCTCGCGCCCGTGCTCGAGGCGATGAAGATCATCAAGGAAAAAGGGGTGTGGCTGGAGATCGTCAATCTGCTCCTGCCGGGAGAGAACGATTCAGAGGATGACATCAAAAATCTGGCCCTGTGGTTGAAGGACAATCTGGGCCCCGACGTGCCCCTGCATTTTTCGCGCTTCCACCCGGATTACAAGATGCTGAATCTGCCGCCGACCCCGGTTGAAAAACTTGTCCAGGCGCGCAAGATCGCCCTCGGGGTTGGTTTGAATTACGTGTACATCGGCAACGCCGACTACCCCGAGGGCGAGGCCACATACTGTCCCAAATCAAAAGAGAAGGTCATCGACCGGAGAGGTTTTTTTGTGATGTCCAACAATTTGAATTCCGGCCTCTGCCGGGACGGAGAAAAAATCCCGGGCATCTGGAAATAGGAGGGCGCAGCATGAAGAACACCCCGATCAAACTCTCGATCGTCCTGGCGGCCGCAGCGATCACATTTACCTCCCTTCCGGCATGCGAGGCAAAGCGCACAACCCCGGCGCCGAAGGCAGAAGCGGCCGCATCGCAGGAAAAGGTGAGAGAGCCCGCGGTGGCGGGGCAATTCTATCCGGGCGATCCCAGGGATCTGGAGGGCACGGTCGATCACCTCCTCCTCGCCGCCAGTCCGCCGGAGGCCAAAGGCCAGCTCACCGCGTTGATCGTCCCCCATGCCGGATATGAATACTCGGGCCAGGTCGCGGCCTTCGGATACAAGGAGCTCACCGCCGAGGAAATCGACACGGTGATCATCGTCGGCAACAGCCACCGCGAGAGGTTCGACGGCGTCTCGATAATACCGGAGGGCTTCTTCAAGACCCCGCTCGGCAAGGTCGAAATAGATTCGGAGCTGGCCCATGCGCTCATGAAGGAAACGGACATCATCCATTACAAGGAATCACCCCACGTCGCCGAGCACTCCATCGAAGTGCAGCTGCCGTTTCTGCAGAGGATGATCAAACACTTCAAGATCGTCCCCCTCCTCTTCGGAAACAACTTCGACAGGGATTATATCACTTTGGCCAGGGCCATTTCGAAGAGCATAAAAGGAAAAAATGTGCTGCTCGTCGCCAGCTCCGACCTCTCCCATTATCCATCCTACAATGACGCGAAATCCTCCGACGAAAAGGTGGTCAAGGCGATCCTCTTCGGCGACGTTCAAAATGTCGAGAGGACCGTCAGGGATCTGGAGAGCAGGAACATCCCCAACGCCGTCACCTTCGCCTGCGGGATAGATGCGATAAAGACCGTGATGGAGGTGGAGAGGGAACTCGGCGCAAATGAGATCAGGTTGATCAGAGCCGCGAACTCCGGCGACGTCACTCAGGACCGGAACCGCGTCGTGGGATATGCGGCGATAGGATTCTTCGGCGAAAGACGCGGCAGCCTCTTGAGCAAGGCGGAGCAGAGACAGCTCCTGAAGATCGCCCGGACGTCGGTTGAATCCGCTATCAGAAGTTCGAAGGTCCCGGAATTCAAGATCAGCGACCCCGCGCTCAATGAGAATCTGGGCGCCTTCGTCACGATCAAGGAACATGGCAACTTAAGGGGCTGCATCGGCTGTTTCTCGCCATCGGACCGCCCCCTGTACAAGGCCGTCTCGCAGATGGCCCTCTCCGCTGCGCTCGAGGATCGAAGGTTTCCGCCAGTCGGCAAGGATGAATTGGGCGCGCTCCGTTATGAGATCTCGGTCTTGAGCCCCCTCAAAAAAATCGACAGCCCCCGCGAGATCACGCTCGGAAAACACGGCGTGAAGATCATCAGGGGTTTCAATGCCGGCGTCTTCCTGCCTCAGGTGGCCACCGAAACCAAATGGGATATGGAAAAATTCATGGGCGAACTCTGCTCGCAGAAAGCGGGATTATCCCCGGACTGCTGGAAGCAAAAGGGAACCGACATATACACCTTCACCGCGCAGGTCTTTGCTGAATAACAGCGCCTCTTTTTTTACGCCTCGCTTTCGCTTGTTCGGCGCGAATCGACAGAAACAAACGACAGAAGGAAGATGAGCACGGCGACGGTCAGATATCCAGCCGTGAAATGGTACGCCGCCGGATGCGGCGCGTGCCACGGAAAATAGAGGCCGCCCTCAGGCGCAGCGGAGTGAATCATGCCGAATGAACAGAACGCGGCGCAGATCGCGAAGTAGAGCGCCGATGTCTTGGTGTTGCGGTCGATCATGTGCGCATAGGCCGCCCCCCACAGCATCGCCGTGATGATGAACCCGCGCCCCAGCATCTCCATGAGTTTGAAGCTCGCGAGCGCCTCCGGCCGAAACCGCGCAGGCAGCGCCGCCAGCACAGAGCCGTCTACGTGCAGCACGCCGGTGACGATGATGCGGACGAGCTCCGCGATACACGGGAGAAGCGCCATCCCCACGGCCCATGAATGTTTCCTGGGACATTCGAGATAGCCCTGGTTCATGATGTCCAGGCCCACGAAGACGAGGATCGGCGTGACCGCAGCTGCAGGGATGAGATCGATGATAAACTGCACGTAGCCGAGGCACCCGCCCAGTCCGATGAATATCCCGGTCGCCAGCGTGTAGGCCGCGCGCGCGCCCATCCCCTTGTAGGCGGGATGCCCGATATATGGAGTCGACTGCGACACCCCTCCGCAGATTCCGGCGATGAGCGTGGCGATCGCCTCTGTGAGCAGTATGTCCCTCGTCTTGTAGTCGTCCCCCGCAATGCGCGCGCTCTCGGTGACGTTGATGCCGCCCACAATCGTGAGTATTCCGAACGGGATTGCGACCGGCAGGTAATCGAGCGCCCTGCGCATCCCGCCTAAGAAACCCAGCGTCGGCATGGGGAGGCCGAAGAAGAATGCAAGTTTGGGCGCGTGATACGCGGTGCCCAGGAGGTCCGCCCGGCCCAGCGCGTGCCACAAAATCGTCCCCACGGCCACGGCCGCAAACGCCCCGGGGATGCCGAACGGAAGGCGTCCCCTCGCCACGAGGGTATAGAAGACAAGTCCCATCGCGATGAGGCCCACCACAGGAGCCGAAAAAATATGGAAGAGCTGCAGGAACGCGAGCAGCGCGATCCCCACGCCGGCGATCGACCCGATGAGCCCCGCATCCGGAATCGCCCTGCGGATCCGGTCGCCGATGAATGAAAAGATCACCTTCACGATCCCGATGAAGACCATCGTCGCCATCCCGACCTGCCATGTGAGGATCGGGTCCTTCGTCTGGAGCCAGACGGGGCCGAGCACGACCACCGCCACGCCGATGGTGGATGGTGCGTCGAGCCCCAGCGGCATCGCGGTGACGTCCGCCCTCCCCGTCCGCTTCGCCAGACGCACGGCCATCCAGGTATAGACCGCGTCGCCCACGAGGACACCCAGCGCGGTGCCCGGGATCATGAGCTTGAAGATGTATTCGGTCGGGTAGCCGAAGCCGGAGAGAATGGCCGTCAGCACGACCATGTTGAGGACGTTGTCGAGCATCAGGGCAAAGAATGCGTTCAGATCACCCTTGGACGCCCAGCGATAAGGAGCCATAGGCGGTCTCCTGTAACTCGTTTCAAAACCCATCTGCTTCGGGGCAACCCCTCGCAAGGTTTTGAATTTTTGTGGTGGGCGATGAATTTATTTTGTTGCCGGAATTACCTTAAACCTTTTATCGAACCGGCTCCTTTTCTCCGCCCTTATTGCGGAAAATGGTGTTCCTGTCAGGGCGGCCAGCGAGGCGGCGCAGTCCCTCGCCTCGAGCTCAGCGGTGGGACCGGAATATCCCGCATAGGTGGTGCAGCCATCGACAATCCCTTCGCGAATGACGAAGACGCTATCCCGTGAAACTGGAACTGTCGTCTGGATCGGGCCTCCTGTCGGCGGCAGGAACTCGTCGCAGAATTCCAACTCCACATGGTAGAGCTTCTGGGTCTTGGAGCCGGATTCTCTGCTTTTTCTTTCAAGCTCAATCTTGGCGGCAAGAGCGGAATCGAAATCCCTGTATCCCTCAGGCATCATGGAACAGATATTGAACGCGGACATGTTGGCCTCCTCAACACACTCCCCCAAGGAAGCTCCCCCGTGCTTCGTCTTCTTCTTACGTCCAAGTTATCGACGAGTCACGAAAAAAGTTTTATGACTGACGATCGGGAGCGACAGCATCAGGAGATTGGCCAGGGCGATGAAGATGAGCGTCTTGTATATCCCGAAGACCGGGATGAGGATCGCGCTGGGCAGCAGCGCGCCGAAACAGGAGCCCGCGAGGTCCGCGCTGTAGATCACGCCAGTCCTCCTCTGCGAATCCGGACGGGACGAAAAATAAATCCTGTTTGAAACCGGAAAGACTGCAGCGCCGGCAAAACCGGCACCGACCGCGCAGAGCATGAGGAGGGGTTCCGATAACCATGGCGCGGAAATTTTGGGCAGGAGCAGAAACACGAGGGACAACAGGACGCAGGTCACCACCAAAACCAGATGGCATCTGCGCAGGGAAAACGCGCCGACGGCCGTCCTTTTTATCATCGCATTTCCATACAGGACGCCGAGCGCCATGCCGGCCATCAGGGCGGCGATCAGGAGGGCTATCCTGAAATAGAGATAGCCCACGGT
>JAZDOG010000082.1:0-2366 GCA_043798915.1 Pseudomonadota bacterium | reverse complement strand
GAGCCGCGGGTCGTCCCTCCTCACGGTGCCGCTGCCAACCATCACCGCGTCCACTTGCCCCCTGAGCCTGTGCACGTAGAGCCGGCACGCCTCGTTGGTGATCCAGCGCGAGTCCCCGCTGGAAGTCGCTATCTTTCCGTCGAGCGAGAGGGCGACCTTCGCCGTGATGAAGGGAACACCGCTCACGATGAATTTGTTGTACGCCTCGTTCAACTCCCTGCAGCTCTCCTCCAGCACCCGCTCGACGACCGCGACGCCGGCTTTCTTGAGGGCGCGGATCCCGCGGCCATCGACGAGAGGATTGGGATCGCGGCTGCCCACGAAGACGCGGCGGATGCCGGCCTCAACTATCGCCGGGACGCACGGCGGGGTGCGCCCCTCGTGCGCGCACGGCTCGAGCGTGACATACATCTCAGCGCCGCGAGAGGCGCGCCCGGCATCCCGGAGCGCGTGAACCTCCGCATGCGGCGTGCCGGCGCGGCGGTGATAGCCCTCGCCGACGATGCGGTCACTCTTGACGATCACCGCGCCGACCATGGGGTTGGGCGATGTGCGCCCCATCCCCTCGAGCGCCAGCGCGATCGCCCAGCGCATGTGCGATTTTTGCTTACCTGTGATCATCTGAACGGAGGAGATAGACCATTTGAGGGACACGGTCAAGGCAGCGTCCGGTGCATCTTTCCTGTCTGCCTGTAGACATCCTGCCCGCTGCCCTCCCTGCGGATGCCAACAAAAATAACCTCAACGATCAGGGAGGTTTCGTCGATCCGATAGATTATGCGGTATCTTCCGCCGACAGCGCGGCGGCTGCGCAACCCGGCGAGGGCGCCGACGAGCGGTTTGCCCTTCTTATCCGGCATAAACGCCAGGTCCTCGGCCTTCACGAGGAGAGCATCGACAATGCTCCTGTCATGCCGCTTGAGAATTGCCAGGGCCTTCTCGCACGACTCGGTGATTTTGACTTTGTAGAGGATGGGCTTGTTCATAGGCCGAGCCGCTTGCGAACCGCGGCGACATCGCGGGCCTTGCCTTGACCCGCCTCCTTGAGGCCCGACCTTATACCCTTCATCGCCACCTTATCCTTCAGGATTTCCTTCGTCTCAGCAATGCTCTCATATTCTTCCCACGGAACGATGGCGAGCACCTTCCTCCCCCATCTAGTCACCTCGATAGCGTCCAAATCCTTGTTTTCCATTTCATCGGGCAGATCCATCAAGGCCTTGCGGGCCTCGGTTATGCTCATCGTCTTTGTCATGGCGGACGCCTCCTTGAGGAGGTCCTGATTATATTATAATATGTACATATTTGTCAATAATTCAATCCCGTTGGATACTATGACTTATGAAAAAATATGTACACCTTTTGACCTCAAGGGTTCTCTCGGCACGGTTTTTCAGGTGGACGGCCCCTCTTTTCTTGACCGCTCTCCTGAGCGCGTGATAGGCTCATGCCGAAATGAAAGTGAGACAAGGACGACTGGATATGGCCGCTCTGAAATCTGAGATTGTGGAGGCCGTTTGCTCAAAAATCGGCTTACCCCACTACCGCATATTCCTGTTCGGGTCGAGGGCCAATGGAACCGCGGACGCAAGGTCGGACATCGATGTCGGCATAGAATCCCCGGAGGCCATCCCCCTCCATGTGCTCAACGATATCAAAGTAGAGCTCGACGACATCCCCTTGCTGCAGAAGATCGAATTAGTTGACTTCGCTTCCGTAACACAGGATTTCAGAAATATCGCGCTGAGGGATATCGAGGTACTATATGAAAAATAAACTCACCAATGTCATCAAACAATTTCAGGATGCCGTCGGCAAACTCGACGATGTGATGCAGCAGAAGAAAGATGAATACATGAGGGACTCCGCCATCCAGCGCTTCGAGTTCACATTCGAGCTGGCATGGAAAGCGATGAAGGCGTTCCTTGAGAAGGAGAAGGGCCTCAAGGTCTATTCGCCGAGGGACGCGATAAAGGCGGCATTTCAGGTAAGCCTGATAGGCGAAGATAACACATGGATCGAGATGATAGAGACGCGCAATCTCACATCGCACGTCTACCATGAAGAGACCGCCGAGCGGGTCTATCACTCCATCCCGCGATACCTGCCGCTGTTCAAGAAATTGGGAGAGGATATTCAGGAAAAAATCGGGTAACCACATTTATCTATTAAACCTCGTGTCCCCGGAATTCCAAAGTTTACGTTATTTCTTGGAGTCCTGGGGCTGGGCGCGCCGGTTTGAAAACCAGCCAGAATCGCCGGTTTGAGGTGTACCAGCCGGTTTGGGTTTGATTCAGGGATATTCTTGATGGGTTTTGATTGAATTTCTAGATTTTATTCCCGCCTTGCAGTTCACGAAGCGCAAT
>JAZDOG010000072.1:0-2361 GCA_043798915.1 Pseudomonadota bacterium | reverse complement strand
CAAAGAATCTTCCTTGATCCGTTCCGTGGCAATCTTCACCGAAAAAGGCTCAATAGCCATCCGGGCTTCCGTCAAATCGAAGACCTTAATGTTTCCCATGGAAAACATGTCTTGAAGGAAACTACTGACAAATTTCACATCCGGATCCCGAACAAAGGCGCCGCCCTGTGTTCCTCTTCTGATTTCCAGTATGCCTGAATTTTCTAAATTCTTCAGGGCTTCACGGACAGTGACGCGGCTGGTCTCAAATTGCTCCATCATCTGCCGTTCTGAGGGTAATTTGTCCCCTATCTTGATTTTTTTTTGAAAGATGGCTTCTTTGATCTGGTCTACGATAGTCTGAGAAATACGATCCGGACGAACTGATTTAAACATGCAGCAACCCACCGCTTATGAAAACTTGTATTTTTCGAGGACAACAAATAAGGGTTCCGAATATTTGCCGCTCATATATTATAATGTTAGTCCTTTGTCAAGAATAAAACCGGAAAAAACCTGACGGCACATAATTTCAGACGATGACCTTTTGCAGATACTCCACGCTTGCCTTTGCGATCCTCTCCGCCCCGAACTGCATATCGAAAGCCTCGACCGACAGCCATCCGTCGTATCCCGCCGCGCGCAGAGCCGCGATGATCGGTTCGTAGCCGATCTCACCCATGCCGGGCCCAAGCAGGTTTGGGTCGTTGACGTGAAAGTGGGCCAGGTACTTCGCCGACTCCCGGATGATCTGGGGGATCGGCTTGTACTCGTAGCTCATGGCCTTCACGTCCAGCTGCAAACGGAAGTTGGGGTGGTCGATCCATTCGATCAGCTCCACGGCGTCGGAGGCGCACATGAGGAAATCGGTTTCCCGCGTGCTGAGGGGCTCGATTGCCAGTGTCACACCGCGCTTTTGCGCAAGATCCAGAGACGGCGTGAAGACTTCCGCCGCGTACCCCATCGCCTGGCCTCGTTTTACACCGGACAGCAGATTCCTCTGCTTCGGCGAACCGATCACCATCACCTTCCCTCCCAGGTCCGCGCACAGGCTGACGAGCTCCACGAAATACCGGGCCGTCTCTCTGCGGATACCCGCATCCGGGTGCGTGACGTAGAGCCCCGGCGGCTTCATCAAGAGCCAGTGCAGGCCGATGATCTCCAGCCCCCGCGATTCGGCCGATTCACGCAGCTCCACCCGTTGCTGCGGCGTGATCAACTCCGCGCGCTCGGCAAGCGTGAAGGGCGCCACCTCGATGCCCTGGTAGCCGACCCCGCCTGCGAAATCGCAGATCTTCTCCCACGGCCAGTTGACGAACAGCTCGTTGCAGATGCCGAGTTTCATTTCACCTCTCTCACCGTCTCCCCGCCGGATTTTTTTAAGAAGGTCCCCTGCCAATACAAAAATCATCGAAAACGGTGCGTTAGAGGGTTGATGCGGATTACAACCTGCGCAGATGAAACCCGCTGTCCACGTTGATGACTTCGCCGGTGGACAGCGGGAAGTAATCCTGAGCAATAGCGACCACCGCGCGTGCCACCTCTTCCGGTTCGCCCCAGCGTGCAATCGGTGTCAGTCCTTCTGCGATCATCCGGTCATATTTCTCCCATACGGGGCTGGTCAGATCGGTGCGGATGAAGCCGGGACGCACCTCATAAACGTTGAGCCCGTACTCCGCCAGGCGGTGGGCGAAAAGCGCGGTCATCATCCCCATTCCGGCCTTGGAGAGGCAGTACTCGCCACGGCTTGTACTGCTCGTGTAGGCGCTGATCGAGCCGATGTTGATGATTCGGGCCTTTTCGGTTTTGAGTTCGATCATCCGGCGCACGACGAGCTGGGTGAGGAAAAAAGGACCCTTGAGATTCGTAGCCATCACCTCGTCGTAACTGGTTTCGCTCATTTCGAGCAGATCCACCCGCCGGCGCGGCCCCATTGCAGCATTGTTCACGAGCATGTCGATCCGTGCAAATGCCTCCAGTGTCTTCGCGACCAACCGCGCGCGGTCCGCCGCGTCCGCGATATCGGCCTGAACGAGGATGCCTTTTCCCCCGACGCCTTCCACGAGTTTCAGCGCTTCTTTGGCCGCATCCTCATTCGCGCGATAGTTGATAACGACGCGCCACTTCTCTTTCGCCAGTGCGACCGCAATCGCGCGGCCGATGCCGCGAGCGGCGCCCGTAATCAGTGCGACTTTTTCATTCATGATTCTTCACCTTGCTCAATGCTTCGAGAAAGAAGTATTCGCCCCACATCACGCTTTCGTCCACCCCCAGCCCTTTGCGCTGGTGATACATGCCGTGCTTGAGGATGCCTTCCCATCCCGGCGTGTCCTCCGCGAGGAATTCCGGCGTGGTCAGCGTGTCGAGGATCTGCAACGCGTA
>JAZDOG010000040.1:0-29978 GCA_043798915.1 Pseudomonadota bacterium | reverse complement strand
CCTCGGAGGGGGAAACCCCCTCCCCGCCGCTTGCGAGGCGGCTCCCCACCCCAGCCTCTGAAGGAGTAGTTCTCCCGGGCAGTGTTTTGGGAGCAGCCAGGCTGCGTGTGTGCCCGCCTCCGTCGCTTCCCTCGACCCAGACATCCACGACGCTTTCTCCATCGTCGCCGGGCCTTTGAAACTCGGCCTCCTTAAGGAAAGAGGCTCCGAATGCTATGAGCACTATGAGGGCGGCATGGACGGCAACCGAGATCAGGACGGCGTTTTTGGGGAATGTCCGGGCCATGGAGGGACCTTATATAAAGGCGGGCGGGATTCAAAAGGAATTGTTTGTCCCTGTAGCGTCAATCTGATAGCTTTTTGGCAGATTTCTACTCAAGGGGATGCCATGATTCTTGAGGAGACTACGGAACAGAGGCGGAGCAGGCTGGGGGTGGCCCTCGATGCCGTCGGCTGGACGCTGTTCTTCATCTGGCTGGGGATAATCATTCTGGCGAAGAAGGCACTGCCGGTCGGCGTAGGTTCAATCGGCATAGGCCTCATCGTGCTCAGCGGGACAATGGTGAGGTTCTTTCTCCGCGTCTCCGTGAGCATGTTCTGGCTCATAATCGGCACGATATTCGTGGCGGCCGGCGTGGGGCAGCTCTTGAAGATCGATCTGCCGTTTCTGCCGATCGCCCTGATCGTCTGCGGCGTGCTGCTGCTCATCCACCGGCGCGCGAAGAGACGCGGCGGAAAGGAATGAAATAAAAATCTTGTTTGTAATTCCTAGCTGCGCTCTGAATCCCCCGCCGACATGGACTCCATGGGATTCTTCCCTGCCTGCCGGCAGGCAGGGGCTAATGCCTCAGAATGATACTCAAGGTCAGCGCTATGATCGTTATTTTTTCGATAATTCAATATCCAGCTGTTTATACCCGGCCAGGCGCAAAGCGCGGCTGACTGTTGTTTTCTCTGACTTGCTGAGGTTCTTGTATGCATGGCGCAGGCTATGTGCGTCGCCTGTTTCAAGTAGTGCATCGATCACCAAACTAGCCGATTGAACGTCCTTTGCCCTTTTGCCGGCATCTCTTCGCTTTCCTGATACCACGAGTTTCTGCAGAGAATAATCAGCCGGGTGCGGCAGCAACAGGCGAATATCCTCGACACTTACTTCCACGGGATCGCGCCACAGCATCATCATGTGACGCAGCGGCTGTGCATTGAGATGAAGTCCTGGCATTGGATGCGGTTTTTCCTTGGAAGGCCCGATTTCAGGCGCGAGAAATTCAATAGCCAGATCATCGCTCTCAAGTTTCATGTATCCCTTGCCATAGAATTCAACCTCAAAACCGAGCGGCGAGAGGAGCTGCTCCAAATCCACAGGCGTTGCCATGTGAAATCTGACAGGAAGCAGGAAGTCGATGTCCCGGGTCCGAATGAGCGAATGATATTCAACCTTGGAGAAGTATTCCTTATAAAAATGGGCGCACCAGCTTCCAACCAGAAGAACGTGATCGAGGATGCCCTTGGCGGAGAGCCGACGGAGAAGATCCATCACCAGTTTATGCTGTATTTCCACGGAGGGCCCTTTCGAGCATCTTGATCTGTTCCCTGACGTTCTTGAGCTTCTTCTGATAATCCTTCTTCATCGCGCTGGACTTGCGATATGATTCCACAAGTTCAGCCGTGGCCTTCCCGAGATAGTGCTGAACAACCTTCCGCCCTTCCCTCCTGTTGAGATAGGCATATTTGCCGCCTCGTATCGGCCTCACGAAGAAGCTGCCCGGAGACAGTTCGGCGATCTTCATCAAATACCGTTTCTCAAGCCGTCTGGCCGTTGAGAGTTCTTCTTTGAGTGTCGAGGTGAGGATGTTCATGGTTACACTACTATTCCTTAAAAGCCCTTAACTGTAGTGTAACGGACGACCAGAGTCCCCGTCAAGAGCAATTACACTACTTTCAATGATATCCAGTATTTGTAGTGTAATGTATTTAGTCATTCATTGGAACTGAAATTCGGGTATTTGTCCTGGTGGGCCCGTGCTGGCGCTCCTTGATCCCATTTCTGGCCCCATTCTCGCACGCGCCTACATGAGGTCGTGACATTTTGTCACGGACTGAAATTGCCCGCCGCCGAATTCCGGCAGGCGAGTCTCGGCTGATAGCTGGTGCGTGCCTACTGATTGACGTACGCCAAAAGGGCCTCTCCGTTGCTCCATGCCTTGATCGTGTTTATATCGCCGCCATTGCTATCGATCGCTTTACTCGCCTTCTGGAGGACAGCAGAAAATCGGGTCTTGCTGCGCGTAGCTATAAGGGCGTCCAGGATGGCATTTGTCACCTGTCCTTTGCCGGTGGAGGTGTTGGCGAAGAAGCGCAGGTCGGTGCGGGGATTTTTCTGGATGTAATCCGCAGTGCTGCCGGAGCTCCCGCAACTGCCGGGGATGAAGAGCACATGGCTCGCTTTGTTGCCAAAAATATCCGATGGAAAACTGTTGCCTAAACTGAAGCTGTGTCCGCGAAATGTCATGATTGCATTCGGAGTTTTCTCGAGCTGTTTCTGGACAAATTCGCGGTTTTTCTTCGGCGTCTCACCCATGAAGAGCACGATCTATAGTTGCGGATAAATCGAAGAATTCTACTTGCTTGTTCCATATATATGGATTAATCCATGTATATGGAAGACATTAAAAATCAGATACTTACGCGCCTTTACTTCGAATGTTGGGCCTCTTCCTCGAAAATACACTCGAAAATACAGGGCAGGAACTCAGCGATGGCGAGGTGACAGAACAGGTCCAGGGCGTGCTGTTGCTGGTCCATCGGCGCGCAAAGAGGCGGGGCGGATAGCCTTCAGCTTACTTCAATTCCCTCATCTCCTGCGTAGCGGGTATCTGCTTGAGCGTGTCGGCGAAGAGGTCGTTGAGTGTCGATGTGATCTGTTTTATGTTTCCACTGCGAATCTTCTTCGACTCCATCTCGGAGCCAACCACCACGGTCGCCGACTGGTTTCCGTGCCTGCTGACAAATGCGATGCCGCTTTTTGCCTCGCTCTTGCCCGTCAGGAGCCCCTTCTTGACCCCGACGTAGAACTCCCGGATTTCAGCTGACAGCTGCACCGCGCCTTCAGTTTCTTTCGAGGCGAACTTCATACCGCAGGCGGAGAAGAGAGTCCGGAGCGCCGAATCAAACGCAGACGTGAGCGCCGGCTCGGCGAGGACCGGGATTGCTTCCTTGCCCTTCTGTGTCTGCAGCCCCACCTCCGGCGAAGGCCTCTTGTCTGTAACTCCTCCCCACGCTACCGTGAGGCCCTTCCAGGCGGGTATCTTGCATGCCTCTGCGGCAGTGCCTGGCGGCATGGTCAATGCTATGGAGACCGACTCGGCTGCGGATGCGATTCCCGAAGATGATGCGATGATTGCGAGGAGCGCGACGATTGTGATGCGTTTCATGGAATACCTCCTAAAAAAACGCGGCATCCGAAGATGCCGCGTTTCTTGTGAACTTTTCAAATCAACTTACTTCGCGTTCTTCTGGTCGACCGGGGTCTTCGTGGCCTCGACCTTCTTCTCGACCTTCTTCTCTGCAACTATCGGGGCCTTCGTCGCTTCCGGGGCCTTCTTCTCAACAACCGGGGCCTTCGTCGCTTCGTTCGCCTTCGTTACTTCGTTGGCCTTCGTCGCTTCGTTCGTCTTCGCCGCTTCGTTCGTCTTCGTCATTTCCTTCGCCTTCGCGTCGGCGATGCACTTCGTGACGTCAGCGTCCAGAGCGTTCTTCTCGGTCTTGTTCAACTGCTTCAGGCAATCGGCCTTGGGATCAACTGCCTTGGCGACCGGGGCCTTCGTCGCTTCCGGGGCCTTCGTTGCTGTTGCATCGTTGGCCTTCACTGTCTTCTGCTCAACTACCGGGGTGGTCTTCACTGCTGCATCGGGGGTCTTCACTGTCTTCTGCTGATCGACTACCGGGGCCTTCGTCGGCTCGGTCGTCTTCGGCGCCTGCGCGTACACAGCCGCTGCCGTGAAAGCGAAAGCCACTGCCACTGCAACTCCGAGGATCTTCTTCATACGTACAACCTCCTTTGGTTGAAAAACGTTCGTTTCCGGCCATCCATTTCTTGAGGCGGGAAGCTATGCTCGAATGATTAAGGCAGTATGAAGCGAAAATTAATTTTTTTTAACCGTTTGCCCTTAAACTCCTGATAATATATATCGCCCGTTATGAGGATACTGGTCGTCGAGGACGAAAAGAAGGTGCGCAGCTTCATCACCCAGGCCCTGACCACGGCGGGGATGGCCGCGGACTCGGTGTCGACGGTCGCGGATCTCCTGGTCTCGCTCAAGACCGGCGATTATGATGCGATCGTGCTCGACCGCCTTCTTGGCGGCGAGGACTCGCTCGAGTCCCTCCATGACATCCGGCAGGCTGCCCCCAAGGCGAAGGTGCTCGTGCTCTCCGCGCTCTCTGAGGTGGAGGAGAGGGTAAAAGGGCTCTCGGAAGGGGCGGACGATTATCTCGGCAAGCCGTTCCACATCTCGGAGCTGATAGCGAGGCTCAGGGCGCTCTCGAGGAGGGGCGAGGCGGAAGCGGCTGGAGCCAGGGATACGCTCATCATCTACGAGAACCTGAGGATCGATCTGGAGATGCAGCGCGTCTCCCGGGAGGGGAAGAAGATCGACCTGACAGCCAAGGAATTCAAGATGCTCTGCCTCCTCGCTCGCAATCCGGGCCAGGTCTTTCCGAAGACGCAGATACTGGACGAGGTGTGGGACATAGATCACTATCCCGAGAGCAACGTGGTTGAAGTGACGATCGCCAACCTGCGCTCCAAGGTCGACCGGGAGTTCAAGCCGCTCATACACAGCCGGAGAGGAGTTGGCTACTGGCTGGGAGAAAAATGAAGTCATCGCTCCGATCCAAAATATCGGTTGCCATGTGGGTCATGACGGCGGTGAGCACGATTGCCTCTGCGACGCTCACCGGGGCGCTTCTGGTCAGCAGTCACAGGGAGTCTGTGAGGCAGCAGCTCCAGGCCACTGCGACGAGCCTCCTCACGCTCGGCATCTCGCACTACTCTGAGCTGGAGGAGTTTTCGGATTTGAACCGGTTCGTCGAGGACGCACTCCAGATGGACCGCGTCGACAAGATCATCCGCATCTACAACTCTTCGCGAAAGCTCCTCTTCACGACGGCCGGAGCGGATTACGACAAACTGCCTAACGTCCTCCACAAGCCGATCGAGAAGCCGGCCTTCATCGAGATGGAGGGGGAGCGGCGGAGATATGAGAGCCTGGTGATGCCCTACGAGAGCGAGGGCAACGGAAAAACATATTATCTGCAGGTCGTGATTCCGCTCCCCGCTTATTCCGATATAGTGGAGAACCTCTGGTGGCAGAGCCTTCTGCTCGTGAGCCTCCTCATCGGCATTTCGGTCGTCCTCTCCAGGTGGCTCTCGGGGCGATTGCTCAAACCCGTGGGGATCGTGGCGGAGCACCTCCAGCGGATGGACCCGGTGAAGATAGAGGACTGGCGGCCCCTCGAGCTGGGAAAGCAGGGCCGGTATCTGAGCGCGATCATAGACGGGATCAATCTCCTGGGCGAGAGGACGCAGACGGCCATACTCAAGCTCAGGAAGATGAGCAGATATGTGGCGCATGAGATGCGAACGCCGCTCACGATCCTCAGGGGTGAGGCCGAGACGGCCCTCATGCGCGAAGGGGCCGGAGGAGAGGATTATAAAAAGGTGCTCCAGAGTTCGCTCGAGGAGATACAGCGGATGTCGGAGATAGTGGATACGGTCCTCAGGGTCGGCGAAAACGCGGGCGTGGCGCCGTTCTTCAACCCGGAGCAGATCGATCTGGCGCGGTGGGTGGAGGAGAACAGGGCGAGCTGGGAGAGGACGCTCGATCGCCCTATATTGTTCGAGGGCCCGCATGCGGAAAGGGTGGAGGCGCGCGCCGATCCGAGGCTCCTCTATCGGATGGTCGACAACCTCATAAGGAACGTCAGGGACCACGCCCCCGCAGAATCCCGGTGCATCATTTCCCTCATGCAGGGCAGATCGGGCACGGTGTTCGCTATTTCAGACGATGGGCCCGGGCTTGCCGATACGGTGCTGCTCTCGCTGAACAAAGAGGGGAGTTCGTCGGCCGCCGCAGGAGTGGGGCTAAATCTGTGTCTGAGGATAGCCGAGGCGAGCGGCGTCAGGCTCATCTTCTCGAACAGGCCCGAGGGAGGGCTTAAAGTCGAAATGGTTTTTGCGGCCTAGATTTTCTTCAACACCTTGTCGAAGTGGCTGTTGGCTTCCTGAAAATATTTTTCCCTGGACACGATATCGGCCGAGACCGCCCGCCCGATCTCATCCGAAATCCTGCCTTCCTTTACGAATTCCTTGCCCGCCTGCCTGATGGCCTTCGTCAGGCTGCGCAGCTTGAAAAAGAGCGGGTGGATGGTCGGTATCTCCGGGATCATGGGCGCTGCGGGGCGAAGGACGGCGCCGGCGAACTCGGCGTCCATGTTCCTGCAGATCGCCTTCACATGCGCCACGAGGGGACCGAAATTATCGAGCTCGAAGAATCCGCAGGTGGAGACCAGCGCGACGCTGCGCGCGGCAAATTTTCGAGCGGCGTGGCGAAGATGGCCGTCCTTGAGTTCGAAATGCGGGGAGACGGTTGGCACCATGCGGTCCATGCAGTTCTTGAGCAGCCCGGTCATGCCGTCGAGGTAGACCGGGGTTGCTATTATGAAGGCGTTCGCTGTCGCGACCGCGGACAGTATCTCCTCCATGTCATCGTTGTGGATGCACTTGCCCGGCGTCTTGAACCAGCAGCTGAGCTCGCCCGTGCAATGGTGGATATTCTTGCCCGCGAGCTGGATGACTTCGACTTTTCCACCAGCTTCCTCGACGCCCTGGATGAAGCGCTCGAGCACCCACCAGGTGGCGCCGCCTCGTCCTCTGGGGCTGCCGTTGATAGCCAGCATCCTCACCGTCATCTCCTTCCCATCACGGCGTTGAACCTGGCCGTGCGAACCGGATCGGTTGCCGCTGCGTCATTCAAACCGCCAAGCTCGCCCTCGAGGTTTTTGATCCTTGCCTGGATCTTGGGATGATCGGCAAAGGGGCCGGATGAAGTGCCAATGTCTTTTTCCTCAAGCATCTTGAAGAAATCGACGCCCTCCGACGGGTTGTAGCCGACCTTATAGGCAAGGCGCATGCCGCTCTCGTCGGCCTTCTTCTCATCCCCCTTGCTGTAGCCGGATTCGAGCACCCTCTTTGCGACGTCGGAGACGACGCCCTGGAACTGGTTCACGATCTGGCCCACCTCGCTGGCCGAATACTGTTTGCCCACTTCAGCGGCCGCATAGAATCCCAGCTTCGTCCATTGCGCCTTCTTGAGTTCGCCGATCGAATGCCTCTGCACCACGTGCATGATCTCATGGCCAAGGATCGCGGCCAGCTGATCCTCATTTTTCAGCAGCTTCAAGAGCCCCTGGTTTATGAAGATTATTCCGCCAGGGCACGCGAAGGCATTCGGCTCTTGGCTCGCGAGCACCGCAAAGTGATATCCACCGTACGTCGATGGCCTCTCGGATGAATAAGCCAGCAGCAATCCGACTTCGTTTATATACTTCGTGAGAGCCGGATTATCGAACAGCGGATATTTCGACAGGACCTCCGCCGCGACTGCGCGGCCGATGTAGTGCTCTTCAGAGGGCGTGATATCCTTCGAAGCCTCGGCGACCTGCTGGATTCCGCCGACCGCCGACTGCACCACCTGGCCAAGGTCGAATGCGGGAGCGGAGGCCGGGATGGAAAGGAGGGCCGCTATCATTATGCAGGTGAGATGGCGTTTCATGTTTTGTCTCCTGAGTTGATATTCCCCTCCCCTGTGTACGGGGAGGGTCAGGGTGGGGTAGATCATGGTCTACCTCCCCTGGCCCCTCCTTACAAAGAAGGGGGAGGATTCTCATCGCGCTTTCAGTTTTCCCGCAGCCTGGAAGGCCTTGACCGCCGCTTCGCCCGCGCCGAACTGCTCGACGCGATCGACGATTGCGTATGCGGCCGCGACCTCGGCATTGCTCTTCTTGTACTGGGCCTCGACCTGCGGGTTGAAACCCTTGCCGGCGAGCGCGACCTCATCGTGCGATGCGCCCCTGCCGGAACCCTTCGAATCCGGATTCACTGCAACCTTGTGGGATGTGAGGGCGCTCTTGGGGAGAAAGCCGGCCGGAGATGCGATCCGATACCAGTTTCCTTCCTCGCCTTCGACGTTCACCTGCGCGCCGTAGGACAATGTGCCGGCGGTTCCGCCCATGTAATTGGGCGTGGTGCGGACGATCGCCTCGCGCACCTGCACGCTCATCGTCCCGCTTTTACCTCCGCCTCCGCCACCCTTGCCCCTGCCGAAGGCGGGCGTCGCAGCGACGGCTGCGGCGATGAGAGCTATTGCTAAAAACGTCCCTTTCTTCATATAATCTCCTTTCGGTGCTGATTCTATTGATCGCATTTTATACTCGCGAATTGAACCCAAGGCAACTGGAGATCACTTTGTCGTGAATGTGATGGCGCCGTCGAACCCGTCGGGCGCCTTCCGTGTATATTCGGCGCAGAGCCGCTTGTAGCTTCGCGATACGGCATCGGCCTTCTCTGCTGCGAGCATTCCGAATATCTCCCCGGCCTCGCCAAATTTTGACGTTTCGAAGAGGCCTAAGGCCCGGGCAAACTCCTCGATGGTCGAATCGTCGATTGGGTTTGCCTCGCCGGCAAGCCCCAGCGGCTCATATATCCCGATCGGTTCCGCTCGCCCCTTGACGCGCACGCGGCCGATCCTCCTCGCCCTGATCGAAGCCGAGGCCTGCAGCCAGGCCGGCTCGCTCAGGATGATCCGCGTCCCGAACTTCTTGTTCAGGCCCTCGAGGCGGGAGGAGAGGTTCACGGCGTCGCCTATCGCGGTGTAGTTGAATCTTATGTCCGAACCGATATTGCCGACCACGGCCGGTCCGGTGTGGATCCCGATTCGCGTTGTGAACTTCGAGTTTTCGGCGAGCCACTTCTGGATGTCGATCGCCGCAGTGGCGGCGCGTACGGCGTGGTCCGCCATCGGCAGCGGCGCCCCCCAGAATGCCATGATGGCGTCGCCTATGTATTTGTCGAGCGTGCCGCCGGATGCCTGTATTATCCTCGTGGTTCCAGAGAAGTAGCCGTTGAGTTTTTCGACGATCTCGGCCGGGGTGATCTTTTCCGATATCGAGGTGAAGTCGGCGATGTCGGAGAAAAAGATGGTTATCTCCTGTTCGGCGCCCCCCAGCGAGAGGGACTCCGGGTGTTCGGCGATCTGTCCGACGATGTGAGGCGAAAGGTACTGGCCGAAGGCGCGCCTGATCTCCCGCTTTTTTCTCCCCTCGGTCATGAAGTTCCTGACCGACATAGCGAACGCGGAGAGGGCCAGCGCGCCCGCGGGCGAAACGATCGGGACCCAGACCGATCGCCAGAAGAGCAAACACGCGCCACCGATGAGGGAGAGCGCAAGGAGCGAGAGCAACAGGACGATCCCCCACATTCGCTTCATCCATGCGAGCCCTAGGGCCGCTGCGAGGCTCGCAAAGAGCGCGATCAGCGCCGTGGTGGTCCGGTGCGCGGGCGTTATGAAGTCGGATGTGAGGATATTTTCGATCGCCGTGGCGTGTATCTCGGGCCCGGGGTAGACGCGCGAGAGCGGCATGGGCTTCAAGTCATAGAGGCCCGGCGCCGCGACGCCTATTATCACCACCTTGTCCTTCACTATCGCAGGGTCGATGTCCGGTTTTTTCCCTGCGGCGACCGCCGCGTCGGCCACCAGGATATCGGCCAGGGAATGGGCGGGGAAGGTGTCGGCTCCTCCGTAATAATTGAGCATCATGTGCCCGCCGCCATCCAGCGGGATCGCCTGACCGCCGAACATGAAGCTGAATTTTTTCGGCCACGAAAGGGCCCGGACCTGTTTGATGTCGGAGGCGACCTTGAGGGGGATTGAGGGCATCGCCTCGCTTCCGATTCCCTCGATGAGCGGGATGCGCCTGTAGACGCCGTCTTCATCCGGCGGCATCTGCGCGTTTCCGAAACCCGTGGCGGCCTCGACGAGGGGCTCGATCGGGAGGGAGGCGAGCGATCGAGAGGAGCGCATCCACTCCGGATATGGCTGGGCAAGCGGGACCGCGCCCTTCCGGATCACCGCCGGAATGCGCGGATCATCGGCCGTCTCGTTCTTTGTCAGGAATGCGACGAAGTAGGATGGCGGGCCCTTCGCCACGCCGGAGGCGAATGCCTCATCATCGCCGACTCCGTAGACCGAATCCTCGGAAAAGAAGAGGTCGAAAAGGACCGCGCGTGCGCCGCCCAGCCTGCAGAAATTCATCGCTGAGGCATAGAGTTCGCGCGGCCACGGCCAGTTTATCCCCTGGCCCTCCATCCGCCTGAGCGACGGCTCGTCGACGTAGAACATCACGACGTCCCGGGGCTTCGGGCGGCTCTTTTGCGCGAGCCACATCCGTGCGTCGTATGTGTGCAGCTCCCAGCTCCTGGCGAGGCGTGTCTGGGATATGGCAATGGCGATGGCCGCGCAGCCGACCCCTATGGCGAGCGCCCACAGGGCATGGCTCAACCGGTGATTTTTTCGCAGGACCCCCATGGATGGGAGACAACAGGATTTTCTTGGGGTGGTCAAGGCAAAGGAGCGGGAGGAAATCAGGATTTTAGCGCTTGCCTGTAATCTGGCGATTTGCTAGAGGCTGCCCGGCAACGAGGGCTTTTGCAGATCGTTGCTCCCATCGTCTAGCGGCCTAGGACATTGCCCTCTCAAGGCAAAGATCGCGGGTTCGAATCCCGCTGGGAGCGCCAAAATGAAAAGGGAGGACCGCATTGGTCCTCCCTTTTCATTTTGGCTTTTATCGATGGTTCAGTTCTTACGCCGTTGCGGTCGCTGCCTCGAGAATCTCCTGAGGCAGGCCCACGCGGGCGATGGGCTGGATGCGCAGGTTTTCGGAGAGCTCCTGATAGGAGAGGACCGAGAGCTGCGGGAACTCGAGCTCGACGATCTTCCTGAAGTAGTGGCGGATCTCGGCTGTCGTGAGGATCACCGGCGGCCGGGCGCCCGGCGGGAACGGGTGCGAGGCGATCTCTTTTCCCACCGCCTCGATTATCTCCTGCGTGATCTCCGGCTCGAGCGCCAGGTAGTTCCCCTTCTCAGTGCGCCTGATCGCGTTCTTGACCAGGTCCTCTATCTCCGGATCGAGCAGATACACCGCGAGCGTGTTCTGGCTCCCCGCGTATTTGTGCGTGATGTAGCGCTTGAGTCCAGCGCGAACGTGCTCCGTGAGCGTGAGCGTATCGCGCTCGATCTCGCCCCACTGCGCGAGCGTGGAGAAGATGCTCTTCAGATCCCTGATCGCCACGTCCTCCTGCACGAGCCTCTGGAATATTTCCGAGAGCTGCAGGAGCGTGATGATCTTGGGTATCAATTCCTTCACGAGCGCCGGGTGGCTCTTCTCGAGCTCGGTCAGCATCGTCTGGATCTCCTGCAGCCCCAGGAACTCGTTCGCGTGCTTGCGCAGGATGT
This sequence comes from Pseudomonadota bacterium, assembly GCA_043798915.1. Taxonomy (GTDB): domain Bacteria; phylum UBA10199; class UBA10199; order 2-02-FULL-44-16; family JAAZCA01; genus JAZDOG01. The sequence goes on along the minus strand of JAZDOG010000040.1, from coordinate 18,405 downwards.
AGGAGAGGTGGAGGATCAAATACTCTGCCGTGTCCCACATCCTGAAGCCGGCCTGCGTGGCGACGTCCTTGTGCTCCGCGGCTATCCAGGTCACGACCGACCCGTCGATCGGGTGGATCGTCTCCGTGCCGGTGATGTTGAAGAGCGAGAGCTGTTCGAGCGGTTCGCCCACGAGGATGTGCCCCTTCATTATGCGCCCCTGCGCGACCGGCACCTCGTTGATGTTGATGATGTAGGCCTCCGCCTCCATGTCGACAGTCTGCCCCCGCACCTGGATGCCGGGGAAGTTGACGCCGAGCTCATAATAGAGGCCGTGGCGCAGAAGCGGGATCAGTTCGTTTATGAACCGGCCTCCGTCCTGCGAGTCGTCCACGAAGGGGATGAGGGCGCTGCCCACCTCGAGCGAGATGGGGGACGGCATGATGAACGGGAGGACGTCGCCGTGCTTTCGCACCGCCTTCTTCACCGCATCCTGTTTGGGCGCCTCCATGATCTCGCGGACGACCTTCTCCTTGGACTTGATCAGGAACGCGGCGGTTCCGCCCACGAAGACCGACATGATGATGAACGGGACCTTGGGCAGCCCCGGGACGATCGCCATGAGCCCCAGGAGCACCGCGGCGATGATCAGTGCCTTGGGGTAGTTGGTGACCTGCGTGATGATGTCGCGGCCGAGGTTCGAGCCCTCGGTCTCCGAGGCGACGCGCGTCACCACGATACCTGCCGAGACCGAGATGATGAGCGCCGGGATCTGCTGAACGAGGCCGTCGCCTATGGTGAGGAGGGAATAGGTCTTGACCGCTTCGATGATAGGTATCCCCCTCATCGCGGCGCCGATGATGAGACCGCCGATGATGTTGATGAGCGTGATGATCATGCCGGCGATGGCGTCGCCCTTCACAAACTTCATCGCGCCGTCCATGGCGCCGTAGAATTGGCTTTCGCGGTGCAGGGTGGAGCGCCTCTCGAGCGCCTGCTCCATGTTGATGATGCCAGCTCGGAGATCGGCGTCGATCGACATCTGTTTGCCTGGCATCGCGTCCAGTGTGAACCGGGCGCCGACCTCGGAGACTCTCTCTGCGCCCTTCGCGATAACGATGAAGTTGATCAGGGTGATGATCAGGAAGAGGATGCCGCCTACCACATAGTTGCCCTGGACCACGAACGACCCGAACGCGCGGACAACCTCGCCGGCGTCAGCCTGAGAGAGGATGAGGCGCGTGGTCGACACGTTGAGCGCGAGCCTGTAGAGCGTGGACATCAGGAGGATCGTCGGAAACGAGGCGATCCTGAGCGCGTCGTTGATGTAGAGGGCGACCAGGATGATGATCACCGCCATCGTGATCTGGATCGTCAAGAGGATGTCGAGGAGCCAGGTGGGCAGCGGGATGACGATCATCCCGATCACTGCGATGATGATGACCGCAAGCACGATGTCGCTGTACTTGCCGATTATATCGTTAACATTGCCCAGCAAAAGGCCCTTTACGCCCTGTCCTGTTGTTGCCGGCGGTTGGCTGGCCATCGGTCGAACTCCTCCCGTAAATTGCCCTTTACTCTAGCATACTTGAAGGGAGAGGCAAAGGCCGTTTCGCGGCAATTCAAGTCCCATGGCATTTCTTGTATTTTTTGCCTGAGCCGCAGGGGCAGGGGTCGTTGCGGCCGACCTTCGGCATGTCGCGCTTCACCGTCTCCACATGGCGGTCGGAGTCGCCCCGGGAGGCCTCGGGGGCGGATGCGGCGAACGCCGAAACCTCGTTGTGGCTGACCTTGACCGGCGCCCTCATGCGCGTGGCCTCGGCGGCGCGCGCCACGCTCTCCTCCGTGGAGACCTGCACGCGGAATATCTTTTCGACGACGTCGGCCACGAACTGGTTCATCATGGTCCTGAAGAGGAGGAAGCCCTCTTTCTTGTACTCGAGGAGCGGGTCCTTTTGCCCGTAGCCACGGAGCCCGATGCCCTCCTTCAGATGATCCATCGACAGGAGGTGGTCCTTCCAGAGCCCGTCGAGCGTCTGCAGCAGGAGGATCGTCTCGATCCGGCGCATGAGCTCGGCGCTGTTTTTCTGCTCGCGCTCTTCGTAATATGCCGAGACCCTGTCGTAGAGGAAGCGGCCGATTTCCTCCTGCGAGCGCATCTCGCGCGGCGCCTCCGAGAAGGAGAACGGCATGTTGAAGCGGGCGCGGACCGCCTCTTCGAAGGGCTTGCTTTCAAAATCGTCGACGAGCTTCTCGGGCACGTTTGCCTCGATGACCTCGGTGGCCGTCTGGTCGATCATGTCGAGGATCATGTCCTTGTTGCTCTCGTTCGTGAGTATGTCGCGCCTGCGGCCGTAGACGGTCGTGCGCTGCTGGTTCATCACGTCGTCGAACTCGATGAGGTTCTTTCTGATCTGGAAGTTGTGCCCCTCGACCTTGCGCTGCGCGTTGGCGATGGCGCGCGAGAGCCACGGGTGCTGGATCTCCTCGTGTTCCTGCATCCCCATGCGCTCCATGAGGCCCGATATCTTCTCGCCGCCGAAGATGCGGAGCAGGTCGTCCTCGAGCGAGAGATAGAAGCGCGAGCTGCCGGGGTCTCCCTGGCGGCCCGACCGGCCGCGAAGCTGGTTGTCGATTCGCCTGGCCTCGTGCCGCTCGGTGCCCAGGATATGCATGCCGCCGGCGGCGAGGACCTCTTTCTTTTCGGCCGCGCATTTGGCGCGGAACTCCTCGAGGAGCCTGGCGTATTCCTCCGGGGTCGCCTCGGTTCCGGCCCTCTCGCGCGCGAGGAACTCCGGGTTTCCGCCGAGCAGGATGTCGGTGCCGCGGCCGGCCATGTTCGTGGATATCGTGACCGCGGCCTTCCGGCCCGCCTGCGCGACGATCTCCGCTTCCTTCTCGTGGTGCTTGGCGTTCAGGACGTGGTGCGGGATGCCGTGCCGCTTGATCATCTTCGAGAGGCGCTCCGACTTCTCGATGGAGATCGTGCCAACCAGCACCGGCTGCCCCCTCCCGTGCAGCTCCTTGACCGCCTCCACCACCGCATTGAACTTCGCCTCTTCGGTCTTGTAGATGACGTCGGCGTGGTCGATCCTGATCATCTGCATGTTTGGCGGAATCACCATGACGTCCAGGTTGTAGATCTTGGCGAACTCAGCGGCTTCGGTGTCGGCCGTGCCGGTCATGCCGGAGAGCTTCTTGTACATCCTGAAGAAGTTCTGGAACGTGACCGTGGCGAGGGTCTGGTTCTCGTTCTCGATCTTGACGTTTTCCTTCGCCTCGATCGCCTGGTGGAGGCCGTCGCTCCAGCGGCGGCCGGGCATCAGGCGCCCCGTGAACTCGTCGACGATCATCACCTCGTCGTCCTTCACCACATAGTCGACGTCGCGCGTGAAGAGGGCGTGCGCGCGCAGCGCCTGGTTCACGTGGTGGAGGATGTTGATGTTCTGCGGATCGTAGAGGTTTTGTACGTTCAGCCTCCCCTCCACGTCGGCCACGCCCTCGTCGGTCAGCACCGCCGTCTTGGCCTTCTCGTCTATGGTGTAGTGCGCCTCCTTCTTGAGATAGGGGATGATGCCGTTGATGATGTAGTAGAGATCGGTCGACTGCTCGGCGGAACCGGAGATGATGAGCGGGGTGCGCGCCTCGTCGATGAGGACGGAATCGACCTCGTCGACGATGCAGAAGTTCAAGGGGCGCTGGACGAACTGCGCGGAGTCGAACTTCATGTTGTCGCGCAGGTAGTCGAAGCCGAACTCGTTGTTGGTGCCGTAGGTGACGTCCGCCATGTAGGAGGTGCGGCGCTCCTCGTCGGAGAGCCCGTGGACGATGACGCCGACGGAGAGGCCCAGGAACTCATAGATACTGCCCATCCACTGCGAGTCGCGGCGGGCGAGGTAGTCGTTCACGGTGACGACGTGCACGCCCTTGCCCTCGAGGGCGTTCAGATAGACCGGGAGCGTGGCCACGAGCGTCTTGCCCTCGCCGGTTTTCATCTCGGAGATCTTGCCCTCGTGGAGGACCACGCCGCCCACCAGCTGGACGTCGAAGTGCCGCATCCCCAGCGCTCGCTTGCCTGCCTCGCGCACCACGGCGAAGGCCTCCGGAAGGAGCGATGCGAGCGTCTCGCCCTTTGCGACCCTCTCGCGGAAATCCCCGGTCTTGCCCCGGAGTTCGTCGTCAGAGAGCTTCTGGACCTGCGGCTCGAAGGAATTGACCTGTAGGACGAGCGGGTCGATGCGCTTCAATTCCCGCTCGTTCTTCGTGCCAAATATCTTTTTGAATAAAAGGGATATCATCGGCGGGGGACAATAGGAAGTGCCCCGCGGAAACTCAAGGATATTCTACACCCGCCGCACCTCGACAAGGCGCGTGATGTCGCCCTTCTGACCATGCGCGCCGCTCGCGATGACTATCGTGTCGCCGTGTCTGATGAACGCCGAGCGGAACGCCGCCCTCTCGGCTTGTGCGAGGAGCTTGTCCACCGTCGAGGCGCGCGGCATCGCCATGGGGCTCACCCCCCAGTAGAGGCACATGCGCCTGGCCGTGCGCTGATCCTCGGTCAGCGCGATCACCGGAACCGCCGCTCGGTTTCTGCTGATGAAGAGGGGCGTCCGCCCGGAGCGCGTCGGGGCGACAATCGCCCTGGCATTCAGGCTCTCCGCTATGAATCCGGCCGCCCGGCTTATCACCTGAGCCTGACGGACCTCCGCGCTGCCATGGCACTCCATGGATTCGAGATGCGGCATGCAGCCCTCCGCCTCGAGGGCGATCCTCGCCATGGCCTCCACCGCGGCCGCGGGGTTTATGCCCACGCTCGTCTCGGCGGAGAGCATCACCGCGTCCGAGCCCTCCCAGACCGCCTGGGCGACGTCGGTCGCCTCCGCGCGCGTGGGCTTCTCGGCCAGAATCATGGACTCGAGCATCTGCGTCGCGGTGATGGAAGGCTTTCCGGCCCGGAGGCATCTGGCGAGTATGTCCCTCTGGATGCCGGGGAGCCTGTCGAACGGCACCTCGATCCCGAGATCGCCCCTCGCGACCATTATGGCGTCGGAGGCGGCGATGATCGCGTCCATATCCTTGAGCGCCTCGGGTTTTTCGATCTTCGCGATGATCCCGATGTGCGGCGCGCTGCGTTTCAGCATTCTTCTCAGCGCGACCATGTCCTTCGCCGACCGCACGAACGAAAGCGCGACGTAATCGACTTTCTCCCTGATCGCGAAGCGCAATATCCGCTTGTCCCTTGCGGTGAGGGAGGGGACGGAGAGCTTCGTCCCCGGGAGGTTGATCCCCTTGTGCGAGCTGATTTCGCCGCCCGCCTTCACGCTGCATTCGATTTCACGCCCCTTTATCCTGAGGACTCTGAGTTCGACCGCGCCGTCGTTCATGAATATGGGGTTTCCGACCTTCAGGCTGAGGTGGATGTTGTGAGGTATGGGGATACTGCTGTTTTTCTGAGAATCGCTGCCGCACAGGAGCGTCACGCCCTCGCCCTTCTTGAGGCGCATCGGCTCCCTTTTGAGTTTTCCTATCCTGAATTTGGGGCCGGGCAGGTCGACGAGCACCGCGACGGTGAGGCCCAGCCCTTTGGCTGCTGCGCGGACCGCCGCTATGGATCTTTTGTGCTCGGCTGCGTTTCCGTGCGCGCCGTTTATGCGAAGGATGTCTGCGCCTGCGCGGAGCATGGAGCGGAGCACGGGCAGGCCGTTGCTCGCCGGGCCGATCGTGGCGATAATCTTCGTCTTGTTCCGGAATATCATGCGTGCCTCCTGCGCTTGTAACTATTCGGCAGCGCGTTTTTCAATATCCTCCCTCCCTTGATGGGAGGGAGTCGGAGGGAGGGTGACCCTGCGAATTTCTTTCACCCGGTTGCCATTGCCACCCTCTCCCTGACCCTCTCCCCTCAAGGGAGAGGGAAAAGAGACACATGCGCCTGAATAATTATAATGGGCTCCAGTGTATGCGCATTTTTGTTGAAAGCCAAGGGCTAGAGGCTGTATGACCGGTTATAACTTGCCTATGTACATTTGCGGGCGGGCGGACTAAGGCACGGCGCCTGTCCCTGATTGGAGATAAAGAATTATGCGGAAAGAGAAGGTCCTTGCAGCTGGCGGCGGTTTTCTTACGGAGACCTGGCGCGAATCCGGGCTCTCCGGGTGCGCGCGGAAGGTCGCTGCGGCCATCAGGATGAGCCTGCCGCTTTTGACACTTGGACGCCGCACCAACGCAAGCGTCGGCGCCTATTTCGATCTCATCACCGACGATGCGCGCATGTTCTATGGCGACAACTTTCACTTCGGCTATTACAAGAGCGGCGCCGAGAACCTCGACCAGGCCCTCGCAAACCACACGGACATCGTCGCGGAGATGGCGGGGTTATCTTCGGACAAACGGGTCCTTGATCTGGGCTGCGGCATATGCGCGCCCGCGATCAGGATGGCGCGAATGCACGGCTGCCGCCTCGCGTGCGTCAACATCAGCGCCGAACAGGTGAGGCAGGGCAGGGCGCACGTCGAGGAACACGGGCTTAGCCGCAGCATCGATGTCATGAAGGGCAATGCGCTCGACCTCGATTTCGCCGACGGTTCGTTCGATTCCATAGTCTGTCTTGAGGTGGCCGGAGACATCTGCGTGACCGACGCGCAGAAGGCGAGGCTCGTATGCGAGATGCGCAGGGTGCTCAAAGCAGGCGGCTCCGTCGGATTCTCCGACCTCGTTTTCACCGGAAAGCCGGCGCGGGATGAGGAGCGGGCGATGAGGGCCATCCTCTATCATGAGGGCGCGGAACTCGTCACCGACTGGCCGGCCATATTTGAGGCGAACGGATTCACGATCAGCAGGAAGATGGACATAATCGACGATACCATGAAGACGTGGGAGCATTCGCTGGCCGTCTATGAGAGCCGCGCGGAGGAGGTGGACCGCAGATACGGGAAGAGGATCGCGCGGCGCACGCTCGAACAGCTGAGACTCATCCCCGAAATCCTTCGAAAACATGGCTCGTTCGTAGTCATGTCGGTGCAGAAGAGGGCATAAGAACTATTCATACACCTCTTTTCCCTCTCCCCTCGTGGGAGAGGGTCAGGGTGAGGGGGGGGCGAACATGAAGATTGTCATATCGCTTGTGATTTTTGTTGTGGCGGCTCTTTTGATCCAGCTTAGTTTCAGCGGATGTCGGCTGGGTCTGGCTGAGCTGTGGGCGGTCAAGGCACCATCGAGCGAATCGAGGCAGGGGGCCGAGAAGGGGAAAAAGAAAGGCGCAAACTTGAGCTGCAACATGGGTGATATCCGAAAGAGCGGCTGCAAGTACGGCAGGGACAAGGCGACCAAAAAATGCTACGAGCCGAGGGAAGGCCAATTCTACTGCGACCCCGCGACGGGCAAGGTCGAGCGGAAAAAGACCACGTGCTACAATCTGCCGTGGAAACCATGCAAATAAAGTGACTATTCAGGTGCATGCAACTCTTTTCCCTCTCCCCTCGTGGGAGAGGGTCAGGGTGAGGGGGGCGATGAAGACCGGGTGAAAGAATGTTGCAAGGTCACCCTCCCTCTGACTCCCTCCCATCAAGGGAGGGAGAGTTTTTGAATGCGCTACTTCTGCTGCAGCTTCTCCATAAACGGTTTGATGAAATCGATCGGGATGGGAAAGAGCGTGGTCGTGTTGTTCTCGCTCGAGATCTCGACGAGCGTCTGCAGATAGCGCATCGTCAGTGCCACCGGGTGGACTTCGATAAGTTTTGCCGCCTCGACGAGCTTTGCCGCGGCCTGAAATTCGCCCTCGGCGTTGATCACCTTTGCCCTCCTCTCGCGCTCGGCCTCTGCCTGTCTCGCCATCGCGCGTTTGAGCTCTTCGGTGATATCGACGTTCTTCACCTCGACGTTCGACACCTTGATCCCCCACGGCTCGGTCTGCTTGTCGAGGATCTCCTGTATCTGTGCGTTGATCTTGTCGCGCTCGGAGAGGAGGTCGTCCAACTCCCTCTGCCCGATGACACTCCTCAGTGTCGTCTGCGCCATCTGGCTCGTCGCGAAGCCGAAGTCCTCGACGTCCGTCACTGCCTTGTTGGCGTCCATCACCCTGAAGTATATGACTGCGCTCACCTTCACCGAGACGTTGTCCTTCGTGATGATGTCCTGAGGCGGGACGTCGAACGCGACCAGGCGCAGCGAGATGCGGACCATCTTGTCCACTGGCTTGAAGACGAAGATAATCCCGGGCCCCTTGGGTTTCGAGAGGAGCCTCCCCAGCCGGAAGATGACGCCGCGCTCGTATTCCTTGAGGATCTTCACGCACGAGAGGAGATAGAGAACGATGAAACCCACAAAAATCATCATCGGTGACGGCATAGGACCTCCTTCAGTTGAAATTCTGAGTACTTGGTTTTACAACAACTGTCATCCCTTGAACCGAAACTACTTCGATATTGGTACCGACTGCAAGTGTCTCGTTTGATGTGGCGTCCCACAGCTCGCCGTGGACAAAGACCTTGCCATTGCCGTCCTTCCAGCTCTTGACCCCGCCGCGTTCTCCCACGATACCCTCGAGGCCGGTGACGACGCGCCGCTTTCTGGACCGGACGACGATGAAGACCAGAAAAGACGCGACCGCAAGCGTCGCGAGAGTGAAGGCCAGCGCGATCGGAATCGAGACGCGCATGAAGTCGTAGGGCGACGAGAAGAGGATGAGCGAGCCAAGGAAGAGGGTGATGACTCCTCCGACGGTGAGCAGGCCGTAGCTCGCGACCTTTATCTCCGCGATGAACATCGCGATCGCGAGCACGATGAGCGCCACGCCGGCGTAGTTCGTGGGCAGCACCTGGAGGCCGAAGAACGCGAGGATGAGCGAGACCGCCCCGGCGATGCCGGGGAACGCGATGCCCGGGTGGGTGAATTCGAAGAGCAGGCCGTAGAACCCAAGCATCATCAGGATATAGGCGATGTTCGGATGCGCGAGGGCCGAGAGCCAGCGGAGGCGGAAATTCTTCGGGATGTCGACGATGGTGGCATTGCGGGTCTCGATCGTGGCGGTGCCTTCCGCCATCTTCACCTTCCGCCCGTCGAGTTTTGCGACGAGGTCGGCCGTGTCGGCCGCGACGATGTCGATGATCCCGAGTTTCAATGCCTCGGCATCAGCGACGGAGACGCTCTCGGTGACGGCCGACGAGGCCCATGCCGCATTTCTCCCGCGCTCGCGGGCGATCGCCTCGGCCCATGCCTTTGTGTCGTTGAGGATCTTCTGTTCCATCGGCTGAGCGGCGGCTGCCTTCGCGGCCTTCTTCTTCTCCTTGGCGTCCTTCTGGAATATCCTGCCCAGAATATCTTCGAGCGAATCCCCGGTCGAACGGCGCTCCTCGATTTCCACCGGGTGCGCCGCGCCTATGTTTGTCCCCGGCGCCATCGCCGCGATATTTGCGGCGAGCGTGATGAATACGCCCGCGGAGCCGGCCCTCGCGCCCTTCGGCGCCACGTAGACGACGACGGGGACGCGCGCGTTCATGATGCCCTTCACGATCGTGCGCGTGGAGGTCAGAAGCCCGCCTGGCGTGTCGAGCTCGATGATGAGGCAGAGGGCGCCGTCGCGCTCGGCCCTCTCGATGGATGTGGTGATGTACTCGGAGGTGACCGGGTTTATGATGTCGTCTTCGAGGGTTATGCGGTAGATCGTCCTGCCCTGGCCTCTGGCTGGAATGGGAGACAACAGACACAGGATGACGAATATGAGGCCTGCCTTGATCGCTTTTTTCATCCTGCCCCCTGGCCCCAATTAGTGCTAATTCGATTCAACGACCTCGACTTCATTATAGCTGCCTAAATATTTAAAATCGATCGTCATCTTTTTAACACGATTTATCACTTTTGAAACCTTCCCGTCTTTCCCCGAATCGATGAAATCGAGCATGAACGTATGCTTGCCCAATTGCCTCGGTATTGACTCAACACTTGTGAGATTGACGCCCTCTTTGACGAAGCATTCCAATATCCTCAAAAGCGTTGTGGTCTTGTCATCTGTCGATATGATGATGCTGTTTTTGGAATTGGGTTTTTGATTTTTATTTCGACTGAACACCAGGAACCTCGTCTTATTCGCTTTGATATCTTCAATGTTCTCCTTGAGGATTTCCAGGTTGTAGAGATTTGCCGCAAATTTGCTCGAAATGACGGCGGAATCTCCGGGGGCCTCCTCCGCAAGCCATTTTGCCGCAGCTCCAGAGTCATGATAAGGTTTTGGAACAAGCTTGTTCCTGCTCAAAAAACGCCTGCACTGCGAAAGTATGTGAGGGTGTGAATAAACAATTCTGATTTCACGATGGTCAGTTCCGGGGATAGCAAGAAGACAGTGATGTATTGGCATTTGAACGGAGTCAGCCGCAAAGAGATTTGTGCCCATCAGAAGATCGACGGAAGGGCCAACATACCCATCGAGCGTGTTCTCCATCGGCACAATTCCATAATCGTAATACATTGAGCTGATGCCTTCAAACACATCCTCGTATTCCCGGCACGGAATTGGAATAAGATTGTCTTTCCACTGTGTCGCTGCCAGCTCATTATAGTTCCCATGTTCGCCTCGAAAGGCAATTAAGCGATGATCTTTTGCTTGAAGCCTTTTGCTTATTTTCATTATTTCCTTAAATAATATTTCACATGAACGAGGCTCAAGGATCATTCCTGAATGCCTTCTCACTCCATCCAGGATGTTTTTCTCTCTATTGGGGTCGTCGATGGCGGCCTTGAATTTATTCGCGATCAGCACGCGTTCCATTCTTTCATTGAGCAGCTTCAGAATCCTTAAATCGACGTGGTCGATTTCCTTTCTGATTTCGGCCAGGTTCATGGGTTACCTCGTCACGCGTGACAGCTGTTGGTCAAGGAGGCACAAATCCGCGAGCACGACAGAGACTACGGACTCAACAATCACCGGCATCCTCAGTGCGATGCATGCATCATGCCTTCCCGGTATTGATACTCGAACCCGCTTCTTCTTCACGAAGTCATATGTATGCTGGATAGCCCCTATGCTCGATGGGGGTCTTACAGCAACCCTGAGCAAAAGGTCGTTTCCATTTGTAATACCCCCATTTATACCGCCGCAATTGTTGGTTTTCGTTTTTCCGCGAGCGCTGATAATGGGGTCATTATACTCGCTTCCGCGCATTCGAGCCGATGCAAAACCGGCCCCGAACTCGATTCCCTTCACTCCGGGAACCGAAAACATCGCATGGCTTACAAGCGATTCGACGGAATCAAAAAAAGGTTCGCCGAGTTTCGGAAGCACATCAATGACAATGCACTCGATGATTCCGCCTATTGAATCCTCACTACTAAGAGCGCATTCAACAGCTTGCGCTATATTGGCGTCTCCCCCTGCTTCAACCAGATGTGCGCGCACTTTCATCGGAAGGATCAGCTTCTTTGCAACCACGCCTGATGCCACGAGCCCCAAGGTCATTCTTCCGGAAAAATGACCCCCGCCTCTGTGGTCATTGAATCCGCCATATTTTTTCACAGCCACATAATCAGCATGTCCGGGCCTTGGAATGTCCCTTACGGATTTATAAGTTTTCGAATCGACATCAGTATTTCTAAAATGCACTGTGAGCGGAGCGCCTGTCGTCCTCCCACGGAAGAGGCCGCTCATAATAATCGGTTTATCAGGCTCCCTGCGCGTGGAGGTGCCTCTTGCTCCGGATCGCCGTTCCATGAGATCTTTTTCAAAATCTTTTTCCGAGAGCGGGATTCCGGCAGGACATCCGTCGATTACGACACCCACGGATTGTCCATGAGATTCGCCATAGACGCTGATTCTGAAAAGCCTTCCAAAGCTATTCATGGATATTTACTCCTATGCCGATGATATCCTCAAAGAAATCTGGATAAGACTTTGATACGCATTCGCACTGATCGATAACCACTCTTTCCTTCGAAGCAATCGCGGCCACAGCCGCGGCCATCACAAGTCTATGATCGCCGCAAGGGTCAAAATAACCGCCTGTCAATTTGCTGCCGTTAATTTCCATGCAATCGTTTCTGAGGATTATATCGGCGCCCAATTTCGAAAGCCCGCGATATAAGCATAAAGCCCTGTCGCTCTCTTTGTGCTGCAATCGCTCCAAGCCTGTAATATAACTGATTCCACCGCAATTGCAGGCTAAAATTGCGAGGGGCAAAACAAGGTCAGGATGCTCAGCCGCATCAAATCTAAAGGAGTGAAGATTTGCTTTTGATACTGTTATGCTCCCAGTGCCGATGTTGATGCCAGCACCACAGGCATTTAAGATATCCAATACAGCTACGTCGCCTTGACTGGAAGTGATGTCTAGCCCGGTAATTTCAACGCTTCCACCTATTGCCCCAGCGACCATCATGAAGGCCGAACCGCTCCAGTCGCCTTCGACTGCGTATTCTTCAGCACAATAGCTCTGGCGGCCTTTTATGAAAAAACGCTCGTAGCCTGAGTGCTCGACGGCGATGCCAAATTTGTCCAGCACAGACAAAGTCATGTCGATGTATGGCTTGCTTTTGAGATTCGATACGATAATTTCAGTGTCGTCAGCTATTACCGGAAGCGCGATGAGCAGCCCCGAAAGAAATTGTGAAGTAATTGAGCCGTCTACGTGAGCCACTCCACCTCGAATCGGACCCTTTATTTGAATCGGCAGATGACCATCACGAGTGGAACACTCGGCGCCAAGTTCCCGAAGCGGGGCTTCGATCATTTTATGAGGCCTTCCCGCAAGCGATTTTGCTCCGGAGAGTGTGATCTCTTTGTCAAAAAGAGCTGCGATCGGTGAGAACATCCTGACGCAAAAACCAGATTCGCCACAATCCAGTCTGCTTAAATGGGATTCTGACCCGCGCCTTACAATAATCCTTTCCGGGGTTTTCTCAATTACAGCTCCAAGGCCTTCAGCCATGTGCATCGCGGAAATCGCGTCAGTGCAGAACGAAGGATTTAATATTGCGGTCCCTTCTTTGGATAGAAATGCGGCAGCGATCGCACGCTGCGTCATGCTCTTGGACGCCGGCGCCTTAATAATTCCAGATATTTTTGAAGGCAGAACTGATTTCCTCATGTATTCTATCGGCAATCTCTTTTGGGCTCATTCCATCGCTTGCCACGATAATATCTGCAGCATCGGCGTAAAATGCAAGTCTGTCTTTCAGCATTGATTTTGCCTTGTGGATGGGATTGATGCCGTCCAAGAGAGGTCTCGATCCCCCATCAAGCCTTGTCACAATCGATTCAGGTGAAGAATAAAGCCATACTACCAAAGAGTTATCCCTGAGAACTGATCTGTTGCGACTATCGATAACAGCGCCGCCTCCGCACGACAAGACCGTGCTGCAGCGCTTGTTCAGCTGCAGAATCGCCTTTTTCTCTAGGAGCCTGAAACTGTTCTCACCCTCTGAATCGATGATGTTTCGAATTGCTTTGCCTGAGGCCTGCTGGATGTAATCGTCTGTGTCGATATGCTCCAAACGCAATATTTGTGAAAGACACGTTCCGACGCTGCTTTTGCCGGAACACATAAAACCGATTAAGGATATATTGCTTCCTTTTGGACGAGTCGGCAGTGATGCTGCTTCGCTCATAAGATGTTCATCGGGATCGAGACCAGTGAAATATTTATATGACGGAATGGCCTGTTGAACGAGCCATTCCTCACCACCGATGCGGAAGATTTTACTGCCCGACGTCCCTTCAGAAAAGGACGGAGGCAGATAATTTGCATCGAGCACGACGAGCTCTTTCTTAAGGGAAGCCGCGTTTATGGAGCAGGTGCCGGTGGGGACAGCAGAGACAAGCACATCCGCCTGTTCTATAAACTTCTTCAATGTTTCATATTTTTCAGCCCGACAACCTAAAGCAGATGCTGCTCTTTTGGCTTTATCGAACGTTCTGTTGATCATTATGACATCTGCGCCATATTTTAAGAGGCCGTAGGCCGCGGCTCTTCCAGCTCCTCCGGCGCCGAGAACGATACACTTGGCGCCGGCTATATTTACACCATTTTTCAGCAGAGACTTAACGACACCTATATGATCGGTATTATAGCCACAGAGCGCCCCGTCTTTATTCAGTATTGTATTGACAGCCCCTATGGAGGAAGCCTCGGGATCGATGAAGTCGAGATGCGATGCGATCTCCACTTTAAATGGCGAAGTGACGTTCATTCCAGCCAGACCAATTTCCCTGAAAAGATAAATGGCCTCATCCGCTGAACGGGCGGCGATGCGCGTATATATTGCATCAACAGCATGAGCATTAAATAATGCATTAAATATGGCAGGGCTTTTGCTATGAAGCACGGGCGTGCCTGCTACGGCATAAATGTTCGTTTTAGACACTTTTCAAATTCTCCAGAATCTTCGATAAAGTTTTTTTATCCAGCTGGCCCGCTGCGGTTTCCATTCCTTTAGCTGGCGAGGCATACGTAAATGGCGCGCCCAATAAAATTGCAGCCACCCTTGTAAATTGCCCTATGCTCCCAAGTCCTAGAGCTATGATGTTTCGATCGTCATCGTAAAGCGAAAGAATTCTCGCGTTGTCCGCACGGGATCTTGAAAAACAAGCTACTTTTGCGATGTCTGCGCCTGAATCAAAGCATCGGTCTACGATAGATTTTAAACATGTTCTGCCTGGTGTCTTGTCATTATCATGGTGAGAGATGATGACTTTGCAGCCGTGATTTCTTGCTGCCCGCAACAATTCAGCTTTGTAACTATTGGAGGCCTCAAGTTCAATGTCGATGTAATGAGCACCAGCATAAATGGCTTTTTTGAGGCGCTCCATTCTTTTTACGGAGGAAAGCGCGCTCGGACGGCACGTGGCGATCGTCTTCAACGGCAAGGAAAAGAGTTTATTGATTTCTTCATCAGAGAGACCAACCTTATCCAACCTGATCTCAGCCAGTTCCGCGTCCCGCAGGGATTTCATGCATGATTTGAAACCGGCTGTTGAGATGCTAACGCATATCATCGATAACCGCCTCCATATCTGTGATCGATATTTCTTCTATGACGGCTTCGCCAAGCCCCTTTAAGAGAACGACTGCAATAGAATTGCCCCTGTGTTTCTTGTCTTTTCTGATGGCATCCTTGATTTGATCTTTGTCTGAATTAAATTCTATGGGTAATCCCAGCGACAGAAGAAGCGTTTCAATCCTGTTCGCAGCGGATGGTTCCAGCAGGTTGCGCATAACGGAAAGCTTTGTGGCGATGGCCATCCCGATGCTTACCGCGCGGCCATGCGGGATGCCTTCCGTTTTTTCGATGGCGTGACCAAAAGTATGGCCGAAATTCAATTTTATCCTTTCATTGTTGTCCTTCTCGTCATTGTTTACGATGGATGCCTTAAAGGCTACAGCATCGAACACCAGGCGTTCCATTATTTTTCGATCAAGATTCAGAACCTCGTGATAATTATGTTCTAAAAAATTGAATAGACGAGCGTCGCCTACCACGGCGCATTTCACAATCTCTGCTAAACCATTGAGAACTTCGTCTGCGAAAAGGGTATTCAGAAAAGAGATGTCACATAGAACAAACTCAGGTTGATTGAAAACGCCAACTAAATTCTTATAGCCGTCAATATTTACGCCATTTTTCCCGCCTATGCTTGCATCGACCTGTGAGAGAAGCGTCGTGGGCACAAAACCAAAATCTATCCCCCTTAAAAAAGTTGATGCGACAAATCCTGTGATATCACAGACTACTCCTCCGCCGACGCCGATGATAAAGGAGGATCGATCCGCATTACATTCAATGAGCTTATGATATATGTGTTCCACCGTACGGAGGTTCTTTATGCTCTCACCCGATCCCGTCTCTATTATCTCGTAGGGAGAAAAATCTTTGTGGTAACAATGCAATATGTTGGAATCGGTAATGATGATGGATCTTCGCGTACCGACATAGGCGCCCAGATTTTTAAATGACTCACCTATAAGGATTTTTGAACCGCCGGTTGTTCCGCGGATTTCAATCGACTGCATGTTTGATCTTTCCTTTTTTCGTGTTGCCGTTCATCTCTACCATACAGGAATGAAGGGTCGTTATTTTTTGAGCCAGCGAAGAGAACATGGCGGGTGTTATTTGTTGTTCTTTGTCGCTCAAGGCTTTGCCCGGATTGGGGTGAACCTCTACGATGAGGCCATCCGCCCCTGCGGCGACCGCTGCAAGGCTCATCGGCTCCACAAGGCTGCGTCGCCCCGTGCTGTGCGATGGGTCAACAATGACAGGAAGATGGGTAACCTCTTTCAAAGACGGAACGATGCTCAAATCCAGGGTGCTTCTCGTATAGGTCTCATGCGTCCGAATGCCCCTCTCACACAATATGACATCTGGATTTCCCTCTGATAATATATATTCTGCTGAACCCAGCCACTCCTCAAGCGTAGAATACATCCCCCTCTTCAGGAGAACAGGTTTATCCAGCTTTCCCACCTCTCTCAATAATGTAAAATTTTGCATATTGCGTGAACCAATTTGAAGCACATCTGCATATTCATACACCCAGGAGACGTCCCTGGCATCCATGACCTCGGTGACGATTGGCAAACCGGTTTCCTTCTTTGCCTTTCCCAGAATTTTTAATCCCTTGATGCCAAGGCCTTGAAAATCATACGGCGAAGTGCGGGGCTTGAATGCGCCGCCCCGCAGCATATTTGCGCCAGCCTCTTTTACTTTCTGGGCCGTTTGGATCATCTGCTTTTCATTTTCCACGCTGCAGGGGCCCGCGATAATAATAAAACCAACGCCCACCTGCACATCCTGGACGCGAACGATCGTTCTGTTCTTTTTTTCAATGCGGGAGGCTAACTTGAAATTCTTCATGTTGAATTTTTACTTTTAAGAATTGGACATTTGTTTAGATTTCTTAAATTTTAAAAACCCTTTCTCTAATTCTTTATTGGATTGTTCTATTTGATTAATATTTCTGTGGCAATTAGAAAGAGAGAAATTTACCTGAGGCTCTTGAGGGCTTATTCTCTGCGCTTTTTTAAGTTCCCCGATTGCCTTCTTATATTGTTTGGTTTTCTCATAACAAAAACCCAAAAGAAAATGGATATTACCTTCTTTATCTTTATAATCCAATTCGATTACCTTCTTTGCTTTTTTGATTGCTTCTCCATAGTTCTTGAGCCTAAAGTAGGCTCTGGTTAAACCCAGATAAATAGCGCCTTCAAATGGAAAAGTTTTTAAAATCCTTCGGTATATCTTTACAGCCTTTTCACTTTCTTTAATTCTAATGGGATGAGTCGGATCTAAAAAACAGCTGTCAGTTATAACTGCCCTGTTTACTAATTTACGACAATAATTGCATTCGTCACAGTTGCCAGTGCATTCAAGCATTCTTTTAAAAAAATTACCTTCATTGAGCACCCTTGAATCAATGTATCTGAAATATGGGGCAAGGCCTGAACAGTCCAACAATGACAGCAGATTGCCGTTGAAATTTTGACTTATATACGCTTTTAAACGAAATTCAATTTGAGAAGTGCGAGAATCCCGGCATGAAATTTTAAAATAGTCTACAAATCGGGTATAATATTTTAAAGCATCCGGCGGAATAAACGGAACGCTGAAAATCTTTGCGGGGTTTTGGGATAAAATTTTCATGCACCACTTCTCAAAAAAAATTCCACCTATCATCTCAGCTTTGGATTTTGGCTTTGTGTGTGCTATAAAATTAAAATGCATTTTTCTAAAGGGACAATTCCTTAAACATCCTTCATTAAGCATCAGCCTTATTTTAAGCCCCGTTTTATCTTTGATTTCCTTAATCAAAGATATGTCTCGATTTATATCCCTATCAATAGTCAGGATGTCTATGCCCAAGTCTTTAAGATATAAAGCGTGTTCCACTGTTTTAACATAACAATTGACAGATGATTCCACTTCAATTTCTTTAATTTGCTCCTTTATCTCGGAGATATAGGCAGGATTCGTAACGATTGCGCTTTTTAATCCTAAATCTTTCAGTCCTTGCATATAATCAATAATTTTTGAAAAGAAATTTTTCTCCAGTCCCGATTCTCCTTCACATGTTGCATTTAATAGCAGCTGAGATTTTATGTTTAACGAGGCGCATTTTTTAATTATCTCTGGGATTTCATTTAAATAACCATTTTTTTGAGGAATATGCCTCCCAGAACCTAGGTATTGGCGGGGTATTGGAAAATAAAGGGCCTCGATATTATCTTTATAAACATCCAGCAGATCCAATAATTTAATGTCATGATTATACCCTATAGAGAATTTCATTTTTATTAATCCCTTTAGTGATGACTGCATAATATAGTGACGTTTCCCTCCCCTTTGTAAGGGGAGGGTCAGGGTGGGGTAGACCGCCGTTTCAATGCTGATCTACCTCCCCTATCCCCTCCTTACAAAGGAGGGGAAAATGCTTGCCGTAAATTGTCA
>JAZDOG010000035.1:0-5483 GCA_043798915.1 Pseudomonadota bacterium | reverse complement strand
TATCGTGATCGCGGTCCGGCGAGAGGCTGCCGAAGCGGTGGTATGCGTGTCCGATACGGGCTGCGGGATTCCGACATCTAACCTGAGCAAAGTGTTCGACCCTTTCTTCACGACCCAGCCGGTCGGCAAAGGCACCGGGTTAGGGCTATCCATCTGCTACACGATCGTGACGCAGCACGGGGGCGTCATTGAGGTGGACAGTGAGGAGGGACGGGGCAGCACGCTTACCGTCCGCCTGCCTCTGGCGGCTATTCGGGGGTGAACGCTGATGGCTGAAAGCCTGACCGCGCTGGTCGTGGACGACGAGCCCGATGTGTGTTGGGCGTTGGAGACGCTCTTGCTGGAGGATCGGTTCACGGTGGTGACGGTGGAGAGCGGGACTGAGGCGCTCCGGTGGCTCAAGGAGTCGGAGCCGGCGTGTCACCTCATCCTGATCGATGCCAAGCTGTCGGACATCGAAGGGGTGGATCTCGCCAGACGGATTCGGGCCGAAACATCCTGCGTCGCGCCGTTGATTCTCGTCTCCGGCTATTTCTATAAGGACGATAGCCTGGTGCAGGAAACCCTGCGCACCGGCCTCGTTTCCGCCTTTGTCGCCAAGCCGTTCCGCCATGACGAGATCCGGAACGCGATCCATGCGGTATTGCCCATAGAGCAAGATCCACACTGAGAAACTTGCATGCAAGAGAAAACATTCATTTATGCGGTGATCGAAAACAAAGGGAGAGAGAGTCCGCCTTTCGCTGAGTCCCGCACTGGCGGGATCGACGCTGCGCCCCTCGAAACTGTCTGCTATCGAGACCTTGCTGCTGTTGTCAGTTCCATCGACGCCGGCAGGTTCGACCCCGACGTGTCGGGCGAAGCTTCGTCTGCACAAAAGGAAGAGAGCCTGAAGGCAGACCTGCTGAGGTATCAACAGGTGAATTTCTTTCTCCTGGAACAGTCCCGCCGGAGCGGGATGCTGCCTCTAAGATTCGGCTTCACAGCAAGGGATAAGGAAGAGGTTGAGGGGGTTCTGGAGCGGGTGTACATTCAACTGAGAACCTACCTTGATAGACTGAAGGGGAAAGTGGAGCTTGTTGTCCAGGCATCTTGGGATCTGCCCAAGATCCTTCAGGAGATTGCGCGAGACAATCCCGAACTGGTTAGTGCGGATCCTGTGCAGACAGGAAGGATGCTCTTCGAAGCGGCTGAGGTGACAAGAAAAAAGCTCGTCGAAGCCATGCATGACAAGCTCTCCCCGTTCGCCAGGGATTTCTCGGAGGGACCGCGCAAAGCGGAAGCAATGATTTTGAACCGGAGTTACCTGGTGGAAAGGGAAAAGGAGGCGCTGTTTGATGAAGCGATGGACTTTCTGGGGACGAAATATGAAGGCACTCTGAGCTTTCGCTACATAGGTCCTCTGCCGGCTTATAGTTTTGTCGATATCGAGTTGAACCAAGGAAACTTCGCGCTGGTGGATAAGGCGCGGAAAACCATGCAATTGCCGGAGAAGGCTTCTTGGGAGCAAATAAAATCCTCCTATCGAAAGTTAATCCTGACCCATCATCCCGACAGGAACCCTGATAATCCGCAGGCGGCGGAACGCTGCAAAGACGTGGTGGCGGCATACGAGATTGTGAGTGCGTATTGTCGGAGCTTTCAGAACTTTGGAGAGCGGAGAAAGCAAAGTGAATACTCCTTCGTCAAGGAGGAGGTCGAGAAAGCTTTTATCGTAGATGATAAGGGAGCGGTATTAGCTCGTGCCAACTAAGACTCAAAGCGCACCCACCATGAGCAAGACAATCGGCAAGACCATCGGCATCGATCTCGGCACGACGAACAGCTGCATGGCCGTGATCGAGGGCGGCGAGCCGAGCGTCATCCCGAATGCCGAGGGCGGCCGCACGACGCCGTCCGTCGTCGCGTTCACGCAGGACGGGCAGCGTCTCGTCGGCGCGCCCGCGAAGCACCGGCCGGCGAACAATCCCCAGAACACGATCTCCTCGATCAAGCGCTTCGTGGGCCGCCGGTGGGACGAGGTCTCCGAGGAGCTGACGATCGTCCCGTACCAGGTCGAAAAGGGCGACGGCGGCGACGCGCGCGTCACGGTCGAGGGCAAGCAGTACGCCCCGCCGGAGATCAGCGCGATGATCCTGCAGAAGCTGAAAGCCGACGCCGAGGCCTACCTCGGCGAGCCGGTGACCGGCGCCGTCATCACCGTCCCGGCCTACTTCAACAACGCCCAGCGCGAGGCGACGAAGGACGCCGGCAAGATCGCCGGCCTTAACGTCCTGCGCATCATCAACGAGCCGACCGCCGCCTCCCTTGCCTACGGGCTCAACCAGGAGCACGAGCAGACGATTCTCGTCTTCGACCTCGGCGGCGGCACGTTCGACGTCTCGATCCTCGACCTCGGCAAGGGCGTCTTCGAGGTGAAGGCCACGAACGGCGACAACCATCTCGGCGGCGATAACTTCGACAAGGCGATTGTCGACTGGATGCTCGCCGAGTTCAAGCGCGACCAGGGGATCGACCTCGCGGCCGACCGGATGGCGCTGCAGCGCCTCTACGCGGCCGGCGAGAAGGCGAAGATCGAGCTCTCGTCGACGCTGACGACGCAGATCAATCTGCCGTTCATCACCGCCTCGGAGGAGGGGCCGAAGCACCTCGACTTCGACCTCCAGCTCACGCGCGCGAAGCTGAACGAGTTGACGGCCGGCCTGCTCGCCCGCACTATCGGGCCGATGAAGCAGGCGCTCGCCGACGCGGGCATCGACCCGTCCGGGATAGACCACGTCGTCCTCGTCGGCGGCATGACCCGCATGCCGGCCGTCCAGGACAAGGTCAAGGAGCTGATCGGCAAGGAGCCGCACCAGGGCGTCAACCCGGACGAGGTCGTCGCCGTCGGCGCCGCGATCCAGGCCGGCGTCCTCCGCGGCGAGGTCAAGGACATCCTCCTGCTCGACGTCACCCCGCTCTCGCTCGGGATCGAGACCAAGGGCGGCGTCTTCACCAGACTGATCGAGCGCAACACGAGCATCCCGACCCACAAGACGAAGACGTTCACGACCGCCGAGGACAACCAGCCTTCGGTGGAGATCCACGTCCTCCAGGGCGAGTCGGAGATGGCCGCCTTCAACAAGCCGCTCGGCAAGTTCCAGCTCGCCGGCATCGCGCCGGCGCCGCGCGGC
Source organism: Pseudomonadota bacterium (assembly GCA_043798915.1). GTDB lineage: Bacteria > UBA10199 > UBA10199 > 2-02-FULL-44-16 > JAAZCA01 > JAZDOG01. The sequence goes on along the minus strand of JAZDOG010000035.1, from coordinate 2,310 downwards.
TTGATGCAGGTCGAGGTCGCCTTCGACATAGACGCGAACGGGATCATCCACGTGCACGCGAAGGACCTCGCCACCGACAACGAGCAGCAGATCCGGATCGAGAGCGGCTCGGGCCTCGCCGAGAACGAGGTCAGCCGGATGATGAAGGAGGCCGAGGCGCACGCCGACGAGGCACACCGGCTGCGCGAGCTCGCCGACGCGCGCAACCACGCCGAGAGCCTGGCCTACCAGATTGAGCTCTCGCTGAACGCGCACCGCGACAAGCTCGAGCAGGCCGACGCCTCGACGATCGAGGGCCGGATCATGGAGCTGCGCCAGGTGCTCGACGGCACCGTCGCTGGCGAGATCCGCGCGCGCACCGAGGCGCTGACCGAGGCCGCGCAGGCACTCGCCAAGCCGTCTACGCGCAGGCCGTCTCGCAGGCGTCCTCCGGCGGCGACCCCTCCGAGGAGGCCGACTACGAGGTGATCGACGAAGAGGCGAAGACGCCATCTGCCAGCCTCGTGCAGAACATCCTGCGCACCGACCTCATCTTCGCCTTTGTCACCAAGCCGTTCCGCCATGACGAGCTCATGAACGCTATCTGTGCTGTGTTGTCCACAGGACAAGACTCCCCACATAGGGGGTCCTCTCCCTAGGTAGTTTTCCCTATTCGGCCATCTTGAACTTTCCTTCAGCAGTCGCCTTTCTCCTTAAGGTTTGTTTTACTGGAGACTAACTGCTAGGGCCCGAATACCGCGCGCGTGGCACAGTTGTTGCTTATACAAAAGTATGACGAAGGGCCCAGCCCCGTACTTCGTATGTAGGGCAATGACGAGGGGTGGAAAATATTAGGAGAAGCAAATGGCTAAGGTACAAAAGTCGACGGATTCATCGAGTTTGGCCGAAGTGGTGGACCGGATCCTGGACAAGGGTATTGTGATTGATGCCTGGGTCAAGGTGTCGCTAGTCGGGATCGAGCTGCTGTCGATCGAGGCGCGGGTCGTGATCGCGTCGGTCGAGACCTATCTCAAGTACGCAGAGGCAATCGGACTCACGGCGAGTGCGGCTGCGCCGGCGTAAAGGTCCACGCGATGTCGGTGTCCCCTGCCGGGAGAGACCAGAGTGGCCCCTCCCGGCTCAGGGGGCAATCGCAGGGTTCGAGGAAGCTGATGGAATCAGTAACCAGTCCACGGCAGTAGGGGCTGGCTATTGGTAGCTTATTCTTGATTTCTGGCACACGATGGGCTGCATGCCCATCCGAAAAGGAGAAAGGATTCACATGGATAACTTGAGAGACCAAATGGAAGCCCTGGCGCAGGGCATTGTGACCTCACAGCGCGAGCGCAAGATGGCTGTCGGCGGTAGTCAGGCACAGACGGCCAGGATGCTGCAAGCGTTCGGTCGGGAGCGTACGGCAACGGCCAAGGATTTGAAGTCCGGTTTTGTCGCTGATCGTGTGAGTCGATCGGCCAACGTGCATACGATACTGGCCAACACGGGCACGATGTGCGACGGATTTCGCCAGGATCATGTCCGCATGCAGCGCAGTCTCCGGCGGAGGCTCGTCCAGTCAACCGAAGCGGTGGCAACCTTTGTGGCCTCCCTACGCGCTGATTTTGCCAAAGGACGCACCGATTTTACCAAAGCGTATCGCCATATGACTAAGGCGCAGCGCGCAGGGTTGGCCAAAGACCGCCGCGATCGCTCCCGTGAAGTCGCCGAACTCATAAACGATTTTCACGTGTCGCGTGGAGAGATGGCGCAGAAGCTGGCCGAAAGTCTGGCGAAGTCTACGCAAGAAATAAAAGCCAAAGTGTCCGGCTTGAACGGGTTCAGGCTTTTGCTTCAGAAAACCAGCGAGGGCGCTTCGGTTCCCGGACCGATTCCGAATTATTTGTTGACGGCCCAAGGCAGTAGGGAGGCCCCGGCGCCGTTTGCAGCCTTTGCCGCGCGCCAGACGAGCGTAAAAAAAAAGACAGGTAAAAACAAAGACGACGGTCGCTAAAGCGGTCCGCGCCTTCGTCGGAAAACCGGGGAAACCGAAAACAAAGACGACGGTCGCCAAAGCGGTCCGCGCCTTCGTCGGAAAGCCGGGGAAACCGAAGAGAAAGTGAGGGGTAGGTTGAGGGGCTTCGCGCACTGGCCGTCGCCCCGACACGTCCCGATTAGTAGAGAGACGAAATGCGCTGAAGGACGGGGGGAAGGAGACCGACATGATGGGGACGGCGGAAGTGGTGTGCGCGTTTTGTAAGGGAAAAGGGACGGACCCGTACGGAATCCTGTCGTGGAAATCAACTTGCTATGTCTGCCATGGGAAGGGAACTGTGG
>JAZDOG010000025.1:0-9260 GCA_043798915.1 Pseudomonadota bacterium | reverse complement strand
TTCCATCCCACCAGTTTTCTTGCGAGGCGGATCGCGCAGAGCATGCTCGTCTCGTCCGCGGTGCCCATCCATGCGATGTCCTCGGCCGTGCCGTGGGCTGGCGAAGTGCGGATGTAGGGCAGCCCGAGCGTGATGTTGACGCTCTTCTTTTTGCAGATGAGCTTCACCGGCAGGAGCCCCTGATCGTGGTACATCGCCACCACCGCGTCGTAATCGAAGTCCTCTAAGTTCTGGAAGAGGCTGTCCGCAGGCATGGGCCCGATGCAGTTGATCCCCTCCTTTATCGCGCGCTCTATCGCCGGCTTTATCGCCGTTTTTTCCTCCGTGCCCAGCACGCCCCCCTCGCCGCCGTGGGGATTGAGCGACATCACCGCGATGCGCGGGTAGGGGCAGGCGAAATGCTTGTCCATGGCCAGGTGCGTCTGGCGGATCGTGGTCAGGACGCGCTCGGTCTTGATCGCGGCCGCGACATCCCTGATCGGCAGGTGCATCGTCACCAGCGAAAAGCACAGCTGCTTCATCGGGGCTTCGCCCTCGTCGGACACGAGAGAATCCGCCGAGGCGAACATCATGACGGTGTCCCGGACGCGCGCCGCCTTCGAAAGGTATTCCGTGTGGCCCATAAAGCCGGGCGACACGAGCTGGATGCGCCGCTTGCTCACCGGCGCGGTGACGATCCCCGCAAGTTTCCCTGAGGCCACGTCGGCCAGAGCCGCATCGATCGCGGAGATCGCGAGGCGCGCGGCCTCGGCCTCTTCGATCTTCTGTATGGGAGGGGTGGTGCTGGACGTCGTTATGATCCTCTTATGGTCGAATTCCACCTTGGCGTTTTCAGCCGCGGTCTGGAGGGCCATCCTGTCCCCGTAGATCACCAGATGCGACCGCTCGCGTTCGTTCAAGCGCCCCCAGGCCTTTGCGACGATTTCTGGCCCAACGCCCCTGGGGTCGCCCATCGTTATGCCGATCGTGTTCTTCATGAGGGATCACCTTATTTCAATAAACGCCTTGTGCCGCTCTTTCTCCATGTAGCTCCCCAGCGCCTCTTCGATCTTGATGTCGTAGAGGGCTGAATATATGTCGTCGCGGGTCTTTTCGAAATCGCCGGAGGCGATCTCCGGCAGCGAGATGAGCTTGATGATCACGATGGCGCTGCCTGCCATGACCGGAGGGCTCACCTCGCCGACCTTGAGCGCCTTCACCGCGTCCGCGACCGGCGGCGGCAGCTCCTTCGTGTTCACCATCCCCATGTCGCCGCCTTCGGCGGCGTTGCCGCCCTTGGAGTGCTGCTTCGCGAGCGACTCGAAGGATGTGCCCTGCTTCGCCTTCGTCGCGATGTCCATCGCAGTCTTGGCCAGGGCGTCAAACTCCTCCTGGCTTCCGATGCCTTCGAGGGGAAGGATGATCTCCGCTATGTGGGCCTTCTGGCTCCCGCGGAAGCGGTCCTGATTGCGCTGGTAGTAATCGCGGAGGTCCTGGTCCGTAATCTTCACCTGCGGTCCGATCACCTGGTTGATGAACTTGACGCGTTTGATGTCGCGTTCGATCTGCTTCTTGTACTCGTCGTAGGTCATCCCCTTTGCCGCGATTTCGCTCTTCAGCTGGTCTATCGTCATGCGGTTCTGGTGCAGGACGTTGGCGATCGCGCGCGCCATGTCGTCGTCGGAGACCTCGATCTTCGACTTGGAGAGAAGTTGATGGAAGAGGGCGTCGTCGATGAGCTTGTCTACGACCTCCTGCCTCGTGGCCGGGTTCGCCTTGGCCGCACCCGGGCGCCGCTCCTTGGCGGCCAGCGCCTTGCCAACATCGACCTCGGTGATGATTTCACTGCCCACTATGGCTGCGATTCGGTCCACGATCTCCGCGCGCACCGTCTTCGGCGCGATCGCGAGGGCCAGAATGGCCAGGAGGAAGGCGAGCGCTGCGGGAACTATCCTCAATTCATTTCTCAAGCCGGACCCCCTTCAGCGCCTCTTCGTTGACCGCTACCTTCGCTTTCGATCTCAAGCCCTCGGCCCACTTCTCGATTGCAGCCCTGGCCGATTCCTCCTTCAGCTCCTGCTTTATCCTCTCTGAAGCCTCCTCGAAGGATATCTGTCTGGACGGCCTTCGGTCGAGCAGCTGAAATATCTGGAAGCCGTAATCCGTCTGCACAACGTCGCTTGTCTCGCCGGCCTGGAGCTTGCCGCATATTTCCGAAAATGCGGGGGGATAGGCGCTTGCGTCGAAATAGCCCAGGTCCCCGCCGCGCTTGCCGTCCGGGCTCGTCGAGTATTGCCTGGCGAACTCCGCGAAATCCCCGCCCTGTTTGAGCTTCGCGAGTATCTCTTCGGCCTGATTGCGCGTGTTGACGAGTATCTGGCGCGCACGGTATTGCGCTGGCTGGTTGAACTCCTGGATATGGCTTTTGTAGTATGCGGACGCCTTCCCCTCCGGGATCGGGATGGGGTCGATCACCTCGCGCTGGATGAGCTTCTGTATCAGCAGCCTCTTCTGCTGGGCCTTCTCCCATGCGCCGGGATCGATGCCCTGATCGGCGAGCACCGGGTCGCCCTCGCGCACTGCGGCCGCGATGGAGCGCATCTCCTTTATCTCCTTCAGCTCTTCGGGTGAGGCTTTGAGCCCCGCCTTTTTCGCCTCCGCGAGGAGGATCGCCTCCTGCGTGAGCTTGTCCAGGGCCTCGCGCCTGAATTCCTCGAAGTTTGCCCGCTGGTTCAAGACGATCGGATCATATTTGCCGCGCTCCATGTTCATCGCGGCCTTGAGGTCGGAGGCCTTGATCTTCTCCCCGTCGACAGTCGCCACCACCTGGTTGCGCCATACTGAACATGCGCACGCGAGCGCGACGATGAAGATCGCAGTGATTATTCGGCTTCTGGTTGACATCTATGCCTCTTTTCAGGCGGTTTTGCTAACACACGCCACCAGCCTTCTCAAGGAGTTTTTGGCCGCCGAAAGCACCGCCGCATCCTCCTTTGCGCCATCGGCCGGCAGGAGGAGCCTGTCGGGCGGAAAGAGCCTCATCTTCGGCATCTGGCCCTCGGAGAGCGCGAGTATTTTTTGGGGATCCAGCGGTGTCGAGGAATCCAGCTGGCAGGAGAACGACGCGCCGTCGAAGGCTATCTGCCTGATCTTCAGGATGCGCGCCATGATCTTCACCTCCATGACGCTCAGGAGACTCACCGCTTCCGGAGGGAGCTCCCCGAAGCGGTCCACGAGTTCTTGGGCCAGGTCCGCGATCTCCTCTTCGGTCTCGCGGTTGGCGAGCCTGCGGTAGAGATCGATCCTCGTGCCGGGGTCGGGCACATAGCCCTCCGGCAGGAAGGCCGCCACCTTGAGCGAGAGCTCCGGGTCTATCTCCTCCTCGACGCGCGTCCCTTTGAGCCTGCGCACCGCGCGGTCCAGGAGCTTCGCGTACATCTCGTAGCCTACCGCGGCGATGTGCCCGGACTGCGCGCCGCCCAGGATGTTTCCCGCGCCGCGGAACTCGAGATCGTGCATCGCGATCTGGAATCCGCTGCCGAGTTCGGTGAAGCGCTTCAAGACGGTGAGCCGCTTCTTGGCGATCGGCGTCATCTCTCCGTCCGCCGGCGTCAAAAGATATGCGCAGGCCCGGACGCTCGAGCGGCCGACGCGTCCTCGCAGCTGGTAGAGCTGCGCGAGCCCGAAGGTGTCGGCGCGGTTTATGATGATCGTGTTGGCGTTGGGGATGTCGAGCCCGGATTCGATGATAGTCGTGCACAGGAGCACGTCCGCGCGGCGTTCGAGGAATTCGACCATCACGCGCTCGAGCTCATGCCCTTCGAGCTGCCCGTGCCCCACGACTATCCCCGCCTCGGGGACGAGGCGGCGGAGGCGGTCCTCCATCGACCGGATCGTCTCCACGCGGTTGTGGACGAAGAAGACTTGGCCCGAGCGCGCGATCTCCTTGAGGATCGCGCCGCGTATGATCCCGTCGTCGAACGGGGCGACATACGTGGCGATCGAATGCCTGTCGGCTGGCGGCGTGTTGATGATGCTTATGTCGCGTATACCGGAGAGCGAGAGGTTCAAGGTCCTGGGGATCGGCGTGGCGGTGAGCGCGATCACGTCGACCGTCTCCTTGAGTTTCTTGATCCGCTCCTTGTGGCGCACGCCGAAGCGGTGCTCCTCGTCGATGATCAGGAGCCCGAGGTTCCGGAAATGGATATCCTTCTGGAGGAGCCTGTGCGTGCCGATGACGATGTCCACCTTGCCGAGCCTCATGGATTCGACGACGGCCTTGATATCCTTTGGGCTCCTGAAGCGCGAGAGCATCTCGATTGAGACCGGCGTTCCGGAGAATCTCTTCGTGAAGCTCTCGTAGTGCTGGAGCGCCAGCACCGTCGTCGGGACGAGGACCGCCGCCTGCCTGCCCGCCATCGCGGCGCGGAAGGCGGCGCGCATCGCCACCTCGGTCTTGCCGTAGCCGACGTCGCCGCAGATGAGCCTGTCCATCGGGCGCTCGGTCCCCATGTCGCGCATGACGTCGTCGATGGAGCGCGCCTGGTCGGGCGTCTCGTCGTAGGGGAAGGCGGCGCAGAATTCCTCGTAGGGCGATTGTTCGACGGGGAACGGGAATCCCGGGAATATCTCGCGGGCGGCGTATATGTCGAGGAGCTCACGGGCCATGAGCCTCACCGCCGCGTCGACCTTCTTCTGCGCCTCTCTCCATCTGGTTCCGCCGAGCTTGTCGAGGAACGCGGGAGCGTCGCTCGATCCGATGTAGCGGCCGACGAGGTTCAGCCTGTAGACCGGGAGGTAGAGCTTGTCGCCGCCCAGATATTCGAGCAGGAGATAGTCGCCCGGCTTCGTGTCGATGGTCAGATGCTTAAGCCCCAGGTATCTGCCCACACCGTGCTGTTCGTGCACGATCAGGTCGCCCTCGGCGATCTCCGTGAAGGATGTGAAGGGCTCCATCGGTTTCGCCGCCGGCGCGCGCCGCGTCACCTTGCCGCCGAATATCTCCTCGTCCGTGAGCACCGCGATCCCCTCATCGGCCCAGCGAAATCCAGAGGAGAGCCTTCCGAGCTTCAAGCGCACCGCCCCCGAGCTCATTTCGAATATCGTTTCGAATGCGCCGTCCAGCGGGGCGATCTCTATCCCGTGGGGGCGGAAGATATCGGCGAGTCTGGCTGCCTGCAGCTCCGTGTGGCAGGTGAGCGCGACCTTCCAGTCCTGCTCTTGCCACTGCCTGATGAGCTCTGCCAGCGGCGTAAGCATGTCCTCGCCCTCCTTGTGTCCGGCGATCAGCGGGCGGATGTCCGCATTTCCGACGACGTCAGCGGTGAGGCGCGGCGCCTTTGTTTCACCCGGGACGAGCGCGCCCCAACGCATTCCCCGGAAGCGGGAGATCGATTCGAAGAGCGCTTGTGGGTCGAGGATGATCTCCTGCGGACGGATCACCCTCTCAGGGCTCGAGGTCTGGCCCGCGAGCTCGGCCACGTCCCTCCGGTGCGTGGCGGCCGACGACAGGGCGTCGGTCTCTTCGTCGATGACCGCTATCGAACTCTCCGGCAGATAGTCGAAGAGCGTCGCGGTCTTGTCGTGAAACAGAGGCATGAACGTCTCGATGCCGGAGAACGCGATCCCCTCGCGGATCGCCTCGGCTATCGCGCGCCGCTCGCGCGCCGGAAGACCGGCTTCGTCGAAGCGGCCGCGGGTAAGATGCGCGGCGCGATTTCGGGCCGGACCGTCGAACGGAAAATCGCGGACCGGTATCAGCGCCGCCTCGCGCGCCTCTCCCTTCGAGCGCTGCGTCGCCGGGTCGAAGAGGCGCATCGATGCGATGCGCTCGCCGTCGAGCTCGATCCTCACTGGGAGGGCGGACGTCGGCGGCCAGATGTCGATGATGCCGCCGCGGCGCGCGAACGATCCCTCGTCCTCGACGAGCCCCACGTCTTCATAGCCATAGGCCGCGAGGTATTGGGAGAGCTCGATGGGATCGACGGACTCCTTGAGGCGGACGACGCGGGAGCCCGAGGCGATAAATTCCTTCGGGGGCACGCGGCGCATGGCCGCCTGAACGGATGCGATGAGGATCAGCGGCTCGGAATGGAGGAGCTCATGGAGCGCCTGGATCCGGTCCGCCTGAGCCTCCGGTTCGGGAGAGAGGCGCGAGAACGGAAGGACCGAGAATTCCGGAAATATCTTTATTCTTCTTGCGTCCTCCGGATGGAAGACGAGGGCGCAGTCCCCGGAGAGCTCCTCCGCCCGCTCCGCAGTCGCGGCGAGGACGAGGATCGGCTCCCCTTTGAAACGGCGCGCCACCCGAGAGAGCAGAAGGGCCCGGGCGCCGCCGTGGAGTCCTGAGACGACCAGCGCCTCCCGCGAGGACTCGAGGGATTTTAAGATGTCGGTGAGAGTTGCAGGCATTTAGCCCTGGAATTGCATTATCGCGTCGCCGATCTGGATTTCGTCGCCGTTGGAGAGGACATGTTCCTCGATGCGCTGGCCGTTGACGTAGGTCCCGTTGGAGCTGTTCAGGTCTACGACCACGTACTCGCTGCCCTGCTGCTGTATCTGCGCGTGCTGGCGGCTGGCCTTTGCGTCCCGGAGGACGACCGTGTTCGACTCGGCGCGGCCGAAGGAGACGGTCCCCTTGACCGTGTAGGCGGCGCCAGCATCGTCGCCGTTTATGACGACCACGCGCGCCCGCTTCTTGTCCGCGGGCCGCGGCGCGTTCAGGTCGGGCGGTATCTTCGACGTCGTGCTCGTCTCGGCGCCGGGCAACTCCTTCCCGGCGTCGGTCGAAGCGGAGAAGTAATCCGGCCCTCCCTCTTCCTCGATCACGAAGCCCTTGTCATCCGTCATCGGCTCGGCTTCATGATCCGGCGAAGTCACCGAGGAGATTTCCTCCTTGCCAGATATCTCATCCTCTTCGGCATGCGGCTCGTGCGCCGCGAAGAGCTCCTCATCGCTGGCGAAGATTGCCTCATAGCGGCTGATGTTCGTGTCCACGGCGGAGAGGACTGTCTCGAACTTCGCGATCTTGTCCTGCTCCTCCCTGGCGGCCGACTGGTACTTCTCTTCGTCGAATTCTCCGAGCGTGTTCCTGAACTGGATCTCCTCCAGCGCATGGCGGTGGCCTTCGAGCTGCGAGTTGATCTTATTTCGCGTCTCCTTGAGGGTGGCGATCTCCTGGTCGACCGAGCTCTTTTTCTTGAGGAGCAGCGCCACCTCATCCTTGAGGCGCGCCTCATAGTCCTTCCTCACCCGCTCATAGACCACCTGGGTCACCTGCCCGTGGCTCGAGTCTATCTTGCCCAGCCTGTCCTTTATGACGCGCCATTCCTCCCTGCAGCGCGTCGCTTCCTCCAGCAGCTGCTGGTCTATCGGGAATTCGAGGCCTGGTTCGCCGGTTGATTCTGTCATGATCTTCTCCTCCTGATGGGTCAAAAAAGTGACAATAATTCTAGGTTAGACGGGTTGAAGGGTCAATAGAAAACGGGATTTATCGGTTTCGGTTGCAAGCGCCTCTATTTTTGCATACGCTCTTGTCACTTCGGGGGGAACTATGGATATCGCAAGCTATATAGATCACACCGCGCTTAAGCCTGAGACGACGCCTTCGGACGTGGAGAAGCTCTGCCGCGAGGCCCGGGAACACCGGTTCGCAGCGGTCTGCGTCAACCCCGTCCATGTCGCGCTCGCCGCTTCGCTCCTCAAGGGCAGCGGCGTCCTGGTGGCCTCGGTCGTGGGCTTTCCGCTCGGGGCCTCGACCACGGGCATCAAGGCGCGCGAGACCTCCGAGGCGATAGGGCAGGGCGCCTCCGAGATCGACATGGTGATGTCAGTCGGGCTCTTCAAGGGCGGCGATCGCGAGGCCGTCGGGCGCGACATCTCGGAGGTGGTGAAGGCGGCGGCAGGGCATCCGGTGAAGGTGATCCTCGAGACATGCCTCCTCGATACCGGCGAGATAAAGGCCGCATGCCTCATCGCCGCAGATTCCGGCGCGGCGTTTGTGAAGACCTCCACTGGTTTCGGCTCCCGAGGCGCGACGGTGGAGGACGTGCTGGCGATGAAGGCGGCGGTGGGCGGCCGCTGCCGCATCAAGGCAAGCGGCGGCATCCGCACGCGCGAGCAGGCGATGACCATGATCAACGCCGGGGCTTCGCGGATAGGGACGTCGGCGGGAGTGGTCATAGTTTCAGGCAAATGAGCGACGGTCCAAAGGAGCTTAATGAACCTTCAAAATTATTTCAAAGGGATCGACGAGGCGGCGGGCTGGCTCAAGGGCAGGATGAAAATAGCGCCCGAGATTCTGGTTGTGCTCTCCGGCGGCCTCGACGCCTTTGCGGTCGGTCTCTCCGAGAGGACGGAGATTGCCTCGGGCGACATCCCTCATTTCCCGGTAGCGAGGGCACAGGGCCATGCCGGAAAATTATTTTTCGGCAGGCACAGCGGCGTGCCCCTCGTCGTGATGGACGGCCGCTATCATTGTTATGAGGGCCATTCTCCTCAGACCGTGGTGTTCCCGCATTTCGTGATGGCCAGGCTCGGCGTCGGCACCCTCATCCTCACCAGCGCTGCCGGCGGGATCAACCCGGCATTCAGGTGCGGCGACATCGTCGCTGTCACGGACCACATCAACATGATGGGCGTAAATCCCCTCGTCGACATCGCGCTTGAGAGGAAAACGGATCAGTTCACGAACATGATCGACGCATACGACAAGGGACTCCTCAAGATCGCCGGGAAGGTCGCGGCGAAGAAGAAGATAAGGCTCAAGAAGGGCGTCTACATCGCGACGTCCGGTCCCAGCTATGAGACGCCCGCCGAGACCAAGGCCTTCCGGAAGATGGGCGCGGATGTGGTGGGGATGTCGACGGTCCCGGAGGTGATAGCAGCGAGATTCCTGGGGCTCAAGGTCCTTTCGCTCTCATGCGTTGCGAACGCGGCCGCGCACCTCCACAAGGGGCGGATGTCGCACGCGGAGGTGCTCGCGACGATGGATGAGGCGGCGCCGAAGATGGTCGAGCTGCTACGGGGAGTTATAGAAGAATTGAAAAAATAAGCAGTTGTTTCTATAAAATTTGGAGTTTCAAGAGATATTCGTGAAAATGCGATTTAAAACCATTTTTGATTTGATATGCCGTTCGGTATTTATATTATTAGTATTTTTATCTATCACATTTTCCCTTTATGCCATGGAACTCCGTTGTGACGATAAAGGAAATGATTGCAGACTCATTGTGCCCAACAGCGAAATAATACCTGTCTGGGAACATTCCTGCATGAAACAT
>JAZDOG010000019.1:0-3754 GCA_043798915.1 Pseudomonadota bacterium | reverse complement strand
GGCAAAAGGTCGCCTCGTGCGCGGTTGCGAGCGCGGCGAAGGAGAATGACCTTCCGCTTATTCAGCCGGTTGCTCTAAAAAAGAACCTTGAACTATTTGAACAATTTAAACGACTTGAACCGGATGTCATCGTGGTCGTCGCCTACGGCAAATATCTTCCAAACGAGATCCTTTCGATGCCAAAGTACGGTTGCATCAACGTCCACCCTTCGCTTTTGCCGAAATATCGCGGCGCGGCCCCGATCAACTGGGCCATTATAAATGGCGAAAAAAATACCGGTGTCACGACGATGTATCTGAACGATGGCATGGATTCGGGCGACACACTGCTTCAGGTCGCGACCGAGATCATGCCGCACGAGACCGCAGAAGAGCTTCATAACCATTTGGCCGTAACTGGCGCTGAACTATTGATAAAGACGCTGGATGAGGTTGCAAAAGGCCTCAAGGGTGTCCCGCAAAAACACGAGGAGGCAACGTTCGCGCCTCTGCTCAAAAAAGAGGATGGCCTGATAGATTGGAGTATGAGCGCGGAGGCGATATATAACAGGATAAGGGGATTACAATCGTGGCCGAAGGCTTACACGATGGACGAGGGGAAACTATTATCCATCTTCGACGCCGCCGTTATAGAAAAGGATGCCGGAGAACAGCCGGGAACGATCATTGATCTCAAGGGAGGGATCATCGTTGCAACAGGAAGTGGACAATTATGCCTCCTTGAGGTACAATTGCCGGGAAAGAGGAGGATGCCGGCCGTTGATTTCGTGAAGGGTGGCAAGTTAAAAGTTGGGGATAGATTTTTATGACGCTCATTGCCCCATCGATATTGTCGTGCGATTTTTCCCGCCTCGGCGAAGAGGTGAAGGCCGTCGAGGCCGCGGGCGCGAATATCCTGCATGTCGATGTGATGGACGGCCATTTTGTTCCCAACATAACTGTCGGACCGGACATAGTGCGCGCGGTGAAGAAGAACTCGGAGCTCCCTCTGGATGTCCATCTGATGATAGAAAAACCCGAGCGTTACATCGAGCGCTTTGCCGAAGCCGGCGCGGACATGATGTCCGTTCACTATGAGGCATGCGATCTGGAAAAGATGTTGCTTGCCATCAAAAAGCTCAAATGCAAGGCCGGAGCGGTGATAAATCCTCCGACTCCTATCGAAAAATTCCTACCTTATGTTGAATATGCCGATTTTGTCCTTGTTATGACGGTTAAGCCGGGATTTGGTGGTCAGGAGCTCATCCCTGAATGTGTCGAAAAGGTCAAACGATTGAAAAAATTCATCTCGGAAGAACGCAAACTTCGAACGCTTATCGAGGTCGACGGTGGCATTAAGCCATCCAATGTGAAAAAGGTCATCGGGGCCGGAGCTGATATCATTGTGGCAGGTTCGGCGATATTCGGTTCAAAGGATTACGAAAAAGCAATAGCATCATTGAAGTAGCATTGTCACTTCTTGAACGGATTTTCATCCTCATCATCGTCCCTGCCGAACAACTCTTCCAATTTTGTCGATTTGATGACGGGGATCTCTTTTTCTTTAGGCACGTCGAACGTCAGCTCCAAATCGATTTCCTTACCGGCCTCGACGGTTATTTCTAACGCTGTTGCCGTTTGTTTGCGTCATAGCAATGGTTATCACGGCGCGCACGCAGCAACCCGAAGAGTACATCGGGGCAAAATGCGAACCCGACAGGTACTGCACGTATCAATATTGTCTGACCGGGATTACGCCCGTGAGCCCTAGCGAGTGTCCGTCCGAAAATGCACGGTTCACCGCGTTTTCTCGGGCAGGCGGGACTGATTGGAGACCGAAGATGGCCCGTGAGAAGGAAAGCGGGGCGATTTCGGGAGATGGCAACGGCCTGGAGAAGTGCAACAGGACCTCCCGATGACAATCGGACGGTGATGGAGTGATACCTTCAGCGGCCACGATGAAAAGACATCGCAGAATCGGAGACACGGGCGGGCATGCGCCGACGATCTCAAGCGACTTGCTTGCGCCGAGAATAGGCGGCGTGGCTCTGTGGGGCTTCCCGGGCGATCAGCAGTCTGCCCAACACATGAAGATTGCGCCCCAACACACCCAAGCCGATGTATCGCTCAAATCCCTTCTCCGTCCGGTCGCGACAGCGTTTCAGCCCGTTGCCCGACTGCAACGCGCCGATCGCCGATTCGATACCCGGATGCGACTGCCTCGCGTTACGGAACTCGACGCTGGCCGTCTTTTCCTGCTGGGCCGCTTGTTTGCTCCCCGGCATCGGCACACAAGGATGCTCCAGGATCTTGGCCAACTCGTCCTGGACTTGCGGGCTGTGAAAGCCGCGGTCGAACGACCCGCGGCGGATCTTGCCCCGGTGACGTTTCTGGGCTATGCGCGTCTGCTCGATTACCACGTCGCGGTCGCCTTTGTCACGGGGCAGGCTATGATGGTGCGTGATGAAGCCCGCTCCATCCTCAAAGACCAGCACCAACCGGCCGAACTGCACCGGCTCGCCCGCCTTGCCACGCTTGTACAACTGCGTGTGCGTCTCGAAGATGCTGAACAACTTCTCGTGATGGGGAATCGTCTCGCCCTGCAGCACGCGACGCCGCGCCAGGTTGCAGACGTGCCGCGTCCGCTGGAGAAAGGTCTCCAGATCCTTGTCCAACGCCAGGGCCTCCGCGCCGCCGCCGGTGCCGTATTTCCGCACCGTTTCGCGGAGCGTTTCGGCCCGCGTCAACAGCATGTCCGCGACCGCCAGCAGTTCTCGGTAGGGCTGTTTCAGGCGCTCCTGGTAACCGTTCCCCTTGCGGGCGGCGATGCGCTCGATCGTGCGGACCAGCTTTCTCGCCTTGCGGTAAAGGTGCTTGTGCTGCCGCCAGCCGATCAAGCCGAACATCTCGGCCAACTTCGCGCCAAGGCCGAGCACCTTCCGCAAGCCGTCCGCGATCAGACTGCTGTCCGTGGGATAGTGGATGTTGGTCTCGACCACAAAAGTATCGCCACGCACCGTCTGGGCCGCCGTTGGCTCCAAACGGTGCCCCTCCTGGATGATCGCCAGATTGATTTGGTCGATGGTTTCGGGACGCAACAGGTTGAGATTGCTCTCGATCCGCCGCCAGTTGAATCGTTCCTTGTCTTTCTCCTCACTCTCCCAGTCGCCGATTTCCATGATCTGACGCAAGGCACGGTGGTTCTCGGCGAGATCCTGGAGTTGATCGTAGTCATAATCGCATCCCAGCCGCGCCGCGGCCAGCACCAGGATCTCCCAGTAGCTCAACCCCGGGCGGCCGCGTGTCGCGTCCGACTTGCCGTTGACATCGCGGCCGATGGCCGCGAGAATAGTATTACGCACCTTGGGAGTGCTATAGATGTGTTGAAGGGCACGGAGGATGGGGATGCTTTCGTTTCGACAGTTGAGATTCAGGGAGACGTTGCTGACCGACGGACAATCCAGACGCCGCTGACGATCAAAGGCTTTCCGCATCGTTTATACTCCTCGAAGATTTGGACGTGCCGCAGCCGGTTTTCCCATAAAATCGCGCTTTCGGCAGAAAGTGGGTTCAGTCTTCGAGGAGTATTTTCGCGCGATCCTCCGGAAATTCAAGCCCAAAATACATTTTGGGACGGACACTAGCGAGCTTCTTCATGTATTCCCACTGCTCAGGATAATCTTCCGAGCGGTACTTGGTTGCGCCGCAGCCATAGGCGTACCACATGATGCCTCGCGTGCCGTGGATGTAGACGAGGTAGGCCATAAATCGCCGG
>JAZDOG010000017.1:0-4815 GCA_043798915.1 Pseudomonadota bacterium | reverse complement strand
CGCGGGGGAATACTATAAGAGATTCATGCTCCACTACAACTTCCCCCCCTTCTCGGTGGGCGAAGTGAAGTTCTTGAGGAGCGCCGGCCGCCGCGAGATCGGCCACGGGGCGCTCGCGGAACGCGCGATCCTCCGGGTGCTTCCCGGCAGCGAGGAATTTCCCTATACGGTCCGCATAGTCTCGGAAATACTCGAGTCGAACGGCAGCTCGTCGATGGCGACGGTCTGCGGCGCAAGCCTCGCGCTCATGGACGCGGGCGTCCCGATCAAGACGCCGGTGGCCGGGGTTGCGATGGGGCTGATCAAGGAAGACGGACAGACAGCGGTCTTGACCGACATCCTGGGCGACGAGGATCACCTTGGCGACATGGACTTCAAGGTCTGCGGCACGCGCGAGGGAGTCACCGCGCTGCAGATGGACATCAAGATCGGCGGCATCACGCGCGAGATATTCACCAAGGCCCTGCGCCAGGCTCGCGATGCGAGGCTCCTGATACTCGACCGCATGGAGGCGACGATCGCCAAGCCCAGGCTTGAGCTCTCCCCCTACGCGCCGAAGCTCACGATCATCAGGATCCCGATCGACAGGATCGGCGATCTCATAGGGCCCGGCGGCAAGAACGTGCGCAAGATCATCGAGGAGACCGGCGCCACGATCGACATCAACGACGACGGCACGGTGGTCATCGGGGCGATCGATCAGGCATCGGGCGACCGGGCGATCAAGCTCGTCAAGCGCTGCACGGCGATGCCGGAGGCCGGCAAGTACTATCGCGGCAAGGTCGTGAGGATCGCCGACTTCGGCGCCTTCGTCGAGATATTCCCCAAGGTGGACGGGCTGCTGCACATCTCGCAGATCGAGGCCTCGCGGATCAAGCAGGTCTCGGACGTCCTCAAGATGGGCGATGAGGTGGTGGTCAAGGTGCTGGAGATCGATCCGGAAAACGGGAAGATCCGCCTCTCGCGCAAGGATGCCTTCGGACACGAGGGAGAGGTTGAGGAGATGTGAGAATGACCTCTGGCTAGCGTGCAGGCGCAAAATTCCTTCGGGGAGAGCCCCCTTGGGCATAAGCGCCTTCCCTTCATCTATTCGTCGCGAAAAATCGGTTGGTTTCTGTAACCTGGTGTCTTCCTGCCTGTCAGGCCCCAGGCTTACGAAACCAATCCGATTTTTCGCTTCTCATACGCCTCCGGTCAAAACGTCGCTTGATATGCCCAAAGGGGGTTCTCCCCTGCGGAACTTTGCGCCAGCTCAAGTCATCGAGAACCTGCAGAAGGACGCTGTATTAGATGTTTGATTTAGGCATGAAATTCGCTATATTAAGGACATCATGCCAAGGAAAAAACGAAGAAAACCGGTGATTATGTGCAAAGTTGCGCGCTCCTTCAAGGAGGCGGAGGAGTTTGATAGGATATTCTGGCGGCGCGTCGGCGCACAGGGGCGGCTTGAAGCGGCTTGGTCGATCATCGGCGATTATTTCAAGATGCGGGGGAAGCATGGGCACGTGCCGAGATTACGAAGAGATGTTCAGCATATTGAACGCCTATAAGATCCGATATCTCGTCGTTGGCGCGCACGCAGTGATCTGCTATACGGTGCCACGCTATACGAAGGATATGGACATCTGGATAATCCCCGATATGAATGACGAAGAAAAGGTATATGCAGCGCTCAAGGAGTTCGGTGCGCCGCTTGCAGGGATGACGCCTGCGGATTTTGCAAAGAAGGATATCATACTTCAGATCGGCGTGGCGCCGGTCAGGATCGATATCATGATGAACGTGCCGGGCATTTCGTTCAGGACGGCGTGGAAAAACAGGAGGCGCACCGTATATGGCAGGACCCATATCAATGTGCTTGGCATATCTGAACTGATCGCAGCGAAAAAAATGGCCGGCCGACCGCAGGATGGAATCGATTTAAAAAAACTCAATAAGCACTCAAAAAATCAGCGAAAAAAGGCTTAATATCAATAGGTTGCAAAACCGAGCGATTTCCCTATTTTTCGCACACAACTTTCCAAAAAATCTGCCGATAATGTGTTTGAGTGGGCTAACACACTGGAGGCGATTTATGGCAGGTGCAGAAACGACAAATTTTTCGGCCACAGGCAAGGCCAGCGAAATTGGGTTGCCGCCAGGACCCCTCGATGAAACATGGAAGCAGGTGATGGAGAAACAGTTGAGGCCTCACCACGATGAAGTGGTCATCGTTACAGGGCACCATACTGAGGCAATCAACAACCACGTTTTACAGGCCCTTTCAAATGCCACCTCCCGTTTTGGAACAGTCGACTTCTTTGACAGCACGCACACTGGCACCTTTATCAGGGACTATGACGATCGCCTTCAATCTGCAATAGCCCAAATCCCGGTTAAAGATTTCAAAGAAGCCCTTAATAAAACGATACAGGCAGCTCCGACAGAAACACCAAGAGTTCAGGTGCCTATGGTAAAAAATGATACTCTGTCACACCCCACGGCGGCGCGCGAAATCGGTGGATTTGCAACGGACATCAGCATTCGACCTGAAACGAGGAAACTGCGGTTACATGCAGATCCGCTGGCTGTGACTGTGAACGGGCTTCACCGTGAATTAGGGGGCTTCCGTTGCCTGGTCCTCCTTGAGCTCCGGAACAACGGAACGGAGTCTCTTCAGGACGTTTCTGTCACAGTGTCGGGGCCGGGGCTGCTTCCAGTCAGCCGTCTTCTCGACACCCTCCCTCCACATGGCACCGCTGCCATAGAACTGCGCACCGCTGCGGTGCGGGTTCAACAAATCGACGAGATTCCGGTCTGGGATCTCAACCGGCCGCTTACCGTGTCGGTCGAATTCACTGCCAAAGGAAAGAGGACTGCTGCCGCGTTTCCAGCTGGCTACTGGTTCTACGGCGGTTGGGGCGCCGGATTCGATGAGTTACCCGGAATGGCTTTGGCCGATGCCCCGCCTCTTGATCCCTATGTCAAGACCCTGCGCACCCAGCTTGCCGCGCGCGGCTATCTCACGCCGTTCAATTCGGTTCAAAGTCGTCAGGCGGCGGCAGAGGAGATCGCCCAGCTTGTTCTCAATCTTGGAATTCATTATTATACCGATGGGGCCTACCTAAGTTCTCATTCCCGTGCAGGGGATCCCACGCATTTCCCCAGTGAAACCGTGCTCTACAACGGTGGAGACTGCGATGACTTTACCGTCCTTGCTGGATATTTTCTACATGCGCTTGGGATTCCTTTCGCGGCAGCGGGTACACCGGGACATGTTTCCGCGCTGACAGAACTTGAAAGAGGCGCGGTGACCGAACAACTGAAAAGCACTGTGAGCGAAACCAGTTTCCGGCATGCGTGTGGAAACGACATCTGCACCTACCAGGCGCTTGATCTCTCTCTCATCGACAAGGAACCCAACCCACAGAAACTGGTGCAGCGCGGAACCGAGTGGTGGATCCGCCACCCGGAGAGAGTTATCACGCCTTCATGGTCGTCTGATGTCGCTCCCCCATTCGGCAAGAGCTGGCTGGCGACGTCGTCTGGAGTTGAGATTCTTCCAGAAGCCGGAGATTTTCAACTTAGACCATGGTAGTTGGGGTACGGCAACGATGAAGTAACTGTGAAAACTGCATGAGAGCCCGTCTAAGTTGCTATCTTGGAAATTTCCCCTTGACCATATCCTGATGCAGGCGCTGGACCTGCACGCGCGTCTCTTCGAGCGCGCCGTCGTTGTCGATCACGGCGTCTGCGGCAGCGACCTTGCGGGAGAGCGGATACTGCGCGGCGAGCCGGAGGAGCGTCTCCTCGCGGCTGAAGCCGAACTTTTCCCTGCACCGTTCGATCTCCCGCTCCTGATCGCAGCGCACGACTATCACGGAATCGAACTCTCCTTCCCAGCCGGCCTCGTAGAGAAGCGGCACCTCGACGATCACAAAGGGCTTCTCCTCCCTCGCGAACTCCGCCACGCGATGGCCGATCTGGTCCTTCACATGCGGGTGGATGACGGACTCGAGGAATTTTCGCTCGGCCTGATTCTTGAAGACGATCTCCGCAAGTTTCTGCCTGTCGACGACGTCGTCGGATAGAAAGACGCTGCGCCCATAGCGCTCGTAGACCGCCTTCCAGGCTGCGGAGCGCGGCGAGAGCGCCTCGTGCGCAAGCTCGTCGGCGTCCAGTGCCGGCACGCCCAGCTCCCCGAACATCCATGCGACGGTTGACTTGCCCGTCCCGATGTTGCCCGTCAGGCCGAATACCATTGTCTTTCGTTTCATATGTTTGACTCCGTTAGTTGCCCTTATCCTTCGCTTTTATCGCCCGCCTTTTTGAGCGCCAGCAGGAGCTCCACTACCGCGCGCGTGGCTATCTCGCCCATGCCCACGAGCCTCTCCGCCATCTTCCTGGCGGTCTCCTCGTCGGCCGCGTGCAGGATCTCCAGCGCAAGGGCGGTCGCCTTTCCCCATTCAGGGGAGAGCTTCGCATGCACCTGCTTGATCGGCGGATTCTCCAGCTCCTGTTTCTTCATCGTGAGAGACACAGACTCCGCAAACTCCTTGAGCCCCCACTCGCCGGGGAGCCGATCCATCGCATCTACGAGCTTGTCGTAGATGTAGCGTCGCGTAGGATCAACCGCCAGCGCCTTTTTGTACTCTTCGATCGCCTGCTTGGGCTTACCTCCCGCGAGGTGGCGATCCCCCTTCGATTCATGCCTTGCCGCCTTGTCCGGCTTGTCCGGCTTTTGATTTTTTGGAGGCATCGGGTTTCTCCGCTTTTCTTTTTCTGACCGCCATCAGCTCGGCCGGAAGATTTTTCATCATTTCACGCGCAAGTGCA
>JAZDOG010000086.1:0-20647 GCA_043798915.1 Pseudomonadota bacterium | reverse complement strand
AACACCTTATCAAGCCTATACATTGAAAAAAGCAATCGTGAAAAATACTCATAATTCCGGGGACACTTATTTCACGAATTGAGTCTCGCGTCCTTTGAAAATCCCCCAAAAATCCAGCGTGTGCAATTTTTCGCAGGGGAGTCTCGTCCCTGGAACTTTAAGCGCCTCTTATGCGCGAGCGCAGGCGTATGAGTTTTGAAAATGGCGGCGGTTTCACAAGTTAGGGGCTGACGAAGGGAAGCCCCGAACTTGTTCCGACAGAGGTTTTGTATGATGAGGTGTTGAAACCGCCGCTATTTTCAAGACGAATAGCCGGAGGGAGCTGGCGCGGTTCCAGGGATGAGGCTCCCCTGCGAAAAATTGCACAACATGTCATCCGAACAATTGTTTCACGAGTCCATCCGGGATCGGCTTTGGAATGATGGCGTGCGCGCCGGCGGCGATGGCCGCCTCGCGCAGCGCGGGGTCGTAGTAGAATCCGGTGCAGAGGTAGCGGCAGCAGATGCCCTTTTCCTTAAGGATTTTGATGATGTCGATCCCCGTCGTGTCTTTTCCCTCGAAGCGGTAATCGCAGATGGCGGCGCGAAATCTCTCCGGCGTCGGATATATCTTTAGCATCTCCTCGGGGCCGCTGGCCGTGACGATGTCAAACTGCGTCAGCTCCCCGATGAGATGTTTCCATTGAGCGAGTATCTGCTCGTCGTCATCGACGACAAGAATCGCGCGCGCACTATCCTGTGCCCTGGCAGCCGGAAGCTCGAATTTGCCCTCTGGCTGTCCGACTTCAGCCAGCCTGGAGGCGGAGATCGGCAATTCTATCGTGAAGGTGCTGCCTTTCCCCGCTTTGCTTTCCACGGAGATGCGGCCACCGTGGGCCTCCACGACGTTTTTGCAATACGAGAGGCTGAGCCCCGTGCCGGAGGGCTTCCCGAAGGTGAACGAGCTGTCGAAGAGCCGCGGGAGGTGTTTCTCCTCGATCCCGGAGCCCGTGTCGGCGATGGAGATGCGGAGCCAGCCTTTTTCATCCAGGCGGGCCCTGATGCCTATCCTGCCGCCGGTCTGCGGAATGGCGTGGACGGCATTCTGGATCATGTTCGCGAGGACGCGGTTGAACTTGTGCTCATCGATCCTGGCCGCGAGCGAATCCTGGCAGTTCACCTCCATTGAGATTTCCCTCTCGGCAGCCGTCTTCGCAAACTCCTCGGCCGCTTCGTTCAGGATCTTTCCGATGTTCACCGGTGCCGGCTGGATCTGCTTGGCGCTCGCGTAGTCGACCAGGTCGTCGGCCATGCGGCCAAGCTTATCGACGCTTCGTCCGGCGGCCCCCTTGAATTCGTTGAAGTCGGGGTCGTCGATGTCCTTCACGAGCCCCATGAAGCCGCCGAGGACGGAGAGCGGCGAGCGAATGTCGTGCGCGATGTGCGACGCGATCTTTCCGATGGAAGCCTGGACCGCCATCTCCTTCTCGTGCAGCTCGTGGACGTGGATGTTCTGGAGGAGCTTCTGGTACACCTTGTAGAAGCGGTTCACCTCGCTGGACGCGCTCCGGGGCATCGGCTGATTCAGGAGCGTCGGAAGAAATTTTTCCGGCTCGATTTCCTCCACCCTCTGCATCATCTCCGTCAGCTGATGCAGCGGTTTTGTCAGGACGTGCCATGCGTAGATGATGATGCCGATCTGGATGGCCAGGGCAATGAATACGAAGATGGTGAAGAATAACATGATTGGTTTTGAAACCACCGGTCGCGGAGCAAACCGATGGAATAAACTAGTCTTGCAAAGCTGTGTGTGCAAAGACCTTTGCATCGCCCAGAATGCCGTCGATCGTCGTGAATTCATTCGGCTGGTGGCAGGTCTCGAATATCTTGCCGAAACAGGCTGCCTGAAAGCCCTCTTGCCTCAAGAGGCTGCTGACAGTCGCCCCCCCGATTCCAATCGGTTTTGCATCAGTATTGTATACCGCCTTGGCGGCGATCTGAAGCCTTTTCACTACCGCTGAATCCGGTGGCGTGTAGGAGGCTGGCATAAGGCTGTCTATATCGACTGCTATCTTTACGCCGAACTTGCTCTCCACGCCCCTGGCGATTTCCTTCACGTCAGCGATGAACTTGTCCACGTTGACCTCTGGGAGCAGGCGGCAGTCGAAGAAGGTTACATCTTCAGGCGGGATCGTGTTCACGTTGGGAACGTTGGCGAGCCTCTTCGTCGGTTCAATCGTGCAATACGACGGATCGACAAAGACCTTGTCTGTCATCGAATATTTGTCTCTCAGCTTTTCCATCGCCACTATCAGATGGGCGGCGGCCCTGCATGCATTCTTGCCGAGGTTGGGGAACGCCGCATGGCTCTGCTTGCCAGTCGTCGTGAACTTGAGCCAGACGACGTGTTTTTCGGCGCACTCTATCGTTTCGCCTTTTTCGTCGCCCGAATCCGGAACTATGAAGAGGTCGTTTTTATTGAACAGCGACTTGTGGTTTTTAATGATGTGCGTGATTCCGTATTCATTCGACACCTCTTCGTCGGATATGAGCAGGAGGCACACGTTTACAGGAGGAGTGATCTTCAGTTGTTTGAGCGCCTTCATTGCGAAATAGCCTGCGCAGATCCCATGATGGTTGTCCTCTGCGCCTCGCCCGATGATCTTTCCATCCTGTATTGTCGCTTCAAAGGGCTTTGTCTTCCATTGTTTTTCGTCTCCCGCGGGGACCACGTCCATGTGCGCCATGATCCACAGATTGACCTTGTTGTTCTTGCCTTTGATCTTTGCCATTGCGTTGGGTCTGAGACCGGAAGGAACGCGATCGTCTTTGGCATGCATGGTTGTGAGCTCATCCGAAACCTGTTTGAGAAGAGGTTCGAGCAGCTGATACTTTTTCATTTCGCCTTCCCCACCGCTTTCCGGGCCTATGGCTGGGGTGGAGATCAGTTTTTTCTGCAATTCAACAGAGTCGTTTCTGAAACTATCGATAGTCTTTGAAACTTTTTCGAACAATTGGTTATCCATGTTTTCTCCCTTTTGTAAATTTAACACCAACTCAGCGCCTTCAAACACGGATTTGGGCAAAAGCCGTGCCAGGCCATGAAAGGTTCAGGGCGACAAGAAGACTTTTGACAACCATTCTTTTTTTCAATAGGTTCCCGCCCCTACCCTTCCGATAGGGTCTATTTGATTGATTTGCAACCTTTTTTTAAATTTTGAGCTTCAAGAAGATCAATGGATGAAAAAAACCGGAGAGCCAACCATCCTCAATATAAATGATCAGAGTGGCAGTTCCTAACGAAAGGAGAGAAGTCATTATGGAAAAAGTCCTCAGTTTCATCAAGCAGAACGAAAAGCGGTACGAGAGCGAGATGATCGAGTGGTTGAAGATCGAGAGCGTCTCGGCCGATCCGGCCCGCAGCGCACAGACTCGAAAGGCCGCGGAATGGCTGGCGGGCAGGCTGAAGAACATCGGGATCGAAAATGTGAAGCTCATGGAGACCGGGCTGCATCCGGTCGTGTACGGCGACTGGCTCCACGCCGAGGGCGCGCCGACTATCCTCGTCTATGGGCATTACGACGTCCAGCCTGCCGATCCCATCGAGAAATGGACCACGCCTCCGTTCGACCCGGCGATAAGGGATGGCTATATCTACGGGCGCGGGACGGCGGACGACAAAGGCCAGTTCTGCGCGCATCTGTTTGCCCTTGAGGCGCTGATGAAGAACACGGGCAAGCTTCCGGTCAATGTCAAATTCTTCGTCGAAGGCGAAGAGGAATGCGGATCGCTGCACACGTCCCCGTTCGTGGTTCAAAACAAAGAGCTGCTCGCATGCGATGCGGTGGCCGTGAGCGACACGAACTGGCACACGGATGAGATGCTGACGATGGTGTATGCGATGCGCGGCATGTGCTATCTGCAGGTCGATGTGAAGGGGCCGAAGCGCGACCTCCACTCTGGCTCGTTCGGCGGCATGGTGCAAAACCCCCTCAATGCGATCGGCAAGATGATAGCCAAGCTGCAGGACGAGAATGGCGTCATTCAGATCCCTCACTATTATGACGATGTCGTCAAGCTCTCCGATGCGGAGCGCAAGGAGTTTGCGTCGATCGGCAATCATGACGAGGAGATGAAGAAGGATTTAAGTATATCAGCGCTGTGGGGGGAGAATGGGTTTACGTCCAGCGAGCGCAACTGGGCGCGTCCCTCGCTCGATGTCCATGGCATCTGGGGAGGGTATTCAGGGCCCGGCCCCAAGACGGTCATCGCTTCGGAAGGCGGGTTCAAGGTGAGTTCGCGCCTGGTCGCGAACATGAATCCGGAGAAGACCGCCAAACAATTCAAGGATTATCTGACGAGCATATGTCCTCCGGGAGTCACGGTCAACGTGACTGTCCTGCAGAGCGCTCCGCCCGTGCTGGTCCCGCTCGACAACCCGTTTGTGAAGGCGGCCGCAACCGCGCTAGAGAGCGGATTTGGAAGGCGGCCGATAATGGTGCGCGAGGGAGCGTCGATTCCGATCACGGCGACGTTCCAGTCCGAGCTCAAGGCTGCGCCTCTGCTCGTCGGATTCAGCCTGCCGAGCGACGTGATACATTCGCCCAATGAGAGATTCAAACTCGAGAACTTCCACAAGGGCATTGCCACCTGCGCGCATCTCTACTGCGGGCTCGCGAAGGTGAAGAAATAAATGGCCATCGATGTTAACCGGGAATATTATTCAGCCTCCCAGCCGGGCAGGCTGGATTATTGGCGCAAGATGGCAGCCCCTCGGTTTCGCGTCGCCGCTTTTCTGAAAATCCTCGGAGATATCAGGCCCGCGAATCTCGTCGATCTCGGCTGCGGAAATGGCGAGCTCCTCAGGGAGATCAGGGACAGATATCCGGGAATCCGGCTCTGCGGGATCGATCTTTCGCCCGCGCAGACGGAGGCAAACCTCGCGGCCGATCCCTCGGTCGAGTGGCGGACGCTCGATCTCGGTGCGGAACAGCAGTTTCCGGATGGACTGCGGGGCCGCTTCGATGCCGTGCTCGCCTCGGAAGTCGTCGAGCACCTTCCGCACCCTGAGATATTTCTCAAGAACGCGCTGGCGCTGGCCAGACCTGGCGGGACGCTCCTCATCTCCACCCAGAGCGGAAGGGTGGGGGAGACGGAGAGGCGGGTAGGCCACCACAGGCATTTCAGCGCGGGTGAGATGGCTGGACTGCTCGAGAGGACCGGCTGGAGACCCGTCAAGGTCTGGAACTGCGGCTTTCCGTTTCACGACTGGTCGAAACGGTTCGCCAATTTGAATCCCGATAAGACGATGGAGCGATTCAGCGAGAAGCGATACACGCATTTTCAGAATTTCGTCTGTGCGGCGCTGCGGCTTGCGTTCAAACTCAACTCAAGCAGGAGAGGGGCGCAGCTCTTTGCAGTCGCAAGGTGTATAACATGAGCAGCGGGACTGAAAAAAAATTCGGCTTCGAGTGGGATATCTACCGCGAGATCCTCCCCATCCACGAGAAGCAGTTCCTCCGTTGGATCAACCCTGTCGAGCTCTCCTTCTTCAAGGGAAAGAGGTTCCTCGACGCGGGCTGCGGGATAGGGCGCAACAGCCTCTGGGCGCTGAAAGGCGGAGCCGCCGCAGGCATCGCGTTTGACTACGACGAGCGCACGGTCGCGGTCGCCAGGGAGAATCTGAAGGGGTTTGCCAACTGCGAGGTCGCCTACAGATCCATATACAACATCGGGTTCGCGGAGGAATTCGACATCGTGTTCTGCATCGGCGTGATACATCACCTCGAGCGCCCGATGGAGGCGGTGCGGAAACTCGTTGCAGCGCTTAAAGTCGGCGGGACGCTGATCGTGTGGGTGTATGCGCGCGAAGGGAACGAGAGGTATCTCAAGTGGTTCAATCCGTTTCGGGCCTTCGTGACGTCGCGCATCAATCTGCGCGTCACCAGATGCATCGCGAAGGCGATCACCATCCTCTTCAGGGGCTATCTACTGCTTCCGCATCGGGACAAATATCTGAACCTTTTGAAGGAGGGGTCGTTTCGTCATACGGAGGCTATCGTCTTCGACCAGCTGCTGCCGCATATAGCCCACTACTGGCGGCGGGAGGAGGTGGAGCGGCTCGTGGACGGCCTTCCCGTTAATATCTCCCGCCTCACGCACACAAACGGCATGTCCTGGACGCTCATAGCTGAGAAGAAGGGCATTTGATGTCTCTTTTTTGACTATTTCTTGCCTTTGCAGTCGAAAATCGCTAGCTTGATCGCCATTTTGGCATTCAGGCGGAAAATTAGGGCCCTAATGCGAGGGTGGCGGAACTGGAATACGCGCCAGACTTAGGATCTGGTGGAGAAATCCATAGGGGTTCGACTCCCCTCCCTCGCACCAAAAATTTGAAGGAGAATATTGATGAAAACCTCTTTAGAGAAAATCGGCACCATCAGGCAGACGTTGAGCGTCGAGGCGACCTCCGATCTCGTGGAAAAGGCGATCGACGCCGCGACCGAGAAGATCCGCTGCGAGGCGAAGATCCCCGGTTTCAGGAAGGGCAAGATTCCGGGAGATATCATAGCGCAGCGCTTCTCAGAAGAGCTCAATGCCGAGGCGATAAAGGAGCTCGTTCGCAACACGTATCCCGCGGCCGTCCGCGAGACACAGGCGCGCCCCATAGGGGATCCGCAGATCGAGCCCGGAGGCAAGATCGAAAAGGGCAAGACCTTCTCATACAAGGCCAATTTCGAGGTCTACCCCGAGTTCACCGCCGCCGGCTACGAGGGCTTGAAGCTCGAGCGCGAGAAGGCGGCCGTGGATGACGAGGAGGTGGAGGTCGAGCTCCGCCGCCTGCAGGGCCAGATGACGCAGCTCGAGCCAGCTTTGGAGGCGGAGCTGGGGCCGGGCATGGTCGGTATGGTCGACTTCAAGGGAACCGCCGGAGGAAAGCCGTTTTCCGGAAGCGAGGCCGAGAACTACGTAGTCGACTTCGGCTCGGGGGCCCTCCTCGAGGAGTTCGAGGTGGAGATCAAAGGCCTGAAGGCCAAGGAGGAGCGCGCGATCTCCTTCATCTATCCCGCGAGCTACTTCAAAAAGGAGATCGCCGGCAAGAAGGGCGAGTTCAAGGTGAAGCTCAAGGACCTGCGCCGCAAGATCGTGCCGGACTTGAATGACGAGTTCGCCAAGGAGCTTGGAAAATTCACCTCACTCGACGAGGTGCGCGCCGATCTGAAGAAGAGAATCGCCGAATATAAGGATCACGTCATCCGCAACATGCTGAGGGAGCAGGCGATCCGCCTCCTGATAGAGAAGCACAAGGAGCTCGAGGTCCCGGCGGCGCTGGTCGAGGCGGAGCTCGGGAACATGCTGGGGCAGATGGACCGCCAGCTCAAGGCCCGCGGCCAGTCGCTCGATCAGATCAAAATTGACCCGCGGGAGTTCGTCGAGAAGAACGCCGGCGAGGCGGCGAACCGGGCGCGCGGCTACATGATCATCAGCGCCGTGGGCAAGCAGGAGAAGATCGAGATATCCGATGCGGAATTCGAGGCGAGGATCTCGGAGATTGCCGTCCAGAACGGCCAGCCGGTAGCCAAGGTGAAGGAACAGCTGGATAAAAACAAGCAGCTGGACCAGCTGCGCTCTCAAATGCTCTTCGAGAAAACCCTTGATTTCATAGTCGATAAGGCTAAAATTACAGATACGAAGCTTAAAAAAGAGAAGTAGACGTTAAATTTAATGCAAAAAACGCAAAAACAGGCCCAAATATGATAAAAAATGAACTGGTCCCAATGGTCATCGAACAGACCCATAAGGGGGAGCGGGCATACGATATCTACTCCCGCCTGCTCAAAGACAGGATCATCCTGGTCGGCCAGCCCATAACCGACGACCTTGCGAACGTCATCATCGCGCAGCTTATCTTCCTCGAATCCGAGGACCCCGATAAGGACATCCACCTCTATATAAACTGCCCCGGCGGTGTCGTGACGGCGGGGCTCGCCATCTATGACACCATCCAGTACGTCCGCCCGGAGGTCTCGACTCTCTGCATGGGGCAGGCGGCCAGCATGGGGGCGGTCCTGCTCGCGGCCGGGGCCAAGGGCAAGCGCTATGCCCTGCCTCATGCGAGGATGATGATCCACCAGCCGATGGGCGGTTTTCAGGGCCAGGCGGCGGACATCGCCATACAGGCGAAGGAGATCCTGCGGATGCGAGAGAAGCTCAACGATCTCCTCTCAAAGCACACCGGCCAGGACCTCGACAAGATTCAAGGCGACACCGACCGCGATTTCTTCATGAGCGCGAATGAGGCCAAGGACTACGGATTGATCGACCAGGTTGTGACCTATCGTCCGGCGAAGGTGAGCGAAGCGGAAAAGGGAAAGAAGAAATAGCGAGGTTTTTATGACCAGGCCCCCGATCGACGATCCGATGAATTTGTCGTGTTCCTTCTGCGGAAAGAGCCAGCGCGAGGTGCGAAAGCTCATCGCCGGCCCCACCGTCTACATCTGCGACGAGTGCATCGAGCTCTGCAACGACATCATCGCCGAGGACGGCACTCGCGCCCGCGCGGCCGGGGAGCGGATGGGCACCCCCAAGCCGGTCGAGATCAAGGCGGTGCTCGACGACTACGTCATAGGCCAGGAGAAGGCCAAGAAGGTCCTCTCGGTCGCGGTGCACAACCACTACAAACGCATCGAGTCGCGAAGCCGCCAGACGGGCGAGGAGATAGAGATACAGAAGTCGAACATCCTCCTCATCGGTCCCACCGGCACCGGCAAGACGCTCCTCGCGCAGACGCTAGCGCGGTTCCTCAAGGTCCCGTTTGCCATCGCGGATGCGACCACACTCACCGAGGCGGGCTACGTCGGCGAGGATGTCGAGAACATAATCTTGAGCCTCCTCCAGTCGGCGGATTTTGACAAGGCCAGGGCCGAGCGCGGCATCGTCTACATCGACGAGATCGACAAGATCGGCCGCAAGAGCGAGAACCCCTCGATCACGAGGGACGTCTCGGGCGAGGGCGTGCAGCAGGCGCTCCTCAAGATCATCGAAGGGACGATCGCCTCCGTTCCGCCCAAGGGCGGGCGCAAGCACCCGCAGCAGGAGTTCATCCCGGTCGACACGGCGAACATCCTGTTCATATGCGGCGGGACGTTCGTGGGCCTCGAGGACATCGTCGAGCGCCGCATCGGCGAGAAGAAGATGGGCTTCGGCGCCGAGATCAAGGGAAAGACGGACAAGAAGCTGGGCGAGCTGCTCCGCGAGGTCCAGACGGAGGACCTCATCAAATACGGCATGATCCCGGAGTTCATCGGCCGCGTCCCCGTGGTGGCGGCGCTCGAAGAGCTGGACGAGGGCGCGCTCGTGAAGATAGCGAAAGAGCCGAAGAACGCCCTGGTCAAGCAGTACCAGCGTCTATTCGAGATGGAACGGGTCAAGCTCGAGTTCATGCCCGGCTCGATCGAGGCGGTCGCGCGCGAGGCGATACGCCGCAAGTCCGGCGCCAGGGGGCTGCGCGCCATCCTCGAGTCCGTGATGCTCGAGATCATGTATGACATCCCATCGTGCGAGAACGTGCGCGAGGTCCACATCGACGAGGACGTTATCCTGAAGAGCAAACCGCCTCTGGTTGTCTATGACAATGAGATGAAGGCTGATTCGGCATAAAGGAGAATTTATGGTTGAACATCCAGGCAAGACCAAGGCGATGGACGAGCGCGTGGTCATCCCGCTTCTGCCTTTGCGCGACATAGTTGTCTTCCCCCACATGGTGGTGCCGCTCTTCGTCGGCCGCGAGAAATCCATTGCGGCGCTCGAGGAGGCGATGAACAAGGAGAAGGACATCCTGCTCGCCGCTCAGGTGAACCCCAAGACGAACGACCCGACGCCCAAGGATATCTACGAGATCGGCACGCTCGCGGCGATCATCCAGCTCCTGAGGCTTCCCGACGGCACGGTCAAGGTTCTGGTGGAGGGCAAGCGCCGCGCCCGCATCGTGCAGTACGTCACGGACCCGAACCTCTTCCTTGTTGAGGCCGAACCGTTTGCGGAGGAGAGCGAGGTGAGCGTGGAGGCTGAGGCACTCATGCGCGGCGTCAAAAGCACGTTCGAGCAGTACGTGCGGCTCAACAAGCGCATACCGCCTGAGATGCTCGCGTCCGTCTCTACGATAGAGGATCCGTCGAGGCTGGCCGACACGATCGTCGCTCATCTCTCGCTCAAGCTTCCGGACAAGCAGAGCATCCTCGAGATAATCCCGGCCGGGGCGCGCCTGGAGAAGCTGCTCTCGCTGATGCAGTCGGAGATCGAGATCCTTCAGGTGGAGCGGCGCATCCGCTCGCGCGTGAAGAAGCAGATGGAGAAGACGCAGCGCGAGTACTACCTCACCGAGCAGATGCAGGCGATCCAGAAGGAGCTGGGCGAGCGCGACGAGTTCAAGTCGGAGATCGCGGAGCTCGAGGAGAAGGCGCGCAAGAAGAAGATGAGCGCGGAGGCGAAGGACCGCCTCGAGAAGGAGATCAAGAAGCTCAAGATGATGAGCCCCATGTCGGCCGAGGCTACCGTCGTGCGCAACTACATCGATTGGGTGCTCTCGATCCCGTGGGACGAACTGACCAAGGACAAGATCGACGTCACGGAGGCCGAGCGCACCTTGAACGAGGATCACTACGGCCTGGAGCAGCCCAAAGAGCGCATCGTAGAGTATCTTGCCGTGCGCTCGCTGGTCGAAAAGATGAAGGGGCCGATACTCTGCTTCGTGGGCCCTCCGGGAGTCGGCAAGACCTCGCTCGGCCGCTCGATCGCGCGCGCGATGGGCAAGAAGTTCATCCGCCTCTCGCTCGGCGGCGTGCGCGACGAGGCGGAGATCAGGGGCCACAGGCGCACCTACATCGGCGCGCTCCCCGGCAAGATCATCCAGAGCCTCAAGAAAGCCGGCTCGTCCAACCCGGTCTTTCTCCTCGACGAAGTGGACAAGATGAGCATGGACTTCCGCGGCGATCCCTCAGCGGCGCTGCTCGAGGTGCTCGACCCGGAGCAAAACCACACGTTCAACGACCACTACCTCGACCTGGATTACGACCTCTCGAATGTGATGTTCATCACGACCGCCAACACGCTCCCGGCGATCCCGATGCCGCTGCAGGACAGGATGGAGATCATCCGCATCCCGGGCTACACCGAGCTGGAGAAGATGAAGATCGCTCAGATATATCTCGTGTCGAAGCAGCGCGAGGCAAACGGCATTACGGAGAAGAACATCAACTTCACGGAGTCGGCGCTCAAGCTGCTCATCAGGCGATACACGAGGGAAGCGGGAGTGAGAAACCTCGAGAGGGAGATCGCATCCGTCTGCAGGAAGGTGGCGAGGGATGTCGCAAGATCGGGCAACCGCGAGAAAATGGTCCGCATCACGCCCAAGAAGATACAGCAGTATCTCGGCGTCCCGAAATTCCACTTCGGTCTGGCAGAGGAGCAGGACCAGATCGGCATGTGCACTGGCTTAGCCTGGACGGAGGTCGGCGGCGAACTTTTGACGACCGAGGTCTCGGTGATGCCCGGCAAGGGGAAGATGATCGTCACCGGCAAGCTCGGCGAGGTGATGAAGGAGTCTGCGCAGGCGGCGATGAGCTACGTGCGCTCGCGCGCGGAGAAGCTGGGGCTGGGCCGCGACTTCTACGACAAGGTGGACATCCACATCCATCTGCCCGAGGGCGCGATCCCCAAGGACGGCCCCTCGGCGGGCATCACGATGGCGACGGCCATCACCTCCGCGCTCCTCAAGATCCCGATACGCAAGGACATCGCTATGACAGGCGAGATCACGCTGCGCGGGCGGATCCTCCCGATCGGGGGCCTCAAGGAAAAACTCCTCGCCGCGCACCGCGGCAAGATCAAGGAAGTCCTGGTGCCAAAGGAAAACGAGAAGGACTTGAAGGAGATGCCGAAAAAGATCTTAAAGGAGCTTCACATCACGCTCGTCGATCACATGGACGAGGTCCTGAAGCACGCCCTGGCGATGGATGACCCTACGCACCTCTTCCGGCAGGGGAAGGAAGGCAAGGGAGTGCTGCCTGCGAAGGGAAAGGGCAGCGCTGTGCCCTCCGTCGCGGCTCATTGAACTCTGTGAGGACGGGGTCAGCGGTTTCGGCGATAGACGGTGCTGCCGTTCACTTCCGCCTTCAGCGTGTAGTGTGATTCGATATAGTCGGCGAGTTTCGGAAAGAGGTTGATCGGAGCGTCTTTCATATCCACGCCCGAGTGGTCGACGAACCACTCGGGCTTGTTTTTCTCAATATCCGCAAAGAACATATCCCAATGCGCGTCGGGCATCCTGACGAGTTTTTTGCGCCGAAAGCTTCCGCTCAACAGGTTCTTGTTCAGAAAGCGCGTGCCGTTTTCGCGGCCTGCGAGAAACGGGATTCCGTTGAACCGGCCCCACACCTCGATTTTTTCACCGGGGCGCGTCGCCTCTTTGAGATAGCTGATCAATCCGGCATTTTCCTCCGGCTCCAGTCCCTTCCCGATGAGGGGCGTGGCCCATATCCATGAATAGACGAGCGGTATCGCGATGACCGCGCACCACGATGCCACAAGCGCCCTCTTCGCCTTTGCCGCGGAAAGGAGTTTCAGCGCTGCACAGGCGCTTAAGATGGAAAGAGGCGGGAGCATCTGCAGATAGTAGTGCCCGTAGAACCTGAAGCCGGGCACGACCGCCAGCGCTGAGGCCGCGAGCCAGATCGCGATGAGCCTTCCGTTCCCAGAGATGATCCGGTCGCCGCGATTTTTTAAAAAGGGCCACAGGATAAGCGGAATCCACAGGGCAAACTCCTCGGAGAACATGTAGAGCGATTGCTTGAAGAATCTCAGAGCCATCACGGCGCCGCCTTCATGCCCCTCCATGTAGAGCGAATTGACCGTCACGCCCCAGTACCATGCCGCGGAGAGGGATCCGTTAGCGGAGAGAAAAAATGCGGCGAGCCCAAGCGGGAGCGACAGGAAGGCCGCAAATGCCGCGGCAGATTTCAATCTCTGCCTGATCGCGAGGCCGGAAGCGAAGAGCAGAAAAAAGCCCGTCGCAGCTGGCGCCACTGCGGCCTGCGGCTTTATGAGCACCGCGATTCCGGCGAAGGCTCCGCTCGCCGCGATGAATCTGAGTTTTTTCCGGTCGAGCGACACGATTGCGAAGAGGAGGGAGAGCGTCAGCGGCAGGTTGAAGAACAATTCCGCGTTTGCTGCGGCGACGTCGTTCGGTTTGCCCAGGCTCGTGCCGACTATGTAGAGGATGGCAGCCAATAGGCCGACATGGCTGTCATTGCGAGGAGCGGCAGCGACGAAGCAATCCCCTGGACTCAAAGGGATTGCCTCGCCCTTCGGGCTCGCAATGACATTCAGGAAATCAGCTATGTGGCAAATCGCATATGCTGTTGCAGCCACTATCGCAATCATAGCCGCATGCGCGACAAGGATTGCCTTGTTTCCTCCGATGAAGACGAAGAGCGCGTAGAGATAATATATGAGAGGGGGCTTGTGGTCGATTATCTGGAGATAGAGGAACTTTCCTTCGAGGAGCCTCTGGCCGATGGCTGCGTAGCAGGTTTCGTCAGGGTTATAGAACCCGCAGAAGAGGCCTGGTAGCCGGACGAAGAGCGCTGCCGCCAGAAGGACGAGCGCGAGCTTCGTGCCGTCAAGCCATCGATCGGTTTGATTCTTCATATCGGGGCCAGCGCTTCTGAATCCACAGCGCGCAGGCGGTAGCCAGAGCAGCGACGCCCCATCCGGCGAAGATGTCGACCGCCCAGTGATGCCTGAGGTAGACAGTCGCTATCCAGAGGCTCACGACGAGCAGCGCGTAGACCGGAACCAGGAGTTTCCAGAAAGGAACTATCGCCCTGAAACGCGTCACGAAGATGAGCGCCAGGGACGAGAGGGCCACGTGGAGGCTCGGGAAGCTGGCGCGGTAAGTCATGGGGTTCACGGCGTCGAACCTCGTCTGCATCGCGTTGTAGTAGCCGAAATATCCCTGGAGCTGCGGAGGATCAAACAGCCCCGCTAGATAGAACCGGGGCGGTCCGGCGGGAAAGACGAGATAGAGGACGAACCCGATGCACAGGGTCAGGATAACGGCAGTCGTCAGCGTGTGAAACGCGCGGCGGTGGCTGAAGAGATAGAAGAGCCAGCCCAACGACAGCGGGAGCATGAGGTAGAGCGTATATGTGAATGCGAAGTATTCCGTGAGGATGGGGTTCGTGAATTTCTGGATCCAGACCGTCGGTTCCACGCCGAAGATGAGGAGGTCGAGATTATATAGCGTTGCGTCGATCGAATCAGTCCTGATGACCCCGGTGTATTCGCGCAGGTTCTCGTAGATCGTCACGAGGGCCACGAGGGGAAACCAGTCGATGGCGAAGCGAACGAGCTTCCGGCCCGCAAAGGGGAGAAAGGGAAGCTCCGCGACCGCGCCCTGTCTCGCGTGCTGCACGAGCGTGGAACTCAAGTAGATCACGAGGAGCGTCGAGAGGAATATGGACCAGAGCTTGAAATGTGTGAGCTGCAGCCTCACGCCGTAGCTCAAGAAAAGGGCCATCAGGAGGCCAAAGTACACGAGCACGATGACCGTGTTCGGCCCGAATATTTCGAAGATCCTGCTGCGATTTTCGGCTGTCTGCATGGGCTGTTCCGTCGACGTTGGCGGCAAACTATTGAAAAACGGGCTCTTAGTCAAGGGTTGTTCGCCGCCTGAACGTGTGTTAATTAATAAGGGTGCTGGATATAAAATCAAAAATCAGCGCTTTCAAGTGGCCCCTTTTCCTGGCCGGTGTCCTCATCGCATTGCGTATTCCAGCGCTGATCCATCCGGTGCTGGATGTCGACGAGGCGATATATGGCCTCTTCTCGCGGGTATGGTTCGACGGCGGCGTGCCATACGTCGACTGCGTGGAGACCAAGCCGCTCGGCATCTATTTTTTCTATGGCGCGATCTTCTCCATATTCGGCAGGTTCAACATGATCGCCGTGCACGCCGTGACGATAGCGGTCGTCGGGGGCACGGCATATGTGATCTATCTGATAGCAAATAGCCTGTATGACAGGCGGGCCGGTTTTTGGGCAGCCCTCTTCTACATCGTATTCAGCACGACCTACATACCGAAGTACATCGCGACCACGATCGAGCCCGTGATGCTCCTGTCTGTCGCGCTGCAGTTCTGGCTCTGGATCCGATTCGAGCGGGAGGGGAGGGGATGGTGGGCCTTCGGAAGCGGTCTCG
The DNA here is from genome assembly GCA_043798915.1 of Pseudomonadota bacterium. Lineage (GTDB taxonomy): Bacteria > UBA10199 > UBA10199 > 2-02-FULL-44-16 > JAAZCA01 > JAZDOG01. Next base: position 5,410 of record JAZDOG010000086.1, on the reverse strand, counting down.
CATTCGGCATCTCCTGCCTTTTCAAATATCAGGCGGGGATGAATCTCATCATCCTCATGGCGTATCTTGGAATCGCCAAACCCATCCTCGCGCATGAGCGGCCGGAAATCGAACACTGGCGCGGCTTTGCCAGATTCATCGCCGGCTCGCTCCTCCCGCCGCTTTTGATGATCGCGTATCTCTATCGCGCCGGGGCCCTCGATGGTTTCTGGTTCTGGAATATCCGGGGGAGCCTCGAGTACGTCCGCGAGGGATCGGCGAGCATCGGCCTCGTACACCAATTGCTTACGCGCGTGATGCCATACATTGCGAGCACCGCGCTGATATGGGTGTTAGCCATCTACGGGACCATCGCGCTTTATCGAAACACGAGACATGAGACACGAGATTTCGCCCATGAATGGCTCATCGTCCTCTGGCTTATCTTGAGCTTCGTTCCGGTCTCGGCGGGGCATCGTTTTTACGGGCACTACTTCCTTCTGCTCGTTCCGCCGATGTCCATCCTTGCGGCGCCGGTTGCGGCGCGGATCTGGGCGGATAAATCTCAAAAGTGGTCGAGGCGGGCCATCCTCAAATGGATCATCCTGCCGGCTGTCGGATTCACCGTGGCACGCTTCTTCATCCCGCAGATCAACCGCGCGGCGGGCGAGGACAACCTCGATGATTACAGGCCCATCGCCGCCTACGTCGCTTCGCAAACCGCTCCAGCCGATCGCGTGGTGGCATGGGGCTATGCGCCTCTCATCTACTGGTATTCGGAGCGGCTCCCGGCGACGCGCTTTTTCTGGAGCGATGCCCTCACCGGGCGCGTCCCGGGGCTCAAGGGCGGGATTCCCTCGGAGACGGCGGCCTATGTGAACCCCGTCGCCTGGGAGATGTTCATGGAAGATATTCGCCGCCACAGGCCGGCGTATATAATAGATACATCCCCTTCGGGCCTGCATGACTACCAATACTACCCTATTTTGGCCTATTCGAGGCTTATGGAGTACATTGAGGGGCATTATCGCGGGGAGACGACCATCAGCGGAGCGGTGTTTTATCGGAGGAGGGATTGAAAATGTCGCAGATACACCTTTCAGTCATCGTCCCGGTCTACAATGCGGAGGGGTTCGTCGCGCGCACGCTCGATGAGCTTGACAAATTCTTCCGCGACCTCACTTGCAGCGCCGAGCTCCTGATAGTCGACGACGGCAGCCCGGACCGCACCCTCGCCGTGGCCAGGGAGTGGGCCGCGCGCGGCAGGCCCTACCCGCTGAGCGTCATCTCCTATGGCGAGAACCGCGGCAAGGGAGGCGCAGTCGCCGCCGGGATGCTCGCCGCAAAGGGCGCGTTTCGCATCTTTCTGGATGTCGACCTCGCCTATGCCCCCTCGCAGATATTGAGAATTCTGGAGGCGCTGGAGGAGGGGGCCGATGTCGCGGTCGCCTGCCGTGTGCACCAGGATTCGCGCTACACGATAAGCCCCGCCTTCTTCCACTATCTCTACACGCGCCACCTGGCCAGCCGCGTCATCAACTGGGTCATGCGGCACACGATCATCCCCCACTGCCGCGATTCGCAGGCGGGGCTGAAGGGCTTCCGCGCTGCGCCCGCGCAGAACATCTTTTCGCGCCAGATCGTGCGCGGCTTTCCGTTCGACGTGGAGGCGCTCTACCTCGCGGAGAGGTTGGGGCTGACGACCAAGGAGGTCCCGGTCGAATTTAAATATTTCAACGAGCCGACGACAGTCGTCTTCCTGCAGGATGGCATGGGGATGGCGCGCGACGTCCTGCGCGTCAGGATCAACGGGGCGCTTGGCCGCTACAAGCTGCCGGCGAAGGAGGGCAGGAGGAGGCTCCTGATCAACGCCGACGACTTCGGCATGACGCTCCCCATCAGCCGGGGGATTTTGAAGGCCGTGGCTGCTGGCTCGGTGAGGTCGACCTCCGCCATGGCCAACTCGCCGGAGTTCGAGGCGTCGATGGATGAGCTGATGAAAGCGCACGCTCGCCCCGAGGTGGGTTTTCACGCGGTGCTCACGTGGGGTCATCCAATATCCGATCCGAAGGACGTGCCGACGCTCGTCGGCAAAGATGGCGCATTCCTTTCGCAGAGCGCGCTCCTCATGCGCGTGCTGGCCGGTCGGGTCTCGGCTGAAGAGGTGTATCGGGAACTTCGCGCGCAATGCGAGAAGGTGGCAAAGCGCTGGCCGGAACTCTGGCACATGGACAGCCATCACCACGTCCACGTGTTTCCGATCATACGAAACGCCGCGGAGCGCGTGGCGCGCGAATTCGGAATCCGCGCGGTGCGCTCCCCTCGCGAGGGCCTCTGGTCGCCGTGGCATGCGGCGCTTGCGAGACGCCTCCCGGTCTCATTCCTCGCGGCCTCCAAGCCGGCCTATTGGCGGGGGCGCGGTTTTCAGAGCACCGATCACTTCGGCGGTTTTTCTCTGGGCGCCGGTAAGGATCTCAAGGGGCGCTGGGCAAAGACGCTGGGGATGATTCCCTCGGGCCTCACCGAGGTGATGGTTCATCCGGGATATTCATCGGATTGTCGTGACAGCTACAACGATGAGCGCGAGGCTGAGATGGCGGTCCTGGCTGACCCCGCGTTTGCAAAGGCAGCGGCCGCCGCCGGCGTCGAACTCGCATCTTTCCGCGAACTATCGACCAACCCCGTCCAAAACAGGAGCGAGCCATGACAGAAAGCGCGATTGCGGCACTTATGGAGACCGATGCGGAGCTGGTGCACCGAAACATCCCTCCGCCAAAGCTCGTCGAGATGGCCCTCGAGCGCGGCGAGGGGACTCTCGCCTCCAACGGGGCGCTCGTGGTCCGCACCGGCGAGCGCACGGGCCGTTCGCCCGCCGACCGCTACGTCGTCGAGGATAAATGGGCGGCGAAACACGTCTGGTGGGGTCCGGTCAACAAGCAGATCTCGGAGGAGGCCTTCGACAAGCTCCTGGCTGCTGCCACAGATTATCTCGTCCTCCGCGACCGCTTCGTCTTCGAGGGCTTCGCGGGCGCCGACGCAAAATACCGCATGCCGATCAGGGTGATCGCCGAGAAGGCGTGGCACGCCCTCTTCGCGACGACACTCTTCATCCGGCCCACGAAGGAGGAACGCGCAAATATCCGGCCCGAGTTCACGGTCATCGATGCCGCGGACTTGAAGCTCGATCCGGTCCGCTTCGGCATCCACTCCGGAACCTTCGTGGGGATCTCGTTTGAAAAGAGGATCATCCTCATCATCGGCACGGGCTACGGCGGCGAGATCAAGAAGAGCATCTTCTCTGTCATGAACGGCCTTTTGCCCGACAGGAATGTCTTCCCGATGCACTGCTCCGCAAACGTCGGCGACGCCGGCGACGTCGCGCTCTTCTTCGGACTCTCCGGCACGGGCAAGACCACGCTCTCGGCCGACCCGGCCAGGCGCCTGATCGGCGACGACGAGCACGGCTGGAGCGACCGGGGGACATTTAACTTCGAGGGAGGATGCTACGCCAAGGTTATTAAATTGTCGAAACAGGCGGAGCCGCAGATATTCGATGCGATCCGCTTCGGTTCCATCCTCGAAAATGTCATCGTCGATCCGGAGAGCCGGAGAATCGACTACGACGCCGACACGATCACTGAGAACACCCGCGCGACCTATCCAGTCGAGCACATACCTAACTGCGTCATCCCGGGCGTCGGCGGCCATCCGAAGCATGTCTTCTTCCTCACCTGCGACGCGTTCGGCGTCCTGCCGCCGATAGCCAAACTCAACTCCGATATGGCGATGTACCACTTCCTCTCCGGATACACGGCGAAGCTCGCGGGCACGGAAGTGGGGATCGACGAGCCGCAGGCCACCTTCTCCACATGCTTCGGCACGCCGTTTATGCCGCTGCATCCCACTGCATACGCAAAGTTTTTGGGCGAGAGGCTGAAAGCGCACGGCGCGACATGCTGGCTGGTCAACAGCGGCTGGAGCGGAGGCCCTTACGGCGAGGGCAACAGGATGAAGATATCGATCACGCGCGCTCTCCTCTCCGCCGTGCTGGACGGAAAGCTGGAGAACGCTTCGTTCACGCCGGACCCGATCTTCAATATACTCATTCCGGATTCCTGCCCCGGCGTGCCCGACGACGTGCTCAGCCCAAGGAACACCTGGCGCGACAAGGCGTCCTATGATCGCAAGGCCAATGAACTCGCGGCGCGCTTCCAGAAAAACTTCGCGCAGTACGCCGAATACGCCGGCGAAAGAGTCATCGCCGCCGGGCCGCGCACCTGACCTGCTGAAAGGTGAGATAGTCTGATTGGGCGCAAAATTGCTCCGCTCGCACGTTTTTGCAACGGACTCAAATTGCTTCGACGCAAGAAACTCGCTCGCAAACGCTGAATTAAACTTTACCATTGTTAATGGCTTTTGCTCGCTCAGACATCTTGCGTCGTTGTGCAACGCAGACTTTACTCAAGGCACAACCGGCAATTTTTCGCCGGCAAAAACGGCTCGCTGCGCAATGCGCCCAATCAGACTATCTCACCTTTCAACAGGTCCCTGATGACTTGAGGGTGTGACCTCATTTCTTTATCTCGTCCGCTATGTAGGTAGTTTTTTTTCTTGCCAATTATGTCCAATTGGGTATAATCTTAAAATGAATGTGACATTTTACACGGCTGCTTCCGGCAGGTCTCCGGTCTTGGAGTATATGTGCGGACTGCAGAAGCCGGAACGTGCCAGGTTGTTGGAAGTGCTCGATCAGATTGAACGTTTTGGGTTTGAAGCTGTCCGAGCTGAATTCAGACAGATTACAGGCAAACTGTGGGAGATTAAGGTCTCGGCACAGCGGGTATTTTACGTCTTGATCGAGAGGAATGAGATGGTCTTGCTGCACGCTTATAAAAAACAGGGCCGAAGGTTGCCTTTGAAAGAGCGGGATGTGGCGATCAGGCGAATGAAGGAGGTGTTGTCATGAAAGCGCAAAAAAAGAGGATATCACTCAAGCATGTGCTCAAAAAGGAGCTCAAGGACGCCGAGTTTAGCTTTTATTTTGAACGCGAAAGGGCCATCAGCGACCTGGCTCGCCTGGTCAGAGGCGCTCGTTTGCGGGATGGATTGACACAATCGGCGCTTGCCCGCAAGGCCAAGACCAGCCAGGGTGTCATCGCACGGCTGGAATCGGGAACGGACCGAAGGATGCCATCCCTCGACCTGCTGGAGCGGATATCTCGTGCATTCAAGGCGAGGTTGATGATCGGCTTTGAATACAAAAAAGCCGCATAGGCAACCGAGGTGTCGTCTTTCTTCGCAGTTTTGCACAGCTCACGCCGTTTGCGTGTACGACTGTTTTTTGACGCTTAAAACCGAAATCGTCAAGGTTTTGACTTTCATATTGATAAATTAGCTTGTTTTTGGGGGGGGGGGGGCGCGCCCCCGCCGC
>JAZDOG010000076.1:0-27893 GCA_043798915.1 Pseudomonadota bacterium | reverse complement strand
GCGGCGTTTCCCAAGCCGGCCGGCTTCGTGAACGACTTCGCGGGCGTGATGTCCGCCGGATCGAAGTCGAAGGTCGAGGGGCTCCTCTCCTCGTTCGAAAAATCCACCGGGATCGAGGTCGCGGTCGCCACCCTCCCCTCCCTCGAAGGCCGCACCGTGGAGGACGTAGCGGTCGATCTCTACAAAGAATGGGGGATCGGAAAGAAGGGGAAGGACAACGGCGCCCTCTTCCTCGTCGCGCCCAACGAAAGGAAGGTGCGGATTGAAGTTGGATACGGCCTCGAAGGCGTGCTGAACGACGCGCTGACCGGGCGGATAATCGACGACTATGTCGTCCCAAGGTTCCGCGCCGGCGAGGTGAGCGATGGCATCACAGCGGGGACCGTGGCGATAGTAAGGACGATCGCGGACAAAGAGGGCATCGCATTTGATACAGGCTCCGTCGACGACGCCGGCGTCTACACCGAAATACCGGACCCGCCCCCGGAACATAAAAAAGGCGGGCCGCTCCGCACGGCAGGCAAGGTCCTGTTCGTCATATTCCTCATCTATCTCTTCATCCGCCATCCGTGGCTCTTCCTGCTCGTGCTCAACATGAGCGGCGGCGGTCGCGGAGGAGGTGGATTTGGCGGGGGTGGATTCGGCGGGTTCGGCGGGGGAATGTCCGGAGGCGGCGGGTCATCGAGGAGCTGGTAAGGAGGTCACATGACACCACATGAACTGGCGCACGAGCTGGAACACATCTATGGCGAGGAATTGAAGTCGGTCGTCCTGTACGGTTCGGCGGCGGGCGGCAACCATTCGAAGAAGTTTTCTGACTTCAACGTCTTCTGCGTCCTCGCAAAACCCACGCCGGCGATGCTCGCCAGGTCAAACCGTATCGTCAGAAAGTGGGTACGCCGGGGCAATCCCCCGCCCCACTTCTTCGGGTCGGAACATATCGAGAGGTCGCTGGACGTCTTCCCCATCGAGTTTCTGGACATGATGGACAGGCACCAGGTCCTTATCGGCCATGACCCGCTCTCCGAGTTCAAGGTCGACCCCAAAAACTTGAGGCATCAGTGCGAGAGCGAGCTCAAGGGAAAGCTCCTCCATCTGCGCTCCTTCTACGCGGCCAACTGCCACAGGCCCAGGCGCATGGCCCACATGATGGTCGAATCGTTTCCATCCTTCATGGCGGCATTCAGGTCGACGCTCAGGCTCGCTGGCGAGACGCCGCCACCCGAAGGGCGGGCGGTGATCGAGAAGGTAGCTCAGATGGCCGGCTTCAATCCGGAGATATTTCTCGAGATAATGGCCATCCGCGGGGGTGAGTCGGTCCTGCCACGGCGGAACGACGCCCTCTCCGCATTCGAGCAGTACTTGACAGAGCTGGAGGCAATAACTACGTTCGTGGACAAAATGGAAACCTGACAGGGGGAAAAATGAAAAAAATATGGATCGCGGTAGGCATAGCTGTATTCATCGCTCTCGTCGCCGGTGGGAACTGCGTGGGCAAGTACAACTCGCTCGTGACGCTCAACGAATCGGTCTCGACGGCGTGGGCGCAGGTCGAGAACGTTCTGCAGAGGCGAAACGACCTGATCCCCAACCTCGTGAACACGGTGAAGGGCTACGCCGCGCAGGAGCAGAAGGTCTTCATCGACGTGGCCGAGGCGCGCTCGAAGGTGGGGGGGGCAAAGAGCATTCCCGATAAGGTCGATGCCAACAATCAGCTGACAGCCGCGCTGGGAAGGCTGCTCCTGGTCGTCGAGCGTTACCCGGACCTCAAATCCAACCAGAACTTTATGGCCCTGCAGGATGAACTGGCCGGCACGGAAAACCGCATAGCCGTGGAGAGGATGCGCTACAACGAAACGGTGAAGGAGTACAACGTCTTCGTCCGGCGCTTCCCGAACAATATGATCGCCGGCATATTCGGCTACGCTCGCGAGAACATCTACTTCAAGGCCGAGGAGGCCGCGAAGACGGCTCCCAATGTCGACTTCGGGATGCAGCCTCAGGGTCTGAAACCGGCTCCGGCAGCCCCGGTGCCAGCCGCGCCGCCGGCAAATTGAGGACTTTGTCCTGACAGCGCTATTGATCGACCAAAAAAAGGCCCCGGCGGATAACCGCCGGGGCCTTTTAAAATGACCAACATTTCAATCACTGCAATGCTGCGTGTAGCTGTCAACACATTCCTGCCCACCCTGACATGTCGCGATCAGGCAGCTGAACGTGTCATTATTCTTGAGGCCATTCGGGAAACAGGCCTCGCACGCCGTCTTCTGGGCACCCTCCGTGGCACCCTGGCACATGTTGTCCATATTGCACGAGCCGATCTGCTGGAAGCAGTTGATCCAGCTGCCGCTGGCCATGTACTTGCTGCAGGAGCTCTCTATGGTAGTGAACTGCACCTGTGGCAGGTCGTAGATACCGACGCTGACATCGTCGGTGCAGTCCCATGTCTCGCTGGCCTCGAAGGAGATCGTCATGCTCGATGCCGCAGTCGGGAGCGCCCCTGCGATGGCGCCCGCCAGGTAGTCATTTGAGGTCGTCGGCAACGCGCCATCGCCCAGCCACGCATCCGTCCCGGTCTGAGTGTGAGTCTGATCCGGACCACCCTGAGGATTCGTGTTGCTCCCGCTCTGGCCATAGAGCACCGCACCGTCGCCCATGGCAAGGCTCGAGAGGCCCGTCGCATCGCCGAGCATCTGGCCAAGCGCATAGCCCTTGTCCTCGTAGCTGCCTGACATGCCGTGCTCGGTATCGACGAAGCTCCCCTTGTGATAGCCGCTGATGGTGAAGGAGGCCGGAGCCTGGACAAGCGTCTGCTCGCCCCAGTTGGTGCCGCCGCCCCACGAACCGTCGTTCTTCACGGTGATCGTCTTCGAGATGAACTTGCGGGAGCTGTTGAGCGTTCCGCTCACGTTGACCCAGTGGAAGCCCGATCCCCCGCTATCCTGATAGCTGCCCGTAGCACGCATCGTGTAGCTCGTCCCGTCGATCGTCTGCTTTGTGTACTCGCTCTGTTCCAGGCCGCTGCCGTCCGTCTTGTCACGGCACATGAACATCTCGAAGCTCGTGATGCTGCCAGCGCCGTCCTTCGCGATCTTCATCTTTATGCGGTTGGGCGCCCCATCGCCGGATGGCACACCCGCAAAGTTCAGGTTGAAGATGTGATAGGCGCCATCATATATGTCGATGGCATGGCCATTGCTGTCCGTGAGGCCCGAGAAATTAGCCGACGCATCCATGTTCTGCACGAAACAGAGGATCATATCGGCCTGCGTAGCTGAGAGGATATTGTCCTTGAGAGAATTGAACGTGTTGCAGGCTCCGATGCTCGTCTGGTCGCTGAAATTGTCTGCGGTCGTCGTCAGGATGTTGAGGCCCGTCGTCGCGGCCTTGTCCACGCCCTTCACGATCATCGCCGACGCTGAAGAGGACATCGGGCTCGTGGCCGTCGGCAGGTCGCTGATCGATGAGATTGTCGGAATACTGCTGCTGCTCGATCCGCTGCCGCCGGAACTCCCGCAGGCGGCCACACACATCAGGCCCGCCATGAGGCCCCCTATCAATAATCTTTGTTTCATACGCACCCCCTTTGTTGAGCTGTCTTCTCTAAACCATTATTCTATTACGTGCAAGGGGCCATTTCCAGAATCTTTTTCTCTTTATTTTTTCGAAGGTGGGGACTCTTCACGCCTGTTTTTTCCAATAGAATCCAATTAATTAGGGTTGACCCTCGCCCTTGAATGCCATAACGAGACAAAAAATAAATGGGGGTGAAAATGTATCCGATAACAATGGGGATAATCCTGGCGCTTGGGCTTGCGGCGTTCGCCTTCACCGCATTCCACCGCATCGCGCTGCTCCTCTCTGTGACCGGCAACCGCGAAAAACGATGGGACAATATCGCGGCGAGGGTAGAGGGCGTTTTGATCTTCGCCTTCGGGCAGAAGCGCCTCCTGTTCCGCGACGGAAAATCCGGCCTGATGCACGCATTCATCTTCTGGGGATTTCTGGCCGTAGCGGCCCGAACCATCATGCTCTTCGGAGAGGGATTCGTGGAGGGATTCCGGCTCCCCTTCATGAACGGAGTCCTCGGCTACATCTACATCTTCACAAAGGATATCTTCGAGGTGCTGGTCACCGTAGGCGTGGCAGCGCTCCTCTTCCGGCGCATCATCTTGAGACCCAAGAGGCTCACGCTCTCGGCAGAAGCAGTCGTCATCCTCATCGCGATCGGCATCCTCATGCTCACCGACTTTGTGGTGGAGGGCGCGTCCATCGCCCAGAATTGGAGCGCCGAGGCCGCGCTCTCCCCCGTCGGGATGTGGTTTGCGGGGCTCTTCACGGCCGCAAAGGTGTCTCCCCATTCGCTCAAGGTCTGGTTCACAGCGAGCTACTTCATCCACACCGCCGGCATCGTCCTGTTTCTCAACTACCTGCCCTACGGAAAACACTTTCACATCATCACCGCGATACCCAACGTGTTCCTCAGAAAGACCGGGCCGTGCGGCGCGATCAGAAAGATGAACCTCGAGGACGAGAGCGCAACGACGTTCGGCGTGGAAAAGATCGCCGAGATGAACTGGAAGCAGGTCCTGGACCTCTACAGCTGCACGGAGTGCGGGCGCTGCTCCGACCAGTGTCCAGCCAACGCGACCGGCAAGAAGCTGAGCCCCAAGGAGCTCACGATCATGCTCCGCGATCACGCCTACAAGAACGCATTCAAGCTGATCCGCACCGGCAAGGGCGAAAGGGCCGGGCTCACGGCGCCGATCGTCCCCTTAACCCTCGACCCCCAGATCATCTGGGATTGCACGACCTGCCGCGCCTGCGAGGAGGCCTGCCCGGTCCTCATCGAATACGTCGACAAGATAGTCGACATGCGGCGCAACCTCGTCCTCATGAAGGGAGATTTTGCGCCGGAGGCGCAGACCGCGCTCCGGAACATCGAGAACAACTCGAACCCGTGGGGCATCGGCTTCTCATCGCGCGGCGATTGGGCGAAGGATATGGGCGTCGCAACGCTCTCCGAGGGGAAGGACGTGGAGTATCTCTATTTCGTCGGCTGCGCCGGTTCGTTCGACGAGCGCGCCAAAAAGGTGAGCCGCGCATTCGTGAAATGCCTGCAGGCTGCCGGCGTGTCGTTCGGCATCCTGGGCGCCGAGGAGAAGTGCACGGGCGACTCCGCGCGCCGGATCGGCAATGAATATCTCTTCCAGACGCTCGTGAAGGAAAACATCGCTACGTTCGACCGCTACGGCGTGAAAAAGGTGATCGCGACCTGCCCCCATTGCTACAACACGATCAAGAACGAGTTCCCGCAGTTCGGCGGCAGATATGAGGTCGTCCACCACACCGAACTCCTGAGCGATCTGATAAGGGAGGGCCGGCTTATCCCCAAGACATCGCTGCAGGGAAAGACGATCTCCTTCCACGACTCGTGCTATCTCGGGCGCTACAACGAAATCTATGACGCCCCGCGCGCGGTCCTCAAATCGCTCCCCCATGCCCACATCGAGGAGATGGAGCTCTCGCGCGACATGGGGCGCTGCTGCGGCGCCGGCGGCGGAAGGATGTGGATGGAGGAGAAGACGGGTACGCGGATCAACCACAAGAGGCTAGAGGACATCCAGTCGCAGACCTCGGCGACGCTCGTCGCCTCCGCCTGCCCCTACTGCCTCACGATGCTCTCCGATGCGGTAAAGGAGACGAACGCCGGGGACATTGAGACCAGGGACATCGCGGAGCTGGTGGCAGATGCTATCTGAGATCGCTACAGGATGGCCTTCACGGCCGTCACCAGGCTGCAATATGAGGGTTCCGCGGACTTTAGAAATTTTTCAATTCGCGCCCAGCTCAAGTCCAGATACTCGTGCGCGATGACGTTTCGGAGCGCCACCCAGCGCGAGAGTTCATCTCCGAGCTTCTCGTCGAAATGAGGCAGAGCCCCTATCGCCCTGACAACCTCTTTGTAGGTGGGCGGAATATCCCGCCCCTCCGCGACGAGCAGGACCTTCGCCATGTCGATCGAACAGCTGACGATATTCTCGACCCATCGCTCGATGTTTCTCCTGGCGTCGCGGTCCTCGTTGTATTTCTTCCAGCCGATCCTGGAAAAACGCGGAAAATCGGAAAGCTCCGTTTCCAGAAAATCGGCGTACTTGATGAGCCTGGCCCTATCCTCCGGAAGAAGCGCCATATTCCCTCCCCCTCTTGAGCCGCCACCACGATTCGATGAACTCCTGAAAATCGAGCGCGTCCGTCATGGTGCGCAGCAGAAACGACATGTACACATCCCTGTCCTTGATTGCCAGCGGGATGCCGCGGATAGCGCCAAACGCCACTATCGGCGCCGCCCTGTTGAGGACCAGGAGGTCCGCCTCCCTGCCGACGATGCGCTCCACATCCCTCCACACCTCATCCTCGGAGGCTGACTCCGCATCGTCCGGCCGCCCCGCGACCGGCGCAAAATAGACGGCCACATCCGCATCCGACTCAGCGCAGGCGTTTCCTTTGGCAAATGAGCCGAACAGAAAAGCCATGACGACGTCGCCCCGCCCCGAAAAATAATCCGAGAGTTTTTGAACGATCTCAGGCTGGATAGTTTGCATGCCCATAGGCGGAGGTATAGCCTCGAAACCGGCGGCAGTAAAGGGCGATGTTATTGGCTGGGGTCAATCTCTTCCAATGAACAGCGATCGCCGTCGTGGCCACAGCAGGTGATCCCTACAGATATCGTTCTATCTTGTTCAGCAGATCCTGCCTGTGGATGAAATCTTCGATGTAGTCCATCTTTTCGGTTGAGAGCTTGAGCACCGGCGAGCGGCCGTAGTTGCCCAGCCAGCGGCGGTAGTTGCGCTCGAGGCGCTTGAGATACTCATCCGGCACGCTTTTCTCCATCGAGCGCCCGCGGCCGGCGATCCGCTTCTTGAGCGTCTTCAAGGGACATTCGAGATAGATGAGCAGGTCAGGGGGCCGGATCGCCTCGACCATCACCTCGTAGAGATCCCGATAGGTCCGGTATTCTTCTTCGCCCATGCAGCCCTGCTGGTGGAGATTGAAGGCGAATATCTCGGCATCCTCGTAGATCGAGCGGTCCTGAACGACAGTCTCGGGAAAACTGTCGAGCTCGCGGTGGATGCGAAACTTGTGCGTGAGAAAGTGCATCTGCGAGTGAAAGGCCCATCTCTTCATGTCCTTGTAGAAATCGGCGAGGAACGGGTTCACGTCGTTGGGCTCGAAGAAGGGCTTGAGGCTAAAGTGCTTGCAGAGAAACTCGACGAGCGATGACTTGCCCGCCCCCATGTTGCCTGCAATAGCGATGTATTTTCTGGCCATAGAAGTTTACAGGTCGTACCCTTCGTGTTCGAGGATCCGTGACGCAATGGAATCGTAAATTTTGTCCGTGTCCGCAGCGATGGGCTGGATCAGGCGCGACAGGCCTTTGAGATATGGCGTAAACTCTTTTTCGTCCCCGCCGGCGATGTTGATGAGCGCCTGTCTGGCACGCGCAATGAGCTGCGGCACGCGCTCCGAGAGCCCCGCCTCGCAGATCGCCGCGCAGCGGAGGGCTTTCTCAGCCTCCTCCCCCTCCATCACCGCGATCGCCCGCGCCACGCCGGAATCGAATGCGTACGATTCGATCGCAAGATCGGCGATCACCTCGGCCACGGCCTGCCGCTCCTTGATCCCCTCGCCCAGCTTCTGCACGGCGACCCCGGTCACGTAGATCACGAGGCGCTTCAGGCCCTCCACCTGATCGACGAGCGCTCCGAAGGGGGCCGGCCTCTTGCTCGCCTCAAAACCCGACTTCATGCCCCCCAGCACCTCGCCAAGCCTCTCCATCATCGGGATCCGGCCCTTGAGCGCGCGCTTGATGAGCGTGCCGGGGATGATGAGCCGGCATATCTCGTTTGTCCCCTCGAAGATGCGGTTCACGCGGCAATCGCGATACTCCTGCTCGACCACATAGCCGCCGATGAAACCCGAGCCGCCGAATATCTGTACCGATTCGTCTGACGTAAACGAAAGGGCCTCCGAACCGTAGACCTTGGCGATGGCCCCTTCGACGGAGAGCTCCTCGATAGCGTCGTGAACGCGGTCGAAGTAGTCGGCCGCTTTCTTGTCCAGCGCATCGAGTGAGGCGTCGAGATCGCCGGCGTAGCGATAGACGAGCGACTCGAGGAGCCAGGTGCGGCAGGCGATGCGCGCTATCTTCTGCCTGATGAGTTCGAAGCTCCCTATCGGCTTTCCGAACTGATGCCTCTGGTTTGCCTGCGGCGCGATCGCCTCGATCATGCGCTTGGAGCTCCCGACGCACGCCGCGCCGAGCTTGAAGCGCCCGATATTGAGCGTGTTGAACGCGATCTTGTGCCCGCGGCCGACCTGGCCCAATACATCCTCGACCGGGACGACGGCGTCGTTTAAGATGAGGGTCACGGTGGAGGTGCCGTGGAGCCCCATCTTCTCCTCCTCCTTGCCAGTGGAGAAGCCCGGGGTCCCGCGCTTCACGATAAATGCGGTGAACTTGTCGCCGTCCACCTTGGCGAAGACAGTGATGATGTCGGCGATCCCGCCGTTGGTGCAGTACATCTTCTCGCCGTTCAGGATGTAGTTCTTCTTGTCCGGCGAAAGGACGGCGCGGGTGCGGGCGGCCAGGGCGTCGGACCCGGATTCGGATTCGGTGAGGGCATACGCGCCGATCATCTCGCCCGTCGCGAGCTTGGGGAGGTACTTCGCCTTCTGCTCCTCCGTGCCGTAATAGAGCAGCGGCAACGTCCCGATCCCCGTGTGGCAGGTGAACGCCACGGAAAACGAGCCCTGACAAGTCATGTTCTCGGCGATGACGGTCGAGGTCACCTTGGAGAGCCCCAGGCCCCCATGGGCCTCCGGGATCTCGGCCATGAGGAGGCCCAGCCCTCCGGCCTTGCGGATGAGCTCAGGCAAAAGGCCCGCCTCCTTCGCCTCGATCCTCTCGGTGACCGCGAAGGTCTCGCGCCTTGAAAACTCGCGCGTCATCTCGGCCAGCGCGAGCTGGTTCTCATCCAGATTTTCGGGAATGAATATCGGCCTCGCACCGCAGGCATCGAGGAGAAACCGGCCGCCGACCGCATGTGCCGCGGAATCCGCCACGCAAAGCCCCCAGATTTTTACTCGGACAAGAGCTTCTTGAACGCCTCTGTCATGGCCGGAACGACCTTGAACAGATCACCCACGATTCCGTAGTCGGCCTTTGAGAAGATCGGGGCTTCGGAGTCCTTGTTGATCGCGACGATCACCTTGGACGTCCTCATGCCGGCCAGGTGCTGGATCGCGCCCGATATGCCGCAGGCGATGTAGATCGTGGGGTTCACGGTCTTGCCCGTCTGGCCCACCTGATGGTCGTGCGACATGTAGCCCGCATCCACCGCGGCGCGCGACGCGCCGACGCTGGCGCCGATGGACTTCGCGAGCTCACGGATGATCTTGAAATTGTCGGAGCTGCCCATCGCGCGGCCGCCGGAGACGATGCGGTCCGCCTCGGTCAAGTCAATCATGCCGGCCTCCGCCTCGAGGGTACTGGTCACCTTCGCGCGGACGGGGCCGGGATCGGCCGCGAACTGCGCGACCTCGGGGGAATTGGAGGCGGGCGCCGGAACTGGAAAGCTGTTGGGACGGAGCGTGGCCATCTGCGGCGAACCTTCGATCATGATATCCATCAGCGCCTTGCCGGCGTATATGGGCCGGCGCAGCTTGATCTTCCCGCCATCGACGTCGATTAGCACACAATCGGAAGCCAGCCCCGTCTTGAGGCGCATCGCCGCGCGCGCCATCATGTCCTTGCCGGCGACTGATGCCGTGGCGAGAACTACGGAGGGCGACTCCTTCGCTATGACATCGCAGAGGACCTTCGAATACGCCTCGCCGGAATAGGATTTGAGGCCATCATGGGCTGCGACTATCGAGCGCTTCACGCCAAAGTGCCCGAGCTCGCTGGCGAGCGCATCGAGACCATCGCCGATCAGGAGCGCGGTCACATTCCCGCCCATCTTTCCGGCCAGCTCCGCCGCTTTTCCGGCGAGCTCCATCGAATATTTCTTGAGCTTGCCATTTGAATGCTCTGCGATGATGAGAATGTTGGACATGATATGCTCCAGGGTTAAATCGCCTTTGCCTCTTCCCGCAGCAGCCTTACGAGCTCCTGGGCCGCGGCCTCCGGCTCGCCCGGTATCACCTTCCCTGCCTTCCGGTCGGGAGGAAGCGCATATGCCGCCGCCTTCACCCGCAGACTCTCTCCGCCCAAGAGATCCGCCGACTTGAGCTCGGCGATCGGCTTCGATCTTGCCTTCATGATCCCGGGCAGCGACGCATAGCGCGGTTCGTTCAGGCCCTTCTCGCAGCCTATGACCACGGGCAGCGGGGATTCCACGACCTCTTTAGTGCCGCCGGCTACGGGCCTGCTCAGCGTCGCCTTCGTCATGTCGTCGGAGATGGCGAACTTCTCCACCGGATTCACGTGCGGGAGACTGAGCATCTCCGCGACGCCGAGGTGCACCTGACCGCAATCGTCGTCGATCGCCTGCTTGCCGGCGAAGATGATATCGAACTTTTCATTGGCGCACGCCTTCGAAAGGACCACGGCGGTCGAATACGAATCGAGAGGGGCACCGGAGACGTCGATGCGGATGCCGCGATCGGCGCCCATGGCCAGGGCCTGCCGCATCGCCTCCACCGCGCGCGCGGGGCCCGCCGTGACGATCACGACCTCGCCGCCCTTCTTCTCCTTGAGGCGAAGGGCCTCTTCGACCGCGTATTCATCATAGGGGTTTATCACCCACTTGATCCCCCCCTCATCGATCCCGCTCCCGTCCGGTTTGATCTTGATGCGGGTCTCGGTATCGGGGACCTGCTTCAGAAGCACGCCGATCTTCATGACAATATCCTCCGCTTTAATATCTGTAGAAATCGGACTTATAGGGGCCTTCGACCGGGAGGTTCACGTATGACGCCTGTTTCTCGGTCATGCGCGTGAGCTTCCCGCCGAGCTTCCCGATGTGCAGGCGCGCGACCTCCTCGTCGAGCTTTTTGGGGAGCGTTGTGACGCCCACCGGATGCTTCTTCGTGAAGAGCTCTATCTGCGCCAGCGTCTGGTTCGTAAACGAATTGGACATCACGAAGGACGGGTGCCCCGTGGCGCAGCCCAGATTCACGAGACGGCCTTCGGCCAAGAGATAGATCGAGCGGCCGTCCTTGAAGGTGTAGCAGTCCACCTGCGGCTTGATGTTCGTCTTCTTGACGCCCGGCCACTTCTCAAGCTTCTCCACCTGTATCTCGTTGTCGAAGTGGCCGATGTTGCAAACAATCGCCTGGTCCTTCATCCTCGACATGTGCTCGGCGGTGATGACGTCGCAGTTGCCGCTGGCTGTGACGTAGATATCGGCATGGGGAAGCGCGTCCTCGACCGTCATCACCTCGTAGCCGGCCATGAGCGCCTGGAGCGCGCAGATGGGATCGATCTCGGTGATGATGACGCGCGCGTTGAGGGCCGAGAGCGACTGCGCCGAGCCCTTGCCCACGTCGCCGTAGCCGCAGATGACCGCGACCTTGCCAGCGATCATCACGTCCGTGGCGCGCTTGATGCCGTCCACGAGCGATTCGCGGCAGCCGTAGATGTTGTCGAACTTCGACTTCGTGACGGAGTCGTTGACGTTGATGGCCGGGAAGAGGAGTTCGCCCTTCGCCTGCATCTCGTAGAGGCGGTGGACGCCGGTGGTCGTCTCCTCCGACACGCCGCGGATATCCTTCACCATGTCGTGCCAGAAGCGCGGCCTCTCCGAGAGAGTCCTCTTGAGGATGGCGTTTATGCAGCGCATCTCGTGGTTGTCCGTATGCTCATCGAGGATCGAGATCTTATCCTCCGCAGCATACCCGCGATGGATGAGGAGCGTGGCATCGCCGCCGTCGTCCACGATGACGTTCGGGCCCTTGTTGTCCGGGAAGGTGAGCGCGCTCCTGGTGAACTCCCAGTATTCCTCCAGCGACTCCCCCTTGAAGGCGAAGACCGGCACGCCCTTCGACGCGACGCAGGAAGCCGCGTGATCCTGGGTCGAAAAGATGTTGCAGGATGCCCAGCGGACGTCGGCGCCCAGATGAACGAGCGTGTCGATGAGGACCGCCGTCTGGATCGTCATGTGGAGCGAGCCGGTGATGCGCGCGCCCTTCAGGGGCTTTGACTGGCCGTACTTCGCGCGGCAGGCCATGAGGCCGGGCATCTCTTTCTCGGCCATCTCGACCTCTTTGCGGCCCCACTCTGCAAGCCCGATATCCTTCACTTTGTAGTTTGCCGACGTTGTCATTCTTCCTCCGTTGATTAAGTGAATGAGGGCTATAACCTCTGGGTGAGGGCAATTCAAGGGTAAATTCTGGCGCCTACAGCAGAACGCCGTCGATGTGGCCGGGTATGTCGCAGCCGAGGAATTTCAGCACCGTCGGGAATACGTCGGCGGTGCGAGCCGGCCTGTCCGCGAGCTTCAGATTCGTGATCAGCGGGACGCGCATGTGGCTCTTGTGCAGCGAACCATGCGAGCCATGGTGCTCGGGTGTCTCGTACTTAAGCCTCAAGTCGAAGCCAGGCCGGGCGGAGAGGATGACGTCGCCCGTGCGCGGTGCTGTGAGCAGATGCGCGATCTGGAACGGGGCGTCGGGGTAATCGGTGTTCAGGGTGAGGCCGAGACAGGACGCGGGATCGAGATCGGCCGGGAGCGCGGAATAGCCGAACGGGTCGCTCCCGGCCACCTCGTAATGCAGCACCCCGCCATCGAGCCCCACCTTCGCCTCGCCGCGCCTGCTCAAGACATCCGCGCCGCCCTCCGCGTTTCTCACCGCCATTATGTCGATGGCATCCTCGTGGAGCATGTCATCCAGAAGCCCCGGGGCCAGCCGCTCGAGCTCCTCGCGCACGGTGTGGCGCGACCATCCGTCGCGGTTTTTGAAATAGAGATGCGCCATGCCGTTGCCGGAGACCATCGTCGCAGAGAGCTTCCCCTGCTTGTGGCAGATGAGCGGATAGAAAAATGCGGGCAGCCCCCTCTTCTCGAGGAACTCGTTGAGACAGAAGTGGGTATGCGTCTCCGAAAGGCCATGGTCCGAGACCAGAAACATCGCCGTATTCTCCCACTCCCCGGCCCGCTTGAGGTCTTCGACGATTCTGCCCACCGCGCCGTCGAGCCACCTGTAGCGCTCGAACACCCTCTCGTGCCGCGGGTGAGCCAGATGCGAGTATTCATCTATGCCGGGGAAAACGGCGAAGACAAAAGGCGGTTTCCGCTCGAGCGCACGGCGCAATTTCACGAGCGCCGCGTCGTCCGTGAACGCCCATCTGTCGGTGAGATGGGCGTAGTACCAGTGCCAGATGCGGCTGATGCGCGTGAGATTGCGGGAACCGCTGGCGCCGCGCGCTATCGGGTTGAAGATGCTCAGGGAGTCCGGGATGATTTCGAAGGCGGTGCGGATGTGCGGCCGCATGTCACGGGCCATGAGGAAGCTCTCGAGGCCCACGTAGGAGCGATAGCGGTCGAAAGAGAAGCCGGCCTCGTATCTCGCCTTGTCGAACCACCGTATGCCGGGGACATTGCACGTTCCCGGGAAACAGCCGGTGAGAAACGGCAGATAAGCGGGGCCGGTGGTCGAAGGAAAGCTCGTCACCGCCGAAAGGCTCGACCCCCCCTGAAGCAGATGGCGCGCGATGTTCGGCAGCCGGCCGGCTTCAAGCTCCTCGCTCATCACGTCGGCGCGGGCTCCGTCGGCCAGAATTATTATCGCGCGCTTCATAAGAATCGGCCCATCTATGGTGCGTTAATGCCGACGAACTTACTTTTTTCTGTCTGTTCTTATTTTTGTGAGTTTTTCCGACATGCGCCTGACGAGATCCGGGTACCCGTGCTTCTTGATGATGGAGTCGAACTGATATTTGTAATTGTCGACGAGGCTCGCCTCATCGACGATGATGTCGTAGATCCTCCAGTCGCTGGAGACCTTCTTGAGGCGGTAGTCCAGCTCTATGTCGACGTTCTCGGACGGCACGACCACCTTCGTCTTCACGAAGGAGCGGTCCTTCCCCGGGTCCTCAAACTTGTGGCCGCGGTAGACGATGAAGTACTTGCCGCCGTTCTTGCTCTTGGCCGCCGACTGCTCCTTCGAAAAGAGCGCCTTCTCCTCGAGCAGGTCGGTGAGGAGCCCGACGAAGCGCTCTCGCTCTCCCCCGGAAAGCCCGTCCCAGTGCTTTGCAAGCGAAAGCTTCGCGAGCTCGCGTATATCGAAGGTGCCGTGCAGGATCTTCTGCTTGAGTTCCCTGTTGTGCGCCTCGTCCGCAGCGGTGAGGACCCCGTCGTGCTCCTTCACGATGAAGTCGTCGAGCAGGTCGTCCAGACTCTGGATCGCGCGCGTGGGGGTCCCGTCCGGATAATATTTCTTTGCCGGCGCGCCCTTTGCGGGGGCTTTTTCCTGCGCGCAGAGGTTCGATCCAACAAAGACGGCGACGCACAGGATGAATGCAGCCGTCACGACGATCCGCCATCTATTCGAGATTGTCATCATTTCCCGCTCCTTTGTTCGGATTGCCAACGTTGTTCTTGTTCTTGCTGCCAGATCCTCCGTTGTCGCCCGGCCCCTCGAGCGTTATAAGTCCCTCTTCGCTGTCGGTATCGAACGCCTCATATTCCGCAACCCCGGCCGGCGGCATAAGCTCCTCTGCCTTCGCCACTCCGATGCGCTGCGCCAGGTCCGCCTGCGCCGTGTTGTAATCGAAGACCGACTTGAAATACGTGGCCCGCATGAGCAGCAGGCCCGCCAGCGCATCGCCGTACTTCTGGGAGTCCCCGATGCCCATGTCGATGTTGACCTTCGAAATGAACGCCATCTGTCGCGCTATAGCCTCCGCCTTCTTCGCTCGAGCGACATCATCGCGCATGCGCTTCGTCTGAATGAACGCCTTGCGGATATCTAGTGCCAGCCCCCGCCGCGCGAAGAGCCTGTCGAAGGAGGCCTTGTAGTACTCGGCGCGGGCCTTCTTTATCCTGCCGTACGCGCCATGGAAGTCGATCGTCCCCTTGAACTGGAGCCCCACGCCCGCCCGCGTGTAATTGAACGGATCGTTGTAATCGCCGGTTGCGGTGACGCCTGCTACAAAACCGGTCGTCCGGCCCACGTCCGTGAAAAAACCGACCGCAGCCGCGGGCAACAGCTTGAATTTCTCGAGCCTGTACTGACTCTTTCTCACATCCACGCCGATGTCGAGGAGTTGCACGTCCGGCTGAAATTGCATAGCCGCATCGATATAATCCCGTTCGTCGCCGAACGAGACGATCACCGGCTTGAGATGGTCGCTGTCGAGAATTATCTTCTCGTCGGGATCGAGACCCATCTGCAGCCTCAAGCCTTCCTCCGCTATCTCAAGGTTGGTGTGCGCCTCGCCGAGCCTCCTCTGAACGTCGACCCGGAAGAGTTTGATCTTCATCAGGTCATAGGGGTCCATATCCTTTTTGACCTTCGCTTCCTCATCAGCGATCTTTTCTCCCATCTTCTTGTCGGCTTCTTCCAGGAGCTTCTTCATCTCCTTCGCGAGCTGGATGCCGTAGTATAGCTGTTTCACCTGATAGATAGTCCCCTCGCGGACCTTGATCTCCTCCTCGCGCGCCGCCGCCACACCGTTCGTCGCTATCTTCTTTGCCTCGTGGAGCTGGCCGAAAGTCATGACCGGAACCGCCACGCCGACATGAAAGCTGTTGTAGAGCGTCACCTGCCAGTCGAAAAATCTTTTGAAGGCATTGTTGACGTCGGTCGGCACTGGCGCCAGACGGTAGGTGTATTCCAAAATCGGCCAGTATGCGGCTTTCGCCTCGGCGAGCTGCCCCTTGGCGGCCTCTATCGCGTAGCCCGCGCCCTTGAGCCTGTTGTTGTTCTCCAGCGCGAACCTTATGCAATCGTCCAGCGAAAAGCCGCTCGTCTGCGGGGCCGTATCCTGCAGCGCCGGCCCCTCTGCGCCAGCCTCAGGTGCCGGGGGAACAACGGCCGGCTTGGGGCTGGGGGCGTAAGCACCCGCGCCGGAGAACCAGAAGGCCAGGATACAGACCACGGCAATCGAGATGGAGAGACGTCCCTTGTTCATGAGAAAATATCCGTTTGTTATTCCGTTCCTTGTAGATACTTATTAAAGGCAGATGCAAATATCAAAACGGTCCGATGAAAGCAACCGTTCAAATCCTTAACGAAGACAGGGAGTTTCCTTAACCCGGAAGAAATAACTGAAAGCGAAGTTAAAGTGTTGGTTTAGTCGAACTTTCCTTTTTGAAAACACCTATTGGTTTCAGCGGCAGCGTGAAAAAGAATTCGCTCCCTCTGCCCTGCTTGCTCGCGAGCCAGAGCCGTCCGCCGTGCAGCTCGACGAGCTTCTTCGAAATTGCAAGCCCGAGCCCCAGGCCTTCGTGCACCCTGGCAGGGCCTCCGTCGGCCTGCTTGAAACCCTCGAATATTGCCTTCTGCTGCTCCCGTGCGATTCCAGGCCCCGTGTCCTTGATCCGCACCTTGAGCATCTCGCCGCACTTCTCGGCATCCACGGAGATCTTGCCCCTGTTCGTGAATTTGGCCGCATTGCCCAGGATGTGTTTCACAACCTGGCGCACGCGTTTTTCGTCTCCGTAGATCCCGGGCGCATCCTCGCCCACCTTGATCTCGATGGTCGTGCGGTCGTTGAGCCTTAACTCGCCCGCAACCTGCTGGACTATTCTCCCGATGTTCACCTTCTGCACGTTGAGATCCAGCCGGTTGACCTCAAGCTTGGCTATGTCGAGCATCGACGTGACCGCATCGAGCAGCCTGGATCCCGATTGGCGGATGAGCGACAGGTGCTTCACCTGCTCGTCATTGACAGAACCGTCCCCGCCCTCGGCCATGAGTTCGGAAAGACCGATGATGCTGGAGAGCGGCGTGCGCAGTTCATGCGAGAGATTGGCGAGGAGCTGCGTCTTGAAGCGCGACGCCTCTTGCAGATTGAGATTCTGCCGCACCAGCGCCTGATAGAGGTTCGCATTGTGGATGGCGGTGGCAAACTGAACCGCCATGAGCTTCAAGAGATCGCGCGTCTCGCCGTCGTAGCCTGCCCGTCCGCGGGAGCCCAGGTTTATCACACCGTAGAGGCGGTCGTTCATGAAGAGCGGAACGCACGCCTCCGCATTGAACTGCACGAAGTAGCACAGCCCTTCGCTCTTGATCCCGCTCGCTGCCTTGGTGTGCACGAGATCGCGGCGCGTGACGATGCGCCGGTGTTTTTCGATCCAGTCGAGAAATGGCCTCACATCCTCGACTTCGAAGCTGAAGGGCTTGAGCCCATTCGAGGATTTGATCTGGAAATGGTCCTTGGCATCGCGAACGACCAGCGAAGCCCCCGAGGCGCCGACGATCCTGCTTGCGGCAGCCAGGATCGCGGGATAGAGTTCCCGGCGATCGGTGATCGCGCCCACCCTCTCAAGGTAGTCGACGAATATCCGGCGATAGTTATATTGTGGCTGACGGAGCAGGAACCGCTTGACGAAACGGACGAGCACCCTCCATCTGAGGGCACAGCCGCTTACGACCAGCAGGAAGCCTACAACCCCCGCACTTACGCCAACAGCGGGCATAGCCGCCGAAAAGAACTGTGCTGAAACCTGAGCGATATCCAATGTCTTCCTCGCTGAACATATTATATGGATATTTCAACAGGTTGACAAGGAATTCTTCATCAAAACATGACATTTAGACACAAAACTGCTGTTTATGCTCGACTTCTCTCTTGACTCGAATGGGCGGGCAGTCGCATCATCGGCAGCCGATAACTATTTCAAGCTGACAGCTGTCAGCTTCGGGGGGTGTGAAAAAAGTTATGATAAATAACAGAAAACGCGTCGTCCTTGTGGTCCCGCTTATCCTCGCAATCTGCGCAGCCACGATCTTCATCTTGTCAGGCCACGCCGGAGGCGCGTCCAATATCGCCGATGCAAAATTATTCGACCGCTCAGTGACGGCGATCGAGAGGAATTACCTCGATCCGGATCGCATAGATCCCCGCAAGATGCTCTCCGGAGCGCTGAACCAGATGCAGCGGCTCATCCCGGAAATACTCGTGAAGGAAAAGGACGACGGTTCGATTGCCGTCGAAGTCGGGCTCGCGGAGAAGCGCTTCAGGACCGGCATGATCGGATCCAACTCGGATCTCAAAAAAGCGATGCGCGAGATCCTCTCATTCGTGGCTGAGAACTACCACGGGGAAACGCCGCCCGAAGAGATCGAATACGCCGCCATCGACGGGATGCTCGAACTCCTGGATCCGCATTCGAACTTCATGTCGCCCAAAGTCTACAACGAGTTCCAGATCGGAACCCGCGGGAAGTTCGGAGGCTTAGGGATAGTCATATCGGTCAAGGACGGAAACCTCACGGTCATCGCCCCGATCGAGGGCTCGCCGGCCTCCCGCGCCGGGATGCGCGCCGGCGACCGAATCCTCCAGATAGGCGACGAGTCGACGATCAACATGTCGCTCACGGACGCGGTCAACAAGCTCCGCGGCGACGTGGGCTCCAAGGTCGCAATCGTCGTCGACCGGCAAGGGCGCGCGCCGAGAAAAATTGCGCTCACCCGCGCGGTCATCAATATCGACAGCGTCCAGCACCGGCTGCTCGCGGAAAATGGCAAGCGCATAGGCTACCTCAAGCTCAAGAGCTTCCAGTCCAACACCGACGAAGACACAGGGGCCGCCCTCAAGGATTTCCAGCAGGGCGGCGCGAAGCTCGACGGCCTGATCCTCGACTTGCGCAACAACCCGGGCGGGCTCCTCAACATAGCTGTTGATCTTGCCGCCCGGTTTTTGAGTTCCGGAACCGTCGTGACGACGGTGGGCCCGAGAGGCGAGGTCCTCGAGAAGGAGAACGTGCGCCGCGCCGGCTCAGAGGTGAATTATCCGATCGTCGTCCTCGTGAACGAGGGATCAGCATCAGCATCGGAAATCGTCGCGGGCGCCCTCCAGGCCAACAACCGGGCCCCCGTCATGGGGAGACGGACGTTCGGCAAGGGATCGGTGCAGACGCTCTTCGAGCTGGGCGAGGGCTCGGCTCTGAAGCTCACCATAGCGGAATACAAGCCGGCCGGAACCAAGAACATACAGCTCGTGGGAGTCACGCCGGACATAGACCTTCAGCCGGCCACTGTGGACGCAAAGGCGGCGGACCTGGTCGAAGATATGTTGCCCAGCGAACTCGATCTCGAACAACATCTTGGAGGCCATTCCTCCTCAGAGGCAAAATCCTCATCGCAATATCATGTGCGCTATCTGCAGCCCAAGGAAAAGGAACAGGGCGACGAAAAAGGGAAAGAGAAGGCGAAGGAGGAGCAGGTAGCCAAGGAATACGCAAAGGAGCCAGCCATCGAGAAGGATTTCGCGGTAACGCTGGCGCGGCGCCTCCTGGCTGCGTCCGGGAAGAACTCCCGCGAAGCGCTGCTCTCCGATGCCCGCGAGACCGTGAAGCAGGCCGGGGAAGAGCAGGAACAGAAAATCAACGAGGCGCTTTCGCTCGTGGGCGTTGATTGGGCGCTATCAAAGGCCAACGGCGAACCCAGGCTCACGCTCGCCTATCATCTGCGCAAGGGCAAGGCGGAGATCGCGAGGGCAAGGGCAGGAGACAAGATCGACCTGGTGCTGACCGCCACCAATGCCGGCACAGGCACATATTCGAAGCTCGTCGCAGTCGGTCAGTCGGATACGCCGTTCCTCGCCAACCGGGAGTTCCCGTTCGGGCGCCTCGCGCCCGGCGCCACGAAGAGCTGGAACCTGCCGATCGAGATACCCGAGGCCTTGCCCCGCCAGGATCTCGCGATGGACGTATCCTTCGAGGAAGGAAACGGCAACCTCCCAAAGCCGCTCACCGTTATCATACCCATCGACGAACTCCCTGAGCCGTCTTTCTCATTCACCATGAATCTTTCGTCCGACGCCAAAGGCAAACCCCTCCCGAAGGGATCGCCCATCGCGTTTTCCGTCGACGTCACAAACCAGGGCAGCGGAGCGACGAGCCCGGACACCTTCACAACGGTATCCAACGATTGCGGCGAAAAATTCTTCATCGAAAAGGGGCGCGTGAAGATCGGAGCCCTCAGCCCCAAGGCTACGAAGCATGCCTCCTTCCAGTTCCACCTTGCGCCTGATTTTGCAAAGGAGACGTGTTCGATCAAGCTCACGATCGCCGACATGAAGAAATACCAGATCCTGAGCAAGAAGATCGAGCTCTTGACGAATAGCTCCGAGCTCAAACCCCCGGCCGGCGCCGACTATCAGGCGCCAGCCATCGAGATATCCAAGGCGCCGCAGTCGACCGCTGAAACGAAGGCCACAATCTCCGGCACGATCCGGGACGTCGATCCGATCCGCGATTATTTCGTCTATGTGGGCGACAAAAAGGTCGCCTACGCGCCCAATCCCGAAGAGAAACAGTCGATGTCGTTCGACGTCACCATTCCCCTCGAGCCGGGCTACAACCAGATCGCGATCGGCGCGAGGGACAAACAGGATCTGCTCTCGCGAAAGTATCTCGTGATCGAGCGCACCAGCGGCGAAAGGAAGAAGAAGGACAGGACACGAGACATGACTTTCGTTCCTAATATGCAACCATAGCGCATTTATGCTTCTCATTGACGGCTCCAGTAATTTTCCGAACGATGTGCCGCGGCCAGTGGTGGCCCTCGGAAACTTCGACGGCGTGCATGTGGGCCATCGCCGAGTCATCGAAAGGGCGATGGAGGAAGCGAATATCTCGCGCGGCACATCGGTCGTCTACACGTTTGATCCGCATCCGGTCCGCATCCTGGCGCCGGCGGAGTGCCCTCCCCTCATCCAGACAAAAGAGCAGAAGCTCTCTGCAATCGAGGCGCTGGGCGCAAACATCTGCGTCGTCGAACCCTTCACGGCCCGGTTCGCTTCGATGGACGCAGCGGAATTCCTGAACGAAGTGGTGGTCGCAAGGCTCCATGCGGCGGCCATCGTGGCAGGCTATGATTTCACCTTCGGCCTCCACAGGCTTGGGGACATGGAGACGATCACGGAATTCTGCAGGGAAAAAGGCATTGGCGCCTTCGCCGTCGAGGCCCGGTTCTCGGGAGAGACCCTCATCAGTTCGACCAACATCCGCCGCCTCGTGGAAGGGGGCAATATCAGGGAGGCGGCCGCCCTCCTCGGCCGGCCATACAGGATCACGGGGCGTGTCGTCGCCGGACGCGCATTGGGCCGCGAGCTCGGCGCAAGAACGGCAAACATCGAAAGTCAAAACGAGCTGATCCCGAAAGAGGGCGTCTATCTCACGCAGACCATCATCCCGTCCGGCGCCTCAGAGCCCGCCGTTCATCCTTCGATCACGAGCATCGGCGACAATCCAACCTTCAGAGACGCGGCCTTCACAATCGAAACGCACATCATAGGCGCCGATGTGGATCTCATGGGAATCGAGATTGAGGTTGATTTCATCGACCGCATGCGCGATCAGAAGGCATTCGATTCTGCGCAGGCCTTGGGGCTACAGATCAGGCTCGATATCGAGCTGGCACGCAAGATGCGTGCTAAGGTGAAATGATATGAAGCTGACATTCACTCCTCCCAGTATCATCGGCGTGCTCTGCACTGATGAAAGAGAGATTCCGCAGGCACTCCTCAGGGTCCCTGCCAAATGCAAGGGCCGTATCGCCATCCTTCCTTTTGTTGTGGAAAAAAAGCACCTCCGGAACACCGTCGCCTGCATGAAGCTGATGGATATCGCGGGGCTCTTCGTTCTGGGCAGCCACAGCAAGGACATCATCCGCCACCTGCCCTCTGTCGACGCCGCAGCGAGGCGATCGAAGAGGGTTGATGCGGTGGTGAGGCGCGGCAGGAGATTTATCGGCACCAGCCTGCCAAGAAGGGATTTGATGGGTCTTTTTTGCCAGACCTGCCTGGATATTTTGACAAACCCATCCAAAGCTGCCAAGTAGTTGAAAAAATTAATAATTTAACCCCATCGCATATTTTTCACAGGCTGAAAGCAATAAAAAAACACCCACCGTCACAGACCATCCATCTATGCATCTATTTTAGGCTGTTATTTCAATTGGTTAGAAATAATCCGAGGGCATGAACCTGGCATGAAACTTGTATAAATATGGAGTTGAGGGTGATCAATCATATGGGAAACGCGAAGCACAGGCTTGAGGGAAAGATCGTCGTCGTCGAGGACGACCCCACGTTTCTGTCATTCTGGGGTCGAATGCTCCAGGATCTGGGGCTCAAAGATTTTGAGCTCTTCTCCGACGCGGCGGAGGCTGGGCTCCTGCTCGAGGAAGTCCCCGTGGGCCTCTTGATCAGCGATGTCGTCATGCCCTCAAGAAACGGCTACGAGCTGGCACGGATCGCATCGAGGCGCAATCCCGGCTGCAACATCATCCTCACGACCGCCTACGCCACGGACCTCTCCCGCTTCGAACTCGCCGGCTGCCGCTTCCAGCTCCTCCACAAGCCCTACACCGACCTCGCCGCGCTCAGGCGGTTCATAATGCATATAATCGACGGCGACGTCGAGTTTGACGATATCTCGGAGGATTCCTCGTCTGAAAACGAGGACTATCCCGGGGTGACCGAGTGGAGGCTGTAAAATCAGATTCCGCGCATCCGGCAGGAACATCCTGAGCCATAGCCCAGTATGTCCACTATCACCGCGCCGCTGTCTTTGACGACATGGATACGGCGCTTGGCCCCGCTTTCGGCTATTATCTCCACGCTTCCGCCACCGCCCAAAATGGGACGCCCCATCTTGTCGAACTCCACCTGGAAGCCGTTGCCGATCCAGACGTTCCCAAATTGCACGGGGTTCACCACCATCGGCTTGCCGCTGAGGGGATCCAGAACCGGGGTCATGGCGTTTCCCTTGTAGACGGTGTAGTTGCCGCTCTGCATGAACTGGACGCCGTGGTGTACGCCCGTCTCGTTTGCCAGCTGCTGCGCATGGCGTATGTCGGCCTGTATCTTCCAGGATGCGGCGTCTGCGGAGACATTGCCGACATCGCCGGTGTAGGAGATGAAAAGGAGCGCGATGACGGAGAGCATCGCGATCACGAGCAGGATCTCAACGACGGTGAATCCCTTCTTCACGCATCCTCCTAAGAACGCCTGACAAAACAAGGGGAACCGAAAGGGCCGACCTCTCGATTCCCCCTGTGTTTATGTCATCACATCCGGACAGACGAGGACGCCATCTGCCACATCATCTCACTGGAATGTGCCAGCCGCGGTGGTGAACGTATAGGTCGTCACAGCCGTGCCATCGTTGTAGGTGTAGACATCGGCCGCTGTCTTTACCCAGGCCGCGTCGTTCACACCGGTTGTCAGGATCGCGTCGTAGCATGACGTGCAGGCCACAGCGCCCAACGCATCGAGATGGGTAGGATAGCTTCCGGCGCCTCCGTTCGTCACCATGTCGTTGGCGCGATAGAGGGCTATGCCCGCCCTGACCGCACCGACCACGCCGTCGCGCGCGGCCTGTTTGGCCGACGTGGACAGGCTCAAGAACTTCGGCAGAGCCGAGACCGCCAAAATGCCGAGGATTGCAATGACCAGGATCAACTCTATCAGCGTGAAACCCTTCCTATTCATATTCCCCCCTTTCAATTGATACTTCCTAAAAGTTTAAGGACAACTACATAACTTATTGATATTAAATAAACCTCTAAAGCGCCCCCAACCTGCCACCACCCAACAATATAGATCATTATGATATGTAATCCAGAAAAAGTCTACGAAAAACTCTGCCCTTTCACCAGTATTCGTAACCCGGTGTGGAGGTTCTCACCCAACCCGTCCTCGAATCATATACATAGGGATTGCCGAAGACGTCCACGATCTCTCCTTTCTTGTCGACGGCCTGGAATTCCACGTAGTGGCGCAACTGATCCTCGCCCTCGAATCTGTAATCCGCATCGGCTAGCTCCTTGAGGTTCGCTGGATTGCGCTTTGTTATCGCCTTGAAGAGGTTGACGGATGTCCGAAGCGATTCCAGCTGGTAATAGAACACCCTCTGGTTGGCCAGATGCCTCTCGAAGCGGAAGAAGACCACCACGGCAATCATCATCATCAGCGCCACTGTCACGAGAAACGTTCGCTCGATATTTCTGCGGAAAACTGGTTGCATGATTTTGTTTCCTCCTTATTGATAACTGCGCAACACAGTGACGTTTCCCTCCCCTTTGTAAGGGGAGGGTCAGGGTGGGGTAGACCGCTGATTCAATGCTGATCTACCTCCCCTTTCCCCTCCTTACAAAGGAGGGGAATGTGACAATGCCCTACCATCGTGCAAATTCGGGGGTGCCGCTGCACACCCATCCGCTCTTTATATCATAACGATACGGATTGCCAAAGGGATCCACCACGCCTCCGTTCTGAGACCTGGGCAGGCGGTCGATGTACGGCCTGGGCATGGAATCGACCTTGTAGGTGGAAGCCGCCAGTTCCTCCAGCGACTCGGGGTTTTTGCCGTTTAACATTTTGTAGACCGTCACCGACGAGCGCAACATAGCCAGCTCCTGAATGAGGAGGTTGCTCTTTTGTATCCTGGCGCGTCCGGAATAGAGCCCGATGCCGAGCACGAGCGACAGCCCTACGACGAGTGCCACGATGACGGTCTCATACGCGGGCCGCTTCTGCTTTTCCATGACACCTCCCTGAAAAACCTGGACTACAATACACTATCCCTTGCCGCTCACCAAAGTCGACATATTCCAAATCGGGAGAAAAATGGCGAGAGCCAAAAGGAGGACCATCCCGAATATGCCGACGAGAAGAAGCGGCTCGAGGAGCGTGGTCAGGTTCTTTATGGAATGGCCGACCTCGAGGTCGTAATGCTCGGCGACCGTGGAGAGCATCTCCCCAAGGGCACCGGAGCGCTCGCCGACGGCAGTCGTCTCGATGATGACCGGCGGAAAATATGTCTGATGCGACAGTGCCTCTGAAAGCGTCGCGCCCCGCTGTATTTCGTCCTTAACCTTCTGCACCTCCATCGCGAAAGCGACGTTGCCGATAACGCTCGAGACGACCTCGAGGCTCCTGGGCATCGTGAGCCCCGAGCGATAGAGGGCCGAGAGTATGTGGCCGAACCTGGCGTTGGCGACCTTGAGATTCAGGGCCCCGAACACCGGGAGGTGAAAACGCGCCCGGTCCCACTTCATCCGCCCGACCTTCGTCTGATAAAAACGATTAAACGCGAAGAATCCGAGCCCTGCAACCAACAAGATGACATACCAGTAGTTGCGAAAGAAGCTGCTGATGCCGATCAGCAGCTTCGTGGGAAGCGGAAGCTCCGCGCTGTAGTGAGCATAGAAACCCACGAATTTGGGGATCACGAAGGCCATGAGGAATGACACAGCCAGCACGAGCACTGCCAGCACTATCTTCGGATAAAGGACCGCGCCCTTTATGTTCTTCTGTATCTCGAAATCCTTCTGGAGGAGGCTTGAGAGGTTCCGCAGCACCTCCTCGAGGATGCCGGCCTCCTCGCCGGCGGCGACCATGGAGACATAGAGCTCGTTGAATATCTGCGGATGCCTGGCGAATGCCTGCGCCATCGTGGCGCCGCCGCCTAAGTCGGTGCGTATGCGGACCAGCGCATTCTGCATCGATCTGCCACTCGACTGGCGCGCCATGGTGCCGAAGATCGTGTCCATGCTCACGCCCGCCTTGAAGAGCGTGTAGAACTGGCGGGTAAAGAGCATGAGTTCATCCGGCGTCACCCTTCCAAATAAATTGGTAATGAACTTGAACGAGAGGGCGCCCATGCGCACCTCTTTCACCTCGATGGGAATCATCCCCTCGTGAAAGAGGCCCTCCTTGAGCTCGTCCGCCGACACCGCCTCTATCTCCCCCGTGACGAGGAGGCCTTCGCCATCCCTGGCTCTGTATTGAAATATCGGCATTTAATTCAGCTAAGCTAATAGCTGTCAGCTAATCCCTCTCTTCCGTAACTCTCAGGACTTCCTCAATGGTGGTCAAGCCCTCCATCACCCGGCGGCGCCCCTGCTCGCGCAGGTCCACAACACCCCTCTTCCTCACAAGCGCAGTCATCTCATCCTCTGAGACGCCGCTGATGATCATCTTTCTCAATTCCGCATCCACCGAGATGAGTTCGAAGAGACCGACCCTCCCCGAGAAACCGCTCATGCGGCAGTTCTTGCAGCCCTTCCCTTTCTTGAGCTGGGTGCCTTCCGGGATTCCCATCAGCATGAGTTTTGCTGGGTTGACATCAACCGGGGCACTGCAATGTGGACAGACGCGCCTCACCAGCCGCTGGGACATGACGCCGATGATGCCGGAGGCTATCATGAAGGGCTCGACGCCGAGATCGTGCATGCGGCCCACGGACCCGATAGCGGTATTCGTGTGGATGGTGGAGAAGACGAGGTGACCAGTGATGGCAGCGCGCACCGCGATGTCGGCCGTCTCGCTGTCGCGGATTTCGCCCACCATGATCACATCGGGGTCCTGCCTGAGGATGGAGCGCAGCGCTGACGCGAAGGTCATACCTGCCTTGATATTCACCTGCGCCTGGCTGACGCCGATGATCTCATTTTCGATCGGATCCTCGATCGAGACAAGGTTCTTGTCCTGCGAGTTGATCTTCTGCAGGGCCGCATAGAGCGTCGTAGTCTTGCCGCTTCCGGTGGGCCCGGTCACGAGAAATATCCCGTGTGGGCGGGAGATGATCTCCTCGAATATCTTGCGCTCGTCGGCCATGAATCCCAGGGTCTCAAGGCCAATGGCCTGATCCTTCGACAAAAGCCGGATCACCACCTTCTCGCCGTGCATCGTGGGAAATGTGGAAACGCGCATATCGGCGGAGACACCGCGCACCTTGAGGCGCACGCGCCCGTCCTGCGGAACGCGGCGCTCGGCAATGTCCATGCCAGACATGATCTTGATGCGGGTCACGATCGGCAGGTGCATATTCTTGGCAAAGGTGATGCGCTCTTCGAGCACGCCGTCTATGCGGTTGCGCACCTTGACGGAGCCCGCCTGCGGTTCGATGTGTATGTCGCTGGCATGCTCCTTGATGGCGCCGCGTATGATCCGGCTCGTCTCCGCCACAACCTTGGCGCCCGACGCGATTTCCTTCAGGTGATCGGTGGCATCCTCCGCGGCGTCCGCACCATAGCGGATGACCTCGACGTCGTCGCCCCCTCCCTCGGAGAGCTCGAGTATCCTGTAGTTTTCGGTGACGAGCTTGTCTATCTCCGCGCCGGACGCAAGGACCGGCCGGATGCGGCACTTGAGGACCGCCCTGATCTCGTCGATGGCAAAGACATCGAGCGGATCGGCCATTGCGACGGTGATCGTGTCCTCCATCTTGGAGAGCGGCATAAAATGGTACTTCCGGGCGAGGCTCAAAGGGACGACCTTCGTGACCTCAGAATCGACAGTAAGCTCCTTGAGGGAGACGAACGGGATATTGATATACTGGCTCAAGAACTCGAGGATATTCTCCTCGGTCACGAACCCCTTCTTCATCAGGATGTGGCCCAGATCGCCGCCCAGGTTCTTCTGCGTCTCTAAAGCGACAGCCAGCTGGTCGGCGCTGATGAGGCCGGCCTCGACGAGTTCCTTGCCGATGTTGTCGAGTACATTCTGGCTGGTTTTTGGCATCGTGATACCCCCCGAATTTTGAATGATAACAGGGCCCGGCGATGAGGTCAATGCGAACGCGCCCCTGAGGCACGGCAACGGCAAAGTCGTGATGTCAGGCGATCGGCGATCAGTAATACGCCGGGTCCCCAAATGCGAAAGCGCTTATAGGGCAAGGATACGAGCCGATACCGCCGCCATCTATTCT
>JAZDOG010000068.1:0-64687 GCA_043798915.1 Pseudomonadota bacterium | reverse complement strand
ACATCGAGCTTCATCTTCGCGAGGATGCCGGCTACCTCCATCGGGTGCGTGAGGTAGGGCTCGCCGGAGCGGCGTGTCTGGCCCTGGTGCGCCTTTGCGGCGAAGACGTAGGCCTTCTTGACGAGGTCGAGGTCAGCCTCGGGGTTATAGGCGGAGATGGTATCTAAAATATCGTGAAGGCGGATCATCGTCTTGTAAAGTTATGCAATCAAGTAGCTAATTTTGCAATGTTTTACAAGGAATCAATTTCAGGCGGGAAATTCAGGTGCGATATTTCATTCAACATTCTGGACCTGCTCCTTGAGCCTCTCCAGCTCGGCCTTGCAGTCGACGACCATCCGGGAGATATGCGCATCGGCAGCCTTTGAGCCGATCGTGTTGATCTCGCGGTTCATCTCCTGCAGGATAAAATCGAGTTTGCGGCCGATGGGCTCCTTTTTCAGGCGCAAGAGCCCTGCGTATTGTTTGACGTGGCTTTCCAGGCGCGTGGTCTCCTCGGCGATGTCCTGCCTGCCGCCCAGGAAAGCCACCTCCATCTGCAGCCTCTGCTCGTCGACCTCCCCCTCCTGATTGCCCTTCATGGCTTTGCGGCGAACGCGGTCGAAGTTCTGGCCCATCACCCTGGCCGACTGGCTCCGGATATTTTTCACCAGGAGGTTCACGTTTGTGAGCCTCTGCGCCTGGTCCCGCCCGAGATGCTCTCCCTCCTTCATCTGCATCTTGATCACATGGGCGACCGCCTTTTTGAGCAATGCGCCGATCTGCCCCCACAGCCGATCGTAGGAACCCTCGTGCTCTTCGACTTTGATGAGACGGTCGAGCCCGACGGTCTGGAGAAAATCGCCTTCCACTTTGATCTTGAGTTCCCGCCTGAGCTTCTCGATGGTCCGGTGGTATTTGCGGGCGAGCTCCGTGTCTATGGAGATAGTGACGCCGCCGAAGAGGGGTTCCTTCTCCTTGAAGAAGATGTCGACCTTCCCGCGCTGGAAGAGCGGCTGCAGATAGCTTCGGATGAGGGGTTCGAGGATGCTCATTCGCCCGGGGATTTTGACGTTGAACTCGCTGAAACGGTGGTTGATGCTCTTTATCTCGACGAAGAGGAGCCCTTTTTCCACGCGCCCCTCAGCAGTGCCATAGCCGGTCATTGATCTCATAAAAATTATCCCTCAAAAGAAATCGTCGTTTCGCCCAGCTCGATCGTGTCTCCATGCTTCAGGATTTTTGACTCCACCTCCTGGCCGTTCACGTAGGTGCCGTTCTTGCTCACGAGGTCGAGTATCCCTACTCCGGACTCATCGGAAAAGATCATTGCATGGAGCCTCGAGAGGCTTGAATCGGTGAGGACGATGTCAGGGGCTCGGCGGAATTGCCCCAGGCGTTCGCCGGGCGCCGCAGCCCCTCCTCCGGCCTTTCGAAACTGCCTGGCTACATATTCGAGGACCAGGCTCCTCGTTCCCTCGTCCAGGGTAAGCGCCAGATCGACGTTGAAGACGGTCGTCTTGTTGGGATCGGCGCTGGTGCGCCCTATTGCGCGGCAGGTCCCCTGCTCCAGCTGGAAGGTCATGTTGTTGTCCGGCCCGTCGATGACGCGAAACGCGACGCGGGGAAGCCGGACAGCGCTCCCGTCCGGGGCTCGAGGGCCGGCCCTCAAGTCCACCGCTTCCTCGATGAGCATGATGGGGATTCCGTCTCGGACTGGAAACTTGATCTTGCAGCGGTTGCAGACCAGACCCCGGTTTCCCTCCACTGAGGCAAGGGCCCCTTTGCACTGAGGGCAAACGAGGATATCAAGAAGATTCTGATCGAGTCCCATATTAGCTACTTTTTCTTTCCGCCGCGGCCGCGGTCGTAAGCGTTTATCACGCGGCTTGTCAGATCGCCGCCCTCGGGGGCGAACAGCACGACATCCTGCGATTTCTCGAGGATCAACGTGTAGCCTTCGTCCTTTCCGATGTCGCGAACGATCGAGCGAAGCCGGCCGAGGATGTCCTTGGTGAGCTCTGATTCTTTTGTGCTCATCTCTTTCTTGAACGATTCGAGCCTCTGCTGAAGTTCGGAGAATTTTCGCCGGTAATTCTGCTCTTTCTCGTCTACCGCCTCCGGGGAGAGCAGGAGACGGTCGCGATCGATCGAGTCCTTGGACTTCCCCAGTTCAGCCTGCAGGCGATCGAGCTGCTGTTGTTTCTCCTGGAACTCGTCCTTGAGCCTCTGCTTTGCGCGTTTTCCGTCGGAGACTTCATTCAGGGCGCGATTGAAATCGACGTAGCCGATCTTCTGAGCCCCGCCCGACAGGCCCTCATCCCGCACGCCTGCCGACAAGGATCCGGCGGCGAGAAGCAGAGCCGCAGCAATTGCAATCAATCCAGCGAATAAGATTCGCATCGATGCGCCTTCATGCTGTCATTGCGAGGAGCGAAAGCGACGAAGCAATCTCTCTGTCTTAAGTAGAGATTGCTTCGCTTTGCTCGCAATGACAGTTCGATTGAACTACTTGCCTTTGCCGCTGTTGTAGGCAGTTATCACCCGCTCGGTGAGGTCCGCGCCAGCTGGCGAATAGAGCGCCATCTCGCGGGGGACGATCATGGTGTAGCCCTCGCTTGCCCCGATCTGCTGAATCACCTTCTGCATCTTCTCGCTGATGGGCTTGATGGCAGACGCTTCCGCATCGGCAAAGGTCTGTGCAAACTCATTGCTCGTCTTCTGCAGCTCCATGAATTTCTGCTGGAACTGGCCTTCCTTCTCCTTCATGGCGTCGGCCGAGAGGATCAGGCGCTGCTTGTCGAGATCTTCCTTCATCTTTTTCAGGTCGTTCTGCATGATCTCGAGCTTCTGTTTCTTGGCCTTCCCGTCCGCCTCGAGCTTTGCCTTGGCCGCCTTGCCCTCAGCCACCTCATTGAGGGCGCGGTTCAAATCGACATAGCCAAATTTGTTGCCGGTGCTCGCTGCGGCCTCGCCGCCGGCCTTGTCGTTGCTGGCTTTTGCCACCTGAGCTGCACCTGCCACTATCATCGCCACTGCCACTGCCAATGCGAACTTCTTCATGACGCTTACCTCCTTATATGGTTTGTCTGCAAAGTTTATAGTTTATTTGTAAAGTTGCGGACTTCTATTATAACTTTTAAGGAAAAACAAGAGCAAATAATGAGCCTGAAAACAAGGTATTGTCCAGGATACTAGAAGTAATTACCGATTGTGAAGTTGAACTGGACCGGATCCTCACCCGGGCGGCGGGCTATCGGGAAGCCCCACTCGAAGCGCAGCGGACCCATGGGGGAATTCCAGCGGATGCCGAAGCCGTAGTCGGTGCGTAGATTCGCGAACGAGTAATTCTCGTTTTCCGCATATGTGTTGCCCGCGTCGAAGAACACGACTCCGCGGATGCCTCCCTTGTCATATATCGGGATTTCGAGCTCCGTGAGGAAGAGCATCAGCTTGTTGCCGCCGTAGACGAAGTCGGTGACTCCGCCCCCGGTCGACGCTGGAATTCTCACCTTGGGGCCGACCGAGTTGGGAAAATAGCCCCTGAGCGAGTTGGAGCCGCCGGTGAAGAAGCGCTCGTAGAGCGGCACCAGCTGATTGTTGAGGCTCTTGATGTAACCGATGCGGGCGAACTGCTGGAAGATCAGGCTTTTCCAGATCGGATAATAGAACATGTTCCGGCAGTTGATCCTGTAGAAATCGTTGGTGCCGCCAAGCTTCGTCCCCGAGACCTCCTGCGTCAAAGTGGTGTAGAGGCCCTTGTGGGGCGTGATCCTGTTGTCGCGGCTGTCCCTCGCGAACGCAAGATTGAGCTCCGAGGTGACGCCCGATGCGTTCTGGCGGAATACCTGCGGGACGATATAGTTGAAGTCGGAGACCTGAACCTTTTCGAGCTGATAGGTCAGCTGCGCAGAGAAGTTGTCCAGGAAACGGTGGCCCACCGAGACATCGCCGCCGGTCGCTATGCGGGTGAAGTCGGTAAAGGCGAATCCGTTCCTGTAGCCCGAAAATCCGGCGCTCCACTGTGAGCCGAGGAAATACGGATCGTTGGCGGAGAGCATGAAGAGCTGCCGCTTGCTCGACAGCTCAGCCGAGAGCTGGCCGGAGACGCCGTAGCCGAAGAAGTTTTCCTTCTGCACCGACGCGTTGAATATGAAGTTCTCGTATGTGGAGAAACCGGCGCTTATGTTGAAGCTGCCCGTGGGCTTTTCCTTGACCGTTACGTTGAGCACCATCGTGTCGTCGCGGCTGCCGCGCGGCGTGGCGAAGTTCACCTCTTCAAAATAGCCCAGCTTCATGAGCTTCTCACGGCTCTTTCGGAGGAGCCGTTCGCTGAAGCGGTCGTTCTCCATGAGTTCCATCTCGCGGCGTATCACCTTGTCGCGCGTCGTCGCGTTGCCGGAGATGTTGATGCGCTCCACCTTGATGCGCTTGCCCTTGCCGATGCGGATGTCGATGTCGGCCGTCAGCTTCTCGTCGTCCGGGGCCGTGTCCGGGTTGATGCTCGCGTATGCGTAGCCCTCGTCGCCGTAGCGCTCGGTCAAGGCCATCACGTCCTCTTCGAGCGTCTTCTGCGAGTAGGTTTCGCCCTTCTTCGTCTTGAGGAGAGCCGTGAGTTCTTCCTGCGTCGTCAGGACGTCGCCGGAGATGCCGATCTTGCCTATCTTGTACTGGCTGCCCTCATGAACCTGGAACGTCACGAAGATGTAGCGCTTGTCCTTGGATATCGTCACCTTCGGCGGTGAGGCCTTCACCTTGAGATAGCCGTGGTTGAGATAGAAATAGGTGAGCATCAGGGCGTCGTTGCGCAGCATCTCCTCTTCATATTTGCCGGCGCCGGTGAGAAACCCTATGAGATTCTTCTGCTGGGTCTTGATGACGCCGCGCAGCTCCTTGTCCTTGTAGACCTTGTTGCCGATGAAGAGCACCCTCCGCACCGACACCCCCTGGTGCTCGTGGATGTCGAAGACGAGCTTCGACTCGCCTTCCTCGGTGGATTCGATGTGGTAGTCGACGTCTGCCAGATAATAGCCCTTCTTCGCATAGGCTGCGCGGATCTTTTCGATCGTCTCGGCGATGGCGCGCTGGTCGAGCACCGAGAATGTGCGCTGAGTGGTATCCTTGCGAAGATCGTCGGATTTTATCTTGCGGTTTCCGGAGAAGTCGATTTCGGCGACCACCGGCTTCTCCTCGAAGATGTATTTGAGCTTGATGCCACCGGGTGCGGGATCGCTCTCGACGCGTATGTCGCTGAACTGGCCGAGCCCGTAGAGGGCCTTGATGTCCCGGTCGATCGATTGCACATCCAGCGACTGGCCGGCCGATGTTTTGACGGTGGTCTTGATCGTTTCGGAGGGAGTCCTCCTGTTGCCGACAAACTCTATGGACTGGATCGCCCCCCCGCCCGCAAAAGAGACGGCAGGCAGCGCAAGCGCGCCAAGGACTGAGAAGGCAATGACTGCTGCCGCTATTTTACCTCCATATTTCATGTAATTTTCCATCCTTCAGCTCATATGCTTTTGGCAGCTGTTTCAGGAGATCGCGGTTGTGGGTGACGATCACAAGCGCCATCCCGCTCTTTCTGTTGAGACCCAGGAGATACTCAAAAACCTGATCCCCCGTCTCGTGGTCGAGGTTGCCGGTCGGTTCGTCGGCCAGTATCACGGGCGGCTGAAGCACCGCCGCCCGCGCCAGCGCAACCCTCTGCTGTTCGCCGCCCGAGAGCATCGCCGGCCTGTGGTTCGCGCGCGCGGAGAGCCCCATCGCTTCCAGCGCTTCCCCCGCCTGCCCCGCGGCCTCGCGCTTTGATATGCCGGCTATGAGAGCCGGCAGCATGACGTTTTCAAGCGCCGTGAACTCCGCGAGCAGATGATAGAACTGGAAGACGAACCCCACGCCCCTGTTTCTGAAGCGGGCCAGATCATCGGCCTTCATCCCACGGAGCGCATTGCCGCCGGCATAGACTGCGCCGGAGCTGGGATGATCTATTCCTCCGAGGACGTGCAGGAACGTGGATTTGCCTGCGCCGGAGGCGCCGAATATCCCGACCAGTTCCCCCCTTCCGATTTCAAAATCCAGGTCGCGCAGAACCCACACCGGTTCCGACATATCGGTGTAGGCCTTGGAAACACCGACCGCCTTGAGAAGAGCCATGGAATCCATGAAACGAATTTACCTTCCCATCTGCAGCCCCTCGGCCACCGGGATGCGACTCAAACTTCGTGATGCGGAGAGCGATGTCAAAAAACCCACTGCGATGCAAAAGAGCGTTATCATTCCGCATATTAACGGCGAAATGTCAATTGGAAGCGAGGCGATCAGATAGATATCGGGCTCGAGCGGGATGAGGTTGAGCCTGCCGGCTGCCTCTGCGATCCCGATTCCGATCGCGAGCCCGGCCAGGACACCCCAGAGGCCGATGAGCGATCCTCCCCTGGTGAGCAGCGCGAGCACTCTTCGCTCGGGAAGCCCCAGCGCCTTGAGGATGGATATCTCGTGAAACCTGTAGATCGTCATGAGCACGAGCACCGCCACGATGTTGAGCGCGGCGACGACCACCATGATCCCCATGATCACGGCGGAGACCAGCCGCTCGAGGCGGACGGCGGAGAGGAGCTCGCGGTTCAATTCGCTCCACGTGATTCCGCGGTAATGCGGCCCCATCTTCTCGTCGATCCTCGCTGCGACTTCATCGGCGCGCTGCGGATCGTCAAGCTTGAGCTCGACACCGCTGATCACGCCTGGCGCGACGTGAAAAAGCCGGCGCGCCTGGGGAAGCGCCATGAGGATGAACTGCGCGTCGTAGTCCTGCATCCCGGACTCGAAGGTGCCGACTATGCGCACCGTCTCGAACTGCCTGCCGCCCTTCTGCCCCTTCCCAAGTTTGGGGATCATGAGCTTCAAGTCGAAAGGTTTGCCGTCGACGCCGAACTCGCGGGCCAGGGCCCGGCCTGCCACGACCGGGATCCCTTCTCCGCCGGCCGCGCCCATCGCAGCTTCAAGCGGCCTGCCTTCGTCGAAAAGGGTTATCGACATGCCGTTGACATCCCTCACCGTGGCTGGGTCTATCCCCTTGACCACGACACCGCGTATCTTTCCGCCGCCGACCGACAGCGCCTCGCGATAGAGAAATGGCGTGGAGGACAGGACTCCCCTGCCCGCCGCATCATCAACCCGCTTTTCAAATTCCCCCAGGCTCGCGGGGATGAATCTTCCGATCGCCGGATTGCCGGAGAGATGATCGAGCCATCGCAGGCACGGCAGCGCCCATGCCCATCGCCTTGCGAAGCTGGCATCCTCGCCGGATGAATATCTGACGACGCCGAGGCGGTCCGTCACATCGCGCGAATCCTCGATCTCGCCGCCGCCCATGACGACGATGTGCGCGTTGAAGTCCATGAGCGCGCGGCGGTAGCGGTTCTCAAAGCCGCGGCCGATCGACGTGGCGACGACCAGCGCTGCCACCGCGATGGCGATGCCGGTCATCGCGACAGCGCGCATCGCGCGGATGGAGCGCGGGAGCGAGGCGCGCGCGTTGAAACGGCTGCTTATGAAATGCGTGAGTGACATTCAGTTATTCATACCTCAACACCTCGACCGGGCTGAGCTTCATCGCCTGCCTCACCGGATATATCGACGACACGACAGCTATCGCCACGCCCACGAGCGCGAAGGCGACCGCCGCGACCGGGTTCGTATCCACGGGCAGCCAGTCGAGATAGTATGACGCCGGGAGCCGGATCGGATAGCGTTCGAGCGCGAAACAGATTCCAAGGCCTGCGACGAGGCCGATCAGAGAACCCGCGGCGCCGATCAGGGCGGCATGCGCGATGAATATCCGGCCCACGCCGCGCTCCGTCAAGCCAATAGCCTCGAGGATCGCTATGTCCTTCCGCTTGGCCGCCGTCAGGAGCAGCACCACGCCCACGATTGCGAACGATGCGATGAGCATGACCATGATGAGGACGCCGGCCATCGCGGTGCGCTCGAGCTTGAGCGCCGCGAAGAGCTTGCGGTTCTGTTCGTTCCACCCCTCCGCCTTCCAGCCCGCGGGGAGCTTCGCCTTCATCGAAGAGAGGATCCCGGCGACATTCGCTGCATCGGTGAGCCTTATCTGCCAGCCCTCCTCGGCCTGCTCGCCCAGGAGTCTCTTCGCCTCAGACAAGGCCACGAGTATATATTTGCTGTCGTAGTCGAACACGCCGGAGAGGAAGACCCCGGTCACAGCGAAACGCCGCTCGTTGGGGGTGAGCTCGCCTGTCGGCCCCACCTCCGCCAGCGGTGCGACCAGGTCGACGCGATCGCCGAAGTCCGGGTGCACGGAGAGCTGCGCGACGACCTCGTTGCCTATGATCGCCCCTGGCAGCCCGCCTGGCAGGGCCTTGAGCGAGTCAAATCCCGCGCTGTCCTCGGGAAAATAGAAGCGAACCTTGCCCATGGCGCCCAGCCAGTCCGGCTCAATCCCGCGCACGCGCGCGCCCTGCGCCAGGAGCTCGCCCGACGCGGCCGACTGGGCGATAATCTCGCCCTGGACAAATGGCGCCGCGTCGCGGAGCTTGCTCTTGGGGACGAGCGCTTCGACATCATCTCGCGCGAGCGGCCCTGCGTCTGCCGAGCGGGAGAGCGTTATGTGGGCGTTGAAACCGAGGAGGCGGCTGGCGAGTTCCTGCCTGAAGCCGCGCATCACCGACATCACGAGGATCAGGGCCAGCATGCCGAGCGCCACGCTCGCCACGGCGGTTGCCGTGAGCAGGGGCGCATAGCGGCCCGCCCTGCGCGACATGAGATATCTGAGAGCTACCCATGTGGTGAAGTTCATTCTGACTAATCCCTGACCGTTCTGAGCGTGGGGAAAAGAATCACGTCGCGTATGGAGGGGGAATCGGTGAGCAGCATCACCAGGCGGTCGATGCCGATCCCCTCCCCGGCCGCGGGAGGCATGCCATACTCAAGCGCGTTGATGTAGTCCTCGTCGAAGCGCATCGCTTCGTCGTTGCCCTTCCCGAGCGCCTCGACCTGTCGCGAAAATCTCCCGGCCTGGTCCTCGGGGTCGTTGAGCTCCGAAAATGCATTTGAGATCTCGCGGCCGTAGATGAAGAGCTCGAAGCGGTCGACGACGTCCGGGTCGGCGTTGTTTTTGCGCGATAGCGGCGAGACCTCAGTCGGATACTGCGTGATGAATGTCGGGCGGATGAGCTTCTTTTCCACGATGAGCTCGAATATTTCCGTGAGGATCGCCCCGAGCCCCTCGTCCTTGGATTTGAGCTCGTCGCCGAGGCCCATCGCGAACTTGAGCGCCTTTTCGCGCGATGTGAGGATCGCCGGGTCGACCTTCCCTGTCTCCACGAGCGACTCTTTGAGCGTCAGGCGCTGATATGGCGGCGCGAGGTCGATATCGGTCCCCTGGTATGCGATCTTCATCGTTCCCAGGACCTTCTCGGCCACGCGCGAGATGAGCTCCTCGGTGAAGCGCATCAGGTCCTCGTATGTGGCGTAGCTCTGGTAGAACTCCATCATCGTGAACTCGGGGTTGTGCTGGATCGATATCCCCTCGTTCCGGAAGTTGCGGTTGATCTCGAACACGCGCTCGAACCCGCCCACGACCAGGCGCTTGAGATATAGCTCCGGCGCGATCCGCAGGTAGAGCTCCTGGTCGAGCTTGTTGTGGTGCGTGGTGAAGGGCTTTGCTGCTGCGCCGCCGGGGATCGGGTGCATCATCGGCGTCTCGACCTCGAGGAAGCCGTGCTCGACCATGAACTCGCGGATTGCGCGGATGATCTCCGAACGCTTCACGAAGGTCTCCCTCACCTTCTCGTTGACTATGAGATCGACATAGCGCTGCCTGTAGCGGGCCTCGACGTCGGTGAGCCCGTGCCATTTCTCCGGCAGCGGCTGCACCGCCTTGGTGACGAGCTTCAGGTCCTTCACCTCGAGCGTCAGCTCGCCGGTCTTCGTGCGGAAGAGGCTGCCCTGAAACAAGCCGAAATCGCCGACGTCGCACATCTTGTATATCTTGAAGAGTTCTTCTGAAATGCCTTGTTTTTGAATGAAAACCTGCAGTTTTCCGGTGCGATCCTTCACCTGAAGGAAGGCCGCCTTTCCGAACGCCCTGATCGCCATTATGCGGCCGGCGATGGAGAAGTTCTCGTGGAGCTTTAGAAGCTCCTCCGCATCCTTCGCATCATATGCATGGTGTATCTCTGCAGCCATATGGCTGGGGGCGATGTCGTTCAAATACGGGTCGAGCCCCATCTGGCGCAGTTCGGCAACCTTTTGGCGCCTCAGCTTAACATATTGATTTTCGGATTCGGACATTTGGATTTCCCCCTTGCGGCGTGCATGCGTC
Organism: Pseudomonadota bacterium; assembly: GCA_043798915.1. GTDB lineage: Bacteria > UBA10199 > UBA10199 > 2-02-FULL-44-16 > JAAZCA01 > JAZDOG01. Next base: position 54,363 of record JAZDOG010000068.1, on the reverse strand, counting down.
GTGCCGAAAAGTCTGAAATTTCGCAGAGTTATATTTATAAGCCGGCGGAAGTCAAGGGGTAATGTGCCGTAATTTGAAGATGACACTGTTTGAAAATTCTGCTACCTTTGTGGCACTCAAAATCTCACAAGGGGGGGACCATGGATCAACAGAAGATGATGGAGATGCAGATGAGCCAGATGGGCAGCGGGATCGGCGTGGGGATGGTCATTGTGTGGATACTGTTCTACGTCTTCTTCGCCTACTGCATCGCGCGGCTGGGCAAAAAGATGGGGATGCCCTTCGGATCGACCTTCGTCTGGGCGATCATTCCGATTGCGAACTTGTTCCTGCTCTTCAAGCTCGCGGATAAGCCGATGTGGTGGTTGCTCCTCATGCTCATCCCGATAGTCAACTTCGTCATCCTGATAATGGTATGGATGGCTATCGCAGAGAGGCTGGGCAAGCCCGGCTGGTGGGGCATAATGATCGGGCTGGTGCCGATCGCCAACATCGTCTTCTTCCTCATGCTCGTCTTCGGGCAGACGACGTTTACGCCCAAGACCGCCACGGCATAAGGGATTCTTCAAAGAAACTGAAAAAGGGTTGCCCCTTTCGGGCAGCCTTTTTTTTGCCGGAAAAACCGTCAGGGGTGCATATCAAAACCCCTTGCCCGCTTCCCCAAAGCACGCTATACACCCCCATCGTTTTGGGGTAGTTCCTGCAAGTCTGCATCGATTGTCGCGAGATGTTGATTGCTGGGGCCTTCGGGGGAAGGTGCATCGGGGCATGTTCGAGGGGGAACCGTATGACGCGCGAATCCGCCACCCGCATTTTTTCAGGGATGCGCCCGGAGACATTCAACATCTACGCCGATCAGTATGAAAGGAAGATGCGCGAAAAAATTCCGTGGCGATGGGTGAAGGACGCCAACAAAGACGGCTACATTGACCAATCCGAAGTCAGATACACAAAAGCATCTCCTCACAAAAGCGACACCGACATCGCCTGGTTCCATCAAGGGGCCAGTGTCATCACTGCGGCCCAGCCCATGACGGTGTTCCACATTTTTTCGACGGACCGTTTCAAAAATGGGGATGCCGCCAATGACATCCCCGCAAACGCCTGTGAGGACCAGATTCCTTCCTATCTGTGTGACGAGATCATTCGAAAGACGACTGATCCGTCGAACCCGCGCCTCTTTCAGGGCGGGGACTTCAAGGGCATCGGGCAAGAAGCCGAATGGCTCTCCCGCATGAGCGAAGCGATTTACTTAGGGCCAATTCAGGACAACCTTCGGGGGACCGCCGAGGGAGGGGCCTCCGCATACCACAATTACTGGATGAGCCATCTCACGAGAATTCAACCCCGGTACGGGACGGAACAGGATTTTAAAAATCTGGTCACCTCCCTCAATGGTCATGGCGTCGGCGTTCAACTGGACAGCAACCTTCATCACGCGGGGCCCAGAAGGACGAATGGATACTCCCCTGACATGGGAAAACTTTACATCGGCGACGGAAAGTATTGGGACTACTGGAAAGAGCATGAAGCGCTGGGGCTCAAATCCAATGAATATGATGCCGTCGCCGATGATCCAAAGCGCTTCTGGCTGCACACCCCGGAGATCAACAACTGGACTCAGCCCAACCCCGACCCCGATACGCCCGCAGGACAAAAAATTATTGAAATGCTGAGGACCTATTCCCTCGCCGATCTGGCCCAGTTCAACACCAAAAATCTCCTCGTTGCCGACGTGCTCCAAAAGAGCGCGCTCTACTTTTTAAGACTGGTCGACGGATTTCGGTTCGACGTCATCAAACACATGGATCCAAAATTTATACTCCCCCTCGTGGAAAAAGCGGTGGCTTCAAAAAAGCGATATCTTTTGATCACCGGCGAATGGTTCAATGCCGGCGAGTACAAAGACGATGGGGAACCGAGCGATCCCAACGGCACGGTGTTTCGTGTCTATAACACTCCCTATATGCATTTTTTTGATTTTGGATTTCAGCAGGCCGTCCATGACGTCTGGGGAAATGGAAAACCCCTCGGCCGCATGCATCAGTATCTCAAACATTATGCATCGCTTTCGGCCCATCAGCGCATCCAGTTTGCCCCCTTTATCGACAACCACGACAAGCCGATGCTTTTCAACAAGGATACATGGCCGACGTCGCTCACGTTTTTGACGGCCGACAAATTTCAGCTCGGATTTCAGGGCCCGCGCTACAAATACGGACAGGACGCCTTTGCCCTCTATGACTATGAAGGTCATCTTGAGAGTCACAACACCTTTCCCTTTGGCCCGGGAGGGGATCCCTTCAACCGGCGGATGATCTTTCCAGGAGTCCCGAAACCGGAGCCCTCCGCCCCGGATGGGAGAAAGAGCTACATCCCAGAGCGGCCTTCGACGGATATTTCCGACGAGAAGCTCCTCGAGAATCAGTACCAGCGCCAATTCGCCCTCGACAAAAACCTCGCCCGACAGCACGCGCAGCTGCTCATGTTCGGAAGTTTCGAAACGGGTCTCAAGGAGGCGGATCCCGGCATTTTTGGCGACAAGAACACCGTCTGTTTCAAGCGAGCCTATTTTGCCGATGACCCCAGGATCGGGGAGGAATTCCTCTTTCTTCATGTTCAGCGAGCGGCAGAGGATGCGCTGTTTGATCCCGACAAAAAAATCAAAGACATCAGGGTCAATTTTCCGGCCGGCCGGTATCAGGACCCCTTCACCCACATCAATTACGATATTGCGGAAGACGGCCACATTCGCCCCGTGGAAGGCCTCTACGAAGATCCCATCCTCCACTGGAAGGTCGAGATAAGAAAAGACGGGAACCAGCAACTGGCGGGGCAGACCTGGCGCAATAATGCCACAGAGGTCGTTCACAACATCTATATGGGAATGTCCGACATCCCGAGGAGATCGCGGCTATGCCAATCCTGCGATGAAAGTCCTATGATCCAGAATCCCAAAAACCCAAAACGCTTCCGCGTCACCTACGACACAGGAATTCAGGAGCAGGTGGATATCGAGGGCGGGAAAATCCGGCTCTGGCCCGATTCCAGGACGATCGTCCTCATCAAGTCACCCGAAAAGAAAACGATCGTCCCCTACATGGGAGTCGATGTGAAGGATTGAGTTGATGCCTTGGCTCCCTCCGCTCATCACATGTCGTGTGAAGCTCAGCAATCAAGGCACAAAAGCCCTTGCCGGCTTCCCTGGATCACGATATACAGCGGAAGAAGTCCCGCGAGTGACTGAGGAGGATTGAGGATGAAGAGAAATGCGAAGGATGTGCGCGGCGGACTTGTCAATTCACCTGCAGGACGTTCTTACGCGTTAAGGATATCGCATTCCATAGCGACAGAGCTCTTGTCCGCCATGGATATTGAAGATTGTCTGAAGATACTCGTCAACAGGGTAGCATCTTATATGTCCGTGGAGATGGTCTCGATAATGCTCATCGACAGTACCAGGAAGCAGCTTGTCGTGAAGACAGCGAAGGGCATCGATGAAAAGGCAACGCGCAATGCCAGCGCGCAGATAGGCGAGGGTATCTCAGGCTGGGTCGGCAAAACAGGAGAACCGCTCCTGATAAAAGATATAACGAAGGACGCGCGTTTCACGCCGAGGTCGGACGGAAGGTACTACAATAATTCATTGTTGAGCGTGCCGTTTAAGATGCGCAACAGGACGATAGGGGTGATGAACGTCAACAATAAGACATCCAGGGATATATTCAGAAAATACGATCTTGTCCTGTTAAAGGCGATAGCGGATTTTGCCGCCGTAACGATAGATGCCATGCGGTTGGAGGAACAGATCGCAAAAAATGACAAAAAGAACAGCGAGCTCCTTTCAAACGTCACCCATGACCTGAAGACGCCGCTTGCGACGATAAATGAGGCGCTTTGGCTGATGCTTGATGGCGTAAGCGGCCAGATAAATGAAAAGCAGAAAAAGTACCTCGACATTTCAGTGGCGAACGTGCAGCGCATGGCGCGTATGATAGACGACATATTGCTGTCGGACAGCATGATCCGGGACAGGGACGGGATAAAAAGGAATCTCTTTGACGTTACTGAGACCGCAAAAGGCATACTTGATTCGCTGGGGATGATCGCTAAAAAGAAAGGCATCATACTGGAAGGCGCCATCCCGGATAAGAGGATAGAGATATGGGGCGATTCCGATAAACTCAACGAGGTTATAAGCAATCTGATGGAAAACGCGATCAAGTACAACAGGCCCAAGGGCCGCATCGACTTTTCTCTGGAGGAAGGCGAGAAGAATATTACCATGACAGTCCGTGATACCGGCATGGGAATATCCAAGGACGATATCGGCAGAATATTCGACAGATACTACCGGGTCAATGAAACTGAAAAAAACGGCGTCTCCGGCACAGGGCTGGGCCTGTCGATAGCAAAGGATATTGTGGACATGCACAAAGGGGATATCTCGGTTGAATCGGAAAGCGACAAGGGGACGAAATTCACTATAACGTTGCCCAAGGACCTGAGAACATAAGGAAAGACATACCTGTCTTTATTAAAATTTTTTGTAGCCATTGCTGTGGAGGAGAAACTCCCTTATGAAGCCGTCTATATCGCCGTCGAGGACCGCGTCGACGTTGCCGACCTCGACCCCTGTGCGATGGTCCTTGATGAGTCGATAGGGCTGCAGGACATAGGAGCGGATCTGCGAGCCCCATTCGATCTTCTTCTTCCCCTTCTCAAGTTCCGCCTGATCCGCCTTGCGCTTCTCCACCTCAAGCTCGTAGAGCTTCGAGCGCAGGACGCGCATCGCCACCGCCTTGTTCTGGTGCTGGCTGCGCTCGTTCTGACAGGCGACCACGATGTTGGTGGGCAGATGCGTGATGCGGACGGCGGAGTCGGTCTTGTTGACGTGCTGGCCGCCGGCGCCGCCGGCCCGGTATGTGTCGATGCGCAGGTCCTCGTCGCGTATCTCGACTTCGATGTCGTCCTCGATCTCGGGGAAGACGAACACGGACGCGAAGGATGTGTGGCGGCGCTTGTTGGCGTCGAAGGGCGAGATGCGGACGAGCCTGTGGACGCCGTTCTCCGCCCTGAGATAGCCGTAGGCGTACTCGCCCTCGACCGTCAAGGTGACGCTCCTGAAGCCGGCGCCGTCGCCCGGCGTGAAGTCGACGACATTATTTGAATATCCCTTGGCCTCTGCCCAGCGCCTGTACATACGCAGCAGCATCTCCGCCCAGTCGCAGGCCTCGGTGCCGCCGGCGCCGGCATTGATGAAGAGGATCGCGCTGTTGCGGTCCAGCTCGCCCGAGAGCATACGAGCGAACTCCATCTCCGCGATCGCCTTCTCCACCCCGTCCAGCTCGGCCAGGGCTTCGCCCACCAGATCCCCGGTCTCACCGGACTCTGAGAGCTCCAGGATCGCATCGGCGTCGGCGAGCGCCTTCACCTGCCTCTCGTATGAAGCCAGCACGGAGGCGAGTCCCTCCCGCTCCTTCGTGAGTTTTCCAGCTGCGCGCGTGTCGTTCCAGAACGATGGGTCATGGGCGAGAGAGTCTATCTCTGCCATGCGCCTGCGCTTTCCCTCTACGTCAAAGATGCCCCCGGATGGCGGTGAGTTTCTGCTGCAGCATTTCAAACTTTTCCTTGAGTTCCTTGCTCATACAACCCCCTGTTTAATATCGCTTCTTCAATTTAACAACAAATGCCATCATGGCACCAAAGATCGTATATGCCACACAGGCCCACGCGAACCAATCGCCATAGAGCGTGTATGGCGAGAGCGTGTCGATGGCCGCGATCGGCGAAACTATCAGCGCGCGCTCGAAGATCCCCGACTCGACCGTGGTCTGCCCCGTGGGCATCACCACCGCAGAGACGCCGCTGTTTGTGGCGCGGATCAGGAATCTCCTGTTCTCGACCGCGCGAAAGACCGAGAGCGCCAGGTGCTGGTACGGTGCCGATGATACGCCATACCATGCGTCGTTCGTGAGGTTTGCGAAGAATCCGGCGCCCGACAGCGTCTCATTCCGGGCTATCTCGGGGAATATATCCTCGTAGCAGATGAGTATTCCCGCCTTGTTGAACCCGGCAACCAGCGGCTCAGATGTCTCGCCTTCGATGAAATTCCCCACCGGCTGCGTCAGCTTCTTCGCAAAGAAGAGCAGCTTGCCGTAAGGCACGTATTCGCCGAATGGCACGAGGTGCGCCTTGTGATAACGGCCGATGACGGCGCCCTCGCCGTCGAAGAGGAGCGCGCTGTTGTAATAGTTGCCGTCAGGCGTCTCTGATATCGCGCCGAAGAGCGTGTACGGGGTATTGCCCAATCCACTGACGAGGCCGAGCGCTATCGGATCGATCTGGGTGTTGTTTGTTTCCACGGGCCATGGAAAGGAAGATTCCGGCCAGACGATCATCTCGACGCCGGAGTCGGCAAGCCTCTTCGAACCCGCGCGAAGGATAGCCAGATTGGCGCTTGCCTTCTCCTTGTCCCACTTCTCCTCCTGGGCGATGTTGCCCTGCACGATTCCCACAGAGAGCGAAGGAAATGAGGCGATCGAGCGCGGCAATGTATGGAGCCTGATCAGACCGTAGCAGAGAACGGACACGGTGAGCAGAGCGGTCATCGCGATCTTCGGGATAAAGAATCGGACCTCCTCGCCGCGAATTTTCAGGATGATCTCCGCCACCATGACATTGAACCAGACGATGAGGAAGATGATCCCGTAGATGCCCACGAGATCCGCTATCTGGATGAGGGGGAGCAGGCGCCATTGCGACATTGCGAGGTTCGACCACGGAAAGCCGTTGCACGGCCCGTAATTGCGCAGGATCTCGACGGCCGTCCATGCCGCCGGGAGCCAGACGATGAGTTCGCCGCGGAAGCGCGATTCGATGAACCTGGCGAGCATCGGAGCCAGGGCTGTGTAGGCGGCGACGACCAGCACCAGCAGCAGGAGGACGAGCAGGCTCGTGAACGCCGGCAGATGGCCGAATGTGTGCATGGCCCTGTAGACCCAGAAGAGCGACCCGCCGTACCATATGATGGCGGAGAGGAACGCGAGCGAAAATGCCCTCCTTGGGGAAGCCCGGCGCAAGGCTATGATGAGCGGCACGAGCGCAATCCATGCCACCCACCCCATCTCCGGGAGATGGACGCCTGCGATGAGCGTCGGGAACGAGATGCAGACCAGTATGCCGCTGAGCACCGCGAGCAGTATCTGATGTGTCTTTTTCATAGCCAATGTATTCTCCGATAACTTTTATACAATTTGCATCATCGTTTCAAACTCCGCCCTCCGCATCGCGCGCCACTCGCTGCGCGTTTCATCGCCCAATCCAGAAAGGTGAAGGAGGCCGTGCACGGAAAGGAGGATGAGCTCCTTCTCCACCGGCATCGCCCGCTCGCGGGCCTGGCGGAGCGCCGTGTCGAGCGAGATGAAGATTTCTCCAGACAGGCTTCCCTTCTGTGCGTCGGGCGTATAATCAAACGCAAGCACGTCCGTAGCGCGCCCTTCCTCCCGAAATCTGCCGGCGAGCGCGGCTATGCTGCGGTCGTCGATGAAGACGATGCTGACCCATCCTCCGGACCTGCAGGTCAAGCGATCAAGCGCCCGCTTGACCGCTGCCGTGCCGGCCCTGAGGCGCGGGTGGCTGTTTGTCAGCAGTATCCGCGCCCGTCGAGGTCTCGTCGACGATGCTCTTCTCCGGCTTCTCATGCTCGGTGTCCTTCGGGTATTCGATGCGGGCATGATAGATGCCCAGCAGTATGCGCACGAACGCGCGAGAGATTTCGTTCAAGTCCTTGAGCGTGATCTCGCATTCGTCCAGCTGTTTCTCGGCAAATATCTCAGTGATCACGCGCTGCACAGTCTGCTGTATGCGCGTGGAACTCTTCTCCTTGAGCGCCCTCACCGCCGCCTCAGTCGCATCGGCGAGCATGAGTATCGCGGCCTCGCGACTCTGCGGTTTGGGACCCATATAAGCAAAATCCTTGGGATCGGACTTCTGCTCCGCCCCTTCCTCCTTCTCTTTCTCCTTCGCCTTCTCGTAGAAGAAACTAATGAGGCGGGTGCCGTGGTGCTCCGGAATCATGTCGGTGATCACCTTGGGAATTCTGCCGGAGGCGGCCATTTCCTCGCCGTCCTTCACGTGGGCTGCGACGATGAGGGCGGACATGTGCGGCGTCAGGCGCTCATGTTTGTTCTCGCCCGGTTTTGCGTTCTCCACAAAATAGAAGGGTTTCTTCATCTTGCCTATGTCGTGGTAATATGCGCCGACACGCACGAGGAGTGCCTTGGCGCCTATCGCCTCTGCGGCAGCCTCGCACAGGATGCCCACCATATGAGAGTGGTGGTAGGTGCCTGGCGCGCGCACGATGAGTTCGCGGAGCAGAGGATGATTGAGGTTTGCAAGTTCCAGGAGCTTGATGTCCGAGGTGTAGCCGGACACCGATTCCACGACCGGCGCCACGATCATCGTGAAGATGGAGCAGCCGACACCTCCGACGAGCGCAAACACGACACCCCATGCGAGATCGGCCGCCGAAAGCGTTCCGGTGCCTGAGGCCATCGCAACGAGCGATATGCCCGCGACAGCGACGGCCCCCACGGCGCCTGTGATCGCCCCTGCCATGAGGATCCTGCTGCGGCGGTCGGCCTCCGCTATGCCCATGATGGCCGCGCAGCTGCCGATGAAACAGAAGGCCACAAACCGCGCGTCGGTCTCGGCAAACAAACCTGCGATCCCGCTCAAGGCCAGGGCGAACACGAGCGTGATCTCCGGACCGAGAAACATCCTGATCAGCATCGCGCCCCCGGCGATCGGTATGGCATAGACCAGAGCAGACGTGGGGACGCTGAAGAAGATCGCATCGTGGACTGCCGGCGCCAGTATGAGGGAAAGCCGCATGATGGCGAGTATCGAGAGCCCCACGACCGCCATGAGGAGATGGTCCGAGCGGGTGGCGTGCACCCTTTTGAAAAACTTTTCGGCCAGATAAAAAGGGACGAGCATGAAGAGAAACACCAGGATCGACGTGCCGAGGAACTCAATCGAGTACATGCCCCGGCGGCGTTCCTTCTGTATGCCGTGCAGCACCTTGATCTGCCATGGCTCATAGCGCGAGCCCTCGCGGACGATCATCTCGCCGGCATTGACCTTGAGGATCACGCTCTTGACGCCCGCCGCCGCTTCCTCCCTCCTTCTGTCGGTCTCTTCCCTGTTCATCAGGCAGTTCGGATCGATCAGGAGGCCGGCCAGGGCGACGATTGCGGAGGCCGTGTCAGGGCTCTTGAAGCCAGCCGTCACAATGGGATTTTTTTCTATCCCCTGTCTGGCCTCGTCGGTGGAACGAATCCGGCTCACATCCGTGATTGTCTTCTCGACGAAACGCTCGCCCGGTTCGCCACGTTCGCCCGCAGCGACAAGCGCTATCCGCCTCAAAATGATCCCTTTTTCCTTCAGGGCATCCAGCGATGCCCTTTCGGGCACAATCGGCTGCGACATGACCCTGCGCAAGAGGCCGGCGAGCACCGTCTCGGCATGCAGGCTGAATTGCTCGGTCATCAGGGCCTGCATCTGGACCGACGTGGGCGCGACGCCGAGCTTCTCGGCGAAAGCGGCGTTGATCTCCTGCTCTGAGTTGGTGGGCGTTTCAAGGCTGTGCCTCGCGTTTACAAAGGCATCGCGGATGCGCTCCTCTATGCTTTTTCCCACGCGCTCATCGAAGTCATAGATCGGCAGGATGCCCGATGTCGCGTCGTCCTTGAACTTCTGCGTGGCCTCATCGTCAATGATCTCGTAGTTGCGATCCGCCTTGATGTTGCGCGCGGCGATCATCCCCTCCGTGAGGTTCGTCGGAATTCGCTGAATGGAGACGGTCGCAAGACTTGTCGCTGCGATCGCAAGCGCGATGAAACCCAGCCATGACACAGCTTTCCCGCTGAGCAGCGCCTGCATATTTTCAAAACAACCGCCGCCGAACCTTTTTAGAAGATCGGCGAATTTTTTGATCGGCGAGTTAGCCATTATTCCCCTCGTCCTTCGTTGGCAGACGCTGTTACTTTCTCCTCGTCTGGCCTTTCTGCTCCTTCGCCTCGGCGGCTTCGCCCATGATCTGCACGCAGAACTCCCTCCTCCGGCCGTTCCGTTCGATGTCGATCAGGACGACCTCCTCGCGCGGCCCGAGCATCAGCTTTCCGCCGCCGATCGGGACCTGAAGCGTCTTGCCGATCATCGCAGCCGTGACCCGTGGACTCACGGAGATATCCTCCTTGCGTTTGTTCCTGACCTCCATCCCCTCTCCGGGGAAGACGCGGATCGCCTCTTTGAACTGCTGCACGATATCGGGGAGCGGTTCGAGGACTGTCACCGCGCCGCCTGGCGCAGGAATAGCCACAGTCATGAGGCCATCCTGAACCCCTGCCTCCCGAATGGTTCGGTTTATCTCGTGTATTATAGAGATTACGTCGACCTCTTCGGTTGTATCTATGAAGTAACTCTTGAGAAGTATCACGGCGCGAGATAATGCTGTGCAACAGCGCGAAATGCAATGGATAAAATAGCGTTGTCACCGGGTTTTTGTTTGGCAAATGGCCTGAAGTTATGTACAGACGGAACAGGGTTGCATGGGAGGATGCATGAGCAAGCAAACAGCGAAAGAGATAGCCAAGTCCCTGGATCTGAAACCACATCCGGAGGGCGGGTATTATCGCGAGACGTACAGGTCGGGCGGCAAATTCGGAGGTAGAAGTTGCTCGACCGCGATATATTTTATGCTCGTCCCTGAGTCTTTCTCCGCCCTGCACCGGATCGATTCCGATGAGCTGTGGCACTTCTACGCCGGCGACCCCATCACTATAGTCCAAATTTTGGACGAGGGCAGCGTGATCAAGACCGTCATAGGCTCAAATTTTGCCAATGGGCAGGTACCACAGTATGTCATGCCGGCGGGGGACTGGTTCGGCTCTTATCTGAATGAGGGGGGCAGCTGGGCGCTGGTCGGCTGCACGGTTTCACCCGGCTTTGAATTTTCAAAATTCGAGCTTGGAAACAGAGAGACTCTCCTGAAGAAATTTCCATCCGCGCGCAACGAGATCATGAAATTGACCAGATGACTGACATCGGCAAAAAATTCGAGGAGCTGGTCGGGATAATGGCGAAATTGCGCGCGCCCGATGGCTGCCCGTGGGACCGCGAGCAGTCCTATAAGGACATCGCCGCGCATACGCTCGAAGAGACGCACGAGGTCCTCGACGCGATAGACCGGAACGACCTCGACGGCCTCCGAGAAGAGCTGGGCGACCTTCTCCTTCAGATCCTCTTCTATTCCCAGATTGCTGATGAAGAGAAGCGCTTCGATATATGCGATGTCATCGACGGGATCGCGAAGAAGCTCATCCACCGGCATCCTCACGTATTCGGCGACGCGAAGGTCTCGGGATCGGGAGAGGTCTTGAAGCGCTGGGAGGAGCTCAAAAAATCGGAGGGCAAGGAATCCGTTCTCGGCGGCGTCCCGAGGTCCCTGCCCGCTCTGCTCAAGGCCTACCGGATCGGAGAGAAGAGCTCGCGCGTTGGCTTCGACTGGCCCGACGCGGAGGGAATCCTCGCGAAGGTCGAGGAGGAGGCGCGCGAGTTGCACGAGGCGAGGGAGAGCGAGGACGAATCAGCTGTCGATCACGAGTACGGCGATCTCCTCTTCACGATGGCCAACCTCGGCCGCTTTCTGGGGATCGATCCGGAGGGAGCGCTCCGCCGCGCCACCGAGCGCTTCACGGGGCGCTTCAATCACATTGAGGATGAGACGAAGCGCACCGGGCGCGCGCTTCAGTCGCTTTCGGCAAAAGAATGGGATGATCACTGGGAAGAGGCCAAGAAAAAGACATGAAGAACTGGAGACTCGCAATCATCATGAACGCGTTCGTAATGCCAGGGAGCGGGCACGTCCTGGTGGGCCTCAAAACAAAGGGATATCTGATCGGCGTCCTCACTATCATCTTCATCTTTCTCCCTATCCTGTATTTTGCGATATCCGTCTCTCATGCGCTGCAGACGCTCTCCGCATCCAGCAACTCTGTCATGCCGGCGCTCGAGGCGATTTCGCGCGCTTGGGTCGAAGACAAGAGGCTTATCCTCCGCTGCATCCTCGCGCTCGTTTTTTTGTGGGCCTACGGAATCATTGATCTGATGTTGAAGAGGAAGGGGGAAAAATGAAAGGCCAGCTCTTTGCAAGAAAACCGGTGGAGCTAATCCTCAAAGAGATGGAGGGAGCGGGTCGTCTCAAGAGGGTGCTCGGGCCAGTTGCGCTGACGGCCCTGGGAATAGGCTGTATCATCGGCACGGGCATATTCGTCCTCACTGGTGTGGCCGCGCACGACAAGGCCGGCCCGGCGCTCATGCTCTCGTTTGTCGTCTCGGGGTTCGCCTGCATCATGGCCGCGCTCTGCTACGCCGAATTCGCGGCGATGACGCCGGTCGCCGGCTCCGCTTACACATATGCATACGCGACGATGGGCGAGCTCTTCGCATGGATCATCGGCTGGGACCTGGTGATCGAATATGCGATGGCCTCCTCGGCGGTCGCCCACGGCTGGTCGCATTATTTTCAAAACCTCATAGGAATATTCGGCATCAATGTCCCCTATGCCCTGTCGAGGACGCCGTTCGACTTCGACACAGCCATCGGGCAGATAGTAGCGACAGGCACGATCATCAATTTGCCGGCGATCATCATCACAGTGATCCTGACCGCTATCCTCGTCATAGGTATCAAGGAGAGCGCCCGACTCAACGCTGTCATGGTGGCCATCAAGATCGCGGTCGTCTTCTTCGTGATAGCGGTCGGCGCCTTCTACGTGAAACCTGAAAACTGGTATCCGTTCGCCCCGTTCGGACTGGGGGGCCTGAGCATCTTTGGAAAGACGGTGCTGGGGCAAACCAGCGCGAACGGCCAACCGCTCGGGATGCTGGCCGGCGCCGCGGTGATCTTCTTCGCTTACATCGGCTTCGACATGGTCTCGACGCAGGCGGAGGAGGCAGTAAATCCGAAGCGCGACATCCCGATCGGCATCATAGCCTCGCTGCTCATATGCACGGTGCTCTACATAGCGGTCTCCGCAATCATCACCGGCATGGTCCCCTATAACCAGATCAACATCGACGCGCCGATTGCGGAGGCGTTCAAACAGGTGGGGCTTCCCTGGGCGCAGTTGATCATCGCCCTCGGCGCGCTCGCGGGCATCACCTCCGTGCTGATGGCCATGATGCTCGGGCAATCGCGCGTCCTGCTCGCCATGGCCCGAGACGGGCTCCTGCCCCGAAGCTTCTTCGCATCCGTGCACGAGCGCTTCCGCACGCCGTGGAAATCGACGATCCTCACAGGCGCGTTCGTGGCCGTCACAGCGGCCGTCGTGCCCCTGAGGATCCTCGCGGAACTCGTCAACATCGGCACCCTCCTTGCGTTCGTCATGGTCTGTCTGGCGGTCCTCATCATGAGGAAGACCAATCCGCAGACGCCGCGGCCCTTCCGCGTTCCGTTCGTCCCGGTCGTGCCGATCCTGGGCATAGCCTCTTGCCTGATGCTGATGTTCTCGCTGCCGTCGGAGAACTGGCTGCGCCTCTTCGTGTGGCTCCTGATCGGGCTCGTGATCTACTTCAGCTATGGCCGGCGAAAGAGCGTGATGCGGAAATATATTGAGGCAGCGAATGGAATGCAAAAGCCAGAAAACTAAGATCGATTGCACATGCACCTATGAGCCGTGCGCGCGCAAGGGGCGCTGCTGCGAGTGTATCGCTTATCACAGGAAGAACGACGAGTTGCCGGGCTGCCTCTTTCCGCCGGAGGCGGAGCGGACATACGACCGATCGATCAAAAGTTTTATGAAGGCATTCCGTTCTGTGGCGGGATGATTGCCACTTTCTTTCGCCGCGCCATCAGGCCTGCGAGCGCCTTGTACTCCTCGGGGTTTATCAGCCTCGTCGTCGCTATGAATACGATAGAGCCGACGAGGACGAGCGAGAGCAGATAGGCCGCCCTTGCCAGGAACGAACCAACCAAAAACTGCTCTGTGAAGCGCATGATCGCGATGAGCACAGCGGCCATCGCGCCACTGGCGATACAGGTCTTGACGAGCGACTTTATGATCTTCATGCCGCCTATGATCCCGACCTTTCGCCTGAAGAGATAGAGGAGGATGAAGAAGTTAGCAGCCGAGGACACGACGAGCGCAAGCGCCAACCCCAGATGGAGCATCCTGCCCATCAGGACAACCGCCGCTACGGTGTTGACTACGACGGCGATGATGGCTGTGAAGACCGGGGTCTTGGCATCCTTGAGGGAGAAAAAACCCGGGACGAGGTTCCTGACGCCCGACACGAACGGTATCTTCAGCGCGAAAAACGCAAGAGCGCCCGCCGTGGCGACCGTGGCCTCATGGGTAAACGCGCCTCGCTCGAAGAGCGTGGAGACGACCGGCCTGGCAAGGATGAACAGACCGACCGCGGCCGGGATATCTATCAGGAACGCGAGCCTGAGCGAATAGTTCATCGTCTCCTTGAGCGCACCAGTATTTCCATCGGCGGCGTGTTCGGAGAGGGTCGGAAGCGCGGCGGTGGCGACGGCTATCGAAAAAATTCCCAGAGAAAACTCGGACACGCGGTCGGCGTACCAGAGATACGAGACGCTCCCCTCGGGGAGGAATGAGGCGATAAACGTGATTATGATCACGTTAAGCTGGTACACCGCCGCCCCGAATGCCGAGGGGCCCATCAGGAGCAAAAGCCCTTTGAGGGCTGGATGCCGCCAGTTGAAATTGAGGCGCGGCAGCATCCCTTCCCGCATGAGAGGCGGTATCTGGAGGGCGAGCTGCATGACGCCGCCGAGCAGGACGCCCAGGGCGAGACCGGTCGCCGGTACCGCGAAGAAGCGCGAGAGGACTACGGCGCCGAAGATGATGCCCACGTTCAGCAGGATCGGCGAGGCTGCCGGCGCCCTGAAGTGCTTGAGGGAATTGAGCATCCCCATCGCCAGTGCCACGAGGCTGATCAGGAAGATGTACGGGAACATGAGGCGCGTGAGATAGACGGTGAGATCGAACTTTTCGGGGGTGCTACAGAACCCCCATGCGATCAGCTTCACGAGCCACGGGGCGAATGCGATCCCCATGACGACGAGGAGCACGAGGAAAAGCGACAGATACGTGAAGACAGCCGAGGCCGCCTCGCGCGCATCGCTTCGGGACTTTCGCAGGTGCTCGGTGTAGATCGGAACGAAGGCGATCGTGAGCGCACCCTCCGCGACCAGGCGCCTGAGGAGGTTGGGGATGCGGAATGCGACATAGAAAGCGTCCGCGATGCGCGTGGCCCCGAAGGCCCAGGCCATCACGGAGTCGCGCGCCAGCCCCAGGATGCGGGACAGGAACGTGTAGAAGCTCACCGTTCCGACGCGCCTGCTGATTTGGGCATGTTCGTGCTTCATGAGCGATTCCTTGACAATCAGGGGGCTGCATGTTAGCAGCTCCCCTCCATTTTGCAACGAGGAGATTTGCCATGGCTGCGATAATCAAGAAAAAGATAGGCAAGGGGCGCCACGCTTCGTCCATAAAGCGCGACCGGCAGAACATAAAGCTCCGGGCCAAGAATAAGCAGGTCCTTTCGAAGATGAAGACGGCGATCAAAAAGGCGAGGGCCGACCGCACACCGGAAGCATTGAAGGAGGTCGTGCCGATCATCGCCCGGACGGCCAGCAAGGGCATCATCCACTACAAGAAGGCATCCCGCCTGATATCGAGGCTCACGAAAGCAGTCGCCGCAGCACGCGCTTAGTCTATCGCCCTATCATCGCAAAAAACGCGCGCTCGAATATCCGTTCCCTCCCCAGCCTGCTGGACTTGAGCTCCCTGTCGCAGCGGTGGAGCGTCCTGAAACAGGCCTTCAGCTCCCCGTTCGAAAAATTTCGCGCCTGCGCGATATAGTTCTTCGCAAAAAACGCATGCACCCCGAGATATTTCGCGACTTCGCTCTCTTTCTCGACCCTTCCGGCGATGTCCTTCGCCTTCATGAGTATGCGGAAGTGCCTGGCTATCATGTTGAGGACCAGGATCGGCGATTCGCCGTTCTCAAGGATGCCGTGCAGGAGCGAGAGCGCCTTCGGCAGGCGCTGCGTTCCCACGGCGTCGGTGAGCTCGAATATCGTGTGCTGGTGCGTCTCCGAGACCGCCTGCTCGACGTCCTTGAGTTCGACCATCCGGCGCACCCCTACGTAGAGGAGGATGCGTTCGATCGCCTGCGAAAGCTGCCCCAAATCGCTGCCGATCATCTCGGCCAGGAATTTGGCGGCCTCCATCGACATCTGCCGCCCCTGCCTCTTCACCTCCATGTTGATCCAGAACGGCACCTTGTCCAGGTAGAGCGGCTTGCAATCGATGATCGCCCCGCTTTTGGCAGCCGTCTGCATGAAGCGCGTGCGGCCGTCCATCTTCTCCGCGACGAGCACGAGCGTGGATGCCTCGACGGGCGCGGCGGCATAGTCGGCAAGCCTCTCGAGCGATGCCTTGGGGATCCCCTCCGCCTCGCGTATCACGACGAGCACCCTGCCGCCGAGCATCGGGACCATCCGCAGATCGTCGATCACCGCATCGGCGCGGACCTCCCTTCCCGAAAGGCTCTTCGCCGGGGATTCGCCAGCGCCACCCTTCCCGACGGCCTCCTTGATGCTCCGGAGCGATTGGGAGGCCAGGTGATATTCGGCGCCTGCTATGATATAAAGCGGCCGGATCTTTCCCTGCCTCAGTTCCTTGTCTAATTCTGTTATATCTATTCGAGGCATAAAAGAAGTTCAGAGAGCTGCTCCGTCATCAGCGAAAAAGCAAGCAGCATGTTCAACTTGCTATGAACTGTACCTGTTTAAGACCCTTAAAATGGGCATCTAAAGTGAGGACGGTCGAACCGGTGGATAACGCCGTTGCATAAATGAAGGCGTCGGCCATCGGGAGCTTATGTTCAATGCTCACATCGGCTGCCTTCACGGCAAGCCCTTGGTCGATTGAGAGCAGGGATGTTGAAATCCTCTCCATCTGGGCAAGGACAATGACCGCCGAACGTTCCCCTCTTTCCGCCTTGATTCTCTTGTAGACCTCGTATGCGACGATAGAAGGAAGCACGACCTTGTGCGGAGGCTTGAAGTATCTTTCCAACCCTTTTGCCTTTGGACTATCAGAGAGATATTCAAGCCAGGCCGAGGAATCGATGAGAAGCTTCATATTCTGTCTTCCCTTTCACGGACGCCAGAAGTCTTCACTCCCTTGCAGATGCCTCTCAGCTGGGAGACACCCACTTCCGGGATGAGATAGATGACATTGTCCTTGGCGTAGATCATGAGCCTCTGGCCAGGCTTTATGTCCACGACCTTGCGCACTTCTTTCGGGATGACGATCTGATATTTCGGTGAAACGCGACCGTATGTCATTTAGGCCTCCTGTAATACTTTTGAGTTAATTGTAGAACCAATAAGCTAAATTGTCAAACGATATAACAGGAGGGTTCACACCACAATATTCACGAGCCTCTTCGGGACGAAGATCACCTTTTGGGGCGCCTTGCCTTCGAGATGCGCAGCAACTTTCGCCGAGGCTAGGGCCGCGGCCTTCACGTCCTCCTCGGGCATATCGATGGGGAGATCGAGCTTGTCTCGCATCTTGCCGCCAACCTGCACGATGTAGGTCACCGTGTAGCCCTGCGCCTTCGCAGGATCGAACGCCGGCCACGGCTCGTGGAGGGTCGACTTCGAATGCCCCAAGAGCTCCCAGAGTTCCTCCGCCGCGTGCGGCGCAAACGGGGAGACGAGGAGTATGAGCGTCTCGATCGCCTCCGCAGGGATATCCTGCACCTTGAGGCCGTAGAGGAAGTTGACGTACTCCATCACCGCAGCGATCGCGGTGTTGAAATGGTAACGGTCTACATCCTCGGTGACGCGCTGGATCGTGCGGTTTCGCCACTGCCCGATATCTTCTGTCGCCTTTGCACCCTTTCCGCCTCCTCCCTCTTTCCACGCCGAGACGATGCGCCATACGCGGATGAGGAAGCGGTGCGCCCCTTCCACCCCTCGCTCGCTCCACTCGAGGTCTTTCTCAGGCGGCGCGGCGAAGAGCGAAAAGAGCCTCACGGTGTCGGCGCCGAACTTGGCGATCATGTCGTCAGGGTCGACGACGTTCCCCTTCGACTTGCTCATCTTGGCGCCGTCCTTGTAGACCATCCCCTGCGTCATCAGGTTCTTCACCGGCTCGTCGAGCTTGAGCATCCCCAAGTCGCGCATCACCTTGGTGAAATAGCGGCAGTAGATGAGATGCCCGACGGCATGTTCGATCCCGCCGATGTACTGATCGACCGGAAGCCAGTACTCGATCATCTTCGGATCGACAGGCCCCTTGTCGTATTTGGGGCATGCATAGCGCAGCATGTACCACGACGACTCGACGAACGTGTCCATCGTGTCGGTCTCGCGCCGCGCCTTTCCCTTGCACCTGGGGCATTTGGTGTCCACGAATGACTCGAGTTTGGCTATCGGCGAGCCGCCCTCGCCGGTGAACTCCACGTCATGAGGAAGGACAACGGGCAGGTCCTTATCCGGGACAGGCACTGTCCCGCATGAGTCGCAATAGATGATGGGGATGGGTGCGCCCCAGTAGCGCTGACGCGAGATGCACCAGTCCTTCAGACGATACGTGACCGCCGGCCCGCCGATCTTTTTCTTCGCAAAGTGCTCCGAGATGGCGCGGATCGCGGCCTCGCTGTTCATTCCGGTGAACTCGCCCGAATCGACGAGCGTCCCCGGTCCCTCCCAGGCTTCAGCCATCGCTCTTGCATCGAGCTTCTCCCCTTCCGGCTGGATCACGACCTTGACAGGGAGCTTGTATTTTTTCGCGAATTCAAAATCGCGCTGGTCGTGCGCCGGCACCGCCATCACAGCACCCGTGCCGTAGTCCATGAGGACGAAGTTGGCGGCGTAGATCGGCACGCGCGCGCCCGTCATCGGGTTTATGCAATATGCGCCGGTGAAGACGCCGTCCTTCTCATATGTGTTTGCGAGCCTGGCCTCGTGGTCGATGTGGGAGCTCTTCTCGGCAAACGCCGCGACCGCCCTCTCCTGGCCGGTCCCTTTCACGAATTCCTTAACGAGCGGGTGCTCGCACGCGATGCTCATGAAGGTGACGCCGAAGATCGTGTCCGGGCGCGTCGTGAAGACCTCGATAAATTCCCTCCCCTTTGTAAGGGGAGGGTTAGGGTGGGGTAGATCATGGTCTACCTCCCCTTTCCCCTCCTTACAAAGGAGGGGAAATCTGATCAAGGCGCCCACGCTCTTTCCGATCCACTCGCGCTGCATGATGCGGACGCGCTCCGGCCAGCCCGTGAGCTTTTCGTCGATGTCGCGGAGGAGCTCCTCGGCGTAATCGGTGATCCTGAAGAACCATTGCGACATCGGTTTGCCCACCACCCCCGAGTCGCAGCGCCAGCAGACGCCTCCCTCGGCCTGCTCGTTGGCCAGCACCGTCTGGCATGTCGGGCACCAGTTGATCTGGGAGCTCTTCTTGTAGGCCCATCCCTTCTCGAACATCCGCACGAATATCAGCTGGTCCCATCGGTAGTAATCGGGGTCGCACGTGGCGAATTCGCGCTCCCAGTCATAGGAGCATCCGAGGCGCTTGAACTGCCCGCGCATGTAATCGATGTTCGACTTCGTCCACTTGGCGGGGTGGACGCCCTCCTTGATCGCGGCGTTCTCGGCGGGCATGCCGAAGGCATCCCAGCCCATTGGGTGCAGCACCTTGAAGCCCTGCATCATGCGGCAGCGCGTCGCGACGTCGCCTATCGTGTAGTTGCGCACGTGCCCCATGTGAAGCCGCCCGGAGGGGTACGGGAGCATCTCGAGGAGGTAATACTTCTTCTGCCCTGGGACCTCCTTCACCTTGAAGAGCCCCTTCTTCTCCCAGTGCTTCTGCCACTTGGATTCGATTTCGGCAGGGTTGTAGTGTCGTTCAGGCATGTCGCTGGAATTACAATCGGGTTGGCAAGCTGTCAATCTCTTAATATTTAAAGCGTTCTTAAGACTTGATCCCAAACCGCTGGAGCCACTGCTCGAACATGAAGAGGGTCCAGAGTTTCTTGCGGTTGTCCGCCCGGCCGTCCATGTGATCGCGGAGGAGCCGGGATATTTCACCCGGGCGGAAGAAACCTTCACTCCTGATGCGACCCGCCTCGAAGAGGTCCTGGAACATCTCCTTCAGCGGCCCCTTGACCCACTGAGCGACCGGTATGCCGAATCCCTTTTTGGGCCGAGAGGCGATCCCCTTCGGCAAGAGCGGCCTCATCGCCTTCTTGAGTATGTATTTGGTCGTGAAGCCGTGGAGCTTCATCTCATAGGGCAGGCGCGCGACGAATTCGACGAGATCGTGGTCGAGGAACGGCGCGCGCGCCTCGAGGGAGGCGCCCATCGAGGCCCTGTCGATCTTCGTCAGCAGGTCCTCGGCAAGATAGAGCTTCTTGTATAGGTAGAGGATCCTGTTGCCGCCGGAGGCATCGCGCGCGGCGGCCGCATGGCGCTGGATATCGGAGAGCATCCCCTCCGGCAGATCGTGCGCCAGAAGCCGCTGCTGTTCCTCCGGCGAGAAAGAGCATATCCATATGAACAGGCGCTCCGGATTGTCGACGTTGGCGCCCTTGATGAACTGCTTGAGCTTGAAATCGAAGCTCATGTTCGCATCGGAGACCGGCAGCGCCCGCATCACGGGCTCAATGACCCGCTCCCTCAAAAACGCGGGCAGCGCCCTGTAGGCGCGCATGCACTTCTCGGCCTGGAACGTGGGGTAGCCGGCGAAGAGCTCGTCGCCGCCGTCGCCGGAGAGGGCCACCGTCACGCTCTGCCGCGTGAATTTCGAAAGGGCGTATGTGGGCAATATGGAAGCGTCGCCGAGCGGCTCGTCCAAGAAGGCCGTGACCTCGGGCAGGAGCTTGATCAATTCGGCGGAGGTGAAGAGTTTCTCCCGATGGTCCGTCCCGAAATGCGCGGCCACCCTCTTCGCATGCGACGACTCGTCAAACGACACCTCCTCGAAGGCGATCGAAAAGGTCTTGATATCCCTGGGATCCCGAAGCTTCGACATCATCGCCACGATCGAGGATGAATCGACCCCGCCGGAGAGGAAGACGCCCAGCGGCACATCGCTCATGAGCCGCCTCTGCACGGATTGTTCGAGGAGCCGCAATATTTCCCTGGCCGCGTCCTTCTCCGAGACGCCGCCTATTTCCCTGCCCGTCGGGACGTCCCAGTATGAGCGCACCGTGACCTGGTTTTTCCTAAGGATCAGGAGGTGGCCCGGTTCGAGCTTGTTGATGCCCTCGAAGATCGTGTGCGGCGCGGGGATGTACTCGAAGGCCAGGTATTTCGAGAGCGAACTGCGGTCGACCGACGGATTGATTTCCGGATGCACGATGATCGCCTTGAGCTCGGAGCCGAATGCAAAGATTCCGTGCTGGTGCGTCCAGTAGAGCGGCTTTTCGCCCATCCGATCGCGGGCGAGGATGAGGGTGCGCTCCGGTTCATCCCACACGGCGAGTCCGAACATACCGTTCAATCTCTGCGGCAGATCCGCGCCGCTCTCCTCATACAGGTGCGGAAGGACCTCCGAGTCGGAGCACGAACGGAAGACGTGCCCCCTGCCCTCGAGCTCGCTGCGAAGTTCCCTGAAGTTATATATCTCTCCGTTGCAGACGGCGTAGACCTTGCCGTCCTCAGAGGACATGGGCTGGTGGCCGCCCTGGACGTCCATGATCGATAGCCTGCGCACGCCAAGCCCCGAGCCGCGGCCGACGAAGTATCCCTCATCGTCTGGCCCGCGGTGGATCATGGTCCGGTTCATCGCCTCGAGGAGATTCCTCTCGACGGGGCGCGCCGGTTCATCGTGGATTATTCCGCAGATGCCGCACATCACTCGTCCGATCGCACAAGGTTGACGGTCTTCTTCACCAGATAAATCGGTTTCCCCTGCGACTCATGATATGTCCTCACCATGAGTTCGGCGATGAGCCCCATGAGGATCAGCTGCACGCCGAGAGAGAAGAGGAAGACCGCCAGCATGAGAAATGGATTCCTGTGCGCATACGTCCCATTCACAAATTTCTCTATTATGACCTCGGCGCTCGAAGCGAGCCCCGCAAGGCACAGCACCGACCCGATTCCACCGAAGAGATAGCCTGGCTTGGTCGCATAGGTGGAGAGGAACTTGACCGTGGCCAGGTCGATCAGGACTTTGAAGATGCGGATGAGCCCGTATTTCGACTTGCCGCTCGTGCGCAGGCGGTGGCCGACCGGAATCTCTGCCACACGCGCGCCGGCCATGTGCGCGAGCGCGGGGATGAAGCGGTGCATCTCGCCGTAGAGGTCGATCGAGTCGATGTACTCGGCGCGATATGCCTTGAGCGAGCAGCCGTAGTCCTTGAGTTTGACGCCGGTCACCGCCGAGAGCAGGCGGTTGGCGGCCGCCGAAGGCGCCCTGCGCGTGATGAGTTTGTCCTGTCGCTTTTTTCTCCATCCTGAGACTGCGTCGTAGCCCTCATCGAGTTTGGCCAGGAGCCTGGGGATGTCGGCCGGATCGTTCTGGTTGTCGGCGTCTATCGCGACATATATCCGCCCGCTTGCCTTCGCAAAACCGGCGGCGAGGGCCGCCGTCTGGCCGAAGTTTCGCGTGAACTGGATGAGCTTGACGCGCGAGTCCTTGCCGGAGAGCTCCCCGACCAGATCCGCACCGCCGTCCGTCGATCCGTCGTCGACAAATATGATCTCAAAGCTCCTCCCGGTCCCGGAAAGCGCCGCGATCAGCTCCGCCTGCAGCTGCGGAAGATTCTCCCTCTCGTTCAGAAACGGGACTATGACGGAGACATCGTATGGCCGGCCGGAGGTATCGGTTATGGCGTGCATATTCTTCAGAAATTACCATGGGTCTTCAGGTGTGTCAAAACCAATACACGGCTGCGCTTGACAAAAAGAGGACATTGTCTATCAATCGCGGAAACCAATTTCGAAAGGATGATTACAATGAAACTCAAGAGCGCGGTCGCGATCACCCTGCTGTTTCTCATCTCCATCTCCGCTTCAGCCGCGCATGCGGGGAACGTCAAGATGATCTTCTGGTATCCGGGCGAGGCGGGCTCCACCGCAGAGGCTGCTCCTGTCCTCGACGCCTTCTTCAAGTACGTCGGCGGAAAGATGACGCCGGACGCCGTGACGGGAAAGTATTTCAACGTGGTCCCGGATGGCGTAACATACATCAAAAGGGAGCAACCGGCCGTGGGAATTGTAAGCTACGCTGCCTGGGTGCAAAACCGCGACAAGATAAGCGGCGCAGACGTCATTCTTTCTACCATTCCTCTTCCTGGGGGTGCTTCCACCGAGCGCTACGCCCTCGTAGGGCGCGACGGGAAACCGGCCGCCGGCTGGCAGATCCTCTCCAGTGAACCTCTGGGGGTTGCCTTTGTCAGGGGCGAACTCTTCCCTGATCTCCCTGCCAGCGCAAACATCCAGGCCACGGCCCAGCTGATCGCCAAGCTCAAGGATATCGGCGAAGGGAAATTGAATGCGACCGCGATACTGACCCCCACAGAGGCCGCAACGCTCGCCAAGCTCTCCGCGCCATGGGCCAAGGCGCTCAAGGTCATAACGGAGTCAAAACCCGTACCCACCGCGCGCGTGGTCCTCTTCGATCAGGGCTGGAAGGGCGCGGCGAAATTCAAGGCCGCGCTCGTGGCCTCGGGCAGCGACCCCGCAGCGCGCGACATACTGCAGGAGATGAGGTTGAAGGGTTTTGCAGAATAGCGATTCAGCTCTTCTTCGTCGTCCTTTTGACTGTCTTCCTCTCCGCGCGCTTCTTGAAGCACTCGAGCATCGAGGGCAGATGCGAGCTTATGAGCGCACCGACGACGGAGGAAGGCATCCATATCCCGAGTTCCATGTCGGCTGAAAACTCGAGCTCCGTGAGATTCGCCCCGAGCTTCTTAAACCTCCATGCCCCCGTGTTCTTCTTGACCACACCGTCACCGCCGGCGAGCTTCCACGTCGCGCCCCGTGGCCTCTTCAGGTCAAACGCGAGGATGTAGTTCACCCTTTTGATGAGCCTCGTGGTGAAAGAAACCTTCGCGCTCCTCTCGCCCGACTCGAGCACCTCCACCTCTTCCATGTCCGGGAGAAATTTGGGGTAGCTCGCAAAATCGGTGACGACGTCGAAGACGCGCTCGACCGGCGCCTTTATCTCTATAGATTGGGCAGCGGTTGGCATAGATCAGCGGCTCCCTTCCTTAAAGTAGCGCCTTATCGGCCAGATATGAACTACGAATAAAAGGGCCTGAAAACACAGTCTTAAATCCGATATTTAAAGCATTTTCTCTATACTTTTCGAAGGTCGAAGGTTCAACATAGCTGACCACCGGCAGCGCATCCTTCGATGGGCGCAGGTATTGGCCGATCGTCACGATGTCGCAGCCCGCTTCTTTGAGGTCCAGGAGGGCGCCGGCCACTTCATTGCAGGTCTCGCCCAGGCCCACCATCAGCCCTGACTTGATTAGTCCCCCTCCTTTGTAAGGAGGGGTTAGGGGAGGTAGATCATGATCTACCCCACCCTTCCCTCCCCTTACAAAGGGGAGGGTTTTGGCTGCTATCCTCAATACATCAAGCGACCGTCGATAACTTGCCCTGCGATCGCGCACGACGGGCGTCAGCCGCTCGACCGTCTCGATGTTGTGGTTGAATATATCCGGAGCTGCGCTGCAGACCGTCCCTATCGCCTCTTCGCTGCCGCAGAAGTCGGGCGTCAGGACCTCGATCGTGATTTCGGGGCAGAGCCTTCTTATCTCGGCTATCGTCTGCGCAAAATGCGCGCCGCCGCCATCCGGGAGGTCGTCGCGCGTGACGGAGGTTACCACGGCATGCTTGAGTTTCATCACCTTGACCTGCAGGGCCACGCGCGAGGGCTCTCCGGCATCGAGCGGCCCAGGAACGCCGCCCTTCACCGCACAGAAGCCGCAGCGGCGAGTGCAGGTATCGCCCATGATCATCATCGTCGCGGTGCCGCGTGAGAAACATTCGCCGAGGTTGGGACAGCGGGCCTCTTCGCAGACGGTGTGGAGCGCACTGTCGCGCAGGCCGCGCTTGATCGCGTGGATAGCTTCACCCGGAACAGCCCGTTTCTTGAGCCATTCAGGAAGCCTCCTCCTGGAGCTATCTGTCGATCGTCCGTTCACGCCATAGGCATAGCACAGGAAGGCACAGGGTCAACGGCCTAAAGATGGCTCCATGAGGATTTAGAATTGCCAGTTCGCGGGCGGAACCGTATAATCCGGCATCGATATGATAACATCATTCACGCCGGCCGAGCTCAAAAAGCTGCGCAGCTTCAAGACGCCATACGGGGTTCAGCGCGCACTGGACGCCATGCCATATCACTTGAAATTTACTGCGTGGTCGCCGCGCAGGGTGCTAAAGGAAAGCACGGCGCAGTGCCTCGAAGGGGCGGTCTTTGCGGCTGCAGCCATGCGCGCGCTGGGATTTCCACCGCTGATCCTCGATATGGAGGCCCATCAGGACACCGACCACGTCATCGCCGTGTACCGGGTCGCCGGCCACTGGGGCGCAGTCGCCAAGTCCAACTATGCCGGCTGCCGATGGCGCGAGCCTGTCTACCGCACGCTGCGAGAGCTCGTCATGAGCTACTTCGACATCTATTTCAACATGCGCCTGGAACGCACGCTCCGCACCTTCTCGCGCCCCGTCAATTTGAAGCGCTTCGACAGTCGGAGCTGGATGACGACGGAGAAGTCGATCCGGTTCATCGCCGAGCACCTTGTCGACATCCCCCACACGCAGCTCCTGACCCCCAAACAGAAGAAGCTGCTAACGCGCGTGGACGACAGGTTATTCCGCGCCGAATGTGTGGATAAGGCGATGAAGAAGTAGGACGCTTCAAGAGATACTTCAACTTATATCCGCAAAATTGAGTTTGCCGGCCCAGCGGGTGAGGAGGACTTCTTTGATACGGCGGTGTTCCGGGTTCTCGAGCACCGGGTCTTCTTCGATCATTCGAAACGCCGCCTCGCGCGCTTGAGAGAGGATGCCAACGTCCCTTGCAAGGTTTGCGATCCTGAACGGCGGCAGGCCGGACTGGCGGGTGCCCAGGAACTCGCCGGGGCCGCGAATCGCCAGGTCCTCCTCGGCGATCTTGAAGCCGTCGGTGGTCTCGGTCATCACCTTCAATCTCTGCCGCGCATCCTCCGAACGCCTGTAGTCCGCCATCAGGATGCACCATGATTGATGATTCGACCGCCCCACCCTGCCCCGGAGCTGATGCAGCTGCGCAAGCCCGAAACGCTCGGCGTGCTCGACCACCATCACGGATGCGTTCGGCACATCGACGCCCACCTCGACAACCGACGTCGCGGCGAGGATGTGGACCGCGCCCGACTTGAACTCGCCCATAATTCTCTCTTTTTCGTGGCCGCGCATCTTGCCGTGGAGGAGCGCGACGCTGAACTCCGGCTCGAAGACGCGCGCTAGCTCCTTCGACATGTCGGTGGCGTTTTTCAAGTCGAGCTTCTCGCTCTCCTCGATCAGCGGATAGACCACGTAGACCTGCCGGCCAGCCTTCAGCTCGTGGAGCATCCCCTCATAGAGCTTTTCGCGGCGGTTCTCCTCATAGAGCTTCGTGATGATCGGGAGCCTCCCCTTCGGCAGCTCGTCTATCACCGACACGTCCAGATCGCCGTAGAGCGTCATCGCGAGCGTGCGCGGGATCGGGGTGGCGGTCATGATGAGGACGTCGGGGAAGAGGAGATCGCCGGACCTCGAGCCCTTCTCGCGGATCGCCGCGCGCTGCATCACTCCGAAGCGGTGCTGTTCGTCCACGACGATGAGCCCGAGCTTTTCGAAGTTAACACCCTCCTGGATCAGCGCGTGCGTCCCGACGGCGAGCCTCACCGCGCCGCTGGCAATTCCCTCGAGGCCATCCTTCCTTTCGGTGCCCTTCACCGACGAGGTGAGGAGGCGATGCTCGACGCCGAGCGGCTTGGCGAGCGCCGTGATCGTGGCGAAGTGCTGCTCGGCCAGTATCTCCGTGGGCGCCATGAGCGCCGCCTGATAGCCCGCATCGATCGCCCTGAGCGCCGCAGCCAGTGCCACCACCGTCTTGCCAGAGCCCACGTCCCCCTGGAGCAGCCGGTTCATCGGCAGCGGCCGGTCCATGTCGGAGAAAATTTCGCCGATCACGCGCGACTGCGCGCCGGTGAGAATGAAGGGCAGCGAGCCGACGAATTTATTGTGTCCCGCCTCCGCGCGCGGAAACGCGATGCCCTGCTTCGTCGCGACGTTACGGCGCCTGAGGGCCAACCCGAGTTCCAGGAAGAAGAACTCGTCGAAGATGAGCGTCCGGTGCGCGGCGGAGCGGCCGATCGTCAGGAGCTCCGGGTCGAGGTCAGGAGACGGAAAATGCATCTCCTGCAGGCACTGCCACGGATCGGAGAGATGGTGTTTCTCTGCAAAGGCCTCCGGGAAGATCGGGTGTATGTGCGCGTTGAAGACGTCCCAGGCGTTCCGCACGATCTTGCGCATCGACTTCTGATAGAGGCCTTCAGTAAGCGGATAGACCGGCACGATCCTGCCGGTGGATGCGGCCTCGTCCTCCGCACCGGTGAAGACCTCCATCTCCGGATGGATGAACTGGAGCCTCACCCCAAACTCGCTCAAGTCGCCGGAGGCGATGAGCCGGGCGCCCACCGGGTACTTCTGCTCGAAGTAGCGCTGGCTGAAGTTGAAGAATTTCGCTGAGACATGCCCCGTGCCGTCGTCGATGACGATCTCATAGATGCGCTTCTTTCGCTTCCCCATGAAACTGATGCCGCACTTGGCCACTGCGCCGACGACGGTCCGGTCCTTCCCCGGCGTGAGCTCCGAGATGGGAAGGATCTGGCGGCGGTCGATATAGCGGATGGGCGTCACGACGAGCAGGTCGCCGACGGTCATGATCCCCATCCTGGCGAGCTTCGCCGCGACAGCGGGCCCCACGCCCTTGACATACTGCACGGGCGTGGCGAGGGGATGACGATTTTGATGCTCGGGTGACATATTCATAAAAAAGGGGGAGCGAGTGCGCTCCCCCTCTTCTAGCACATTTGCGGCCTCATGCAACCGTCACTGCACCACCGTGAACTCCGTGCGGCGGTTGCTCGCGCGGCCCTGGACGGTGTTGTTGTCCGCGATCGGCCGGCTCTTGCCGTAGCCAACGGCCTCGAGCCTGTCGGGCTCTATGCCCTTCTTGATCAGATAGTCGCGCACGGCCCTGGCGCGCCCTTCAGAGAGCTTCTGGTTGTAGGCGTCGCCGCCGATCCAGTCGGTGTGCCCTTCCACCCTGATCCTCTTGATCTGCGGATTGCGCAGCAGGAGGTCGGCCACGTCGTCGAGGATCGGATAGGAAATCGGCCTGATGATCGACCTGTTGAACTCGAAGTGGATCTTCTGCGTGATGACGATCTTCTCTTCGACCATGGCCTCCACGTTGACCGGCGGCGGCGGCGGCGGCACGTGCAGACGGCTGTAGCTCACGCCGGCCAGGACGCGGAATTTAGGGTCGCCCGGTCCTTTTGTCAAACCCCGCCCGGCTGCAAGCGTTACGCCCAGGCCCTTCGCCATGCTCTGCGGCGTGAAGCGGCCGCCGACGAGGAACTCAGCCGGGTTCTGGAGCTGGTTTTTGAAGAAGCCCTTGAGGACCGACTCCGACCACACCTCGCCAAGTCCCGCCCACGAATCAGTGATCCTCACGTTGATGCCGAGTCCCAGCTTCATGGTGCTCGCGAGGACGGCGTTCGTGTTGTTGGTGTCATAGCGCGTGCTCTTGAAGTATCGGAAGCCCGTGTTGAAGGAGAGGAAGACGCGGTTCTTGATGTCGGCGTCGAAGACGATATCGCCGCCGGGCGACCACATTCCGTTGCCGAGGAAGGTCGAAGACTTTCCGGTCGGGAAGTAAAAGTACGGAACCACCGCGAGGCCCACGTGATAGCGCTCGATGTCGAGACAGCGGAATTTCATCTCCAGCCTCATGTCGCCCATCTTGCCCATGTGGGTCTGCTTGCGCACGGCTGCGGCGGTCTGGTTGGGATTATAGAACGTCTCCCAAATGGCGAACGGGACGTTGATGCCGGTCGACCACCAGTCCGTCCAGCCGATGGCTCCCTGGACGTTCATCATCAGCAGGTCGTCCACAATTCCGCGACGACGATTGCCGGACGAATTGGCATATTCGAGAGGTTCATAGGCGTAGTCGAAGGTGCCGCCCGTATGGAAGCTCCACTGCGGGAGCGTCTGCGACTGATGGATCGTGATGTACTTGCCCCCGTCGGTCGTGGGGTTTACGGTGACGACGCTGGCGTTGCGGGTCAGCGCATATGCTGTGCCAGCTGAAAGAACCGCAATGA
Organism: Pseudomonadota bacterium; assembly: GCA_043798915.1. Lineage (GTDB taxonomy): Bacteria > UBA10199 > UBA10199 > 2-02-FULL-44-16 > JAAZCA01 > JAZDOG01. The sequence continues at coordinate 24,876 of JAZDOG010000068.1, read as the reverse complement.
CAAGACCTGCCGCCACCAGCCCAGCCCGGATGATTTTCATCCTCTCCCCCCTCGCGTGATGAACATCTGGATATCGGTGGATTTTATGGAGATTCAGGCTAAAGACACCTAATTAGAAAAAAACGGCCCGGGGAATTGCCCCGGGCCGCCGGTGCTTCATCGATGTGCATCCTGTCACTTCCTGCCGCGCCTCACCCTGCCTGCCGCGATCCCTCCGACGGTGAAGAGGACGGCGATGAGCGTCGGCAGGACGGAATCGAGATCAGCCACTGCTCCGCTCACAAAGCAGCCCTTGCATCCGCCCTGCCCCGCATAGTTCGGGTTGACTGTGAGGAAGGCGAACTTCTGCTGTATTGGAGCAAGTGCCCCGATGCTGTTCGCCTTGGCATAGACGTCCTGGACGAGCGTGAACTGGTTGTTGCGGTAGGGTTCCCAAGGCAGGCCGGAGAAGATGCTCGCATTCGGTTCCTGACCTGACGTGACGCGGCTGGCCAGCGCAGCCTTGAGCGCTTCGAGATTGAGGTTCTGTTCCTCTATGTGGGGACAGCCTGTGTAGCCCTCAACGCCGGCAAACGAGGCGCAGTCGGCCGGCGCTGACACCGTGGTTATATGGAGGACGAACTGCGGACTGTCGCTCTGGACGGGGACAGCCTGCGCCTTCTGGAAGGTTATGCCATCCGCGCTGAGTGAGAGGGACTGGCCGGTGCCAAGCGCCACCATCTGATGCCGGATCATATCATTTATCATTTCGGCATCGCTGGACACGGCAACGGGCATGTCTGAGACAATATCCGTCATCGGGACCGTGGCCGCAAGATCCCCCGTCAGCAACGGCAGGATGACGTCCGCCTTGCCTGCGGTGATCCCCTTCTGGGCCGTGGTCGAAGGCAGCGGCATGATCCTGATCGCCGTCTCGACTGGCTTGACCATATTGTACTCCATTTTGGTCTTATCATAGAAATTCAAGAATACCGAACCGCCGGTCTGCACCAAGGCGTATGGACGTATCATGTCTGCTGAATCAGGGAGAGGATCGCCGATGACGGAGAGCGAAAGGCTCTGTTTCGTCGCTCCCGGCATGGAGGCGTTGCCGACCTTGCAGATGATTCGGATTCGCTGCTCGTTCTCGACGAGCAGCTGATAATTGGGTTTGAGGGTTACCTTGGCTATGGCATCGTTGAGCGCTTCCATCTTGTCGTGTGCATCGTTGCTCGTCCAGCTCAAGACCTGGGCGGTGCAATCGCTCTCGGATGGAATCCATGCGGTGCCCGTCTCGCCGCCAGGAGCGCCTGCGCTTGGAGGAACGGCTGGAGTGATGACTCCACAGCTGCAATCGACGAGACATCTCTCGCCGGCAGCCTTATTGCAGTCGCCGTCGGCTTGGCACTTGCCCGGCGCCAGCGGCAGCAGCTGATTGGCACAAGCCAGCTGCTTGTATGAACAGGTGCAATCCTTCATATCGCACGCATCTGGCACTCCGCCGGGCGGCGGGTTTGTGCACTTCTGCGCCAGCTGGGCATCCGATTTGTCCTTTGGAAGCCCCGCCGTGTCGCATTTTTCACCGGGCAGATCGACGCTGCCGTTGTAATTGCACTTGCCGCCTCCACTTAAGGGAGGTCGTATGGTGCATATGCATTTGTCTTTATCAAGCACCTCATCTGGACCTGGCGGACAGGACGCTTGAGTGAGACTGCACTGACACGTGCAATTTGCGCACACCCACGGCCCGCCAACTGGCTTGTTTGCCGAACACTCTGCATCACTAGTGCAGTCAGAGCCAGCCGGGCAGACCTTCCGATAGATTGGCTGCTGGATGGTCCATATGGGGCCCGGTGGGGCACTGGCACCCATCTTCACCACCACGGTCATCTCCCGGGGCCCGGGCATGATCTGCCCGCGCGCAACGCGCGGCAACACAACTGTCCCGCAATGCTCGGTGCCGATGAGTTCTTCCAGGCCGCTCTTCACTTCAATATTGCTGGGCAAGGAGGGACAGCCAAACGGCGGCAGGGCCAGCGGCAGTCCGTTGATCGCGCCTATATTCGATCCATCCTGTTGCCTGTCCACCGCAAGGGCCGCCACGCCTATAGTTTTGCCTGTGGCCGCACCTCTCGCGATATCCAGGAGATCGGCGGCAGAAATCGGCCCCACCGCGTTGTCAAAATTGTTAAAACCGACGCGGATCGATTGATAACTAAACGGATCATGTAACGAGTTCGGGTCGTCGATATAAGAGAACAGATAGGCATATGCGGTGTATTTATCTTTGTCCTTTCCATCCGGGATCTGACGCGGAATCAGGTCGCCGACGAGCAAGTCAACTTTGTTATCTCCGTCTATATCCGCGAGGGCAACGGCAGCAATCTGAACGCCCTTCGGCCCGACCAGTTGTTTTATCGACGGTGCTGGGCTTATGGCGCAGTTTTTATTCGGGTCTCCTTTATATATGTAGACATAATTGCTGAACATTGTCGTCTGGTCCGCCGGATTTTGAAAGACGACGTTCTCGCCTTTTTGGTTATTGAACGGTGTTTTCAAAGCGACCGTCGTGGCACCGCGGAATGTGACGGCGAAGTCGGCGCAGCCGTCGCCGTCGATATCGGCCGATGCGATGCCGTATGGCGCGAATCCAGGGGGCACTTCGATCTCATATGGAGTCGGTATGATCATCCCCATTGGCGTTGGATTGGCATCGGCCACAGTTGTCCTGATATAGACCTGATTGGCGCTCGTCGGATATGGAAATACTTTATAAAGGTAGAATGTGTTGTTTTCCGCCACCTCGCCCGATGGAACGACGAGCGAGTATTTTGTGCCGCTCTTGGTGTCCACCGCCATTGCAGCATCGAACGCGCCGCGGCCTATCATGGCAAAGACCTTGGGTGTGAAAACCGCATTGGGATTGAAATTGTCCATGTCCGCCGGTTGTGTCGGATCGCCACCACCCCATTTCCTGCCCTGACCCCAGAACGAGGCATAAGAGAACAATCGGTGAGGCATCTCTGCCGAAGTGATCGGGCTGCCATTTTGATGGACGAGATAATCCCCCCAGTTGTGTGTCTGAAAGTCTGAGGGATCGGCGTACGAGTGTCCCGCCACCTTGACCGGCATATCCAAATCGACGACCGTCGCCTGATTGACGACGGCAAAACCCGGTATGGTTTTGAAGGCGCCCGATCCTGCAGCACCGGAAAAACTCACAGCTACAGGCATGCTGGCCACAGAGACCGGATTGGACGATGGCAACAACAGGAGGCGTTCCATCACTTCAAGCGGATTCGCCGGAAGCTGTTTTGGATCGAACAGGAGCATCCCGGAGTACCCCGCCAGCCTCATCCTTCCCGCGACTGCGTCCTTGCGGAAGAAAGCGAGAGGCGAAATGTATAGCTGGTTGAGGATATCTTTTACAGGCGATACTATATTGCCTACATCCTGCATCGAGATCGACAGCATCAGCGGATCATAGGTGGCTGTGACCACGCCCGCATCGAAGTCGGCGATCCCATATGCGATGACCCCATCCAGATATCCAGACTTTGTTATCACCGTCGCCGGATAGGTCTGAACATCATAAGGCAGCTTGCTTTCATGTGAGCTGCCGATGAGCGCCTCGATGAGCGGGTCCTGTTCTTTGAGGAGGCCCATCTCGTTTTGCAGGGCGTCGCGTATATCAGCCACCTGAAGTTGCCTGCTGACATCGACGCTGCTGAAGACCCCGACGGGGTTAACAATACCTTTCACCTCACAATCCTCGTAAGCATTATTTCCGACGGGGCCCGTGCAAAAACCATGCAGCGGGTCCAGGGACCCTCCCGGACGGGGACCGTATGCGTCCAGCATCTCACTCTTTATGTCAAACTTTCTGCTGTCCGGGGGCAAAAGGCCTGGCGTGGCAACGAGGTCACTTATCGGATAGACGGTACCGTTTATAAGCACGCTTGGGACGCTGTAATTGCCGCCCAGCGCAGGATGCGGATACTTTGGATGCTCGAAAAACTTCAAGTTCGTCGCGTCCACCTTTGTGTCGGGCGACTGGGCCAGCTGACCATGCGAGCCCACATCGGATCTCATCGGTATCGGAGGCGAAAACTGCGAGCCGGCCTGCGCGCTGCCCGCTGCCCCGAAGGCCACGAATCCCAACACGATGGCTGAGATCACTGCTGACAGTTTCTTCATAAGATCCTCCACATGAAGTCCCCCTACGATATAAGGAAATCTGCAAGCCCCGTGCCAATGGGAACAAAAAATACTACACGTCTAACGACTTGAATTTGTTATATATTTAACATGCTGCAGTTGAAGACGAATTACCATTTTGATAATGACCGAAAAAAAGCGCCAAATTTCCCGCCAATCTCATGCTGACTGGCTGGCGCCGCCAAGGCCGAATTCATCGTGAAGGACGCGCACCGCGAGCTCGGCATGCCTGATGTCGGTGACTATCGAGACCTTGATTTCGGATGTGCCGATCATCTGGATGCCGATTCCCTCGCGGGAGAGCGCCGCGAACATGCGGTGGGCCACGCCGGCGTGGCTGCGCATCCCGAGCCCCACCGCGGAGATCTTCGCTATGTCGCCGGCCGCCTCCACCCTGCCCGCCTTGACTTCCCTGGCCGCGGCCTCCGCGATCGTCATCGCGCGCCGCAGGTCTTCCTTGGGGCAGGTGAACGTAAGGTCGGTGAAGCCGTCCGCCGACACGTTCTGGATGATGAGGTCCACGTTGATTCCGGCGCGCGCGATCGGCGCGAATATCTTCGCCGTGACGCCCAGCTTGTCGGGAACGCGGCGGATCGCGACCTTGGCCTCGCCCGTCACACAGGTGATGCCCGAGACGACGGCGCCCTCTGACACTTCCTCATCGGGGACGATCCTCGTTCCGCCCCCCTCTCCCTCAAGGGGAGAGGGAAAAGAGGATTTGACCATGAGGGGGACGCGGTACTTGGCCGCGACCTCGACCGCGCGGCTGTGCACCACCTTGGCGCCCGCGTCTGCGAGCTCCATCATTTCCTCATATGAAATGCGCGGTATGATGCGCGCATTCTCGCAGATGCGCGGATCGGCGGTCAGGACCCCCTCGACGTCGGTGTAGATTTCGCAGAGCTCGGCGCCAAGCGCCGCGGCGAGCGCGACGGCGGAGGTGTCCGAGCCGCCCCGCCCGATCGTCGTGATCTCCCCCTCCTCCGTGGCCCCCTGAAAGCCGGCGACGATCGCGACGCGGCCCGCGTCGAGCGCCGCCATGACGCGCGAGGGCTCGACCCTCAAGATCCGCGCGCGGCCGTGGTTTGCATCCGTCACAAAGCCCGCTTCATGCCCCAGAAACGCCTCCGATTCGATGCCCAGCTCGCGAAGCGCCAGCGAGAGCATCGCCACGCTCTTCTGCTCGCCGGTGGCAAGCATGAGGTCCACGGCGCGCGGATCCGGCTCGGTCGAAAGCTCGCGCGCCAGCGCGATCAGGCTGTCGGTCTCGCCCGCCATCGCGGAGACGACGACGGCCACCTTCTTTCCGCCGCGCATCGTGCCGGCCACGCGGCCGGCGACAGATTTGATGCGGCCGACATCGGCCACAGAGGTTCCGCCGTATTTTTGGACGATTATCGCCATCGCAAGCCTATTCCTTTCTGCGCGCCGGCGCCTTGTGTATCGCCCTGCCATCCACATCCTCCGCTGCCTCCGCGACAACCTCCGAGAGCGTCGGATGCGAGTGGATCGACGAGGCGAAATCCTTTGCGGCGAGGCCTTTTCTCATCGCAAGGACGGCCTCCGCCATGAGGAGCGTCGCATCGTGACCTGTTACATGAACGCCGAGTATTTTTCCATCTGCATCTGAATGGACTATGGCCTGCCCCTCCGTGTCGCCGTCGCAGAGGGCCTTGCCGTTTGCCGCATATGCGAACCTGCCCGTCTTGAATTTGATGCCCTTCTGTTCCAGTCCCTCCGACGTTTGCCCGACACAGGCAATTTCGGGCATGGTGAATATTGGCGATGGACAGTACAAAGGATTGTATCCGAGTACCGAGTCCCGAGTACCGAGTCCCGAAAACATCCTTTCCACCGCAGCAATGCCTTCAGCGCTCGCGGCGTGCGCGAGCATCGGAGCCCCTATCACGTCGCCGATTGCAAACACCCCTTCGGCGCTCGTCTGGAAATTTTCATCGACCTTTATGAATCCGCGCTCCGTGAGCAGGACCCCCGCGCGTTCTAACTCCAAGCCCTCCGTGAAGGGCCTTCTGCCGACCCCGACGAGCACGCAATCCGCCAGCCTCTCTTCACCGGAGGAGAGAGAAATCTTCACTTCGTTGCCCTGGACCACCGCGCCTTTGACCATCGTGGATGTGAGGATCTCGATTCCTCGCCCCTTCATCGAGCGGTCGAGCAGGCGCGAGATCGCCTTCTCAACGAACGGGAGGATCGACGGGGTCGCCTCGACGATCGTCACCTTCGAACCGAAGGTCTGCATCATGCACGCGAATTCACATCCGATGACACCGCCGCCTACGATCAGGAGGCGCGGCGGAACGCTCGTCCAGCCAAGCGCCTCGTCGGTCGTGACTATGCGGCGGCCGTCGATCTTGAGGTCGGGAAGTTCCATCCAAGAGGAACCGGTGGCGATGAGTATTTTGCCGGCCTCGATTTCATTTCCATTCACATCGAGGATTCCTTTTGAAACGAAAGAGGCCGTGCCGGAAATCAGCTCGACCCCGTTTCCCTTGAGGAGCGCCGCTACACCGCCTCTCAACTGCGCGACTATCCTGTCGCGGCGGGCGGCGATCTTCGCCATATCGACCGTCGCTTCACCCGCCGGCAGATCGATTCCAAAATCCGCGGCCGACCTGACGGCGTGCAGCGCATGCGCAGAGGAAATCATCGCCTTCGTCGGTATGCAGCCGCGATTCAAGCAGACGCCGCCCACGCGGTCGCGCTCGATGAGCGCAACTTTTTTGCCGAGCTGCGCCGCCCTTATGGCTGCGACGTAGCCTCCTGGCCCTGCGCCGATGATTGCGAGGTCATATGCCATTTAAATTCCTCCTAACCTGCAAATTCAATCTCCCTTGTATCATCATCCACAATCCTGAACTCAATATGCACCGTGTCACGGGGCAGCGCGCCGGGAAAGCGGTCTGCCCATTCGACCACGCTCAAGCCCCCGCCTTCGAAGTACTCCTCGAGCCCCAGATCCTCAAGCTCGGAGGGCTCGTTCAGGCGATAAAAATCGAAATGATAGAGCGGCAGGCGTCCCCCGTCGTATTCGTTCATGAGCGTGAACGACGGCGAGCGGACATATATGCTTTTGGGGACGCCGAGGCCGGCCGCTAGCCCCTGCACGAACTTCGTCTTTCCGGCGCCGAGTTCTCCGGTGAGGGCGAGGATGGCGTCCGCCTTCAAGCGCTTTGCAAATTTTCGCGCCAGCTCAAAAGTTTCTTCAGGAGATTTTGTCGTGTATTCCATGTTATATCGATGATTGCACAACTCCCCTCCTTTGTAAGGAGGGGCTGGGGGAGGTAGATCAGCACTGAATCAGCTATCTACCCCACCCTGACCCTCCCCTTACAAAGGGGAGGGGGAAATCTTTTTCATCGCCTTTCCCAGCTTGCCTATCACATCCGAGGTGATCAGCGCGCGCTCGCCGTGTTCGGCGGCGGCCATGTCGCCGGCCAGGCCGTGGATGTAGACGGCGGCGACACAGGCCGTCTTCACATCCATCCCCTGCGCGATAAACGATGCAACGATGCCAGTGAGGGCGTCCCCCATCCCAGCCGTCGCCATCCCGGCATTGCCCGTATGATTTATTGCGGCGCTCCCGTCGGGGCTCGCGACGACAGTCCCGCGCCCCTTGAGGACGAGCGTCACGCCGTGTTCCTTTGCGAAACGGGTGGCGTGCCCCACTCTGTCGGCCTGAACATCCTCAGTTGCGGCCTTTGACAGCCTCCCCATCTCGCCGGGGTGCGGGGTGAGGATCGTGGCCGCGCGGCGTCCCCTGAGGGAAGAGAGATCGAGCACGTTGAGTCCATCCGCATCTATGACGAGCGGAATTTTAATCCTGCCGATGAATGAATTCACAAATTCGCGCGTCGACTTTTCTGTGCCGATCGCCGGGCCGATCGCCGCAACCGACTTTCCATCGGCAACGCGAAGCGCGGCATCGAGACCCTTGGGGTGAAAATGCGCCGAGGCATCATCCGCAATCGGATCGCACATAACCTCCGGATAGCGCGCATCGAACCGGACGAACGCCTTCTCCGGCAGGCAATACGTGACGAGCCCGCATCCAGCGCGCAGCGCCGCCAGGCACCCGAGATATCCCGCGCCAAGATGCCCCAGCGATCCTGAGTAGACCACGACGTGTCCGAACGCCCCCTTGTGCGCGGAGGGATCGCGCTTTCCGAAATGGGACGCGAACATCGAAGGCTCGATCAGCTCGATCAGAGATTCGACGCGATCAGTCTCCTCACCCGGTATCCCGATATCCACGACTTTGATTGAGCCCGAAAAAACAGGCCCATCGCCGACCACAAGGCCCATCTTCGGCAGGCCGAAGGTCACCGTCGCAGCGGCGCGGACTGCGGCGCCAAGCGGTTTTCCGGTATCCGCCGAAAGCCCGGACGGAATATCGACCGACACGACCGGAATGCCGGCGGCGTTGATCGCTGCGATAGCGGCCGCAGGAAGCCCTGCGACGTCGCGGTCGAGACCGGTGCCGAGGATCGCATCGACGATCAGGCACGATCGCTCGATGAGGGGCAATCTGGAATTGAATTCGGCGATATCCGCGATTGTGAACAGATGCGTCGTGAGCGGGGCGAGCAACTCCCAGTTCGCGCGGGCGTCCGGCGAGAGGTCGGAGGGCCCCGCCAGAAGCCAAACGGCGACTTCGTATCCCATCGAGATCAGATGTCGCGCTGCAACGAGCCCGTCGCCGCCGTTGTTGCCGCGGCCGGCGATGATAGCGACCGTCCCTTTCTCCGGCGGCGTGAGGCTGGCTACAGCTTTCGCCACGCCCCGGCCCGCGCGCTCCATGAGATCGAGCGAGGCGATCCCATGCTTTTCAATGGCGGCGCGATCGAGCCCGCGCATTTGTTTTGAAGTCACAAGTTTCATATTAAATCTGGCTGGATAGGTTTTAACCCTCGAGCACAACGTTCGCTATTCCATAGTCTCCATCATGCGAGAGCATGAGATGGATGTGCTTTATCTTTTGTTTCCTGGCCAGCTCATCGATTTTGCCCGAGAGGTTGATGACGGGCCTCTGATCGCGCTCGCCGATCTCGATGTCGGAATAGCGCACCCCCTCCTGCTCCCTGGGGACGAGCGCCTTGATGAACGCCTCCTTGGCGGCAAACCTCGTGGCGAAGCGCTGCGCCGGGTGTTTCTTCGTGTTGCAGTAGCGTATCTCCGTATCGGTGAATACGCGCTTCAAGAACCTGTGCTGCCAGCGAAAGATTATGGTCTCGAACCTCTTCACATCCACGAGATCTACGCCAATTCCAATGATCATTTTGCCTCCAGGAGCTCTTTCATCTCCGCGACCGCCTTCTCCATCCCGACGAAGATCGAGCGCGCGATGATCGAGTGGCCTATGTTGTACTCCACGACGTCCGGCAGCGCACCCGCAATGCGCGCTGCGTTCGAATAGTTGATCCCATGGCCGGCGCAGAGCTTTATCCCGCTCTTCGCGCCGAAGCGGGAGGCGATTTTCAAGCGCTCGAGCTCTCTGGCAGCGCGCTCGTCTCCCGAAGCATCGCAGAATGCGCCGGTGTGCAGTTCCACCGCCCGCGCGCCGAGCTCCATGCTGGCCTCGATCTGTTCCCTCTCAGGGTCGATGAACATGCTGACGGCGATCCCGGCATCGAGGAGCCTCGCGACCACCGGGCGAAGCGCATTTATTCCGGAGAGGACGTCGAGCCCGTCCTCCGTCGTCAGCTCATGGCGACGCTCGGGCACCAGGGTGGCAGTCGCCGGCCTCATCCTGCAGGCGATGTCGACTATCTCCTCCGCCGCGGCCATCTCGAGATTGAGCGGTTTTTCGATCTCCGCCAGCATGCGCTCCAAGTCGCGGTCCTGGATGTGCCGCCTGTCCTCGCGCAGGTGGATCGTGATCTGGTCTGCCCCGCCGCGCACGGCGGCGCGGGCCGCCTCGATGGCATCCGGGTAGGTCGTCCCCCGGGCCTGGCGGATTGTGGCGACGTGATCTACATTTACTCCGAGGAGGATCATTTCAAAAAGGCACGCAGGTGCTGATTCACATCACCGGCGGTGCGCCGAGATGAGTTACGATAAGGCCGGCGAGGTCGTTGGCCATGATGCGGATGCGCCCTCCGTCCGAGCCCTCCACCAGCACCCGCGCGATGTTCTCGGTGCCGGAGAAACGCAGCAGCAGGCGACCGTCTGGCCCAAGTTCCGACCGGAAATTTTCGACGGTTCTGGCGATCTCAGGAATGGCGGTGAACTCGCGCCTTCGCGTCACGCGCACATTGAGGCAAACCTGCGGATACGGCTCAAAAATATTTGCCAGCTCAGAGAGCGGCCGCCCGTCTCTGCACATGCAGGAGAGGACTTCGAGCGCACCCACTATGCCGTCGCCGGTCGTGTTCTGATCGAGAAATATTATGTGCCCTGACTGCTCGCCGCCGAGGTTGTAACCTCCCTCGCGCATGGCGGAGATGACGTAGCGGTCGCCCACCTTGCTGCGCACGACCTCGATGCCCCTCTCTCTCATCGCCCTGTCCAGGGCCAGGTTGCTCATCACCGTGGCCACAAGGGTGCTCTTTGCGAGCGCTCCGCGGCGGTTCATGTCGTCGGCAGCGAGCGCAAGGATCACATCGCCATCGACCACGTTCCCCTTCTCGTCGCACATGATGACGCGGTCGGCGTCACCGTCCAGCGCGATGCCGGCATTGGCGTGCACCTTCCGCACCAGCTCGCACATCCTTCCCGGATGAAGCGAGCCAACGCCATCGTTGATGTTGATGCCATCGGGATGCGTCCCGAGCTCGATGACCTCTGCGCCCAGCTCCTGGAAGACGGCTGGCGCAACGCGATAGCCGGCCCCGTTGGCGCAGTCGACAACGAGTCTCAAGCCGTCGAGCGTCAGTTCGTTGGGAAAGGTCCCTTTCAGGAACTGGATGTAGCGGCCGTCGGCGTCTTCGATCCTCTGGGCGCGGCCGATCGCGGCGCCCGTCGGACGGGGGACCCCTTTGAGGCCCGAGGAAACAAGTTCCTCCATCCTCGATTCCAGCGAATCGTGGAGCTTGAAGCCATCCTTGTCGAAGAATTTGATTCCGTTGTCGTCGAAGTGGTTATGCGACGCCGAAATCACTACGCCGGCGTCGGCGCGCATGCTCTTGGCGATGAAGGCGATCCCCGGCGTGGGGAGCGGACCAACGAGCATCACATCCGCGCCCATTGAACAGATCCCGGAGGCCAGCGCCGTCTCGATCATGTAGCCTGAGAGCCGGGTGTCCTTGCCGACGACGATGCGGTGCCGGTGAGAACCGTTCTTGAAGATAGCCGCCACCGCCCGCCCGAGGGCCAGGGCCGTGTCGGAATCCATCGGATTCTCATTCGCCCGCCCCCGAACGCCATCGGTTCCGAATATCCCTTTGCGTGTCTCCGTCATTGCACTCCCCCCCCTTCAACCGCAGGGGCGGATTTGTATATAAAATCAGCAGAGATATCAAGGGAATAAGACATAATCGCGAGGGGTCGGTCTAGGCGCTCTTGATATCTTTCAACACATCATCCCTCAGGTGCTCGTATTTGCAGCGTCCTTTTTTGCAGTGTTTCAAGCCTTCCGATTTGTATTTTTCATAGCCGTCGGGGAAAACGGTCACGACGGCCTTATGACCCTTGGCCATCTCTTTTGCGATGAAGAAATTGGCGCCTGAAGAGACGCCTACACAACATCCGGATATTTTTTCTATTTGAAAGGCGCTTTCTTTGGCCTGTTCGCTCGTGACGGTCTTTATTTCATCGATGATTTTGTTGAGTTTGCCGTCCTCGCCCTTTACCAGATCCGGAATAAAGCCGACGCCGATACCCTGGATTGAATGTGGCCCTGGCTTCCCTCCGCTCAATACCGCAGATTCGGCCGGTTCGACGGCGATGATTTTGACGGCGGGATAGGCTTCTTTCAGCGCCCTGGCCACACCGATCAAGGTGCCCCCGGTTCCAACCGCCGCAACAAAGACATCGATCGTTTCGGAATATCCTTTTATCTGTCCGATGATTTCCTGGCCGGTAGTCTTATAGTGACACTCCGCGTTCAACACATTCGCAAACTGATTGGTGGAGAAGTAACCTGGCTTTTTTAAAAACTCATCCCTGATCGCGCACGCCTCAGCAGAACCTCCCTTGGCGGAACACAGGATCAATTTTGCACCGAGGCGCGTGATCAGCTCTTTGCGTTCGCGCGTCATATTTTCCGGCATTATAATCGTGACATCATACCCCTTCTCGCGTCCGTAAAAGCTCAGCGCCACGCCGGTGTTTCCGCTCGTCGCCTCGACGAGCGTCATGTCGGGCTTTAAATCACCATTCTCCTCGCTCTTTTCTATTATGTATTTGTCGATGCGGTCCTTGATGCTTCCGCACGGGTTCACGCATTCAAGCTTCGCATAGATGCCATCGACTTCAATTAGCGGTGTGTTCCCAACCTCAGGCATATTAATTCTCCTTACGAAGCAGCAAATGCATATCCAGAAATCGTCTGGCCGGGGCCACGTCATGGACGCGGAGGATCGATGCGCCTTGATCCACGGCGGCTGCGAGCGTGGCAAGAGTGGCTTCAAGTCGTTCATTAACTTCTAACCCTAGCATCTTACCAATAAAGGATTTTCTTGATGTGCCTATGAGGATGGGGACTTCGACGGCCTCGAGCTGACGCAGATCTTTGAGGATATTCAGATTGTCCTCGGCTCTCTTTCCGAAACCTATGCCGGGGTCAACGATGATGTTATCCCGCGCAACACCCGCCGCAATCGCCCTCCTGATCGCGTCGGATAAAAAAGCGCGAATCTCGTCCATCAGGTTATCGTAATGCGGCGCCATCTGCATCGTCCGAGGCTCGCCCCGCATGTGCATGAGACAAATCGGCACCCGGGCCTTTGCGGCCAGCGGGAGCATCTCCGGGTCGAATCTTCCCGCGCTGATGTCGTTTATCATGTCGGCGCCGGCTTGAAGCGCGCGCGAGGCCACGGCAGATTTTGTGGTGTCGATGGAGATCGGGACCTTCGACCACCGCCTGATCCCCTCGATCACCGGGATCGCGCGCCTCTGCTCCTCATCCACCGCAACCGGCCACGCGCCGGGGCGCGTGGACTCGCCGCCGACGTCGATGATGTCCGCACCCTCCCCCGCAAGCCTCAAGGCATGTTCGATGGCAGCAGAGGCGTCAGAAAATGAGCCACCGTCGGAGAACGAATCAGGGGTTGCGTTGACAATACCCATCAACGCAGGGCGGGTCTTGTTTAAGGTATAGCTTCCGATCCTCATGCAGTTTCAAGCGCGGTCTTCGTGGAAGATGGCTGGGCTTTTGCCGCGCGCTCAGCCGAAATAGCCGCTTCGTCGGCGGAGATCACGCGCGGACCAAGTTCTTCGCCACGCATGATCTTCTCTATCTGATCGTTCGAGAGAGATTCGTGCTCGAGAAGCGCCTCGGCGAGGCGCGTGAGCGTGTCGCGGTTGTCGGCCAGTATCTTTTTGGCCCGCCCGTAGCCCTCCATCACGAACCTCTTTATCTCGGAGTCTATCTCGCGGGCAGTGTCCTCGCTGTAGTCCGCGTGCTGCGAGATCTCACGGCCCAGGAATATCTCCTGGCCTTTTTTGCCGAACGAGAGCGGCCCAAGCTTGTCGCTCATCCCCCACTCGCAGACCATTTTTCTCGCGAGTTCGCTGGCCCGCTCGATGTCATTGCCGGCGCCGGTGGTGGGCTGCTGAAAAATGAGCTCCTCAGCGGCGCGACCGCCAAGGAGTATCGAAAGCGAGTTCTCGCAAAACACGCGATTCTGGGTATAGCGGTCGTCGGTCGGGAGCTGTTGCGTAAGCCCCAATGCCATGCCGCGCGGGATGATCGTCACCTTGTGGATCGGATCCGTTCCGGGCGTGAGTTTTGCTACAAGCGTGTGCCCCGCCTCGTGGAACGCCGTATTCTTCTTCTCATCCTCCGAGATGATCATGCTCTTGCGCTCCGAGCCCATGAGGACCTTGTCCTTGGCGAGTTCGAAGTCGCTCATCTCGATGAGTTTTTTGCCGATGCGCGCCGCAAGCAAGGCAGCCTCGTTGACCACGCTCTCGAGATCCGCGCCTGAAAAGCCGGGCGTCCCGCGGGCGATCACCCCCAGGATGACGTCGGCCGCGAGCGGCTTGTTGGTAGAATGGACCTTGAGGATAGCCTCCCGCCCGGCGACGTCTGGTTTCGGGACCACGACGCGCCTGTCGAAGCGGCCGGGGCGCAAAAGCGCCGGATCGAGGACATCCGGTCGGTTCGTCGCCGCCATGATGATGACGCCTTCATTGGATTCAAAGCCGTCCATCTCGACGAGCAGCTGATTGAGCGTCTGCTCGCGCTCGTCGTGGCCGCCGCCCAGCCCGGCGCCGCGGTGGCGGCCGACGGCGTCGATCTCGTCTATGAAGACGATGCAGGGGGCGTTCTTCTTGCCCTGCTCGAAGAGGTCGCGCACGCGTGCGGCGCCTACGCCCACGAACATCTCGACGAAATCGGAGCCGGAGATCGAGAAGAACGGAACGCCAGCCTCGCCGGCGACCGCGCGGGCCAGCAGCGTCTTGCCCGATCCCGGGGGCCCCATGAGGAGCACGCCCTTCGGGATCCGGCCGCCGAGCATCGTGAATTTCTTGGGCTCGCGCAGAAAGGCGATGATCTCGCGCAGCTCGTCCTTGGCCTCCTCGATGCCGGCGACGTCGGCGAAGGTGACCTTGCGCTGGCTGTCGGCTATTAGTTTGGCCTTGCTGCGCCCGAAGCTCATCGCCTTGCCGCCGCCAACCTGGATCTGCCTCATGGAGAAGAAGAAAAACCCGAAGAGCAGGAGCATGGGGAGCCACGAAATCAGGATCGACTGCCAGAACGGCGTCTCCTTCTTCTTCAGATACTCGACTTTGGCATCCGTGGCCGCGAGCTTCTCCAGGGCCTTCTCGCTCCCCTCGGGGCCGATCGTCTCGAAGCGCGCGCCGTTTTTGTAGTCGGGCTTGAACTTGCCGCGATACTCATCCTCCTGGATGCTGACCGACTCGATCCCGTTGGCGGACACGGCGGAGAGGAAGTCGGAGAAATTGACCTTCTCATCCTTCTGCACAGGCTGGTTCATGAGGTGCATCACGAGCATCACCATGATGATGATCATGAGCCAGAGGGCAACCGTCTTGTGGGCCCCTTTCAAACCGCTGGGTCCCTTCTTCTGTATTGGCATGTGAAGGCTCCTTGAAATTATCGAGTCGGGGGAAAATAGCGGAGAAAACAGGGTTAAGCAACCCCTTTATAGCACTTTAGGTTCGCAACTATTTCAGTATGGTGCCTTTAGAAATTCTCCCTCCCCTTGCGAGGGTGTTTCCGAAGTAACAGTAGGCCTCTATTTTGTCATTCCCGAGTGCTTAAATCGGGAACCCCATGAACTTCTGATGGGGATTCCCGCTTACATCATGCGGGAATGACACTTCGGAAACACCCTCCTTGTGGGAGGGAGTCGGAGGGAGGGGGATATTGGAATCCGTGCGATCTTCCCCCTCACCCTGACCCTCTCCCCCGCCACTGAACCGTCGGCGGGCAGGCACGAGGGGAGAGGGAAAAGAGGCACCAGTATAACGGCAAAAGCGGGTGGAAGACAGAGGATCATGGCAGGTACGTCCTGATCGAGTCCCCTTCTTTGAAAGGCAAAAGAATCGAGATATACGCCAACAAGCCGACATCCGAAGGCGTTGAAAAAGGCCCGGACGAGATACAGAAGGTCTTTTCCAAAAGAAACATCCAATCCATCATGGTGGTTCACAGGGGACACAGTTTTCACGCGGGAGAAACAATAGGGAGGATCCCGCGCATTGCAAAGATAGTGTCGCTCGGGTCGTGCGGTGGATATAATAATGTATCGGCCGTGCTTGAGAGGGCCCCTGAGGCCCATATAATTTCGACAAAGGGAACGGGGACCATGAATGTAAACGACCCCCTCTTTAAGATGCTGAACGAGGCTATTCTTACGGGAGAAGATATAAACTGGCCGGAATTCTGGAGGCGAGCCGAAGGCAGGTTTGGCGGGATGGATGAGTTTCGAAGCTATATTCCACCCCACAGGAACTTGGGCGTCATGTTCCTCAAGGCATATTTCAAACTTATGGAATCTTCTCCAAAAAGAGCGGGCAAATGAGAGCAGAGATCGGCGATAAACATCAAGAGGGCGGTGATGAGGCGTCGACCGGTCTAGAACTCACCTGGCCGTTTCCGAGAACGCGATTGACAAGCCTGCCCGCGTCGGGTTAGGGGGATTCAGATGAAACGAACTAAACGCGCCTCGCAAAAACGATCCTCCTCGGTCAAGACGCCAGTCGCTAGGCTTGGCAAGGAGGATACAATTGCGCATTACAACGCGGTGCTGATCGAAGACCTTAAGTCAGGGATGAAGCAGGTGATCGAAGGGGTAGAGCACACGCGTGTTGTGTTGACGGAGAAGATCGATTCCTCCGAACAACGGCTTTCTCGAAGACTTGAGGCAGTAGAATTTGCAGTGACAAAGCATAGCGGGGAGATAAAGGATCTCCGCACCGAAATGCACGAGATGGAAGGCCGGCTTTCAGCCAAAATAGATGGCCACGCAGCCCGTTTGGACGATCATGAGACTCGTATAACCACCCTCGAAACCACGAACTTGTGAGCCGGGAATTTCTAAAAAACCCGCCAGCTTTCTGTCAGGGAGTTGTCACTTTCTGTCACACTTTTTTGCGCTGCGGGTGATTCCGATCAGGTCGCCATCGCGATGAAATTTCCAGGGCGCGGGGAGGCGATACGACCCCGAGGGCCGAGGCCCTGCCGCTATCGAATCCATCCGCAACAGCTGGTCGGCATTCAAATCCTTGGCGCTTCCGCTCGCGCGCTCGAAGGCGGCGCGAAGCATGCGGCCTCTGACCGCCTGGGGCAGCGGCAGCCAGGCCTGGCGGGAGAGCCATATCTCATCGCGGCTGTTTCTGGTCAGCGCCTGATCGAGCGATTCCTCAGCAAACAGCCGCAGGGCCTTTTCGTCGGCGTCCGCCCTGTCGCCTATCGCCGCGATGTTTTCGACTATTCGCGGATTGAATTCCTTTAGGAGCGGGATCAGGCGATGGCGCACCGAATTTCGGGCATATTTCACTGTCGCATTCGTGGCATCGTCGTTGTATTCGATGTGTCTCTGTTTCGCGTATTGCTCGATCTCAGCCCTCGATGCAAAGAGGAGCGGTCGCACCAGTTTCAGCGCTCCAATGCGCGCCTTCGGCCTCATGCCGGCGAGACCTGCGAGCCCCGCGCCGCGAATCAGGTGCAGGAGGATCGTCTCCGCCTGATCGTCCATATGATGGGCGGTGGCTATCGAGAACGCCCTCCCCTTTTCTGCGCTGCTTTTAAAAAAATCGTACCGAATTCTCCTGGCCGCATCCTGGAGGTTTTTGCCTGCCGGAGGCCTGCGCCTCTGGACTTCGCAGGGGATGCCCATCTTGCCGCAGAATTTGCGCACCAGCGCCTCGTCCTCGCCTGATGCCCTGTCGCGGAGCATGTGGTTCACATGCGCCGCCCTGAGGGAGAGCTTCATCGGCCCCGCGACACGGCAGAAGAGATCGAGGAGGACCATAGAGTCGATGCCGCCGGAGACCGCGACGATGACGCCATCGCCCTCTCGAATGAGGTCGTTATCCGCCATGAATTTTTTGAACTTGGGAAACAGCATGATTTTTCAAACCCCCTCCCTTTGTAAGGGAGGGATAGGGAGGGTAGATCAAGCATAGACCACGATCTACCTCCCCCACCCCCTCCTTACAAAGGAGGGGAGTTTAAGACTTCTTATATACTGCCGCGTTCTGCACATAATGCTTTGCGGCCTGCAGGATGCCGGCGATCTCGCCATCCGAGAGCTCCCTCTTCACCTTCGCCGGGACGCCGATAAGGAGTGAGCGCGGCAGAACTTTTGTGCCCTCGGTGACGAGCGCGCCCGCGCCGACAATGGAGTCGTCACCTATGGTGGCACCGTTCATGATGATCGCGCCCATGCCGATGAGCACCCTGTCGCCAACGCTGCAGCCGTGAAGAATGGCGCGGTGCCCTATCGTGACGTCGTCGCCTATCCTGAGCGGATTCAACTCGTCCACGTGGAGGACGCAGAGATCCTGCACATTTGTCCTGGAACCTACGCATATCGAGTTCGAATCGCCGCGGATGACGGCCCCGAACCATATCCCAGCGCCCGCTCCGATCCTGACATCCCCAAGCACCGTGGCATTGCCGGCCACAAAGGCGCTTGGATCTATGTTGGGTGATTTGCCTTTGATTGCGGATATCATTTTTTCACATCTTGTACTTGCCGAAATCCTCTAGCGAGAGGTTCTCCAGAATCTCAGTCCACTTGCGCTTGCGCATCTCGTCCGTGCCGCCATCTTTGGCGAGATCGATCTTGCGGGACTTGTCTATTACATGGCGCGCGACGAATATCGGCGACTTTGTGCGCAAGGCGATCGCGATGGCGTCCGAGGGCCTCGCGTCCATGACGAAATCCTCTTCGCCTCGGTGCAAATAGACCTTTGCATAGAAGGTGTTGTCGGCCAGATCGTTCACCTCGACGCGCGAGACGGAGGCGCCCAGCGCTTCGAGCATCCCCTTCAGGAGATCGTGGGTCATCGGCCTTGCGAGCACGATGTGCTCCAGCTCAGTAGCGATGGCCGACGCCTCGATCAGCCCGATCCAGATTGGGAGGGCGCACTTCTCCTCCGTGTCCTTGAGGATGATTATCGGCATGCTCGTGAATGGGTCGATCGTGAGACCGGTCACCTTCATCTCGACAAAATCCACCACCACCCTGCCATCCTTTTCGGCCATCATTGAATTGCCTCCGCCGCAAGCGAGTTTGCAAACGCACCGGTCACCCGGACTTTCAGTATATTACCAACTGAGTCCGCATGGCCAGCGAAATGTACGATGCGGTTGTCGGGGAGCCTCGCCGTGATGAGGCCGCGGTTCATCCTATCGAAGCCGGTCGCGAGGGCATCGCCTTCCATCCCCACGAATGCCTGATTTTTGCGGCGCGACGTCTCAATCTGGAGCGAAAGCAGCCGCGCGAGGCGCTCTTTCTTCTCCTCGAGAGGCACGTCGTCCTCGAATTTCAGGGCCGCCTCTGTGCCCGGCCGAGGGGAATACTTGAACGCGAAGGCGGAATCGAAATCGACCCTCCTCATGAGCGAGAGCGTCTCCTCAAAATCCGCGACGCTCTCGCCGCAGAAGCCGACTATAATATCAGTGGTGATCGACATGCCTGGCCGGGCGCCGCGGAGCGCGTCGCATATTTCGATATAGCGCTCGCGCGTGTAGCCCCGGCGCATCTTCCGAAGAACCGCGTTGCTGCCGGCCTGCACCGGCAGATGGATGTGCGGCATGAGCTTTTCGTTCTCCGCATACTCGCGGACGAGATCATCTCCTGCATCGCGCGGGTGAGGCGAAGTGAAGCGGATGCGGCCGATATCGGTTTCATCAGCGATCCGGCGAATGAGGCCGGAAAATGAGACCGATCCCTGGTACGCGTTCACGTTTTGTCCGAGAAGCGTGACTTCTTTCGTCCCGGCCTCGGCGAGCCGCCGGACCTCGTCGACGATTTCGCCGACCGGACGGCAGACCTCTCGGCCGCGCACCTTTGGCACGATGCAATAGCTGCAGGCGCAGTTGCAGCCTTTCATTATGGAAACGAAAGCCGAGACTCGGGACTCGGGACTCGAAACTCGAACGTCGTTTCCCAAAAACCGATACTGCGAGGGATCGTCGATGAGTTCGAGGGCGGAGGCGCGGCTGTTTCCCATGGCATCATCGATGAGTTCAGGCAGGCGCGCGATCTGGTCCGGGCCGAAAAGGATGTCCACATGGGGATAGCGCTCGAAGATCGCCTCGCGCTCTTCCTGCGCCACGCAGCCGCAGACGCCGACGAGCGTTCCAGCTCGCCGCTCCTTGAAGAGACGCGCGCGCCCTATTTCGCTCATCGCCTTGTGGTGCGCCTTCTCGCGGATCGTGCAGGTGTTGAAGAGGATGAGATCGGCATCATCGATGGTGCCGCTCGAGACATAGCCCAGCGACTCGAGCATCCCCATAATCCGGACGGAGTCGTGCTCGTTCATCTGGCACCCGAAGGTGCGGATATATGCCCGTTTTTGAGTGAATTCCGGCATATCGCAGGATGCGGCTACCAGATGATCGCCGCCCCGTCAATACTGGGGACACTACTGAGAACTGCAGGGAACCAGGAGTTCGATGAACTTGTCCTTATACAATATGGTGAGAAAGGTCTTGAGCCTGACTTCGGCGGGTTCGACCCGGTCGCCGAACTTCTCCTTCATTGCGAGGGCCACCTTCTGAAACGGCGTCCCTCCATCGAGGGCGCGCCAGACGAAGCTGCCGATCTCGTCCAGCTTCACGCGGATGAATGGACGCGGGAGCCTGGGCTGCAGCCAGCGCGCCAGCGGCCCTTTTCGAAAACGCGGAACGAGAAGGACGGCCCCGCCATCGGGGCCGTCCTCCCATCCGATCGCTTTTTTGACCACAACCTCAGACCATTGCTGATGGGGGCGCTGGTTCATCCGGACTCCCTGCGTTCTTGAGCGGATATCGCACGAGTATGAAAGCCAGCAACACGAATACGACGAGCGCGCCGATAAACGACGGCTCCTTGAATATCTCGGGCAGACGGACCTCCTTGAACGCGAGCGCAGCTATGACGAGCCCCATCAGGGCCTCGCCGGCTATGAAGCCTGAAGCAAGGAGGATTCCATTGTTGTCCATCCTGATTTTCTGCGCGGCGTTCAACTTCCGCTTCTTCGCGAAGCAGTCCGCGATGGAACGGATGACGCCTCCCAGGAAGATCGTGGCGCTCACTTCGAACGGCAGGTACATGCCGACCGAGACGAGCATGGGGCTCCGCACCTGCACGCAGATCATCGCAACAGCCATGAGCATGCCGACGATCACGAGCGGCCATGCCATCTCGTGGGCGACGATGCCCTGAGCGAGCATCGCCATGAGGCCTGCCTGCGGCGCCGAGAGCGAAGCCCCGCCGAAACCTGTGCCGCCGCGGTTGATGTCGCCCTGGTGAAGGACCATGAGCGGCAGGAACATCACAGAGGATGCCACGATGACGCCGATGATATTGCCAATCTGCATCTTCCAGGGAGTGCCGCCGAGGATATGCCCGACCTTGAGATCCTGCAGCATCTCGCCGGCCACGGCCGAGGAGACGCAGACGACCGCCGCCACGCCCAGCACTGCAGCCACGCCTGTGATTCCGGAAACTCCCAGAAAGACCATCAGGAGCGCCGCCACTATCAGCGTGGAGACCGTGAGACCTGAGACCGGGTTGTTCGAAGAGCCGATGAGGCCCACGAGGTAGCCGGAGACCGCGGCGAAGAAGAATCCTGCGACCAGCATGACCACGGCGGCGACTATGGAGGCCGCGGCGTTGCCGCAGAAATGATAATAGAGGAATCCCATCAGCACCGCCGCGACGAAGATCATCGGGGCCACGAACTTGAAGCTGATGTCCTTGTCCAGACGGCTCTGGGCCGCTCCCGCCCCGGCGGCCTTCTTTATGTCGCCCAGCGAGTGCGTAAAGCCCCTGGCCAGATTTTTGCGCATCTTATAGAGGGTGTAGCCGGCCGACACCAGCATGCCGCCTATCGCGATAGGCCTCACAAGTCCCTTCCATGTGGCGACTGCCAGGCTGGCCCACGAAACGCTGTCGCCGGACTGAGAGACGAGCGACTCAAGCGTGGATGGCCCCACGAAGAACATGAGGAGCGGAACGAAGAGCCCCCAGGCGAGCAAACCGCCCGCGAAGTTCAAGGCCGCGAGGCGGGGCCCGATGATGTAGCCCACGCCGATGAAAGCCGGCGATGCTGCCGGGGTCTTGATCAGCGCCCCGCCGCCGGTGGATATCTTCGTCAGGATATCGCCCTTGCCGGAGAGGAGATTCACCGCGCCCTTCGAGAAGCTCACAAATTTCTCATACGACGGCAGGAAGAGCTTGAGCTCGGTGCCCAGCTGGATGATGGCGCCGAGGATCAGCGCGTTGAAGAGATACTTCGCGCCTGCCCCTCCAGAGCGCCCGGCCTTGTGGATCTCGCCGGCAGCGACCGACTCCGGATACGGCAGCTCTGCGTCTTCGACCATCACGCGCCTGAGCATCGTCACGAAGAAGATGCCGAGGACGCCGCCCAAGAGCATGATCGTTGTAGCCTCGAGATAGTGGGTTGTTCCTGAGAAATCGGGCCAGACCTTGGCCAGGAAGAACGCCGGCAGCGTAAAGATTGCGCCGGCTGCGATCGACTCGCCCACCGACCCGACGGTGCGGGCCATGTTCTCTTCGAGGATCGATCCTTTGAAGAGGCGGAGCACGGCCATGCCGATCACCGCCGCCGGATAGGTCGCGGCGATGGTCATGCCGGCGCGCAGGCCGAGGTAGGCGTTGGCCGCCCCGAGGATGACGCACATCAGCAGGCCGAGCAGCAGTGCGCGGATGGTGAACTCGGACATCGTGGTGTTCGAGGCCGGGACGAAAGAGGGGAAGTCGTCTCCCTCGGCCTTCGGGGTCTGGGGGTCGGTCATGTCCGCTCCTCGCTCGGGCTTTCGAGGCCGCGCATCTTAGCGGATGGCGCGTGCTCCCAAAGGGAATTCCTCCGCCCGCCCCGCCCCCCCGACCACCCCGAGTAGCGGCGTGAGCCGCGTATCGAGGGGCCGCCCGCCCCTGGGTGTGATCCGGTTTGGTGGACACCAAATGAAAGGCGGCTACGGTGTCGACCATGGGCAAGAAGAGCAGGCAGCATAGGGCGCGCAGGGAGTTCACCGCCGCGTTCAAGGCGGGGGCGGTGCGGCTGGTGTTGGACGAGGGGAAGACTCCGGCCGAGGTGGCCCGCGATCTCGACCTGACCGACTCGGCGCTGCGCGCCTGGGTCGGGCAGGCGAGGGCGGACCGCGACAGCGGCAAGTCGGGCCTCACGGCCATGGAGCGCGAGGAGCTCGTGCGGTTGCGCAAGGAGAACCGCCGGCTGCAGATGGAGCGCGACATCCTAAAAAAAGCGGCGGCCTTCTTCGCGAAGGAGAGCACGTGAGGTTCGTGTTCATCGAGGCGGAGAAGGCCCACTACCCGGTGTCGATGCTCTGCGAGGCGCTCGATGTCTCCCGTGCCGGCTACTACGCCTGGTGCCTGCGCCCCGAGTCCAAGCACTCGCGAGACGACCGTCGCCTGGAGGTGCAGGTCCGCGCCGCCTACGAGGCGGGCAGGCGGTACTACGGCAGCCCTCGCGTCCATGGCCAGCTCCAGGCCCAGGGCGTCCGCGTCGGGCGCAATCGGGTCATCCGGTTGATGCACGACCAGGGTCTGCGGGCCCGGCTGAAGCGACGCTTCAAGTGCACGACCAAGAGCGACCCGGCGCAGCCCGCTGCCCCCAACCTGCTCGCCCGCGACTTCTCGGCCGGGCAGCCGAACCAGCGCTGGGTCAAGGACACGACCGAACTGGTCCTCCCCGACGGCAAGCTCTTCCTCGCGGTCGTCCTCGATCTGTTCGCGCGCTTCGCGGCCGGCTGGGCGCTCTCGAGGACGAACGACCGCCAGCTCACTCTCGCCGCCTTGGACATGGCGGTCCGCCGCCGGTGCCCGGAGGCCGGCTTGCTCTGTCATTCGGATCGCGGCAGCCCCTACACCTGCGAGGACTACCAAGCGGCCCTCCAGAAGCAGGGCATCGTCTGCAGCATTAGTCGCAGCGGCAACTGTCTCGACAACGCCGCGATGGAGTCCTTCTTCAGCGGTCTCAAGGCCGAGCTGGGGGAGCACTTCGAGAGCGAGACCGATGCGCGGGCGAAGGTGTTCGACCACATCGAGGTCTTCTACAACCAGAAGCGATGCCACTCGGCGCTCGGGTACCTGAGCCCGGCCGCGTTCGAGCGGCGGAGCCAGCGTCGGAAGAGGGGGGTGGCGTGAAGCCAAGCCTCCTCCGCCGGCCAGCCTCAGGCCTTCCCGAGGTACTTCCGCTTGACCTTGGCGCCCTCTCGCCAGACGGCGTAGCGGTAGGGGCCGTGGCCCGGCCCACGCTGACAGGTCTTGCAGCCCAGGGCGCCGCAGCGCCGGTACTCCTCTCGGATCGAGTGGCTCTTGGGGACCCCGAGCGGGAGGCGCAGTTGTCCGCGAAGTGGGCGATCAGGTCCCTGGCCCTGTCGTCGACGCATGCGTCGCTTGTTGCACAAGAAGGTGCGCACGGCAACCACCTTGTGCAACAGGGCGCGGTGGGAGCCCACAGGACTCCACAGGTTGCGAGTCTCCCCCCGCACCCCCCTCGTCCACAGGCCATCCACAGGAGGTGCCGACTACGACTACTACGACAGACACGTTCGTTACTCAGAAACACTGTCCACCAAAGTGGATCAGGTCTAGGATCCGGCTCCCTTGCACTGAGCTGCTGGTGCGGAGGACCAAGTCGACACGCCACCGGAGCGATTCAGCTGGGATCGTCGTCTCGGAGGATGCCGTCTCGATCTTCGACTCGTCGAGTATAGGGACGTCGGGCCTCACTTGCCCGACGATGAACTCGACCACCTTGTCGGGCGCGGTCCGAAGCAGGTCGTTCGCGTTGTACGCGTCGATCGCCTTCTTGGCCTCCGCTTCCAGC
>JAZDOG010000062.1:0-8370 GCA_043798915.1 Pseudomonadota bacterium | reverse complement strand
CGCATATCATGAGTTCCATCGAGTTGTAGTCTGACAAGGTCTACCTCCCTTGGCCCCTCCTTACAAAGGAGGGGAAGTGTTTCAATCGAGCAGAAATTCCTTCTGACGAAGCGCCTGCATCTTTGCCAGCCCGCCGTTCTTTTCGAGGTATTCGTTGAAATCGGCGGTCTTGTAGATGTTGCGATCGAGGAATTTCTTGAGCTCTGCTGGATCCTTCTCGACCGTGAGCCACTCCTTCAGGTGTTTCTCGTCCGAATAGTATTCGAACGGCATGTTGCCGGGATAGCTGCCGAAGGGCACCTCGCACACGGCATCGACGCAGAAGTAGGGGATCATCGCAACGTGCGGGTCGTTGCGGAAGAATTCGGTGTCGACGAGCCTCTCGCAGGTGATGATCACATGGCGAGCGGCGCGAGCCAGGTCCTCGTCGGCGATGGAGACGCCGCGTATCGTGGCGTTTCCAAAGCGATCCGCTTCGTTGACGTGGATGATTGCGACATCCGGATAGAGCGCCGGAAAGGTGGCGAATTGTTTGCCGGTGTACGGGCATTCGATCACCTTCGAGGCGCTCCACTGGAGCGAGTCCGCGCCGAGGCTCTGCCTGCCGATCAAGAACGGCACGCCCAGCGCCGCCGCCTTGTAGCGCCACGCGAGCCCTGCGTTCGTCCACTCGGCGACCCGGACCTTTCCGCTCTCCATGTATCTGCGGGCGTTCGGGGAGACGCCCCTTGCCTCGAGGCCTATGATATACGCGATGTCGCAGCGATCGAAGCACTCGCCCGCGGCCAGTATCTGGCAGTCGTGCGTGGCAGTGTGACCGGAGAGGCCGAGGTTTTTTCTGCCCTGGCGGAGTATCTCGTGGAGCGGCGCGACCGGCACGCGCACGCCGCCGAAGCCTCCGATGGATATGTAATCCCCGTCGTGGAGGAACTTTGCGACCGCATCCTTCACGGACATCACCTTGTTGGTGAGCGACCTGTCCTTGTGGCGAAAGTGCTCCCTCGCCGCGTCCGGATCCGGATTCATGAACAGCTCGCCTTTGCCTTCGTAGACTGTCTTCATGGTCTTCTCCGCTTTGCGTGATAGCCGTGGATTCTCTAGTTTATGTCAGACGGGTTTTATATCACGCGGGTGCCGGAGTAAAGTAAGTCTTTTGACATAATTGGCGGGAAAAGATATTATAAACAGCTAAAAATGGGGGAAATGTGCAGAGTGCCGACAGACTTGATGCGGCGATCAAAGGGGACCGGGCCGACATCATGCGCAAGGTTCGGGAATTTCCGGATCAGTGCGAGAGCTGCTGGAGCGATTGGAAAAAAATATCGCTGCCGGCGCATCTTGCGAAGGCCAGGAACATTCTGATCGCCGGGATGGGGGGGTCGAGCATCGGCGGCGCGCTCGCGGCCGGGCTCGCCCGCGGTTCGCGCATCCCGGTCGCGATATGGCGGGATTATGGCATCCCAGGCTGGGTCGACAAGGACACGCTCTTCATCGCGATCAGCTTTTCCGGCAACACGGAAGAGACGCTGGACAGCTTCAAGAAGGCCGCTGCCAGAACCGGCAGGCTGGTCACGATCGCCTCCGGCGGCAAGCTCGAGACCCTTTCACGGAAGCACAAAGCCACGCACTACGGAATAAAGAGCCCTGGTCAGCCCAGGACTTCTTTCGGCTTTCTCTTCACCTCGGTGCTCGCCGTCTTTTCCAGGCTGAAGCTCGTCGGCGTATCCGACAGGGATTTCAAGGAGGCCATCGCAGTTTCGCGCGATTATCTGAAAAAGATCGACGTTTCCGTTCCGGTCCGCAGGAACAGCGCGAAGCTCCTGGCGCTGAAGCTCGAAAACAGGATCCCCGTGGTCTTCGGTTCGGGTTCGCTGTCCCAGGTGGCAAGGCGCTGGTGCAGCGAGTTCAGCGAAAATGCGAAGTCCGCGTCGTTCCATCAGATAATACCCGAGATGAATCACAATACCTTCAACGGCGTCGAGCTTCCGGCGAATGTCGGGCAGGATATCTTCGCAATTCTGTTGAGGTCCGGATTCGATCACCCCAGAAACAGGATGCGGCAGGACATCGCGCTCGAGGTCCTGAAAAAATACCGGATCCCTCACGCGGAGGCGGCTGTCGGAACGGTGCCCACGCCGCTGGCCGAGCTTCTGCAGTTTGTCCTCCTGGGCGCCTGTGTCAGCCGCTATCTGGCCGTGATATACGGCGTGGATCCGTCCGTCACGGAGGTGGTCGATTATTTCAAGAAGAGGTTGGCGGCAAAACCCATATTATAGAGAAAATCAGAAGGGTGCGAATATGAAAGATGCCGAGACGAAAGAGCAATTGTGGCTGAGGCAGAGCGAGCTGAAGGCGCGCGCCGTATTCGACCAGACCTTCGAGTTTATTGGCCTCATGACGGCCGACGGGACCCTGGTCGAGGCAAACAGGGCGGCCCTGGAATTTGCCGGGATAGCGCTGTCCGATGTCATGAACAAGCCCTTCTGGCTGACTCCATGGTGGACGCATTCCGCGGAAGAACAGGAGAAGCTTCGCCGGGCCATAAAAAGGGTGGCGGAAGGGGAGTTCGTGCGTTTTGAGACGACCCACATTGCCCAGGACGGGACGCTTCATGTCGTGGATTTTTCGCTCAAGCCGGTCAAGGACGAGGCCGGGGTGGTGATCCTTATGGTTCCGGAGGGCCGCGACATCACCGAACGCAAGAAGATAGAGGAGGCTTTAAGGGAATCGAAGGAGAGGCTCAAGAATATAATCGCATCCGCCCAGGATGCAATCATGACGATGGATAACAGCGGCAATATCGTCGGATGGAACAGGGCGGCAGAGAAGATATTCGGCTATTCGGAGAAAGAGGTGCGGGGGAAGGAGCTGCATTATCTTCTGGCTCCTGAGCGCTACCATGGCGCGTACAGGAAGGCCTTCCCCCACTTTCAAAAGACGGGCAAGGGCGCGGCGGTCGGAAAAACCCTGGAGCTCGCTGCGGTGAGAAGAGACGGCGCGGAATTTCCGATAGAACTGTCGCTGTCTGCCTTCCAGATAGAGGGAAGGTGGTGCGCGATGGGCATCATGCGCGATATCACCGCGCGCAAGAAACAAGAGAAAGAATTGAAGAGCGCCTACTTAAAGCTCAGCGAGGCCCAGGCTCGGATGGTTTTGTCGGCCAAGATGGCCGCGCTGGGCGTCATGGTCAGCGGGGTGGCACATGAGATAAGCAATCCATTGTGCGTCATTTCGGGCGAGGCGCAAATGCTCTCCGAGAGCAAGAACAAAGAGCTCTCCAGCACCGCAAAGACCATTACGGAGCAGGCTGAGAGGATACTGGGCGTCGTGCAGAAGATTTCAGATTTTTCGCGGCCGAAAAAAATCGAGCCCAAGCCGCTGGATGTGAATGAAATTGCGAAGGGCTCGATTGCCATTTTGAGGCGCCGGTTCAAACCGGCAGGCATAAAAATAGCGGATAAATTTGCCAGAGGCATCCCGAAATTTCTGGGCGACAAGAACCAGATTCAGGAGGTGCTCTCCAATATAATGCAGAATGCGGTCGATGCCATGGGGGAGAAGGGGACCTTGACCGTGAGAACCTGTGGTGAGAAGGTGGCCGAAGCTGAAGCGAAGAGTAAGGGAAAATTTGAGGCGGGGCAGAGGGTAGTGATCGTGGAGATCAAGGATACCGGAAAAGGGATGGCCGAGAAGGTGCTGCGCAGAATTTTTGAGCCTTTTTTCACCACAAAGCCAAAGGGCGTGGGTTTGGGCCTTTCCATCTGCTATGGAATAATAGACAACCACGGGGGTGTCATCGAGGCGGAGAGCAGGCTGGGAAAGGGCTCGACGTTCCGCGTCAAATTGCTGGCTGCCGAAAAGAGGGAGGGGAAATGGCCAAGATACTAGTGGTGGATGACGAGCAGGCGGTATGCGACATGCTGAAGAAATTTTTGCAACGGAAGGGCCACGAGGCGCTCATAGCCCTGAGCGGCGAGGAGGCCCTGAAGATAGTGAAGGAGGAGAAACCAGATGTGATCCTCCTGGACCTCATCATGCCCAACATGGATGGGGTGGAGACGCTCAAGAGAATAAAGAAGATCGACAAAAGGGTCGGCGTCGTGGTGATCACGGCGATCAGGGGGGAAGATACGGCGAAGGAGTGCATGAGGCTCGGCGCCTTCGACTATATCACCAAGCCCCTCTCCCTCGATTATCTGGAATCGGTCCTGGCAGTGAAGCTCCTGGATTTTTTGTAGAAGTCATCTGAGATGATTTCACTGCAGGCAGGTTTTTGAGGGTGCCTGGCATACAAAGGGGGCTTGTGGCGAAGATGCGCATAGGGATACTGACGGGCGGTGGGGATTGCCCGGGGCTCAACGCGGTCATCCGTGCGGTCGTCAAAAAGGCGGTCTACGATTGCGGTTGGGAGGTTTGGGGGATCGCGGACGGGTACGAAGGCCTCGTCGAGGGACGCGGCAGGAACATTTCGACAGAGGATGCTTCCAATATTCTCGGCCTCGGTGGCACGATCCTCGGCACTTCGAACACCGCCAATCCATTTGAATATGTTCGCCGCGTCCGCGGAAAACTCGTGACGTCGGACGAGTCAAAGCGCGCGCTGGGCCAGATCAAAAAGTGGCGGCTGGATGCGCTGGTGGCGGTCGGCGGCGACGGGACGCTCTCCATCGCTGAAAGGCTCGGCCGGATAGGCGCGAAGGTCGTCGGCATTCCCAAGACGATCGACAACGACTTAAATGCAACGGACATAACCTTTGGCCACGACTCTGCCGTGCAGGTTATCAGCAATGCGATCGACAACCTCCATACGACCGCTCAGTCGCACCATCGGGTGATAGTGGTCGAGGTGATGGGGCGATACGCCGGGTGGCTCGCGCTCCGCGGCGGCATGGCCGGCGGCGGCGATGTGATCCTCATTCCTGAGATTCCGTTCAGCCTCGATTCTGTGGTCGAAGAGATCGAGCTCAGGCGGCGCAAAGGGCGGCGCTTCAGTATCGTAGTAGTAGCGGAGGGCGCGCATGAGAAGGGCAAGGGGCTCGTCGTGCGGCAGAAGATCGAAGGAAGCCCTGACCCCTTGAGGCTGGGCGGGATCGGCGCAGCGGTCTCAAACGCCATCGAAGACAAGACCGGCATATCGAGCAGGATCGTCGTGCTGGGCCATCTTCAGCGCGGCGGCACGCCGACCGCCTTCGACCGCCTTCTCGCCACCGACTTCGGAATCATGGCGGTATCGGTCCTCAAGGATGGAAAATCCGGGAGGATGGTGGCGATGAAGGGAGGAGAGGTGACCGATGTGCCGATCGCAAGCGCGATCACAAAGCTTAAAACTGTCCCGAAGAATCATCCTTTAGTGCTTGCTGCAAAATCGATGGGAACGGTCTTGGGCGACTAGGGTTTTTCCAGCCAGGGAGTTATCCAAAAGGCCCGTCTGGCCTGTTTTAACAGCGGCCACAGGGTTGAGGATCATTTCGTTGATGTCACCGAAATGATCGAAATTGGCAATGGAGGCCAGCGCATAGGACTCATCATGAGGTCGGCATGAAGGTCCGTCAGACAATCCAGGAACTTGGCGGGACGATGCCGGAGAACCTCCCGCCTGCGGAGAGTATCAAAAAATTGGAATCCAAAAGGCGCAAGCCGCTGAAGACAGGAAAATAAACCAAGATTGCTCCGGTGGTTCGAAACCGACCTCCAAAATTGCTCCTAGAGTTGATCCCCCTCTCGTTTTAAGAGGGGGATCATTCGGGTGATTGATGGTCATTCATCTGAATCCAGCTTATCATAGGTCACACCGCATGAATCCTTGTCGTTTGAGGGATCGCAGGTACAAAGAACTCGTTCCTTGATGTAGCTGTAATATGAAACGTTGAGATGACAGGTACAGATGATGTCGATCGAAGGTTTCCCAAAGCGGTCAAGGAAGGTGACATCGAAATCGAAGGTTTTATCCTCATACATATTCGCAATTGTAAATAGTTCGTGCTTGGTGGTTTCAAAATCAATCACTTCATCATGCGAATAGAGGCGAATCGTTCCAGGAAAACCCTGCTCACAACGAGCCCCGGAATAATAACCGCTTGCCACAAGCTCATACGTCCCCATGAAATAGCGTGGCGTTTCTTGCGGCTGTGCTGGCGTCAAAAATTGCATCCCCCCGGTTGTGTCGCCGGAGTTAGTCGTATTTTGTCCCCCGCCACTGCTGCTGCCTGTGTCACCTCCTGACTGCGTAGTTCTACACTTGCTCGTTCCGCTACCGGCTGTGGTCCCCGTGCTGTCGCCGGTGTTGTCTCCACCGGTACTGGTCCCGCCGGTATCAGTGCTCCCCCCATTTCCGTTGCCATTCCCGTTGTTGCCATTTCCGTTCCCGTTGTTACTGGCAAGTGGGGTATTCTCGTCGGCTGTAGAGGCGGTACAATCTACTTCGTCAGTTCCATCGGTCGTGCCGCCACTTTGGCCGTCGGTGCCCCACGTCACTGAGCCGCTCGAGGGGAGACTGCCACAACCTGCCACTGCCACCACCATCACCAACCCTAAGAATATTGTAAGATACGTGATCTTCATTGTTTTATCCTCCTTCTGGGAGAGAAGACTCCCAATTCACCAGCTGTTTTCACCAACGGCCTACCGCACGTTCAAAAAGTTGTATTATCATTTTCGCCCCCTTTCCTGTTTTCGTCCATTTCACCGGGTAAATACCTGTTTAAGCTTTATATTTTTTATCAATTCGCTATACTCACCCTTCAAAGCGGGAACACCGTGACGAACCGAACAAATGACATAACTAGCTTGAATATATAAGATTATGGACAGTTCCCTTAAACACACGCTGACGCTTATTTCGGATGCGAAAAAGGGGGATAAAGGTGCCCTGGAAAGGGTCTGCGAGCGGTACGTCCAGCGGGTTCACAAAATCGTCACATTCAGGATGGGAGCGGGTCTACGGGGAAAAACCGAGTCCATGGATATTGTTCAAAGCGTCATGATCAAGGCGATAAGGGACATCGACGCTTTCGACACTGGTAGCGAGTCCAAGTTCATCAACTGGCTGGCCAAAATCGTCGAGAACACTATCCGGGACAAAGTCGATTACTTTGCAGCGGAAAAGCGAAGAGCTGCTTCCGAAATTCCAATTGTGAGCGGCGCTGACGAGGACATGGCAGGCATCACGGATATCCCCGACAAAATCTCTCCCACAGTCACTCAGGAAGTGGAAAATCGGGAGAAACTAGCAATCCTTAGCGACGCCCTGAATCAGATCAAGGACAGTCATCGTGAGGCGATAATCCTTAGAGATTATGCGGGGATGACATTTAAAGAGATCGGCGAACTGACCGATTCCACTGAAGATGCAGCCCGAATGCTCTATGTGAGATCGATGGATGAGGTAACGGATATATTGGCCGATATGATGGGTGAGTAAAATGTTCGGTAATCGCCTCCGAAAACGCTGGAGAGAGCGTCCTGCCATGTTTGAAAGGGGACAGCAAAGAACCATGATTAAAGGGGCATATGAACAAGACGCCAAATGAGGTTTTTCAGGAATACCTCAAGCTGAAGCTTGAGGGCCAAGAGATAACGCTGGATGAGCTCATCAGGCGCTATCCCGAGCATGAAAAATATTTGCGAAGGAAATTTGCGGCGTTGGCTTTGATTTCTCCCCCCAACGAAGGTCTTCCCGAAATTCGAGATCTAGAGGGAAGGGTCATCGACGATTTCAAGATAATCAAGGAAATCAGCCGCGGCGGCATGGGCGTTGTTTATCTGGCAGAGCAGCTGTCGCTTGCCCGCAAGGTCGCGCTCAAGATCCTCCTTCCATCCATTTTCACCGATCAGAAACAGATCGAGAGGTTCAGGCAGGAAGGCAGGGCCATTGCCAAGTTGCAGCACAAGGGGATCGTGCCTGTCTACCTTATTGGAGAACACGAAGGACTTTTCTACATCGTGATGCACTATATCGAGGGCCTGCCTCTTTCAAAATTGATTCAATATGCGAAGGATCGCGCAATTAAGTCGCTGGACCCGACTCTGGTAAGGAATCTGATCGCCGCTGAATTGCCGGAAGAAGAAAGGCCGGCTGTTGTGACTCCGGTCGGAAGCAATTGGGTCGAGATGGCGTGCACAATTATGATCGAGGTCGCCGAAGCCGTTGGATATGCGCATCAACAGAATATCATTCACCGGGACATCAAACCCTCGAATATTGTGCTTACAAAAGACGGTCATGCGGTCTTGCTCGACTTCGGATTGAGCAAGGATATGACGTCCAAAGGTTTTACCCTCTCGGGTGAATTTCTGGGGACACCAGCTTATTGCGCCCCCGAGCTTCTCTTCAACAAAGACACCCAGCCCAACGCCCAATGTGACGTGTAT
>JAZDOG010000055.1:0-54193 GCA_043798915.1 Pseudomonadota bacterium | reverse complement strand
GGTAGCCCCGGTCGCCGCCTGCGTCGAGGCCGTGGATTCCGTGGAACTTGCCGAGGCGATAGACCGCAGGGCGGCGCGGCGGATCGATTGCCTGATCGAGGTCAACATCGGGGATGAGACTACGAAGTCCGGCATCGCCCCGTCGGGAATCGCAGCGCTCGCTTCACATTTAGCAACGCTTGGGCACCTCAACCTCCGCGGCCTCATGATCATACCACCCTACGACCCCGATCCGGAAAAGAGCAGGCCCTATTTCAAGGAGCTCAAGAAGCTCAATGACTCGCTCCCCGCGCCCCTTGCCGAGCTCTCAATGGGCATGAGCCACGACCTGGAGGTCGCGATCGAAGAGGACGCCACGATCGTCCGCGTGGGGACCGCGATATTCGGCGAGAGGGGCTGACGATGCCTTCGAAATTCGCGTCATGCGTCGCGCCCGCCACTAAACCATCGGCGGGCAGGCGTCACGCGTCACGCAAAAAAGGGTGTTCCTGCGAGAAGTGCCGCGAGTGCTGCAGGCGCGAGCCGGGGTGGTTTTTGCCCGACGAGATCGGCGTGGCGGCGAAGTTTTTGAAGTTGTCCGAGAAGGAGTTCGTGGCGAAATACTGCGCCGAGCACCTTGAAGATGGCATCCTCGCCCTGTCACCTGTGCAGAAACCCAAATCTAAAGCGTGCATCTTCTTAAACGCGAAGGGCCTCTGCGACATCCATCCAGTCAAACCCCACGAATGCCGCAAGGTCTACGGCTGCCAGGGCCCGTCGAGGCACAGAAGGATCCGCGAGATTATCAAAAGGGAATGGCGCTGAGTGAATTCAGATGATCATCTTTGCGAGCTTCAAAAAACCGCGAACGATTTTAATGAATGACTCTTCTCCAATCCCGAAATAATCGTGCACGCTTGCATTTCTGTTTTCAACTGCTTTGATCCATTTTTCGGGGTCAGAGATAATTTTCAACCTCGCCGCCTCCCGGATTGCCTCCTTCGGGGACTGCACTTCAAGCCCTTCATCCTCTACCCTCCGTTTGAGTTCTCGCCAGCCGTATTCGACGAGCACCTCGAACGCCTTCGAGACGGTCAGGAACGCAAGCTCGTCGCTGGCATTCTTGTCGTAGATCGCGAGGGCATCCACCAGATGCAGGACGGCCTTGTCAAGCGGCGATGTTTTTTTTGATCCCATTCAACACCCCCTGAAAATGGATGAAGCTCTCGCGATCGCCGTCAAGAAAAATAGGATCGTATTTGATTCCTTCCAGAAACCAGGCAGGCGCGGCATCGAGGTTGATGAGATCGACGCCGTGCGGAAGATTTTCAGCGATATCGCTCACGCCGACACGGAGGTCCAGATATTCATCTCCGCCGATAGGCTTCCCTCCACGTGTGATGCCGATGTCCCAATCAGCATGAACGCGGCCCTTCTTCATCGCCCTGGATCCCAGGAGCATGCAAGCGACCTTGTGGTCGCGCCTCGTCAGAAAAGAAACGACGGACGCAATCTCATCGAGATCTTCTATTTCAGCAGATGCTTCCATGGCGGGATGAATTATCTCCAGCGGGTCTGCGCCCACGGCGCGCGCTATCCGGTCAAATGCCGAGGAAAACGCACAGGCGCCTTTGAGATAAAGACTCACGGTATTGCGGTGTATCCCTTTGGAGGCCGCAAAATCAAAAACGCCCTTGAAGCCCAACGCGCGCAGCTTGGCTAAAAACCTTTTATCATCAAGAATATATCGCGCATATGGCATAACAACCACCTCCCAATCATGCACAATATATTATGCAATATGCACTATAAAATGTCAACAAACAAACACAATCCGGGTCAAGAAACGCTCTCCTGCGGGGATGAAAATTGCGAAGCGGGTGTCCCTATATCCGAATCATCCGCTTTGATGGATAGATGCAGAAATCATATCTCTCAAGAAAACTCATACCGACGAGGCCTTCGACCCCTTGCTCCAAAAGGGCATGACAGGCAATATCAAAATTCTCGAGCCGTTTTCCCAAGGTCTCAAAAGCGGCAATTTGAATTCTGAAACCTTCTTCCTTCCCCACAGCAGAGCTGACTTGGGAAGGCGCGAGAGCATTCATTGATGTATAGCCGATTGTTTTGGCAACGCGGTAATCAACAATTGTAGAGGAAGCCCCTGTATCCAGTATGAATCTAGCTCTAACAACACCTGTTGGGCTATGAAGCGTAACAGGCACGAGAATGAGCCGCTTGTCTAAGCTGTATGTGAAATCTGCCATAGAAGAGGAATCTCCGGATTTTTTATGCGCTCACCAGTGTATTCCATAGCGACGTCGCCATATTTCTTTACGAGTTTTTCGAGATCGCGATAGAAATCATCTTTGTTGTTTGAATGATATACAACATCGCCATCGACATCGCCCGCCTCGTTCGAAGTGTAGTTGACTACCGCAATCCACTCATCCGGAAATGCCTTTTTCATCTCTTCCCACGTCATTTTTTGTCCCATATTCCCTCCCCTCTTCTGAAATCAGAGTATAAGCCGAGTATCGTTCACTATTCAATTCAATAAACGAAGAGTAACTATTCAGCAGTGCATCTTTCGAAATTCTCCCTCCCTTGATGGGAGGGAGTCAGAGGGAGGGTGACCCTGCGATTTTTTAACCCGGTTGCCACTGCCACCCTCACCCCGACCCTCTCCCCTCAAGGGAGAGGGAAAAGAGACACAGGCGCCTGAATAGTTACAACGAAGGATCATGCGTCGCTCACTTCACATCCGTCATATACGCGATATCGTCGTATGGCACGCGCCAGAGGGGCTGGCGCAGGCGCTTCTGGTCGAAGACGTGTCCGAAGATGCCGATCGACCTCCCCACCACGAAGAGGGCGTTCAAGCACCCCATATCGATTATCTCGTCGACCTGTTCTTTCGTAAAGAGGTCCGGCATCGACCAGAGCAGATCGACGAACGTGATGCCGATGCAGCCGTCGACATTCAGGATCAGCGTCCCCTTCTTCTGCGTGGTGATCGCCTCGACCTCCAGCGCATAATTGAGGAGCCGGGTCTCTGGAAAGCTCTCTTTCACGAAGCCCTTGAGCTGCGTCACGCGCATATCGGGATTGGTGACGCTCTTCACGAGATGCCCGATCCCGGGGATATTCTCGCCCTTCACCTTCATCTCGTTCACGAACTTCTCCGGCGCGAGATTCGATTCAAAGGCGCGCTTGAAGTTCTGCGCAGCGCCGTCGATGGCGCCGCCGAAGCGCGGGCCGATCGTCAGGAGCCCCGAGACCAGCGACGAGATGATGTCCTTGCCAGCGCGCGCGGTGACGATCGCGTTGTGCGCGCCGGAGACCGCCGGGCCGTGGTCGGCCGTGAGCATCAGGACCCGTTCGAGATACTTCGTGGCAAATTTTGGGAGGTGGCGCTTGAACCACAAAAGGCCGATCACGCCGCCGATCCCGATGTCCTCGCCCATGACCTTGGATATCGGCATGTCGCCGTAGAGGAGCTCGTCTCCCTTGTCGTTGGAGATCGTGCAGATAAACGAAGCGGGCTTCCTTATCGCGCCCTCCTTCATCGCCTGCGCGTAGTCCATCGGGAATTTCGGGGCCGGGACCTCGGGGGCTGGCTTTATGACGCCGTCCGCAACGAGCCTGTCGAAGGTCCTCTTTATCGCCTCGCCGTAGTCGTCGAACGAATTGGGGACGACAGCCCCCGCTTCTTTCAGCGCGGAGTTCTTGGCGTCGGCGGTCTCGAGGGCCGTGTCGGCCTTGGCGCCGGCGTGGCCGAACTGCACGCCGGCCGGGAACATCTTGGAGCAGGTGCCGGTCACCCATATGACGAGCGGCTTCTTGATCTTCTTCTCTTTGAGGACCTCGACGATCTTGAGCTCCTCCGTCCCGCCGATCTCGCCGAGCGCCGCGATCATTTTTACTTCCGGGATCCTCTCATAGCGCAGGATGTGATCCAGGAGCGTCGAGCCGGGATATGCGTCGCCGCCGATCGCTATGCCCTCATAGAGCCCGTCCGAATTCCTGGCTATGATGTTGTAGCACTCGTTCGAGAGGCCGCCGGATTTCGAAACGAAGCCGACGCTGCCGGGCCTGAAGAGCTTCGACTCGGCGATGTTGTCGATCGTGCCAGCGGTATTTCCAATCTTGAAGCAGCCGGCCTTGATGCCTCCGACCGTGGCCGGCCCTATGATGACCTTCCCCTTTTCCTTCGCCGCCGCAGCCAGGATCCTGCTCTTCCTCTCCGGCACGCCCTCCGCGATCACCGCGATCGTCCTGATGTTCGAATTGCACAGGGCCTCCATGGTCGTAGAAAACGCCGAGCGCTGCGACGAGAAGTTCACCACGACGTCGGCCTTCGGATGTTTCTTCGTCGCCTCGCCGAGCGTCTTGTACATCGGAAGCAGGATCTCCTTCGCGCCGTAGAATGCCTTGTGCCAGCCGGCCCGCGAAGGGTTGATTATCGCCGCGACGGAAGGCTCCTTCCGCCCGCAGGCGAAGTCGAAATCGAGCATGCGC
Source organism: Pseudomonadota bacterium (assembly GCA_043798915.1). Lineage (GTDB taxonomy): Bacteria > UBA10199 > UBA10199 > 2-02-FULL-44-16 > JAAZCA01 > JAZDOG01. The sequence goes on along the minus strand of JAZDOG010000055.1, from coordinate 49,693 downwards.
TGGATCGCGTTCTGCTGATATCCGTAGACGAACGATGTGGTATCCTTTGTAAAAAGCTCGGCGGAATTCATAGTATCTCCTGTTAATTTTTATAATCTCCCCTCCTTTGTAAGGAGGGGGCGGGGGAGGCAGACAATTTATCTGCATGATCTACCCCACCCTGACCCTCCCCTTACAAAGGGGAGGGGACTGGCTCCACCCCTTTCAACGCGAGGCTGACTATTTTTGTCATATGCGTCTCCGGCCCGTAGACTTCGATCGGAACGCCGAGCGTCTCGCCCAGCTTGCGCATCTTCGCGAGCCCCTCTTTGTAATTCGGGCCGCCGCGGCGGACGTAGATCTTCACCTTGTTGTCGATGAGCTTCTGCCTGTATTCGGTGAGCGCCTGTATGATCCCCGTGAACGTCTTCGCGACGTCGGTGAAGTTTGCGATCCCGCCGCCGATCAGGAGCACCTTGCCCCTCGGGTCCTTCTCCCTCGTCATGAGATCGAGGAGCGTCTTTGCGTAATTGCAGGTGAGCTCCGTCGACGGGTCGCCGGAATACTCGCCGTAGTTTGCGAGTTCCTTCGCCGCCCCCAAGTCGCAGACCGTGTCGGCATATATGACCGAAGCCCCGCCGCCGGCGACCATCGTCCAGACCCTGCCCTTCGGGTTCAAGACCGTGAGCTTGAGCGACGCCCCGCTCTGCTCGTCCAGGAGTTTCACGTACTCCTCTTCCTTCGTGGAGGCCGTGCCGAAGGCCTTCGGAAACTCGAGATCGCCCCAGACCTTGCGGCAGTCGAACACAGCCGTGTCGTCCACCTTCGCGACGAGATCCAGCGGAACGATGTCGTCGTCTACCGAGAATGTGAATGGATTTATCTCGAGATATGAAAAACCGTTCTCGGCGTAGAATTTGTAGAGAGCCTTGACGAATGCCAGGACCTTTTCCCGGCGATCGCCAAGATCCTTGAAACTCGATGAGATATCGATCTTCTCGATATCCCCATTTATCGGAACCGGGATCTGCACCACCTTGTCCCAGTTCTCTTCTACGAAGATGCCGCCCTTCATCGAAAAGTAGATGATATCGCGCTCGCGCTCGTCGCGGATAGCGACATAGAACTCTTCGCTCTCGTCGTGCGGCGTGAAGGGCTCGACGAGGAAGTGCGTGAGTTTGCCAGAGACCTTGCCGACGGAAGTCTCTTTATTCATCCTCTCGCCGATCCATTTTCTGGCGGCGTCCCAATCCGCGTTGATCAAGAGGAGCCCGTGCTTGCCGCGCTTGCCGAAGAGCTGGTCGGGTTTGACCACGAGCTTTGTCTTGGCGAGCCACGGCAGGGCCTTTGCCAGGGCATCGAGATCCGTGTCCGGCTTCACCAGGGCCGCCTTGCCCTCATATGCGAATTTGCCGCCGAGGAATCGGGGAAGCTCTGTTGCAAGCATCCTCTTTGCATCGTATTCGCGGATACCTCGCTGTGCCATACGACCTCCGGTCTATTGATTACAGTGCCGACTTGAGCTTCGCCGCGACCTGTTTGATGAATCCTTCTGTCGTCTCGTATTTGTCCGATGCGGGCGTCACGAGCCTCATCAGGTCCTTCGTCACTATGCCGGACTCGATGCAGCCGATGACCGCTCGCTCGAGCGTGGAGGCGAAGCGGACGACATCGGGTGTATTGTCCAGCTCGCCGCGTTTCCTGAGCGCGCCGGTCCACGCGAAGATTGAGGCGACGGAGTTCGTGCTCGTCTGGTTGCCCTTCTGGTGCTCGTAGTAGTGCCTCCTGACCGTGCCGTGCGCCGCCTCGTACTCGAACTTGCCGTCGGGCGAAACGAGCACCGAAGTCATCATCCCCAGGCTGCCGAAGCCGGCTGCAACCATGTCGGAGAAGATGTCGCCGTCGTAGTTGCGGCACGCCCAGAGGATTCCACCCTCGTGCTTCATGATCTGAGCCACGGCATCATCGATCAGGAGATAACGGTAGGAGATGCTGGCCCTCTCGAACTCCGCCTTTGCCTTGCCGACCTCCTCGCCGAAGATATCCTTGAAGTAGGCGTCGTACTTCTTGCTGATAGTGTCCTTCGTGCCAAACCAGAGATCGACCTTCTCGGAGACGGCATAGTTGATGCACGCCTTTGCAAACGAACGGATCGACTTCTCCGTATTGTGGATCCCCATGGTGACGCCGGGCCCCTTGAACTCGTGGACCGTGAGGCGCGTCGCCTCGCCGCTGCCGGCAGGCGTGAAGACCAACTCCGCCTTCCCCGGTCCGGGCACGACGAACTCCTGGCACTTGTAAATATCTCCATAGGCATGACGGCCAATCACGATGGGTTTTTTCCAGCTGCGCACCGCGGGCTGAATGTTCTTCGTCATGATCGGCTTGCGGAAGACCGTGCCGTCCAAAATCCCCCTTATCGTCCCGTTGGGCGACGACCATGCCTTTTTGAGCTTGTACTCAGTGACTCGTTCGGCATCCGGCGTGATCGTCGCGCACTTGACGCCGACGCCGAACTCCTTGATCGCCTCGGCGGCATCGACCGTCACCCGGTCGTCCGTATCGTCGCGATGCTTGAGGCCCAGGTCATAATACTTGAGCTCGACATCGAGACACGGATGGATGAGTTCTTCCTTGATCATCTGCCAGATGATCCGGGTCATCTCGTCGCCGTCCATCTCCACCAACGGCCGCGTCACCTTTATCTTTGCCATACTCACACCCTTTCTATAATTTTAAGCATTGGTGTAGTTCAAGAGCCCGCCAGCCAGCACTATCTTTCTCTGCCTCTCCGAGAGGTTCGCTTTGCAGACTATCTTTATGTTGCCGGCGGCATCCGTGAGCGTCAGGGTATTGCCCTTTTCGAGCTCTTTGCGGAAATCGGCCGCCGCGAGCCTGTCGCCCTGATTGATCCTGTCGTAATCGGCCGGATCATCGAATGTGAGCGGAACGATTCCGAAGTTCACGAGATTTGCGGCATGTATGCGCTCGAAGGATTTCGCGAGCACCGCTTTGACGTTCAGATACATCGGGCAGAGCGCCGCATGCTCGCGGCTGGATCCCTGGCCGTATGACTCGCCGGCCACGATCACGTTGTGAACGCCCTTCTCCTTGTTCTTCATGCAGCGCTCAGAAAACGTCGCATCGACATTCTCGAAGACAAACGTCGCGTATTTCGGGACGTTGGAGCGGTACTTGAGCCTCGCACCCGCGGGCATGATGTGGTCGGTCGTTGTCTTGTCCGGGACCTTTATCATGACCTCGCCCCCCAGCGCGGAGGATAACTTCTCGTTTGTCGGCGGCGCGCCAATATTGGGACCCCGGACGATCTTTGTCTCGCAAAGTTTGCGGTCGGGAAAGACGAACATGCTGTCGTCAATCTCATAATGATCGGGCAAATGAACGCGGGGATACTCGATTCCCAATTTTCGCGGATCGGCAAATTCACCTTTGATCGCAGCCGCCGCCGCAACCTCGCAGCTCGTGAGATAGACCTGCGCATCCTTGGTCCCCGAGCGCCCCTCGAAGTTGCGGTTGATCGTCCTGATGGAGATCCCCTCCGACTTGGGGCTCATCGAGTTGCCTATGCAGAAACCGCATGTGCTCTCGAGGATACGAGCACCGGCATCTATGAGGTCCGCGAGGTGCCCTTCACGCGCGAGCATCGCAAGGACCTGGCGGGAGCCGGGCGCCACCCCGAGGCTCGTGGCAGGATGCGCCTTTTTGCCCTTGAGGATCTTCGCGACCATCACCAGGTCCTTATACGACGAGTTGGTGCAGGAGCCGATGCAGACCTGATCGACCTTCATGCCGGCGAGCTCGCTCACCCTCTTTATATTGCCAGGACTGTGCGGCGCCGCGGCGAGAGGTTCGATCCCGGAGAGATCGAGATCGATGGTGCGATCGTAGGCCGCATCCTTGCCTGCCTGGAGCTCGACCCAATCCTTTTCGCGCCCCTCGGCCTTGAGAAACTTGCGCGTCTCTTCGTCTGACGGAAAGATCGAGGTGGTGACGCCCATCTCCGCGCCCATATTGGTGATCGTCGCGCGCTCCGGAACGCTGAGCGATGCCACTCCCGGGCCAGCGTATTCGACGACGACGCCGACGTTCCCTTTCGTCGAAAGCAGCTCGAGCATTTTAAGGACGATATCCTTGGCCGTGACCCACGGCTTCAATTCGCCGGTGAGATTGACCTTATACACCTTGGGGCAGGTGAGATAAAAAAGGCCGCCGCCCATCGCGACGGCGACATCCAGCCCGCCCGCCCCGATCGCTATCTGGCCGATCCCGCCGCCAGTCGGCGTGTGCGAGTCGCTGCCCAGGAGCGTGGTGCCGGGCTTGCCGAAGCGCTCGAGGTGGACCTGATGGCAGATGCCGTTGCCGGGGCGCGAGAAGACTATGCCGTACTTCGCTGCGACGCTATGCAGATAGGCGTGGTCGTCGGCGTTCTCGAAGCCGACCTGTATCGTATTGTGATCGACATAGGAGACGGAGAGGTCGGTCTTTATCTCCTTCATGCCCATGGCCTCGAACTGCAGATAGGCCATCGTGCCGGTGGCATCCTGCGTGAGCGTCTGGTCTATGCGGATGCCTACCTCTTGACCCGGCGCCCAGGCGCCTTCCTTGAGGTGCGCCTCAAGTATCTTCTGTGTGATATTTTTCCCCATTTTGTCCCTCCTCAAAACGGCTGCACCCCCACCTCCGTCGCTATGCGCCGCATCATCCCTGCGGTTTTAGGATGGAGGGGGACGCCCGTCTTCGCAAGCCTCTCCGCCATCTCCTGCTCCTTCTCGCCGTGCACATAGATTCTGGACTGGCCTGCCGCCTTGGCCGACTCCTTGATCTCCAGCATGTATCGGTCGAGCGATTTTTTGAACTCCCCGACCGGACGAAAGCTCTTGATATCGAGCGCGCCGAAGAAGTGGCTCACGTTCGCGGGCTGGGGCCTGCCGTCTTTTTTCTCATAGAGATGCGTCCCAAACGCCCCGCCGGAGAGGACCCCCGTGAGTATGTCGATCATGAGAGAAAGGCCATAGCCCTTGTGCCCTCCTAGGAGTTCCCCCTCCCCGCCCAGCGGCAAAAGCCCGCCGCCCCTCCTCTCGAGCAGATTTTTGAGGACGAGGGCAGCATCTGTCGTCCCGCGGCCTTCATCGTCCGTCGCCCATCCGTGCGGCAGGGGCTTGCCCTGCCTCTCACAGACCTCGACCTTTCCGCGCGGAACGGCGGAGGTCGCCATGTCCAGGACGAACGGGCGCTCGCCGGAAGCAGGCGCCGCAACGCTCAGGGGGTTCGTGCCGACAACGATCTCGCTGCCAAACGTGGGGACGACCAGCGGCGCGGAGTTGGTCATCGATATGCCGATCATGTCGCGGGAAAGGGCCATCATCGAATAGAAGGCGGCGATGCCGTAGTGATTGCTGTGGCGGACAGCCACGAAGCCGGCCCCGGACTCTCCCGCCTTCCGGATCGCCAGCTCCATCGCCGCCTTGCCGGCAACCTGCCCCAGGCCGTCGTTTGCGTCGAGCGTCGCAGTCGCGGCCGTTTCGACGACGGTGGTGAGCGTCGTGACGGGCCCGATGAGTCCGTCCCTGATTCCCTTCACGTACCTCTCGAACCTCGCCACCCCGTGGGAGGGAATGCCCCTCAAGTCGGCCGCGACGAGATTGTCCGCGACAATCATGGCGTCATCGTTTGGGACGCCGATTTTTACGAGTATATTCCGGACGAAGGACTTGAGCTCGTCGACATCCACAACGACATCCTGCTCCACCATAGGATCCCTCACAGGCTAGCCGGACAACCGCAGCCTTTAAAGCCTTTCCAGACAGCGTTTGTCAAGTGCGGGAAAGAAAAAGGGGACATCCCCTTTTTCTTACCTATTGAGGGATCGGCTTGAGCTTCACTGCTACAGGATTGAACTCGTTGACTGAAAGGGAAAGGTTCAGTTCGGTCGGGAGGAAGCCCGGCTTGTCGACGCGCAGGCGATAGTTGCCGAGCGGCAGTTCGTGGAGGATCACCGGGGTCTGCTGCCCCACCGGTTTGTCGTTGACCGTCACCTGGGCCCCGGGCGGCTCGGAGTAGACGTAGATCACAGAATGTGAAGGCGACATCTTCTGGAAGAGATCGTGCGCCGCCCTCCTGGTTTCGTCGTCCGTCGTCTTGAGCATCACCTCGACCAGAAGCGGCAGCGCCTGGTTCATCTGCTGAAGCATCGCATAGGAAGTGGCGAGCCCCAGAATCGCGGGATACCTCTGCGTCTCGCTCTCCCTGGCCTGTGTAAAATAGCCGATGGCCTTCTGGATATCGCCCACCTTCAAATAGCACTGGCCGAACAGGTAGTTTGAAAGCGCCACCTCGGTGGGCGCTGGAGCAGAGTTCAGCGCCTCGGCCAGCTCGTTTATCGCCTCCTGGTACATCGCCCTCCCCATGGCCTGCCTCGCGTTGTTGATGTGCGCTCCAGCCATCGGCGCCTTGAGCTTCACCTCGGCTACGAACGGCGTGTTGACGTCGACCTTCAGGTCCTCGGAATGCTCGAAATAACCCTCTTTGCGCAGCGTGAGCTTGTGCCCGCCAAGCGGGAAAATGCCTTCAAACGGGGTTTTTCCGACCGCCTTCCCGTCCATGAACACATCCGCGTTGGGCGGGTCCGAGCGTATCTTCACGGGGAAGACCGTGAGGTCCTCATCCTTCACCTCGAGCGTGTACGTCGGGCTATCTGGCGCGATGGTGAATTCCCTCCTGAAGATGATGCCGGAGACGGACGTCGGGGACGTCTCGCCCATCTGGCGAGAGCGGCGCAGCTCCAACGAATAGTTTCCGTAGGGCATGTAGATCGGCTTCTGCAGGACTACCACCTGGAGCTTGGCCGTCTGCTCCTGGGACTTTTCGTACGAGAACTTTCCCTCCAGATAGAACTGCACGTCGCGAGGGAGGTTCATGACCTTGAGCATGCCGATCGGCGCGCGGAAGAGTATCGGGACGACCGACTGATCCTTCTCAACGGCGAACTGCGATTCCTGCGTGTACTGCTGCTCGATCTCCGGCATCACGAAGAGCGCGCGGGCCTGATAGCTGAGGCCAGGCGACAGCTGCGCATTTATGCGGAGAGGGGTCATCCCCAGTTCCTTGTCCTCGAACGTCACCTTCGCGGGCATCGGGCTGGACGCGAAGTCGAGGAAGACCGGGACAGGCTGGGCCGGCTGCGCGGGATTCGTCGTTGGAACCACAGGCAGCATCTGTTGTCCGGCCTGCTGGGGCGCTGCTGGAAGCTGCCCGGGAGATGCCTGTGGAGGCGCTTGAGGCGGCCCCGGCGGCGTCTCAGGGCTAAGGGCCCGTGGCTGCAAGGCCGTTCCTTCAGGAAGCGCTTCCTCAGCAGCGGCTGCAGCATGGGCAGGCTCTTTCACCTTGTGCGGTTTGAAATAGAACCGGTTCGCAAAATAGGCGACGGCGATGATCGAAACGAGGGCCAGGGCAGCGACCATAACGAGCCGGCGCTTTATGCCGGGCTTTGCCGCCGGTTTTTCAAGCTGCACCTCGGGGACCGTCTCGACTTTCTCGGTTGCCCTGCCTTCCTCTCTCTTGCTTTCCTCCGCCGGCCGCCACGCCTGCGTCTTTTCCGCCGGCTGCCACGCCTGAGGCTTTTCCGTCGGCCACTCCGGCTGCGGCTTTTCCGCCAGAACCCCCTTTTTCAGCATCTCCGAGGTCAGGCTGCCGGGCGGCGTGGCGACGAAGATCGTGAGGGGCCCGATGAGCCCGTCCCTGATTTCCTTCACGTACCTCTCGAGCTTCACCACCCCGTTGGAGGGAATGCCCTTAAATTCGGCCGCGACGAGATTGTCCGCGACGGTCTTGGCATCATCTTTCGGAACGCCGATTTTTACGAATATATCCTGGACGAAGGACTTGAGCTTGTTGGCGTTCACGAGGACTTCCTGCTCCACCATAGGACCCCTCTATAGGCTCGCCGGACAACCGCAGACGGCAAAGACTGCGCCAACAGCGACTGGCAAAAAAAGATATCTCATGTAACGCTTTCCCTCGTGCCACTAAAGCCTGTCCAAACAACATCTTTTGTCAGCCCCAGCCACTCCTTTTTATCACAAACGCACCGCAGAGGCAAAGCCAAAGCAACCAATTCTGAAGGACATAATGAGTGGAAGCGCCTCTATTGGGGAATCGGCTTGAGCTTCACTATCACAGGATTGAACTCGTTGACTGAAAGAGAGAGATTCATCTCGGTCGGGAGAAAGCCCGTCTTGTCGACGCGCAGGCGATAGTTGCCGAGCGGCAGCTCGTGGAGAATCACCGGGGTCTGCTGCGCCACCGGCTTGTCGTTGACCGTCACCTGGGCCCCGGGCGGCTCGGAGTAGACGTAGATCACAGAGTGGAAAGGCGACATCTTCTGGAAGAGACCGTGCGCCGCCCTCTTGGTTTCGTCGTCCGTCGTCTTGAGCATCACCTCGACCAGAAGCGGCAGCGCCTGGTTCATCTGCTGAAGCATCGCATAGGAAGTGGCGAGCCCCAGAATCGCGGGATACCTCTGCGTCTCGCTCTCCCTGGCCTGTGTGAAATAGCCGATGGCCCTCTGGACGTCGCCCGCCTTCAAATAGCACTGGCCGAGCAAGTAGTTTGAAAGCGCCACCTCGGTGGGCGCCGGGCTGGAGTTGAGCGCCTCGGCCAGCTCGTTTATCGCCTCCTGGTACATCGCCCTCCCCATGGCCTGCCTCGCGTTGTTGAGATGCGCGCCAGCCACCGACGTCTTGAGCTTCACCTCGGCCGCGAACGGCGTGTTGACGTCGACCTTCAGGTCCTCGGAATGCTCGAAATAACCCTCCTTGCGCAGCGTGAGTTTGTGCTCGCCAAGCGGGAAAATGCCTTCAAACGGGGTTTTTCCGACCGCCTTTCCATCCACGAATACGTCCGCGTTGGGCGGGTCCGAGCGTATCTTCACGGGGAAGACCGTGAGGTCCTCATCCTTCACCTCGAGCGTATATGTCGGACTCTCTTGCGCGATGGTGAATTCCCTCCTGAAGATGATGCCGGAGACAAACGTCGGGGACGTCTCGCCCATCTGGCGGGAACGGCGCAGCTCCAACGAATAGTTTCCGTAGGGTATGTAGATCGGCTTCTGCAGGACTATCCCCTGGAGCTTGGCCGTCTGCTCCTGAAACTTTTCGTACGAGAACTTTCCCTCCAGATAGAACTGCACATCGCGAGGGAGGTTCATAACCTTGAGCATGCCGATCGGCGCGCGGAAGAGTATCGGGACGACCGACTGGTCCTTCTCAACGGCGAACTGCGATTCCTGCGTGTACTGCTGCTGAATCTCCGGCATCACGAAAAGCGCGCGGGCCTGATAGCTGCGGCCAGGCGACAGCTGCGCATTTATGCGGAGAGGGGTCATCCCCAGCTCCTTGTCCTCGAACGTCACCTTCGTGGGCATCGGACTGGACGCGAAGTCAAGGAAGACCGGAACGGGATGGACCGGCCGCGCGAGCGGCTGAGCGGGATTCAGCGTTGGAACCGCAGGCAGCATCTGTTGTCCGGCCTGCTGGGGCGCTGCTGGAAGCTGCCCGGGAGGCGCTTGAGGCGGCTCCGGCGGGGGCTCAAGGGTAAGGTCCTGTGGCTGCAAGGCCGTTCCTTCAGGAAGCGCTTCCTCGGCAGCAGCTGCGGCATGTGCAGGTTTTTTCACCTTGTGCGGTTTGAAAAAGAACCGGTTCGCAAAATAGGCGATGGCTATGATCGAAACGAGGGCCAGGACAGCGACCATAACGAGCTGGCGCTTTGCGCCAGGCTTTGCCGCCGGTTTTTCAGGCTGCACCTCAGGAACCATCTCAACTTTCTCGACTCCCCCGCCTTCCTCTCCCTCAAATTCCTCTCCCTCGCCTTCCTCAACTTTTCCGCCTTCCTCCGCCGGCAGCGAAGGCTGCGGCTTTTCCGCCGGAGCTTCCTTTTTCAGCATCTCCGAGGTCAGGCTGTCGGGCGGCGCGGCGACGAAGACCGTGCGGTCGGGCATCGCGAGATCGGGAGGCAGAGTCATCTCCTCCTCCAGACTCATCGGTTGCGTTATGAGGCGCAGCTGATAGATGCCCGTCTTTACGAAATCCTTGTGGCCGATGACCACCGCCTCTGCGATGAGTTTGCCGTTGACGAGAGTCCCGTTCTTGCTGCCCAGGTCCTTGACCATCCAGCCCGACAGACCCTTTGTGATCTCCGAGTGCTGGCGCGAAACGCTCTGGTCCTCGAGGCGGATGGCGTTGCCCGGTGCGCGGCCGACGATGTTCGGTCCATCTCCGAGTGGAAAACGCGAGCCAGTGCGCGGGCCTTCGACCACGACCATGTAGGGCGGCTGGTACTGCGACCTGACTGGAGGGGATACCCTGTCGCTCTCCACCGCTCGGATGATTGTCCGTTCGTCCGGGCCGGGCGCGGGCAGATGCTTCGGAGCATGGGCCCCGCCACCCTCGCCCTTCGTATCTTTCTCAGCCATGATCGTTCTTGTTTATCACAAATGCACTGCAAAGGTAAAGCCAAAGCAACCGGCCTGAAGGACATACCGCTTGATTTTATCAAGGGAAATAACAATACTCGGAGCCCGATGCTGCAAAGAAAACGAATAGTCGTGCTCGCGGCCGCGGCCGCCATCCTCTGTCTCCCCCTGCGCACCGTTGCCAAGACAACCAACCGCACATGCACCGACTGGCCGCACGCAATGACGGAATATGAAGCAAGCCACATGCCGGGCAAGACGGCGATCGCCGTCCAACCCTTCTCCGACTACACGAAGGCAGGCGGAGATGAATGGCTCTCAGCCGGCATCCGCGACTACCTCGCCGATCTCATGCGCTCATCAAGGGGTCTGCGCGTCCTGGCCGGCCTCACCGCAGGCGCCGGAGCTCCTGACTACACAGTCTCGGGCAAATTCGAACATATCGGACAAAACCTGCGGATATTCGTCAGCACCTCGGAGGGGGCAAGCGGCCGTCCTGTAAAACAGACCGAAATCAACACACCCTATCCCGACAACCAGGAATTCTTCACGAAGCTCGCCGAGGCCGCAAAGGAGATCATGAACCTCGCCAAGGCTAGGGCCGATCCGAGAGCATTCGGGTCAGTCGAACGAGCCACCTCATCGACCAGGGCGTACGAAAGCTATTCGAAAGGACGGCAGGCGCTCGAGAGCTTCCGCATCGAGAAGATGGACGTGGCCTCCACCTGGTTCACGGATACAAAGCGCATAGACTATCGCTCGCCGCTCGGCTATATTGGGATGATCGGCGTCGATGCCTTCCTGGGCATCTATCACAAGGGGCGCCAGGAGCCCTACGGCAGCTATTTCCAGAAGGCAGAGGACGAGATGACGCAGATGGGGAAGCTCTCCGGCCAGCCGCCCGCAGTGCCGTTCTGGATAGGCATTGAGGTCTCGAGGAAGGGCCGGATCGAGAACAGGTTTCTCACCGGCAATGCCGCATTCTCGGGCGGGCTTATGGCTGAAAAAGCAGGCAACCTGAAAGACGCAGCAGCTGCCTTCAGGCGCGCCACAGATGCAGTTCCCGAGGACGCGGTTTCGTGGTATCATCTCTCGCTCGTCCTTACGGGACAGGGCGACACCGCGGCCTCCCAGAAAGCGCTCGGAAAGGCATATGCGGCAAATGCGTGCATGGGGAAATAAAGGCAGAGGATGAAAAAGACAATCAACAGATCAGCGATCTTCCTGTTGGCCGGCCTTCTGCTCTTTGCACCCGCGAACGCATGGGCCAAGAAGATCACGCGGCCCACGGAGCGGGCGGTCTTCCACAACAACCAGGGCATCAGCTTCTTAAACCAGAACGACCTGGATCACGCGGAGTTCGAGTTCAAGACCGCCATCGAACTCTCGCCAGAGTATGTCGAGGCCTACAATAACCTGGGGATCATCTACAAGATGAAGGGGCAGCTCGACCTCGCCGCGGATAATTTCAAGAAGGCCATATATCTGGACAAGGGCTACACAGCCGCCTACGACAGCCTGGGCTCGGTCTATCTCGCCCAGAAGCACTACGACGAAGCGATCTCAGTCGTGCGCAAGGGGCTCAAGAAGGACGGGACCGTCGCAGATGCCCACTACAACCTTGCGCTGGCCCTGATCGAGAAGGGGCACCAGAAGAACGATCGGAAGCTCCTCGAAGAGGCTGTCGGCGAACTCAAAAAGGCCACGGAGTTGAATCCCGGCCTCACGCACGTCCACACGAGACTAGCCGATCTCTACGAGGAGCTTGGGGATTTCGAGAAGGCGCATATCCGCTACAGGCTGGCGATCGGCGATCGCCCCAAGTCGGTCGACGGGTGGCTCAAGATGGGCAACCTCTATCTGCAGAAACACGAACCATATCAGGCGCAGAACTGCTTTCAGAAAGCCCTCGAACTCGACCCCGAGTCGCCCGATGCGCACATGCAGATGGGGCTGTTCTATGTGAACGAAAAGCGCTACACGGATGCCACAAACGAATTCAAGGGCGTCATTGCGATGAGGCCCAATGACGAGGTCGCCTGGTTCAGGCTGGGCACGGTCTATTTCACGGCCGGAAACTTAAGCGAGGCTGCGAGGGCGCTCTCCAAAGCAGTCGAGATAAACCCGAGTTTTGCCGACGCCTCGTTCAACCTGGGGCTCGTCATGCTCAAGCAAGGCAAGAGGGATGCAGCCCAGCGCGAATGGGAGCACACGATTGTGGCAGACCCGAAGAGTCCGCGCGCCCTCTATAACCTCGCCAACCTCTACCAGCAGGAGTCTCGCTCTGACGATGCTGGAAAGATGTACTGCCGTTTCGTGGCCTCGGCCGGAAGCGCCTTTCCATCCGAGAAGGCCGTGGCCGAACAGGCGATAAAGACATTGGGCGCCAAATGCCAGCACTGACGATACAGGAACGCGGGAAGGACAGGACCTGGGTCCACGAGTGCGCCGAGGACGTGATCACGATCGGGCGCCTGGATGAAAACGTCGTCCAGCTGCGCTCCGACGGGGTCTCAAGGCAGCATGCGAAGATCGCCGTCGAAGGGGCGAATTTTTTCCTCATCGATTCGATGAGCGGCAACGGCACGTTCTTGAACGGCATGCGCATCCAGCCGAACGACAAGAATCTCCTGAGACCCGGCGACCTGATCACCATCGACACCTTCGACATCCGTTTTCACGAGGGGGCTGACGCCATGAAGAGCGCTTTCGACGAGGAAGTCACCGACAGCGACATCCTGGAGGTCAAGCTCCTCAAGAAGGTGCTGAATGCGCTCGACAAGGAGATGGTGCCCTCCCTGGAGGTGCTCAACGGCGCTGCGGAGGGAAAGAAGATATTCTTCACGGACGAGATGGGAGAGCTCACCATCGGCCGCGACCCCGACTGCGACTTTTCGATAAACGAGTACGTGATATCCCGCAAGCACGCGAAGGTCATGAAAAGGTGGGGCGGGATAGCCATCCGCGACCTCGAGAGCAAAAACGGTACCTTCGTCAACAACCGGCGGATCGTGGAGGAATTCCTTCACGACGGTGACCGCATCGCGCTGGGCACCATAGTCATCATGTTCCGCAACCCGCAGGAGATAAATCTCACGGCGCTGGAGGAAGTGAGCCCCCGCTACAGGCCGGCCCCGGTGAAGCCGCAGGAAATACCGGGGCTCGAAGAGGAGGTGCCGCCCGAGGCCGCCCCTGCCCAGGAGGAAGAGAGGGCGGAGGAAGGGACGCCACCGGCGGGCGAAGGCAAATCCTCGACACTGGAAGAATGGGACGAATTGGAAAAGAGCCTTTCCGGAAGGACTGCCTATCCCACCCCTCAGGCAAGGATCGAGGCGATCAAGAAGCTCACGCCGATCGAGATAGGGATGATAGGGCTCGGAGCTGTGGTCCTCATATTTGCCCTGATCACCATCGTAAATCTCATCGCCTCGTAAAAAAGAAATTTTCCAACGAAAAACCCCCTGCAGGTCGACCTGCAGGGGGTTAGAATTTTCGTCTGAAGAAGCTTACTGCATCACGTAGAGCTTGGGGTTCACTGGCACCCCATCGACATGCACCTCGTAGTGGAGATGGGGCCCGGTGCTGGAGCCGGTGTTGCCGACCGCGGCGATTATCATCCCACGCTTCACACGCTGCCCCTCATGGACATACATCGACGAGCAATGCCCATATAGCGTGGATATGCCGTTGCCATGGTCGATCGTGATCCTCTGCCCGTAACCGTGGTAATAGTTGGCGGAGGTGATGAGACCGTCGCCAGGAGCGACGATCGGCGTCCCAACGGGACCGGCGATGTCTATGCCTTCATGGAGCCTGCCGTGTCCGCCCCAGCCGCGCCGGACGCCGAACTCGGATGTCACCCACCCGCGGGATGGCCACAACGACGGCAGCGAAGCCCAGAAGAAGAGCTTGTCCTGATGCAGCGCAAAGACTGAGTGGATGCGCTCCTCTGCCGCATCGGAGCGCTCCTCCAGATTGCTGATTGCGAGATTTAAGCCTGCCGAAAGCGATTTGGAGAACGGAGATTTCCAGACACTTCCGCCGAGGTTCATGGAGTTCCCTGTCGTTGCCCGCGGATCGCGGCCTGGGAGCCAATCCTCCTCGTCGACCGGACCCTTCCCTGCTAGCGCCTCTCCATTGCCGCCGACCGCGGATTCCAGCTTGGCCGCAAAACGCTCCGTGCGGCCAACCGCAGTCTCGAGCTGGGCCTGACGCGCCAGGAGCGTCTCTTTCTCCCTCACAAAATCCGCTGCCTGGGCGCGCACGTCCTCGGTCATGATACAGACGTGGCGGTAATAGACGAAGGAGGCCAGGGTGGCAACAAAGATGACGGCAAGCGATGCGGCCACCCCTACGGCCAGATGGACTGAGCGGCTGGAGCACTCAAAGCGCCGCACATTGGAGCTGTTGCGGGGAACAATGAGTACGCTGAAGCATTTCGCCGGCCTGCCTTTGGTCTCGGGTCTGCTCAATGTCAGTGCTCTTCGTGTTGGCAAGTTATTACTGCGAACTGCGAGACTGCTAACTGGACTGTCAATTGGGACCAAGTATTCTGAGGACCTTGATACACCGACAGAGCTAACACAACCCCATATAAGTTGTCAACCATAAGAATGCTCAGATAACATATTGATAACATTAAACAAATTAACAAACATCGCGTTGCCGAGAAGCAAAATTGCCGCCCTGCGTCACAGCTCTATCGTGGATTCGTCGGATGGGTCATGCCCCACATCTTCCTCCTCAAGGGCCTCCACCTCGACCAGCACCGCGGTGATATTGTCGTCGCCGCCCCGCTCGTTGGCAATATCTATGAGCCGGTGGCAGGCCGCTTCCAGGTCGTTGGTGGCAACGATATCCCTGATCTCGCTGTCCTCGATCATATTGCTCAGGCCATCCGAACAGAGGAGAAAACGGTCTCCCTCGCGCACCACCCTTATGTCGATATCGGCCTCCACATCCTCCTGGAACCCGACGGACCTGGTTATGATGTTTTTCAGACGATGAACCCTGGCATCATCGGCCGACAACATCCCGGCCCTAATCTGCTCCCCGACCAGCGAGTGGTCCTTTGTTATCTGGGTGATCTTGTCGCGGCGGATGCGGTAGGCGCGCGAATCGCCGACGTTTGCCACGTATACCTTGTTGTTGCGGAAAAGGAGTGCAACTGTGGTGGTGCCCATCCCGTGCAGCGTGGCCTCCGCGGTGGCTCTTTCAAATATACGCTGGCTGCCAAGCCCTATGGCATAGCGGAGATACCCCTGGTATTCGCCCGGCCTGAAGTTTGAGTCGCCCTCCCTCAAGGTCGACTCCGGGTCGGCCTCCAGCGCCTTGAGCGTCTCATCCAGCGTTTCGACGGCCATCCTGCTCGCGAAATCCCCTCCGAGATGGCCGCCCATGCCGTCCGCGACGGCATAGAGCTTGAGCTCTTCGCTCACGAGGAAGCTGTCCTCGTTCTTTTCGCGGCGTCTGCCGACGTCCGACAAACCGAATGATCTGATGCGCATTTCGAAACCCCTTGAAGCTGTCGATTTGAAGAATCCCGTTTGTAAATTGCTTTTGGCCCGATGAAAAGCGAAATCTGCGTCCAACCAGGACATGTCGTCAGCCTCCCCCGAGCATTAGCCCTTCCACGAGGAGCGATGGCGCGCCATAAGCGCCAAAAAACTTGAGGTCGCTGCCCACCCCAAGGACGCGCCCGAAAAGGTCGTGGATATTGCCGGCGACGATGATCCCGCGCACCGGTTGGCCTGTCATCCCCTCCTCTATCAGCATCCCTTCAACCCCGAGCGAAAAATCGCCGTTCGCAGCGTTTGCGGTGTGCACGCCCAAGAGGTCCGTGATGAGGAGGCCCCTGTGGGCCTCGCGCATGAGGGCGTCGGGAGCCTTGTCGCCCCCCTTGAGGAAGCAGTTGCCTATGCCTATGGCCGGCAGGCGCTTCAGGCCCTCCCGGACACAGTTGCCGGTGGAGGCAACCCCGTCCCGCGAGGCACGCGCCCAGTCATACAGCCAGCCCTCGACCACGCCGTTCCGGACCATCACGGTGCGCCGCCTTGTTACCCCCTCCCCGTCGAATGGGAAAGAGCCGAACCCACCCGGCAAGAGGCCGTCATCGACGATCGAAACATCCGGATGGTAGATGCGCTCCCCCTTTTTCGACACCAGCATCGACTTTCCCCGCTGCACGTTGTCCGCAAAGAACGACGGGGCAGCAAGCCGGATCATCGTTGCCGAAGCCCTGGGATCGAGGAGGACCGGACACCTGCTGAGGGAAACCGGCTTTGCTCCGAGCTTGCCTACCGCGCGCACCGCCGCGGCCCTCGCAGTCTTCTCCACATCGAGATCTTCGATGCGCGTGGAAAAGGAGAACTCATAGGCGCTCTCCGCGCTGCCGCCGTCCTCTGCGACAACCTTGAGCTCGCACAGGGCGAGCCCCCTCTCCGCTGCAGATGAAATGCCTTTAGAGTTGGTGACCGATAGTGAAAATGTCCGCTCTTCGTAGGTTGGCTTCTGCACTCGCCTCACCCTGCTATCCGCGGCTATCGCGGCGCTCTCGAGCAGCATCGCCATGCGGATCTTGTCGTCGTCCGATATCTCTCCGAAGGGGCGCCCTTTGGCTTCGGCAAAACTGGCGGGGGGCTCCCCGGCTGGCGGAAGCGTCGCCTCGTCAGACGGCGAAACCTGCCGTGTGGCCGCAGCCGCCTGGTCCACGGCATGTTCGATGGAACGGGCAGAGAGCTCTGTGGTGGTCGCGAGCCCGACCCGCGCCCCGCGGATCGCCCGGATCGCTATGCCCCTTTTCGAGGAGCGCTGGAAGGACTCGACCATCTGCTGTTTGACTTCGACGACGAGGGAAACCTCAGAGAGGCCTGCGACCTCAAAGTCGTCGAGGCCCTGCGCCTCGAGTTTTCGAACTGCGCTCTGGATGGCCGATTTAAGGATCATAACGAAATCTGTCAGCTAAACAGTTGCGTTTTTGAGCATCTCTTCCGCATGCGCGAACGTCGTGTCGGTGATTCTGTCACCGGAGAGCATCCTTGCGATCTCTCTCACCCGCTCCTCTTTAAGCAGGGTCTTGAGGAATGCTACCGTCCGCCCGCCTTTCACGCGCTTGGATATCAGGATGTGCCGGTCGCCATGGACCGCAACCTGCGGCAGATGGGTGATGCAGATCACCTGCCTCGAGCGCGCGACATCCTTGAGCTTTTTTCCGACCACGGCGGCGATGGCACCGCCTATGCCGCTGTCCACCTCGTCGAAGACCGATGTCGCGGCAAAGTTCCCGCGGCCGGCCAGGGCGCTCTTGATGGCGAGCATCGCCCGAGAGAGCTCGCCGCCGGATGCGATCCTCGCGAGGGCCTTGGGCGGTTCGCCGACGTTCGGGGCGATCAGGAATTCCACCGAATTTGGCCCTCCCTCGTCCCACTCAGCCTCCGGACGCTCCTTCACCGATACTCTGAAACCCGCCTTCCCCATCCCCAGGCCAGCGAGTTCCACCGCAACCGACTTCCCCATCTTTTCGGCGGCCCCGATTCGCTCCCGGCTCCATTCTCCGGCAACCTTCCGGCGCTCCAGAGCCAACACGCCCAGCTCCTCCGTCCTGGCGACCAGCGTCTCATCATAGCTGAGGGCATCTCCGAGCTCAGTGGCGATCTCGAGCTGCTTCGCTATGCAGGCCGCAACCGTCCCTCCGTGTTTGCGGACGAGGCGGCGGATCAGATGCAATCTCTCGTCTAACTCCTCGAGGCGCACGGGGTTGGATTCGAGCTTCTCGGCATAGCGCGACAGCTCGCGGGCCACATCCTCGATCTCCACACGCGCCTTCCCTACGGATTCGCGCCATATGGAGATGGTTGCATCAAATTGTTCGCACTGCACAAGGGAGAAGAGCGCCCTGTCGATCGTCTCCACGGCGGAGCCTTCGGCGCCATAGAGCGCGCCCTCGGCGGCACGCGCCCGCTCCTCCAGGGCCGAGGCGTTCTTGAGCTTCATCCTCTCCGCCTCGATCGCATCTTCCTCTCCGGCTTTGAGTGCCGCCGCAGCAAGTTCGTCCAGCTGGAATTTAAGGAAATCAGTCTTCTCCTTCGCGGCCTGCCCCTTGGCCTTGAGCTCGGAGAGCTCCCTCTCAGCGTCGGCAAAGCGCGTCTGTGCATTGCGATAGTCGGCAGCAAGCCTCCCAAACCCGCCGAATTCGTCGAGGATCTCGCCATGCCATGAGGGATTGAGGAGCATCTGGTGTTCGTGCTGGTTCGATACGTCGACGAGGCGAACGCCCATCCCCTTGAGCATGCTGCCTGCCATCGGCACGCCATTGATCGATATTCTCCCCTTCCCCTGACCGCCGACGATGCGGGTGATGACGATATCCTCTTTGCAATTCACGCCTGACTCCTCGAGCGCGCGCAGGGAATCAGGCAGGATGTCCCTGGAATCGAAGATCGCAGTGACGCTCGCCCTCTCCTCCCCCGCGCGGACGACGCCGGCATCGGCCCTGCCGCCCAGGACGAGCTTCAGCGCTTCGACGATGATCGTCTTGCCCGCCCCCGTCTCGCCGGTCAGCACGTTGAGGCCGGGGGAGAGTTCACAATCGAGCTCGTCGATGATCGCGAAATCCTTGATGTGGAGGGAGCGGAGCACGGCCTCGCTCCTAACATGCAGGGCTGTCGGTTGTCCATGCGTTTTGAAGCTCTAAAAAAAACCGCGGCCTCATGTGAGGCCGCGGTCTGGATGCCATCGTTGATCCGCCCTAGAAAATAGCGGATGCCATGAGGGCCATGTTGTGTATGTGTCTCTGCACGGAACCCGTCACATCGTTGAAATCGTTGGTGAAGGTATAGGCCAGCTGCAGCTTCAGGTTGTTGTCAAAGACGTAGTAGTTGAGGCCGCCGCCGAACTGCCACGAGTCGTTGGCCGGACCCTGACGGAATATCTGGCCGGTCTGGCCCGCTATCTCGAGTTTTTTGGGAAGGACGTAGTAGCCAGCAGCCGCATAGTAGCCGATGTCGGTAAGCCTCGGGCGCGCCCATACCGCTGTGCCGATCGTCGTGATCTTCGTCTTTCTGTAGTATCCCTCGCTCGTGAATGCGAACCCGCCCCACCGGACGCCGGCCCCCAGCGAAGAGGTCCACAGGTACTTGATGTTGGCGCCGGTATTGGGATCGACCCTCTTGCCCTGATAATCCGTGCCCGCGCTTATGGTGAGCTTCGGCGTCGATGAGCACTCAAAATCGGTCATGCTGCCGGGGACCGGTTCAAGGATGTTGACGCCGGTGCGGAAACCAGCAGACATCTTCCTGTCGGGGTTGATATCATAATTGGTTTCTGTGCCGTTCACGACGGAGGCCGAGTAGAACCACTTCCAGTAGCCGCCCGAGAAGTTGACCCCCAGGCCATCCGGCGTGCCGAAGCTGGGACGCAGGATCGTGATGGCCTTCAAACCGTCGCTCTGGGTGCTCGTGATAGGGGCCTCTGTCAGGAGGAACCAAGCGGAGCTCGCCTCGGTCATCATGTCCAGCGGCAGGCCGACCATGCCCGCGGTGACCGTGAACTCCGGTATAACCTGAAGGGCCACTATCGCGTTTGCAATATTGACGGTCTGAAAGTTGGTGCCGGCTGTATTGCCGACGGCATGCTTGAGGACAAAACCCGCTGTGACCACGTCGTCATATTTGGCCATCACGCCCATCTGCGCGCGCCTGATCTGGAAGGAGAGCTGCTTGGGGGTGCCGCGTTGCTGGTTATAAAAGAGCTTCGACTGGATGCGGCCGTTGATCGTGAGATTGAAGGAGCCGTCATCGTTCTTTATATAGAACCCGTGGTCGTACCCTGCCGTCTCCGCCAAAACTGCAGCAGGAACGAGGGCGACAAACAGGAGCGCCGCAAGAAAGAGCTTCATCCTTTTCATTAGTTCGTCTCCTTTCGCTGTCATAGAGGCATGCCGAGCGATAGTCTCTTATAAATTACCGCCTTCGAGTTATCAAGGAATTAATTTGCTCCCATTTACAACCCCAGGGCCTTCTTTTCGAGCGCTGAGATGCGGTCGCGGAGCCTGGCCGCGCTCTCGAACTCCAGCCTTTTCGCCGCGGAGAGCATCTGGCGCCTGAGCTTCTCCACCGTGCGGGCCACATCTTCAAGCGGAACGATATCCTCTTCGATCGCCGGGGCCTCCACATAATCCCGTTCATAGATCGAATGGAGGACGTCGCTTATATTCTTCTTGATCGTGGTCGGCGTGATGCCGTGCTTCTTGTTGTATGCTGCCTGGAGCTTTCGGCGCCGTAGCGTCTCGCCCATCGCCTTCTTCATTGAGTCCGTCATGACGTCGGCGTAGAGGATCACGTGCCCGTTCACGTTTCGCGAGGCGCGGCCGAAGGTCTGGATGAGCGATCTGGCGGACCTCAAAAATCCCTCCCGGTCCGCATCGAAGATCGCGACAAGGGAGACCTCGGGCAGATCCAGCCCCTCGCGAAGGAGGTTGATGCCTACCAGGACATCGAACTCGCCGAGGCGCAGCGCCCGCAGTATCTCGACGCGCTCGAGCGATTCTATGTCGGAGTGGAGGTAGCGCACGCGCACGCCCTTCTCCCGATAGAAATCTGCAAGCTCTTCGGCCATTCGTTTCGTGAGGGTCGTCACGAGAACACGCTCGCCTGCCTCAACCCTCTTTTTTATCTCCGCAAGGAGGTCGTCCACCTGCCCCGCGGTCGGGCGTACCTCGGGCTCGGGGTCCATGAGGCCCGTGGGCCTCACGATCTGCTCCGCCACGTTCCCCTTCGCCTTCGTGAGCTCATATTCGGCGGGGGTGGCCGACGCATAGATCGTCTGGCCTATGAGCCCCTCGAACTCGTCGAAGCGCAGCGGCCTGTTGTCGAGGGCGGAGGGGAGCCTGAAACCGTGCTCAACGAGGGTCTCCTTCCGGGAGCGGTCGCCGCTCGCCATCCCGCCGACCTGCGGGACGGTGATATGGCTCTCGTCGACGAAGAGCAGAAAGTCGCGCGGGAAATACTCGAGAAGCGTGGGAGGCGGCTCGCCGGGTTTTCTTCCGGTCAGATATCTCGAATAGTTCTCGATCCCCTTGCAGAAGCCCATCTCCTCCATCATCTCCAGATCGAATTTCGTGCGCTGCTCGATGCGAGCACGCTCGAGCGGTTTCCCCGCGCCGTGAAAATATTTTATTCGCTCCGCAAGCTCCTCGCGGACAGCGGCGACAGCCTCCTTCATCCTCTCCCCGGGAGTCACATAGTGGCTGCCGGGGAAGATCGCCGCCTCGGTGAGTTCGCCCAGCGACTTGCCGGTCAGAGAATCGATCTCGACAATCTTCGTGAGTCTGTCGCCGAAGAACTCGAGGCGAACGGCCTTTGCATCCTCGTAAGCCGGGATCACCTCGACGACGTCGCCACGCACGCGAAACGTGCCGCGGTGAAAATCGATGTCGTTCCGCTGATACTGTATCTCGACAAGCTTCCGGAGCACCTCCTGCCGGTCGATCTCCTCGCCCTTCCTGGTGCGCAGGAGCATCCCGTTGTACGCCTCGGGGCTGCCGAGCCCGTAGATGCACGAGACCGATGCTACGATTATCACGTCCCGGCGGGTGAGGAGCGAATGCGTCGCGGAGTGCCGGAGCCTGTCGATCGACTCGTTTATCGCGGAATCCTTCTCGATGAAGAGGTCCTGCGCGGGAAGATAGGCCTCGGGCTGATAGTAGTCGTAGTAGCTGACGAAATATTCGACGGCGTTCTCGGGAAAGAGCTCTTTGAATTCCGAGTAGAGCTGCGCGGCAAGCGTCTTGTTGGGCGCGATCACGAGCGCGGGCCTGCCCGCATTTGCGATCAGATGCGCTATCGTGAAGGTCTTGCCGGAGCCGGTCACACCCAGAAGGACCTGATGCTTCTTGCCCGCAAGGATCCCTTCCGTGAGCTTTGCTATGGCCTGCGGCTGATCGCCCTTCGGTGTGAATTCGCTGACGAGTTTGAATGAGGGCATGATGAAAACTATCGGAGCTTCCACTCCGTAGTGCCGTCCGGGCGGTCCTTTATCTCCACGCCCTTCGACGCGAGCTCGGCGCGGATGGCGTCGGACCGTTTGAAGTCCTTGGCGGAGCGCGCCGCCTTTCTCTCCGCGATGAGTTTTTCGATCTCTTGGGGATCGACCCCCCGCGAGACACCGGCACGGGCGGTCGTCCTTTTCGCATACTCTGAAGCCTCCGAGCCGAAGAGGCCTAAGACCTCGCCCAGCGTATGCTGGACGTGCTTAAACTTACGGGCCACCCAACCGACGAACGGGGTCGGTTTGGATCCCATTTCATCGAGGTAGCGGTTGACCAGGCGAACGGCCTCGAAAACCTGTCCCGTGACCATCGCGGTGTTGAAATCATCGTCCATCGCGGCCTCGAACCGGCCGTCGAATTTTTCCAGCGCCTCCTTCACAGCGACACCGGCCTCTCCGCAGTCCGGCACATCGGATGCCGCCTTGCCCGGATGGATGCGTTGGAGGCGATCGGCCGTGTCATAAAAGCGGTCGAGAGACGCAGCGGCCTCGGCCATCGCCTGCTGCGTGTAGTCGATCGGCGAGCGATAGTGGTTTGAAAGAAGGAAGAGCCTCACCGCCTCAGCGTCGTTCTGTTTGAGCACCTCCGGAATCGCCGTGATGTTGCCCAGCGACTTGCTCATCTTCTCCGTGTTGATGTTGATGAAGCCGTTGTGGAGCCAGTATCGGACGAACTGGCAGTTGCACGTGCCTTCGGCCTGCGCGATCTCGTTCTCGTGATGAGGGAAGATAAGGTCGCGGCCGCCGCCGTGGATGTCGAAGGGCTGGCCGAGATATTTCGTGCTCATCGCGGAGCATTCGATATGCCAGCCGGGCCGACCCTCGCCCCATGGCGATGGCCATGAAGGTTCGCCGGGCTTGGCCGCCTTCCAGAGGGCGAAGTCGAGCGGATCGTTCTTCGCCTCGTCTATCTCCACGCGCGCGCCGCTCTCCAACTCCTCGATGTTTTTCCCTGAAAGCTTTCCGTAGCCTTTGAATTTGCGCACCGAATAATAGACGCCGCCCTTCGTGACATATGCCAGCCCGTTTGCGATCAGTTTCTCGACGGTGGCTATCATGTCCGGGATGTGTTCGGTCGCCTTGGGCGTTTTATCAGGTTTGAGGACGCCGAGCGACGCCATGTCGCCCTCATATTCCTTTATATAGCGCTCGGAAATCTCCGTGCACGACATGCCCTCTTTGTTCGCCCGGTTGATGATCTTGTCGTCAACGTCGGTGTAGTTGCGGACGTATGTGAGATCATAATTTTTATGCCGCAGATACCGGGTGATGACGTCGAAGACCACCGCCGCGCGCGCGTGCCCCAGATGGCAGGTGTCATACGCCGTGATCCCGCAGACGTACATCCCGACCTTCGGGGCCGCAAGCGGAACGAACTCCTCCTTTTTCCCCGTCAGGGTGTTATAGACGACAAGCGGCATCACTTCCCCTTTTTCACAAGGACCGCGGCCTGCACGACGATCGCCTCGCTCTGCCCCACCGGGCCCACTCCTTCATTCGTGCGCGCCTTGATGCTCACCGCATCCATCGGCAGGCCGAGAATCGCAGAGATGCGCTCGCGCATCGCGCCAATGTGCGGCGAGAGCTTTGGTTTTTCAGCCACGATGTTCGCATCCACGTTCACGGGCGCATATCCGGTTTCCGAGAGGAGCTTCACGACTTTTGAAAGGAGGATCGCGCTGTCGGCATCCTTATATCTGGAGTCGGTATCAGGAAAATGCCTGCCGATGTCACCCAGCGCCGCAGCGCCGAGGAGCGCATCGGCGATCGAGTGGAGGAGCGCATCGCCGTCGGAGTGGCCGAGAAGACCCTTGTCATAGGGAATCGTCACGCCGCCCAGGATGAGCGGCCGGCCCGCCACGAGGCGGTGGATGTCATAGCCGATCCCGATCCGCATTGTCTTTGCAGGGCCCATCAGCGCCACTCCTTGAGGATGCCTTCGGCCATGGCGAGATCGGATGGCGTCGTAATCTTTATGTTGCGGGCATCCCCATCGATGGCCGTCACCTTCGCTCCCATCCGCTCCACGAGGCTCGCTTCATCTGTCCCCACAAAACCGTCGCGAAGCGCTGCGGCCACCGCGTCCTTGAGGATGCTCGTCAGAAACCCCTGCGGCGTCTGTGCACCCCAGAGATGCTCCCTGTCGACGGTCTCCTGGATCATGCCGTCGGCACCCACGCGCTTGACCGTCTCCCTGATAGGCGAGGCTATGATGCATGCCCCGTCCCGCGCGGCGACTAAAGCGGCGCGCTCGATGTGCTCCGCCGTGACAAACGGCCGCACGCCGTCGTGGACCAGGACTACGTCGCAGTCGGAAGGGACAAGTGCGAGGCCGTTGGCCACCGACTCCTGCCGGAGCTTCCCGCCGGCGGTCGCGCGCCAGGTCGACGGATAGCCGCCGGCCTTGAGTATCTCCTCGCGGAAGGCCGCCTCGCGGCCTGGCTCAACGACGACGATCACCTCGCCGATTCCCTTTGCCTCGCGAAAGCGGTCGAGGGTGTGGCAGATGATGGGACGGCCCCCTATCTCAAGATATTGCTTGGGGAGCCCGCCGCCCATCCGCCTTCCGATCCCTGCCGCTGCTATGATTGCCGCAATCTTCATCGAACGAACCTCATAGTCCAAGCCGCTCACCCCTGTCAGCAAAAAAACGGCCCATCCGGTGTGGATGGGCCAGTTATTCACTTTGCAGCCAATGGATTAATTGGCAAATATCTCGTCGATCTCCTCGGCTATATCATCTTCGGCGACGGTCTGCGAGATGGCCAGCTCCTTGATGATGAGGCAGCGGGCGGTGTCGAGCATCTTGCGCTCGCCGAAGGAGAGCTCCTTTTCATAGCGCAGGAGCATCAGGTCGCGCAGGACCTCTGCGATCTCGTAGATCGAGCCGGTCTTGATCTTGTCCATGTATTCGCGGTAGCGGCGGTTCCAGGTCTGCTCGTTGATGGAGATGTCCCGCTCCTTCAATATCTCGTAGACGATGTCCACTTCGCTCTCGTTGATGACCTCGCGGAGACCAACGCTGCGGACGTTTCCAGTTGGAACCATGATCGTCATGCCGGTGTCGAGGATCTTGAGTATGTAAAACTTGTGGCGGTTGCCGGCGATCTCGCGCTCTTCGATCGAGTGGACCTTGCCGACGCCATGCGCCGGATAGACCGCGACATCGCCAACCTTGAATTCTTTGTTCAATGCCGAACGTCTCTCGCTCATCACCCCACCCTCCCTTTCTATCGGCCCCCAAGCCGGCACTACAAAATAAATCAATAATTTCAATAGATTATCATCTGATCCCCAATTTCCATGAATGCTTGTATACCACAGTATGCCCAAACCCGTCAACTCGCAACATGCTGTTTTTTAAAATCTTTTTTTGATCCATGGCCTTGTCGTCCATTCCTTGAGCTTGCGCTTCCGGTTATCCAATACGCCAACTTGAAATCTAAACACATTCCCAATTTTTCACCATGTCGCTTGACACCGGAATCCCCATTGTCTATTGTCCGCCCCGTTCATTAAAAGTTGTTTAATTTCAACTATATCGTTACTTATCAGGGCAGGTAGCTCAGTCGGTAGAGCAGCAGACTGAAAATCTGCGTGTCGGCGGTTCAATTCCGTCCCTGCCCACAGGCGAAATCCTCAAGGATTTCGCCTTTTTATTGCCTGATTCAACCCTCCAATTCCCCGATGCGGACAAAAATGGGGAGCGTTTTTTTAGCTCCCCATCGCAGGCTGTGTCGATCGTGTGCCATCCAGTTAAGGTATCGGCACAATGCGCAAATAGTTGCGTGTTATTTTTAGAAAAGTGACGATATGGGAGATCTAATTGATAAGATTGAATTTTTCGGCCATCTTGACGATGGCGATTGCAGCGTTGTCCTCGATCAGATCCTGGTATGGAGTCGAGTCGATGCGATTCCAGAACTCATCGTCCTCCACCTCGTTCACATCGAAGTCCACCGAGCGATAGGCGATGTTCCCATTGGCCTCGCGGGTGACCTGGTTGGCATAAAGGTTCTGGTCGCGATTCAGAATTTCCCTGAATTTCGGATGGCTGACGATCGGTGCCCCGCGTTCGATCAGGAGCTCGAAAAGCCTTACGACTTCCTCTCTTGTCCATTTCTTTGCCATTGTAACCCCCTTTATGCCTTAGGCTTGCTCTGTATCAGAACCAATGCCAAAATTTGCCCTGCAACTGAGTCAGGATGCTCCATAGATAGCCTGTCTGCCAGAAGCGTCACGCGGTCTCCAGTCTTTGGTGCCATATCGCCAAAACGCGCTGCATTGAGCCCACCGCTCTTCAACTGGAATTTTGCAAATCCACCAGGCGCGCCGACGGCTGCGTCGACATCATTTTTAGAAGCATTGGCAGCCTTTCCAACCACACCGGCATCGCCGGCACTGATATCACGAAATTCCTGCACTGCTCTTTGATCTATCTGTAATTCTCCAATCTTCATAGCCGCCTCCCTTTCGATCTCGCACTATCTATATGCAAAAGACCTGCCATCGGTCGCCCCGCTCAACTGTTTGATTTTACGATATATTTTATAAAGACAAGGTGACAACCGGCGGGTGTTAAAACCCCGGAACCCGTTTTTCCGGGGTCCGGGGTCGCCATGTCGTCAGACAAGCCAGCGGAAAAAAAGCTGCAAATTCGCCACCCGGCTACATTAGACGAATTTGTCTAATATTAATTGGACAAATTTGGCAATCGAAGATATCGTCTCGAGCATGCAAGAGGAATACCTGAGGCACAACCTCTTCACCAAAGGCATCCACGCTTTTGAAGAACATGACCCCCATCTGGAGATACTAAAAGATTTGAAGTTCGTTTCTCCGCTGAACTGGTGGGCGGATCTGGATTGGACCAAACCCGGCATCTACATTCTTACAGGCGGAAGGCAGATCGGCAAATCCACGTCGACAAAACTCCTCATCAGAGAAGTTTTGAAGCAAAAGACATTCTCCGCGCAGCAGGTGTTCTACCTGCCATGCGACCGGGTCGACGACTACCATCACCTGGCGCGCGTGATCAGCGCCTTTGTCGAGGATATCCCCAAAGGAGAGGAAGGGCGCTTCCTGATAATCATCGATGAAGCGACATTTGTCCCCGACTGGGATCGCGCAATCAAAGCGCTTACAGATGATGGAACGCTGAAGCGCGGCTTTTGCATCATCACCGGTTCAGACAGCGTGATTTTAAAGGATGCCGCCAGCCGTTTTCCCGGGCGCCGCGGCGAAGCGGATATCCAGGATTTTCATCTCCACCCGTTGAATTTCCATGAGTACATCAAGCTCGTCAATCCGGAGTTCCTGAAGGAGCCGGAAAATCACATTGAAAAAATTCTTGCCTCCTTTAAGACATTTTTGAAGTGCGGCGGATATCTCAGGGCAATCAACGATATCCACTCCGCCGGTGAAATAAGAAAAGCCACGCACCTCACATTTGAGCAATGGATACGGGGAGATTTTGAACGCAGGGGCAAAAACGCCCAAACGTTGCTTCATCTTCTGGCAACGGTATTTGAATCGGCCGGAACGCAGGTGACATATTCATCCCTCACCAACAAGATGGGGCGGGTAGCCAAGGAAACTTTCATAGATTATGTAAATCTGCTGGAGAGAATGGATGTCCTTTTTGCGCTGCAGGCATTCGACCAGAACACCAGGATGGGCTTCCCCAGAAAAGCGAGGAAGCTGCATTTCTGGGATCCTTTCATCATGGACACGGTCGACAGGTGGCTTGTGGCGGAGCGCTGCATGAAGCCCCGCGACACGGATCCTCTGAAAGCAGAGTCTATCGCCGCCGCAAACTACCGCCGCTGTCTCCCCACCTATTATCTCAAGGCCGACGGAGAAGTGGATATCGTCATCGCAGATGAAAAGAGATTTGTGCCGATGGAAGTGAAATGGACAAACCAGCTTCGCCCGAACGACCTCAAACAGCTTGTAAAATACAAAGAGGCAGTGATCCTGACCAAAACGACGTCGCGGTGCACAATAGAGGGAATTCAGGCGGTGCCTTTGCCGCTGTTTCTGCTGCTGTTTCCCGATGGGATGCCGCACATCGACGGGTGACAGCTGCGCACGAAAACCAAAACCCCGGAACCCGTTTTTCCGGGGTCCGGGGTCACCAGACAATTTCCGCCAGATTATTTTAACTCAATCGTTCTGTTTATTTAGATATCCAGAAATCTTCGATTTTCGCGCCGCCGCTCAGCAATGTATCCGTCAAACCTGCCGTACAGTTCGAATCACCACACGAATACATGTCGCCGAACCCAGGCTTGTTTGCAGCACGCGCAGCATCGTCGAAATCTTGATCTATTAGCATCCATTTACCGATTGTTAGCAGCCAATTATCAGTATAGAATTCTATCTTCACAACACCCAGCGTGATACTCTTCATTCCGCCTCTGTGCGTCCAGACCTCTATCTTATTCACTGCGGTAAAAAACTTCCCTTTGTAATCATCATTCCAATCGATCGACATCTCATTTTCACATGCCGCAATATCACTTCCATCCTGATCTCGACCGCACTGGCCCAGATCGATAACATCGTCCTCATGGTTCTTCAGGCGTCCCGTCATGTCGGGCTGGTAGAAGTTCATCAAATTACCATTGATGTCATAGAATTTGACCATCATAAAGGTGCAATCGCCGCCGTCATAGGAATAACAATCGTCGTCGCCGTCGTATGTTGTTGTGTTATCCACCCACCATAATTTCACCCTGAATTTCATTTTATCCAAGGTGTCCTTGCTGTTGCCTGTCGTCGGCGCGCTGATTTTTAAAGGCATCTCGATACTATTGTTCGGAGTGCAAGCATCGGAAACCTTAACTTTGTATGTCCAGGATTTGCCGCTCAATTCGCCAAGGCTGAGATTTCCACCTTGATCGCCGTCACGCGAAAGTATCGCAGGCACGGTCCTCCAGGCTGCGGCCGACAACATGAAAGGATCTGGACCATCTGGCGTTACATTCCACGTATATGGCGCTTTGCCGCCTGTGACAGGAACCTCGACATGAACCTTTCCATCTTGGGTAGCTAAAAAATTCAGGTCAGGCTTCGCAAATCCAAACGATTTGCAGGGATCCTTGACGGCCAACGACACGGAATCCGTGTTGCCGAAGCCATCGTCGACATCCACTTTCACGGTCGAGCCGTCAGCGGCGTTTTTATCTATCTGAAAGTACAAGGCCTGAGCAGGCGTGGTATCGGATTTCTGCGGCCCCGGCGCCGCCCCCCCCAGCAACGACCGCGGCGCCGCCAGCCTCATTATTTTGTCGCCTGGCGGCGGGGAGGGCCGTTTCTTCGGCGCATATGACGCGGTGACGCCGGCGCTCCATGAACACGAAGCCGGATCGTCGCAGGACACCGGCTGGTCGCCCATCGACCAGTTGTATTTCGACACATGGCCGACGACCAGGGCTTTGAACACATCGCCGGGCGCGGCTACAAAGTTGGAGCTGCTGGTGATTTCCTGCCAGTCCCACGTATCAACTTTGTCTCCTGTTTTGTCTCCTGTTTTGAGAGTCCGCTCCCCCGTCTTTTTGTAGAGGCTGAGGCTGACGGGGTCATCCCCTCCTGTGACAGTCATTGAGAGGTCGACCGTGGCGACCTTCGTCGCGTCGTCGGCGTCGGCAACCTGCACCGTGAACGTGAACGGCGAGCCGGAGGGCGACATCGCTGTCGGCTTTCCCGTGACCGAAGCCTGTTTCGTGCCGGTATCCGTGAGAGAAATGCCGGGGGGCATGGCACCCTTTATTATATCCCACTCGTAATTCTTAGTGCCCGTGAAGTATTTGGCCGTCAGCGTCCCGCCACATCCATCGGTTGAAAGGACGCATTTGCTGTTAAAATAAGCAGCGGTAATCTCCACGGGTTTTGGTGGGGTAGCAGCCGCATTCGTCGTCTTGCACACGCCCATCGTGGGCTGCATCCCGGCAGGACACTGGCAGCTGCCATCTGACTGAACAGTGCCGCCCGTGCAGCCCGCGGCAACACTGGTCTTGCAAGTGAGGTCTGTGGTGTCGCGATATTGACCTGTTGCGCAATCCGCCATACACGTTGTTCCAACCAGTTCCTCTCCGTCGGGACAGCTGCAGCTGCCGTCCGCCGCTGGAGGCTGGCTGTCTGAACACAGGCAGGTGCCGTCTGTCTGAAACTGGCCGCCGGTATCGGTGCAGTTGGCGACGTCCGCGCTGACCGAACTATTGGCCCCCTCGCTTCCATCGCCTCCCCCGCTACACGCTGCCATAGAGGCAAGGCCGGCTACGAGGAGAACCAGAAGACATAAATGAATACGCTTCATGCAAACCTCCATTGAAGAACTCCCAGCCTACTTACATACAAAAATGATGCCAAAGTCAGCTCAGAGCTAACTAGCTGTATGATAAAGTTTTGTTGGAACCTGACTCGAATCACTCACACCGTATCGGTGACAGAAGGCCCCATCTTCGGGAGTGTCGATCCCGCAAAACGGCATAACACTTCAAATTGCACGGGGCGAAAAAGCAGACTATGGTTGCCGCAATGGCATTCGAAAGGAAGGACCACTATTACAGGAAGGCCAAGCGGGAGGGAAAAGCCTCGCGCGCGGTCTACAAGTTTGCCGAGTTGCAGAAGAGGTTCAAGCTCGTCAGGAAAGGCGACCGCATCCTGGATCTCGGATGTGCACCGGGCGGATGGCTCGAGGAGCTCGCGGCGCTCGTAGGCCCGGCAGGAAAGGCAATAGGCATCGACCTCCTGCCGCTCAAGATCCACGTCCCCCGCAATGCCGGATTCGTCCAGCGCGATCTCGCCGACGAATCATCACAGAAAAAAATAGCGGAGCTCGCGGGCGGCAGGGTCGACGCCGTGCTCTCAGACATGTCGCCGAATCTCTCGGGCATCGCCTTCGCCGACACGTATCGCTCATATGAGCTCGCGATGCTCGCACTCGACGTCTGCAAAAATCTCCTGAAATCTGGCGGCAGCTTCGTCGTAAAAATATTTCCCGGGGATGAATTCCCCGGCTACATCGAGACACTCAGGGCGAGCTTCACCAAAGTTTCAACAGTCACTCCCGAAGCAACCCGCAAGACTTCCTCAGAGCGGTACATCGTGGCAAAAGGATATAAATAAAAACCCGCGGGGCCTTTCGGCTCCACGGGCTTTTATCGGGGAAAGGAGATGGGGGATTGGGGTGACGGAGGCTTTCTCCTTCCCCCTGCCTCCGTCAAACCTTTAAACGCTTCATTGACAGAGCAGGGTCGCTTCTCTATTGTCATTCTTCTTATCGGCGCACCGACAAAAAAGTTGCGTGTTTTTTTATGAAAAAAATAACCTCCTGTATCAAGAAGTTAGCGCCTTGGGCCGTGGCTGTCCTGATCTTCGTCTATCTCTTTCACAAACATCCGCTTCACGAGATAATCAATTCCGCCGCCACGATGAACGTGCCTTTCTTCTTCTCGCTGGCGATCCTCTATTTCATCCTCATGTTCCTGCTCGACACATACTCTATTGCGAGGATACTCAGGCTCTTCGGACACAGGGAGACGATGCGCGAGATGCTGCCCGCAAGGGGAGTCACCTATCTGCTCATGGTCGTGAACTACGCTGCCGCACAGGCGGCCTTCGCATTCTACCAGTACAGGAGGCATGGCCTGCCGATATCCAAGATGCTCGGGATCTTCGGCATCATCGTCATCGCCGATCTCTACATGCTGGTGACGCTCGCCTTCGTCACGTCGTTCTTCACGACGTGGCCGTTCGAGGTCGGCGGAATGAACATCGCCAACTTCGTGCGCATCTTCGCAGCCGCCGCATACGCCGCATTTGCGCTCTTCCTTGTGCTCAAGCGCTGGCAGGCGCGCATCGGGTGGCTGGGCAGGTTTCGCCAGAACAAATTCTTTATTCTCATCACCACCGCTCGCCTCTCGGATTATCTTGCAGTCGGGCTCGCAAGGCTCCCCATCCACGTGTTCATAATGGTGGGCATGTACGCAGCGCTATTCACCTTCAACGCAAGGGTCCCGTTCCTCAAGGTGCTCGCCAATATTCCACTCGCCTACTTCATAGGGGCGCTGCCAATCACGCCGGGAGGGCTCGGGACATCCAACGCCGCGCTCGTGGCACTCTTCGAACCCTTCGTGACATCGCCTGCCATAGCGAGCGGCGCAATAAGCGCCGGCGACCTCATCTTCTCCTTCAGCCTGGTATGGATGTTCACCAACTATGCGATGAAGGCCCTGACCGGCCTTATATGCTTGAAGCTCGTCTCGAAGGACCTCTTCAAACCCACCCCGGAGGTCCCGGAAGAGGTGGCTGAGAGCCAAGCACCGCACGTCCTCGGCAATCTCTAACGCCGTCAAAAACACCCCATCCCTGGGTACACTCCAACCCACTTCAGTTCGCATCGGACGTAGAACGTTTTTTTGTCCTCGCTGTAACGCCCCGTTTTATAAAATATTATCCAACTGCGCCTCACATGCTCATTTTGGCATGAATATTGCTCATATCTATATGGTATGAAGACAGCGAAAATCATTGAGGGTGTGGGTCTTAAAGAGGTGCTCCGCGAACAGGTGCAGGAGGCGCTCCTCAAGCAGGACGTGGAGACGACCGAGATGGCCGAGTTCTATCTCGTAAATCTCCTGGACGACTTCCACAGCGCAGAGCGGATGATCGAACTAAACTGCGGAGACTTCCTCGACAAACCGCTGGCCATCCTTTTCATGGAGGCGGCAAACGGCGATCTGCCGACCCGGATCAGGAGCTTGAAGCGCATCGGCGACAGCGCGCTCGTCATCACCGGCTTCTTCGCCGACCGCATCCGCAAGATGCTCGTCGACCTGCCGTACTTCATCTCCATGGGCGGGGCCGCATACGGCAACCTCGCGGACATCCTGGACGACCAGAAGACCTTCGCCGACATATACTCCGAACTCTCGGGAAAATTCGCCGAGTTTGCAGAGGTGCTCTCGATCGTAGCCCCGTGGAACAGGGCGGTCTCCAACACGGACCTGCTGCGCATATACGAAAGATGGCTCTCCACCGGCGACCAGAAGCTCCAGAATTTCCTGGAGGAGCAGGGCATCGCCACGGGCGGCGAGGGGACGATCGTCAAGGTGCAATGATGAACATCGCGGAACTCTACCGGATGCTCTGCAGCTTATATGGGCGGGACCACCCCATCGACATCGAGCACTATCTCCTCATGGCCAGGGATGCTGGTGAATACACCTCGATTGGAAACGGGGCCATCGGACGCGAGGCGCTCCTCATCCGCCAATCGGGCGATGACCTGGAGATGGGGCTCTTCATAGACCCATCGATCGTCGCCGCGCTCGCGGCAGGCGATGTCCTGGACCATATCGACGAGCTCTCCTGCGCGATCGAGGGGGCAAGCCATTTTCTCTATGTATCCGACAGGGCCCGCCGGGGAAGGCAGGCCTCGATGCTCGAAATCGAATTGCAGGGCGAAGTGGACAAGTTTCTCCTCATCCATCTCATAGCCAGCTCGCGAGAGCGCGACATCGCGCCAGAGCTCTTCCTCAAACAGTTCGAACGCCACAGCTTCGACCCCTCGTTAAAGCCATGCGATCTCGAGCGCTACGAGACGGCTAGCCATTTTGCGGCCAAATACTGCGAGAATCTCCGAAAGAGGTACTTCAACCCCTTGAGGCTCAAGGGGCTCACGAAGAGCGCGCGAGATTTCTTCGACCGCGACCTCGCCGCCAAGCTCAAGCGACTGATTCCTTGATTCCCCCGCGTCACTAATCTATATACAGCGGACGCATGAACAAGCTTAAGAAGACGGCCATAATCGCATACCTCGTCCTCCTCGCTGCCTGCGGCGGCAGCTCCGGGAGCAGTTTTCCGGCAGACGTGCCCACCAAGTCCCCGCCCGTGGTCTCGCGCGTCGCTCCGGCGACGGGCGCGCCTGACGATGCGATAACCATTTACGGCCTCGGATTCTCCAGCACACCCACGTTCAATATCGTGATCGTAGGCGGCGCTGCCGTGGCAGCGACCAGCTACAGTCTCGTCGATCCGCCGACCGCAAATGAGGTAGAATCCATCACCGCGACCATCCCAGCCGACGCAAATGTGGGTGCGGACTCGATAGCGGTCATGGTGCACGATGAGGTGAGCAACGCAGACATAACCTTCACGGTGCAATGATGAAAGATCTCGTCGGCAAAATTTTGAAAGAAAAAGTGGGCGCCGCATCGGAGATCGCCCAAATCGACAAGCTCCATGGGGATGCCTCCTACCGCACCTATTACCGTGCATGCCTTGAGGATGGCTCATCCTTCATCGTCATGAAGATGCCCGAGGGCCGCGCCTCCGCCTCCGAAGAAATCACGAATTTCAACGGCACGCACAAGGAGCTCCCGTTCATAAACGTGGCGCGATATCTGAAGGCGCGCGGCCTCCCGGTGCCCAAGGTCCTCTCTTACAGCGAACCCGACCACATCATGATCCTCGAGGACCTGGGCGACGACATCATGGCGCGCAGGGTGGAGGATGCCAGCGACCTTCAGAGGCTTGTCTGGTACAAAAAGGCGATCGATCTGCTCTGTCTGCTGCAGAAAAATACCGCGGGGAGCACCGGAAGCGAGTGCGTCGCTCTCCAGCGCTCATTCGACGAGTTCCTCCTCAACTGGGAGTTCGACCACTTCATCGAGTATGGAGTGGCGGCAAGGCTCGGCAAGGCGATGGATGAGCAGGACGTCGCGGTTTTCAAGGAGGAGACGCGGGCAATGAGCAGGGAGATCACCGCCTTGCCCCGCGGGCTCACCCATCGCGACTTCCAGAGCCGCAACCTGATCGTGCGAAATGACGAACTCTGCCTCATCGACTTCCAGGACGCTCTCCTGGGCCCGGCGGCCTACGACCTCGTGGCGCTCCTCAGGGACTCGTACGTCAGGCTCTCCGACGACATTCTGAATGAGTTGACCAAATACTATGCCGGCCTTGTGAATAGAAAACACGCCGAACTCCGACATGAATTCGACCTCATCACGGTGCAGCGAAAGCTCAAGGACGCCGGCCGCTTCGTCTATATCGACTGCGTGAAGGGGAACCCGGGTTTTCTCAAATACATCCCCGCATCGCTCGGCTACGTCAAAAACGCCCTTGAGCGCCTGCCCGAACATCGGCGCCTCTACGACGCGCTGAAAAAATACGTGCCGGAGTGGGCATGAAACAAGGCGACATAACCAGGGCGATTCTCCTTTCGGCGGGCCTCGGCACCCGGCTTCGCCCCTTGACCCTCACGACACCCAAGCCGCTCCTCCCGCTGGATGGCGCGCTCCTTATCGACCACCAACTGAGATATCTTGCAAAGGCCGGGTTCTGTGAGGTCGCGATCAACCTCCACCATCTGGGCGAGAAAATACGGGAGCACGTGGAAGATGGCGCACGCTTTGGAGTCAAGGTTCGCTACTCAGAGGAACCGGAGATACTCGGGACCGGAGGCGGAATAAAGAAGGCCGCCGCATCTTTCGGAAGCGATCATTTTGTGGTGCTCAATGCCGATGCGCTCATGGACGCGGATATCCGGCAGGTCGCAAAAAGGCATTTCGATGCGAAGGCGGCTGCAACGATGGTGGTGAAGGAACTCTCCGGAACTGACTCATACAACCCGGTGTCGGTCGACCAGGGCGGGATGATCGATGGATTTGGCAAAGGCCGGCATTTCTACACTGGCCTCCAGATATTAGGGCCCGAGATGCTCGCGGCGCTCCCGCCTGCCGGGGAAGAGGCCTGCCTCGTAAACGATGGATATAAAAAACTCATGAAGGATGGGCAGCGCATCGCGGCGTTTGTCTACCGCGGCTATTTCAACGACCTTGGAACTCCGGAGCGCTACGAACAGGCAAAGAGGGATGCCGCTTCAGGCACTTTTCGAGTTCTGATCTGAACCTCTGAAAAACGATGGAAGAAACGGTTCAGTTCACTATGCAGGTGAGGAGCGGGCCGGTGCTGACTTCGATCCTGTCGGCGGGCTTCTCCGCCAAATCGCCATCGATCGTGTATTGCATGGGCTTGTCCAACTCAAGGACCATCTTGCTGCCCATCTCGTCGACGTAGTGCTCCGATTTCGAGGGGCGGGCCAGCAGCGCGCTGGGGAACGTCATCAAAAGCTGCCTGCCGGTGGCGGAGATCGCCACCGTCTGAAACTGCCCCTCCGCAGAGGTCGCGCGATAGAGCGGCTTGAACCCGAGGCCCATCGTCCGCATCGTCCCGGAAAAGATCATCATGTAGTTCTTGAACGGCATCTCCCTGCCGTCGACGGTGAGTTTTCCGTCGAACCGCTCGCAGAGGTGCTGCGCGAACCGGCCGTTCCCTATCGACGAAAGAACCGCGCGGGAGAGAAGCCATGCGGCGCGCGCAGGCGTCGGCCCCCCCTCCACATTCTGGTAGACGTCTATGAAACGATTGATGCATCCCATGCCGAAGAGGAAGCCGTACCATCCGTTGACCATGATCATGTTGATCCGCGTCTCGGAAAAGGCCTCCCCCTCGTGATATTTGATGATCAGGTTCGAGAGTATCCTCTCTGATGCCCCGCGAACTCCAAGCTGTCCCGCCAGGTTATTCATCGTGCCGCCGCGCAGCAATGCTATGCGCGGGAGCGGCGTGTCGCCGTAGACGTCGAGAAATACGGTGAGCGTCTGGTGGTTGGTGCCGTCGCCTCCGGAGATCCCCAGGATGTCGATCTCCCGCTCCTTGAATTCGAGGGCCAACTCGCGCACGTGGTCGATCGTGTCTGTGGCGTGGCATGAACCCCGATCGCCCACGATGAAGCCCATCCTCTTCACCCGCTCCGGGTTTTTGCGATTGGAGCGTGAATATGGATTTATTATTATTCCGATGCCCGGCATATAATCTCCCCCCTCCTTTGTAAGGAGGGGCTGGGGGAGGTAGATCTACCCCACCCTGACCCTCCCCTTACAAAGGGGAGGGAATCAAAATAACTACGTGCCTTCCTTCGCACCCGGCGCAGGATGCTTGCGATGCCTTCTCCCGCCGCGCCTGCCCCTGCGGCGGCGCTTCTTCGGAGCAGGAGTCGTCCCGGCGCTGCCTGTGGTCTGCACAGCAACCTCCGCTGCCGACACAGGCACGTCTGCCGCCGGAGCTTGAACCGGAGCCGGAACAGCGAGGCCGTGTCTCTTGACATGCTCGTGCACGATGAAGTTGGCCACCTGCGAAGGTTTCGTCCCAACTCCAAATCCGGCATCAAATCCGAGTTTGATCGCCACCGCGTGATCAAGGCGCGGCCCGCCGATTATGATGATCGTCTCGCGCGGCAGGCGGGTGTCCTTCCGGTAAATCTCGCGGAGCTCCTTCAGGTTCTTGAGGTGGCTGTCCCGCTGCGTGACCACCTGCGAGACGAGTATCGCGTCCGCCTTGAGCTCGATGGCCTTGTCTATCAGCTGCTGGTTGGTGAGCTGGCTCCGAAGATTCACCGCCTTGAAAAGCGGATAGCGCTCGAGGCCCCAGTCGCCGGCATACCCCTTCATGTTCATGATTGCATCGATGCCGACCGTGTGCGCGTCCGAACCGGTTGCAGCTCCGATTACGACTATCGGCTTTTCCAGGTGGCCCGACATGTATTCCTTGAGCTCGTCGAAGCCCATCTCGGACATCTCGATCTTAGGCACGCGGATCTTCGTGAAATCTATCGTGTGCTGCGCATTGCCGTATACCACGAAATATGAAAAAGCCTTACCCATCGCCTCCATCGCCGCTACATGGATATTCTCGAGCCCCATCCTCCCGGCATAGATGCGCGCGGCCTCCTTCGCTTCCGGGGAGGCGGGGACGGGCAGCGTGAACGACATCTGGATGATGCCGTCATCGAGCCTGTCGCCGTATGCCTTGAGCTTCTTGAGATTGACTTTGATCATATAATTTCCCTCCCCTTTGTAAGGGGAGGGTCCGGGTGGGGTAGATCTACCTCCCCTTTCCCCTCCTTACAAAGGAGGGGAACCCTTCTTCAACAAATCCAGAATTGGATTAAAATAATTCCTATCCTTCTGGAACACGCCTTCGAGGCCCTTGCCGCCGTTCTCATCTCGCTCGATTTCGGCAAACATCCCCTGCCCGATCGCCTTCATGAGTCCGGCCGTCTCCACCTTCTTCAAGTGCTTGTGCGCGTTCTCGAGGACGGTGTGAGCGCGGCGCGCGATCTTGCCGTTTGGGACAAAGGTCACCTCGTCCCCTATGTGCCTGGCGGTATGGAAGATGTAGTTCGCGTTCTTGAGCGCCCAGTAGCGGTCCTGCAGGTGCGGATTGTGCATCGCCTCTGTGGGGATGCCGAGCAGCTGGATCGTCTGCTCGGTGATTATCCCGCAGACGTTGAACATCGCGTCCATGACGTTGCCCTGCATTATGTCGCCGGTCATGTGCTTGGTCGGAGGCATGTATTTGATGGGCGCGCGCGGGAATATCTCCCTGACCATCTGCGCCTGCGCGAGCTCGTAGAGCATGCCGTCCTCTATCGACGGGTCTATCTCGAAGGCGTGGCCCAGCCCTATGAGCTCCGGCGGCAGCTCCGCGAGGATAGCGAACTGCTCGTTGATGAACTGGCTCGTGAGCACGTGGTGAGCGTTCCTGTAGGCGTCGGTGGTCGTCAGGTAGTTGTCCTCGCCCGTGTTGATGACGATGCCGGCCCTCGCGCAGATTAGGCGCGAAAAATGCTGGTCGACGAACGTCCTCTTCATGTTGATGTCGCGGAAGAGGATCCCGTACATCGAGTCGTTGAGGAGGACGTCGAGCCGCTCCTCCGCGGCCATCGCAGCTATCTCGGACATGCATAGCCCCGAGGAGTAGTTCGTGAGGCGGATATAGCGGCCCGCCTTCTGCGCCGCTTCGTCGAGCGCCTTCCTCATGACCCGGAAGTTGGCCTGTGTCGCGAGCGTCCCGCCGGTCCCTTCGGTCGAGATGCCGTCCGGCACATAGTCCAGGAGCGACTGCGCTGTCGTGCGTATGACCGCGATGATGTCGGCACCGCACTCCACGGCCGAGACGGCCTGCGCGCAGTCGTCGTAGATGTTGCCGGTGGCGACGATGAGATATTTGAACGGAGGCGGCCCTTCTCCCAGGCGCGCCCGCAGGCGCTCGCGCTGACCCCGCGCCTCGTCGATCCTCTTGAGCCCGCTGGCGGCCATATCTTCCGCCGCCCGCCTGATTTTTTCTTCGGATACATCGGGGATATTTTCGAGTTTGAGCTCCCCGGAAGCGAGCCTCTTCGCAAGCGGTGCGGCATCGAGGCCGGTGTGCGCGGCGGCCTTTCCAAACCACCATGCGATCCCCCGCCTCAAGGCGTCGCGGGAGAACCTGTCGACGATGAGGTTCGCATGCGGCATCTCGTCGGTGGCGTCTTCGACGCCCATCACGCGCAGGACCGCGCGCTCGATGGAGGTCGTCGAGTGTCTGTCGATATACCTGTGGACAGGCGCCACTATTCGATGCGCCACGGAGCGGCATTGGTCTATCTTGTCGCGGTCGAGATTGAGTTTCCTGTAGGACATATGAGCTTTCTCCCCTCCTTTGTAAGGAGGGGCCGGGGGAGGTAGATCATCGATGAATCTGTTTCATATATCTACCCCACCCTGACCCTCCCCTTACAAAGGGGAGGGAATCTATAACACTACACCTGCGGTTTCAGCGTCACCCTCTTGCCCTCGATCAGGTCGAGATATCCCCTGTTGCTCGGGGATTCGGGGGCGAGCGATGCCGCGACATCCCCCGCCGTCGAACAGCGGCAGTCGCGCTCGCGTGGATTCGTGTAGCCGCTCATCATGCCGCGATAGTTTCGGACCACCGCACAGCTGTCCGTAAGGGTCAGGAGGTAGCTGGGCATCACCGGTATCTTCCCGCCGCCGCCCGGCGCATCTATGACAAATGTCGGAAGCGCAAGCCCCGATGTGTGCCCCCTCAGATACTCCATTATCTCGAAACCCATCGAGACGGACGTCCTGAAATGCTCTATCCCCTCGGCGAGGTCGCACTGGTAGATGTAGTAGGGCCTCACGCGCATTTTCAGAAGCTCGTGCGACAGCTTCTTCATGACCCTCGGGTCGGAGTTGATTCTGCGCAAGAGCACCGACTGGTTGTGGAGCGGTATCCCGGCATTCGCTATCCTGGCGCACGCTGCGGCCGAACTGGGCGTCACCTCGTACGGATGATTGAAGTGCGTCATAAAATAGATCGGCTGGTGCTTCGCGAGCATCGACGCGAACTCCTCGGTGACCTTCATCGGGAAGACGCAGGGGGTGCGCGAGGCGACCCTTATTATCTCCACGTGCGGCAGTTTGCGGAGCTTCTTTATTATCCCCTCCAGCATATCGACCGAGAGCATGAGGGCGTCGCCGCCGGAGAGGATCACGTCCCTTATCTCTGGATGTGACGCGATGTAGCCCACCGCCCTGTCGTGCTCGGCCGAGAGCTCCCTCGGCGTGCGGTTGAGTATGTGGCGCCTGCGCGTGCAGAAGCGGCAATACATCGAGCAGACGTCGGAGACCAGGAAGAGGACCCTGTCGGGATAGCGGTGCACGAGCCTAGGCACTGGCGAATCGGAATCCTCCGCAAGGGGATCGGTGAGATCGCCGAGCCCGGGCTGGAGCTCCGCGATCGACGGTACGATCTGCATCCTTATAGGGCATTCCGGATTGTTGTCATCTATCAGCGAGAGGTAGTAGGGCGTCGCCTGGAAGCGCGAGTATTTTACCGCGCGGTCCACCTCTTCCCTCTCCTTGGCCAAGAGTTTGATGACGCGGGAGAGCCCTTCCGTATCGGTCACGATGTTTTGCATCTGCCAGACGGGGTCGTTCCACTCATCGAGCGAGACCTTGGACCATATCTTGATGCGCTGGTAGTATTTTGGATCCTGGGTATCTATCATAAATTCACCTGACGTACTTACGCACCGAACTTCTCGTCGAACCACTTCTTCACTACGGCGTTCCGGCGATAGAGATCGAGGGTGAACTCGGCGTGGCCCGGCGCGTATCCATTGCCGATGATCATCTCCACGTCCATCCCCACGCCCTCGGCTCCCAGCGCCGCCTTCTGGAAATTCGTCGCCATGTTGAAGAAATATACCTTGCCGCCCTGCCTGCAGGCGAGCACCGAAGCGAGCTCCGTGCCCTCCACGTTTGCGGTGTTGATCACGAGGTTGCACATCTCTCCGCCGGTGGCTGCCTCCACCATGTCCATCGTCTCGGCTGGATTCAGCGCGTTGGCTATGAAGCACTCGTCTGCGGTCCCGAGTGCCTTCATCGACTCCACGCTCTCCTTTCGGGTGGCCGAGACGATTATGCGGCAGTTCTTTCCCAGCTTTTCGCGGATCGTCGCCGCGCAAAGTATTCCGGATTTGCCAGCTCCGACGATGTAGACGACGTCGCCCGCTTTTGCGAGCCTGGCGGCCTGGGGAGGCGCACCGGCGACGTCCAGGAGGGCGAGACAGACGTTGAGGTCGATATCGTCGGGGATTTTCGCCAGCACCCCTGAATCGAAGAGCACCGCCTTCCCCTCGATGTCGATCTGTTCGGAGTCGTGAACCGCCTCGATCCTGTCGATTGCGAGCGGCGTGAGGGTCAAGGAGACGAGGGTGCAGATGCTGTCTCCTGCCTCGACACCTGCGGAGTTGGAATAGCGAGGGCCTATCTCGGCGACCGTTCCAAGGAGCATGCCGCCGGATCCGGTCACGGGGTTCTGCTGCTTCCCCATGTTCTTCACGTTCTCCAGGACCTGCCGGGCTATGCCCTCCGGTTTGCCGCCGGCCGCTTCGCGCATCTGGCGGAACGAGGCCGAATCGATGTTGAGCGTCTTCACATCGATCAGGATCTCGTCGTCGTAGATGGGAAGCGAGTTGTCGAGCTTAGTTGCGGCCTGAGGAAGCGCTCCATCCGGGGCGATGACCCTATGGCGGCCGAAGCGGTCGCCTCCTGTGCGGTATCTTGGGCTCATTTCAAAAACCCCCTGAAGTTTTTCAGCGCGCCCATTTACCCCGAACCGAGCATCAAGCGCAAGAAAAAACCCCGGCTGGGTTTCCCAGCCGGGGCTCGTTTCTCGACTCATGCAGCTTATTTCGTGTTGAGGCGGTTCCTCTTCACATACGCCCACAGTTTCTTCGTCATCTGGCTCGGCGGGATCGGCTTCGTCCCGAAGATGTTCTCGAGCGTGTGCAGACAGTCCTTGAAATTGACTGTGTAGCCGCCGAACGCCTTCTTCTTGCCACCCTTCTTCGTGACCTTCTTCTTCTTTGCTTTTTTCTTCTTTACCATAACTCCTCCTTAAGCTGGGCGCCGCTCCTTTAGAAAGCGAATCGCCGATGGTTGTCGAATTGCCAGAGGTACTTATAGCAGATTCCATAATAGAAAAAAAGAAAAAACGACACATATAGGGGGGTACCCCCCCTGCGAGTGGATTTTAGCTCTAAAAAATGGTGATCCAGCGCATATAATGCTCGTCGTTTCCGTGCACGATATCGAAATATGCCTTCTGCAGGCGCCTCGTTACGGGTCCGGGCTTGACGAAACGGCTTGAATTGTCCGGCATGTGGATTATGATATTCCATATGCCGCCGCGCAGAACAAAGCAGAGATCAAATCGACACAAGCTCGGGAGCACGAGGATATCCAAGCCCCTCGCCTGGATAGGAAAGTATCTCACCCGGGTTGAAAAAAGGATGCCTGCGATGGTGGTGCCCCGCACCGTCCGATCGTTTCGGCCCCAACTTCGCAAGGAACACCGCACGCTCGGCAACTGCTGCCGCGCCGACAGGACCATAACGCTCGCCACGCATTCGACCGCCGAGCGCACGACGAACGGAAGGAAGAAACGCGTCCTCGTTCCCCTGTCGAAGCTCGAGATCCTCCAGACGTTCGCGCACGAACTCTCCCACCTGGCCTACGACCACCATGGCTACGAACAGGAGTGGTACGGTCGGACGATCTTCAACACCTTCAGCCTCAAAGAGGCCTGCCCCCACTGCGAGGGCAAGGGCAAGATCCCCGCGCGGTACGAGAATGAATGAGGGAATCTTTAAAGGTGTCCTAAAGCTAATAAGGACGTGGAAGTTCTGAACCGCTTGTCACGACGCCATCCTCCGTTTTCCCTCGATAGCCTCCACAAGGAGCTGGCGAATCACCGACGATTTTGAGTTGGCCTGAATCTTCGAGATAGCCTCTATTTCAAGGGCGAGCCAAGCCGGCACCGCCAGTGGCGGCAACTTGACCAGCGCGCTTATGCCTTCGGTCAAGGTGCCCCCCTTGAAGTCGATGGAGACCTTCCCATCATCAAACGCCTCGTCAAAGTCCTCTATCTTTTGCATGTCTCGCTTCTTCATCGCGCGCCCTCCTCACCGATATTATGCGGACCCCTCCTGTGTGTATCGTAAAAATACCTGCGTAGTATTTGCCCCCGAATTTTCCGATGACCGCATGTCTGGTCTCACCCTTGCTATAAGCCACATCCACTGCCACAATATTTTTCCCCTCGAAGATCGAATCCCGCGCCTCTTCGAAGGATATGCCGTGCTTGCGCTTGTTTGCAGCGCTCTTTTGTGGATCCCATATATACATATAGATCTTATATGAATATTATACCATTATATAGCATAAAGCAATATATTTTAGCCGAAACCATGAATACCTGCCTTACCCTTAAAAATAGGACGCAACTTTTTTGAGCAATCGCCGATAACGGTATGCAGGCAACAACACATACCGGAGGCGACATCATGAAGATGAAGCGCATTGCATCGTTGGCTTGTGCGGTATTTTTCTTCGCCATAACCGCGGAGATCATCGGCGAAGGGGTCGTGTCCACCGGCATGCCGTTCGCTTCGAACACAACCGCACCGATTTCCTCGCCCACACTCTCTCTCCCCGACGGCATGCCGCGACCGCTGCCGGCAAATTC
The DNA here is from genome assembly GCA_043798915.1 of Pseudomonadota bacterium. Classification (GTDB taxonomy): domain Bacteria; phylum UBA10199; class UBA10199; order 2-02-FULL-44-16; family JAAZCA01; genus JAZDOG01. The sequence goes on along the minus strand of JAZDOG010000055.1, from coordinate 5,250 downwards.
TAAGGGGGCGGTCAAACAGGCGGCACCCTCCCCCTCGCGCGACAGCGCCCAGCCCACTCAGGCCCCTCGGCTGGATCGCTGAAATTCAAACGTCGGCTATCAGCTCTCAGCTCTCAGCTGTCAGTAAAACCTTCAGTAAATCAGGGTTGACTGATAGCTGATATCTGATGCTTCTGCATCAGTTGACATCGGCCCACAAACGCTATAGAGCCTCCACCTGCCGCTATATCGGCGGCTGTTGTCCGACCGCTTTAACACCATCCTTATAAGGAGGAGAATAGTCATGGCAGAAACACACACTATCAAGTCGATGATGGAGGAAACCCGCAAGTTTGACCCGCCTCACGCGCTGAGCGAAAAGGCCTGGATCAAGAATTTCAGCGACTACAAGAAGATGTACGACCGGTCGATCAACGACCCCGAAGGGTTCTGGTCGGAGATGGCCGGGTCGTTCGTCTGGTACAAGAAGTGGGACAAGGTCCGCTCCTTTGATTTCAAGGGAAAGATCGACATAAAGTTCTTCGAGGGGGCCGAGACAAACATGTCGGTCAACTGCCTGGACAGGCACGTCGATGCCGGCAGGGGCGACCGCAGGGCGATCATCTGGGAAGGCAACGACCCGAAGGCCACCCGCACCTACACCTACAAGGAGCTCCTCGGCAAGGTCTGCAAGTTCGCCAACGTCCTCAAGAAGAACGGCGTCAAGCGCGGCGACAGGGTCTCGATCTACATGCCGATGATACCTGAGCTGCCGATAGCGATGCTCGCATGCGCGAGGATCGGCGCGATCCACTCCATAGTCTTCGGAGGTTTTTCCGCTGAGGCCCTCAGGGACCGCATCATCGATTCAGGATGCACGTTCCTCGTTACGACCGACGGCTCTTACCGCGGCACGAAGGCCATCCCGCTCAAGACGGGCGCGGATGAGGCGATGCGGATGTGCGAGGAGGCCGGCAACCCGGTCAGGACCTGCATCGTCTACAAGCACACCGGCGCCCCGACGGAGATGAAGGCAGGGCGCGACATCTGGTGGCACGATGCGATGGCTGATGTTTCATCGACATGCGAGGCCGAGAGGATGAACGCAGAGGACCCGCTCTTCATCCTCTACACCTCCGGCTCGACCGGCAAACCCAAGGGCGTGCTTCACACCACGGGCGGCTACATGGTCTTCGCCGCGACGACCTTCAAGTACATCTTCGATTATCATGACGAGGACATCTTCTGGTGCACCGCCGACATCGGCTGGGTCACCGGGCACACATACATCGTGTACGGTCCGCTCGCCACCGGGGCCACCTCCCTCATGTTCGAGGGCGTGCCCACATACCCGGACGCAGGCAGGTTCTGGGAGGTCTGCGCCAAGCACGGCGTGACGATCTTCTACACCGCGCCGACGGCGATCCGCTCCCTGATGCGCGAGGGCGAGGAGTGGACGAAGAAGCACGACCTCTCGAAGCTGCGCGTCCTGGGCTCGGTCGGCGAACCGATCAACCCCGAGGCGTGGATCTGGTACTACAAGAACATCGGCCACGAGAAGGCGCCGATCATGGACACATGGTGGCAGACAGAGACCGGCGGCATCCTCATCTCGCCGCTGCCGGGCGCAATCGCCACGAAGCCGGGATCGGCGACGTTCCCGTTCTTCGGCGTGAAACCCAAGGTCGTTCGCGAGAACGGCACGCAGTGCGGTCCGAACGAAGGGGGCTACCTCGTGATCGAAGAGCCGTGGCCGGGGATGATGCGCACCGTCTACAACCACCACGAGCGTTTCCGCGAGACGTATTTTACGATGTTCCCCGGGGTCTATTTCACGGGCGACGGCGCGCGCGTTGACGAGGAAGGCTATTACTGGCTCATGGGCCGCGTCGACGATGTGATCAACGTATCAGGCCACAGGATCGGGACGGCAGAGGTCGAATCCGCCCTCGTTTCGAATTTTCTGGTAGCCGAGGCGGCGGTGGTGGGCTTCCCGCACGAAATCAAGGGCCAGGGCCTCTACGCCTACGTCACGCTCAAGTCCGGCAACAAGCCCTCCGACGACGTCAAGAAGACGCTCATCGCCCACGTCCGCAAGGAGATCGGGCCGATAGCAACGCCCGACAAGATCCACTTCACTGACGCGCTGCCGAAGACGCGCTCGGGCAAGATCATGCGGCGGATACTCAGGAAGATCGCGGAGGGTGACATCTCCAACCTCGGCGACACCTCCACGCTAGCCGATCCGGGCGTCGTGAACGCCCTCGTCGAAGCGAGGCAATAGGCATTATGCGCATGAAAAACCCTAAACTGTTTATCGCAATATCATCGGCTGCTTTATTCCTGATGCACGGATCGCCCGCACGGCCGGCAGCTAAAGAGCTGTACAGGAGCAGCACGAAAGATGCCATCTCACATTCGCTTCCGCCCGTCGCGTTTTCACTCCGGAGGCCGGCGAACCTGGGGATCGGCGTCCTTCCGTTTCCTGACAAGGCAAGATACGTCGTGCTCAGCGGTCCTCCGGGCGGCACACTTTTATTCAGCGTCTACGCGGCAGGGGATGCGGATGCCTCCGCGGAGATAAAAAATATCGTGAGCGGCGCCTTGATGACCAGCCGCAAGATACAACCGGCAGAATGGGGTTCGCCCACCACGCTAAAGGTGGCAGGCCATCAGGCGAAGGCCATATCCTGGATTCAGGGGATCGCACATGCGAGAAGCAACTTCTGCGCCATATACCTGGAGCCAAACCTGTTGCTCGAAGCAGGCATAAGCACAGGCAACAGAGGCGGGCCGGATTGCAATGAGGTCATCTCCCATCCCGCCATCAGGACGATATTGGAGACGTTCAAGATTGAGATCGATGGTTGATGCCGGAAATTTTCTTGCTTCTCACTCTTTCCTGATCGTGATCGAGGTTCCAGGCTTCACCGCCGAGGGATCGCTCAGGTTGTTCCATTTCTGGATCTGGGCGATGGTCACCTTGTGTTTGCGCGCGATGTCCCAGAGCGTGTCCCCGTCCTTGACCTTGTATACGACCTGACCGCCGGCATTGTCAGATTTCACCTGAGCCTTGGGGGCAGCCGCCGGGGTATCGGCCTTCTCCTCTTTTGCAGGCTGCACATCGGGCGAAGCGGGCGGCAGCTGGTCCGAGAGTCCGCCCGGCGACGCCAAGTCCATCTGGACATGCTCTCCCTCGTTCCGTATAGGGGCATTGGAGGCCACAGTCATCTTCTTTACCGGCGCCTCGCGCACCTCCACCGTCTCCTCATCCTTCGCCGCCTTCAGGGCGACCTTCTGCCTCTCCGCCGCAGGCGAGGCCTTCCTCGTCGCAGGTTTGATGACGAGGCTCATGCCGGTCTTGACACCCCTCGCATCGCGGATGTTGTTCATGGCCATGAGCTCTTTCGTGGACACGTCATAGCGGCTTGCGATCTGCGAGAGCGTCTCTCCGCGCTTCACCTTGTGTTCCAGCGCCGCGCGACCAGGCGCGCCCTTCTGCGAATCGGCAAGCTTCACAGGCGAACCGGCAGGAGAAGCCGCGCGTGCCTGGCGGATCACGAGCTTCATCCCCGGACGCAGATCCCTTTCCCTGCGAATGTCGTTGAGCGCCATCAGCTGTTTCGTCGTGATCCCGTATCGCCGCGCGATCGTCGCCAGCGTATCGCCATGTTTTACCTTATACTCGCTCTTCACGACCACGCCACCGCCGCCCGAATTCCCTTCCCCGCCCTCTTCAGAGGCCCTCGGCGCGGCCTTTCCCTTCCTTATCACCAGCCTCGTCCCGGCCTTGAGCCGAGCATCCGGCCGGAGATCGTTCATCGCGATCAGCTGTTTGGCCGTGACGCCGTATCGCCGCGCGATCGTCGAAATAGTATCGCCGTGTTTCACCATGTGCTCCTTCTTCGCCACGGCGCCCTCGCCGCCATCATCCGAAGCGACGGATCCAGGGCCGCTGTGTACCACGAGCTTCATCCCGGCATGAACCCTCTTCAAGTTTTTCAAGTTGTTCCATGCCATCAGCTGACGGAGCGTGACGCCATAGTTGCGCGCAATCTTCGCGGCCGTCTCGCCGCGCTTCACCGTGTGCCTGACCTGTCTCACACTCCTCCCGGAGCTTCCGCCGTCACCCTCCGCGGCGTATCTGGCTGCCGGGTACCTGGCTGACGCACCGGACACCGGTATCGTGAGCGTGGTCCCCCTCTCCAGGCGGCCGCGCGTCTGCGACAGGCCGTTGGCGGAAGCGAGCTGACGGGCGCTGATGCCATAGCGCCTCGCGATGCTGGCGAGCGTGTCGCGGCGCTGAACCTGGTACCTCACGACCTGTATGCGCTCCTCCTTGGAAAGGGCGGCATATTTTTCGTGAAATGCCCTGGAGGTCCCCCTGGGCAGGCGGATCTCGTAGTTGTGCGCCTCCGGCGGCGTGGCCCCGCGCACAAGATGCGGGTTCAGATCGACGATGTCATCCTCGGAAACGCCCGCGCATTTTGCGATGACCGAAATATCGGTCTGCGTCTCCACGCTCCCCTTGTCGAAGTCGAACGGGTTCTTGTAGTCGATCCTGTCGAATCCGAAGCGCTCGGGCATCTTTGCGATGATGGCCGCAGCGATGTATTTGGGCACATAGTCGCGCTGTTCCGGCAGCAGCACCTTGCGGTTCTCGGAGAGTTCCCAGAAATTCCTCGTCCCGGTCGCTTCGATGGCCCTCTGCACCCTCCCCGGCCCTGCGTTGTACGATGTGATGGCAAGGTACCAATCTCCGAACTGACCGTGGAGGTCCTTGAAATACTCTGCAGCCGCAGCGGTCGCCTTGTATGGATCGCGCCTTTCATCCACCCAACCATCTATCTTGAGGCCGTAGTCCTTGCCAGTATAGGGCATGAACTGCCACGGGCCCACGGCGCCCGCCCAGGAACGCGCCTGCGTGTTGAAGCCGCTCTCTATGAGGGCGATGTACACGAGGTCCTTGGGCATCCCCTCCCTCTTGAGTATCTCCTGCATGAGGGGGATGTAGCGCCCGGAGCGCTCGAGATAGCGCCTGAAGTGCTTTCTGCCCGGCCCCTGAAAATACTCCATCCAGGCGACAACCCGGTCGTTCATCTCCACCGGGATGTCGAACTTGGGGAGGCGTTCGAGCTCATGCTCCCTTATGAAGCGCTTTGGGTCACGGGCAACGACTGCGCGAGAGCCGCCGCATGCGGAGAGAAGGGCTGCGGCAAACAATACTACGGCGAGCCCGATAAACATCTGGCGATGTCGGAACATGATCAC
>JAZDOG010000070.1:0-44103 GCA_043798915.1 Pseudomonadota bacterium | reverse complement strand
ACGATCATCCCCTCGTAGACCTCGACCCCGGGCTCCACGAAGAACGCGCCGCGCGGCTCCAGGTGAAAGATCGCGTACGGCACGGTCCTGCCCGCGCGGTCCGACACCAGCGTCCCGGCGACCCTGCCCGTTAAGTCTCCGCGGTAGGGCTCGTAGCCCTGCACATACGAATTCATGAGGCCCGTCCCCTTGGTGTCCGTCAGGAACTCGTTGCGGTAGCCGATGAGGCCGCGCGACGGGATGGAGAACTCGAGGCACACGCGGCCGGTCCCGTGGTTCACCATGTTGATCATGCGGCCGAGCCGACGCGAGAGCTTCTCGGTCACGGCCCCGGTGAACTCCTCCTGGATGTCGATGTAGAGGTGCTCGATCGGCTCAAAGCGCACGCCGTTCGACTCCTTCATTATAACCTGAGGGCGGCCGACGCCGAGCTCGAATCCCTCGCGCCGCATCGTCTCCACGAGGATGGCCATCTGGAATTCGCCGCGCCCCTTGACGATGAAGGTCTGGGCGTTTTCGCCCGGCTCCACGCGCAGGGCCACGTTGAGCCTGCACTCCTTCTCGAGCCATTCCAGGATCATGCGCGACTGGACGTACTGGCCGTCGCGGCCGGAGAACGGCGAGGTGTTGCACATGAACCTCATCGCGACCGTGGGCTCGTCGACCGTGATGCGTGGCAGCGCTTTGGGAGAGTCTACGGTGCAGATCGTGTCGCCGATGTCGACATGGTCGATTCCGGAGAGGATGACGATGTCACCCGGCACGACCGACTCCACCTCCCGCACCTGGATTCCGGAGAATCCCTGCAGGCCCGTCACTTTGAGAGACCTGGGCTCCCCGTCCGCTCCGATGCACACCAGCGCGTCGTTCTTCAAGGCAGTGCCGTTGAAGATGCGGCCGATCGCGAGCCGCCCCATGTAGTCGGAATAGGAGAGATTCGTCACGAGCATCTGGAACGGCTCGGCGGGATCGTAGCGCGGTGGCGGCACCTCGGAGAGGATAGTTTCGAAGAGCGGCGCCAGGTCCGATCCCTCCCCCGCGAGTTCTTCCTTCACGATGCCGTCGCGGCCGATCGCATAAAGGACCGGGAAGTCGACCTGGTCGTCGTTCGCGTCGAGGTCGATGAAGAGGCTGTAGACCTCGTCCAGGACCTCCTCCGGGCGCGCATCCTTGCGGTCGATCTTGTTGATGACCACGATGATCTTGAGATTCGCCTCGAGCGCCTTCTTGAGCACAATGCGCGTCTGCGGCAGCGGGCCTTCGGAGGCGTCCACGAGAAGTATGGCGCCGTCCACCATCTTGAGGCCCCGCTCCACCTCGCCGCCGAAATCGGCATGACCAGGGGTATCGATGATGTTAATCTTGATCCCCTTCCAGGAGACGGAGCAGTTCTTCGAGGCGATCGTGATCCCGCGCTCGCGTTCCAGGTCCATGCTGTCCATGACGCGCTCGTCCACGGCCTGGTTCTCGCGGAAGGTGCCGCTCTGCCGGAGCATGAAATCCACGAGCGTCGTCTTGCCGTGGTCGACGTGGGCGATGATGGCGATATTTCGGAGTTTTTCCGTCCTGGCGGTCTTGTGCATGGCAGTTCCCTACACCAACATGGGGCGGAAAGCCATGTAATTATTGAATCAGCGCCTGTTTTCGAGCTCGTTCCAGCGGGCGTACGCCGCAGCGAGTTCCTCCTCGATCCGGGCGATACGAGCCGTCGCCTCCGCAATGCCGCCCTCCTTCTCGTAGATCTTCGCGTCCGACATCGAACTCAAGCGCTCGTGTTTTTCCTTCTCGAACGCCTCGATCCGCGCCGGCAGAAGGTCGAGCTCGGCCTTCTCCTTGAACGAAAGTTTGCGCGGCCCCTGGGCCTTCGGCGCCTCGCGCCTTTGCTTTCCGCCGGCAGCGGCGGGCGGCGCTTTCACCGCGCGCTGGCGCAGCCAGTCGTCGTAGCCGCCGACGTACTCGCCGACCTTCCCCCCGCCCTCCATGACGATGTTGCTCGTCACGACGTTGTTGAGGAAGGCGCGATCGTGGCTGACGAGCAGGACCGTGCCGGCGTATCCGATGAGCATCTCCTCCAAAAGGTCGAGCGTCTCCGCGTCCAGATCGTTGGTCGGCTCGTCGAAGACGAGAACATTCGACGGCATGGCAAAGAGTTTGGCGAGCATCAGCCGGTTGCGCTCCCCGCCAGAGAGCACCGACACCGGCGAGCGCGCGCGGGCCGGTTCGAAGAGGAAGTCCTGCAGGTATCCCAGGACATGCCGCTGTTTTCCGTCGATCGTGAGGAGCGTGTTGCCGTCGCAGATGTTGTCCTGGACCGAGCGATCCTCTGCAAGCTGAGCGCGGAGCTGATCGAAATATGCGACCTGCAGGTGCGTGCCACGGCGCACGGTTCCGCTCTCGAGCGGAAGCTCGCCGAGGAGCAGGCGCAGGAGGGTCGTCTTGCCCGATCCGTTGGGGCCGATGATGCCGATCTTATCGCCGCGCATGATAGTCGTCGAAAAATCGCGCACGATCGGAACACCCGGATAGCTGAAGGCGGCGTCCTCCACCTCGATCACGAGCCTGCCTGCGCGCTGGGCCTCCTGCGCCTCGATGCGCACGGAGCCGACGCGCTGCCGGAGCGACTGCTTGATCTCGCGCATCCTCATGAGCGCCCGGACGCGCCCCTCGTTGCGGGTGCGCCTCGCGCGCACACCCTTTCGGAGCCAGGCCTCCTCCTCCGCCAGTTTTTTGTCGAACCCGGCCCGCTGCTTCTCCTCGGCGTCGAGGGCGGCCTCCTTCCGCTCGAGGTAGGTGTCGTAGTCCGACGCCCAGCTCACGAGCTTGCCTCGGTCTAGTTCCACGATGCGCGTGGCGAGCCGGCGCAGAAACATCCGGTCGTGCGTGACGAAGAGCAGCGAGCCTGCGGCGTCGCGCAGATATTCCTCCAGCCAGCGGATCGTGTCGATGTCGAGGTGGTTCGTCGGCTCGTCGAGAAGAAGGAGGTCGGGCTTGCCGACCAGAGCGCGCGCCATCAGCACGCGCCGCTTCATCCCGGCGGAGAGAGATTCGCAGCGCGCCTCAGGGTCGAGGCGCATGTGCGCGATCACGATCTCTACCTCGCGGTGCATGAGCCAACCTCCGGAGCGCTCGAGCTCATGCTGGATCTCGTCCAGGCGCTTCATGAGCGCCGGGTCGCCGTGACCAACGAGGCGCGCGCCGATAGCGTGGTGCTCCGCCAGGAGATCACCGGTCTCTTTGAGCCCGCCGGCGACGACGTCGAAGACGGCGCCGGAGAGTCCGAGCGGCACCTCCTGCGGGAGGCAGGCGAAGACCGTGCCGCGCTCGCGCGCGACCTCGCCAGAATCCGGCGCTAGATCGCCCACGATGACCTTCATGAGCGTCGACTTTCCGGTCCCGTTGCGCCCGACGAGGCAGATCCTCTCGCCGCGCTCTACGCTCAAGCCCACATGGTCGAGCAGCATGGGTCCGCTGAAGGAGACGCACAGATCGCTGATCGTGAGCAGTGCCATGGGCAGTGCCTTTACATGATTTTCATTTCCAGGCCCAGCGCCTCTTGAACCAGAGCGCCACGGTGACGAGCCCGATCATGACCGGCACCTCCACCAGCGGCCCGATCACGGCGGCGAACGCCGCGCCGGAGTTTATGCCGAAGACGGCCACGGCGACCGCGATCGCCAGCTCGAAGTTGTTGCTGGCGGCGGTGAACGCTAATGTGGCGGTCTTCGGATAATTTGCGCCGGCCTTCCGGCCCATGAAGAAGGAGAGCATGAACATGACAACGAAATAGATGAGGAGGGGAACCGCTATCCTCAGGACATCGAGGGGGAGCCTCACGATGTATTCCCCTTTGAGTGAAAACATCACCACGATGGTGAAGAGCAGCGCAACCAGCGTGATCGGGCTGATTTTAGGAATGAATTTTTTCTCGTACCACTCCCTGCCCTTCAACCCCTTCAGCACAAACCTCGTGACGAAACCGGCGATGAAGGGAATCCCGAGGTAAATGAAGACGCTCTTCGCTATCTGCCCGATGGTGATCTGCACTACGGCCCCGCTCAATCCAAACCATGTCGGGACTATGGTGATGAAGACGTATGCGTAAACGGAATAGAAGAGGACCTGGAAGACAGAGTTAAAAGCCACGAGACCCGCCGCATACTCCGCATCACCACGGGCCAAGGCGTTCCAGACGATGACCATAGCGATGCACCTGGCGAGCCCTATCATGATGAGGCCCACCATGTATTCTGGATAGCCGCGCAAAAAAATCAGCGCCAGCGCGGTCATCAGTATCGGCCCGATTACCCAGTTCTGTATCAGGGAGAGGAAGAGGACTTTATAGTCACGAAAGACATCCCCCATCTCCTCATATCTCACCCTGGCCAGCGGAGGATACATCATGAGGATGAGGCCTATCGCGATCGGGATGTTCGTGGTGCCGACCTGAAAGAGGTTGATCGCGTCCTTCACCTGCGGATAGAGCCAGCCTCCGCCGACGCCCACGGCCATGGCGAGGAATATCCAGAGCGTCAAATATCGGTCTGTAGCGGAAAGTTTTTCCGAAATATTTTCAGACACCATCGGTCACCCCAGCTTGTCCTTCCAGTATTTCGTGTAGAAGAAGCGGTCGAGCTGCTTCTGTTCCTTTTTGGCGATGGCGACGTTCTCCGGCGGGATCTGTATGACCATCTCGAGCGCGGCGCCGGCGAGGGCCGCCCCGGCGTCGGTCTTGAGGACCTCGGTCACGAGCGACCGGTATTCCTCGGGGATCGCGTCCACATTCATGAAGAGGCCGTAGTCGGCCAGCTGTTTGATGAGCGCTGCTTTCGTCTTCTCCGGCTGGATGCTGAAATAGGCCATGAGGACGTTGCCCATGAGCTCTTCGAATTGATCCCAGGTTATCCCGGCGTCCTTGAGGGCCTTCTTCACGTCCTTCGCATCCTTGACCTTCATCACGTATTTGAGCGGATCGGCGTTTTCGAAATCAGTCTTCTTGTCCTTGAGTATCTCCGAGCGGAGCGGCCCGCGCATCTCGCCGAAGACCTTCGTGAAGGTGGAGAACTCGTTTTCCGAAAATTTCCTTATCGTGAAATTAGGCGTCTCTGCCACAGCCGTCGCCGCGACCAGAAACGCCGCCATCATGGCAAGAAAGGATAATGTTTTTTTCATGACAGTCTCCGTGATTCAATCCAACGCCCTATCGCGTTGATAGTAATTTATCTTTATCCGGGGCATCATTGCCGCGTCAAGCGAATCGTCGCACCGCCGCTTTTAGACACTTTCCCAGAGATACAAATCATGCTAGGCAATGCGGAAATAAGGGGAGGATTCATGGAACATCTTTCTATGTTGACCGCCGTCTGTCTGGGCGCCCTGCAGGGCGCCACGGAATTCCTGCCGGTCTCCAGCTCCGGGCACCTGGTCATCGTGCAGCAGCTGCTGGGCATCTCCCTCGAAAACGGCAAGCTGCTGGCATTCGACGTCTGCCTGCACGCGGGGACATTGGCCGCGGTCATCGCCGTATTCTGGCGCGATATCGTCCAGATCGTCACGAGCTTCTTTTGCTGGAAGGACCAACCCGGCGCAGCATCGGAGCCGGGAAAGCTCACACCGCGCGAGGGCCGCAAGCTGGGTTTGCTTCTCATCATCGGCACGCTGCCGGCCGTCGTCATCGCGGCGCCATTCAAACACTTTCTGGAGCGAATGATCTCCAACGCCACGTTCGCGGCCTGCATGTTCCTGATCACCGGCGTCATGCTGTGGTGCACGCGATTCGCGCCGAAGAAGGATATCTCGCTCTCCGGGACAAAATGGTGGCACGCCCTGGTGATCGGTCTCATGCAGGCCGTTTCGGCGCTGTTTCGGGGCATATCCCGATCTGGCTCGACGATCTCCGGCGGGCTCTTCATGGGATTCGACAGAAGGCACGCCGCGAGATTCGCCTTCCTGCTCTCGGTCCCCGCCATCGGCGGCGCGGTGATGCTCCAGATGAAGGACTTCAGGCTTCTCACCTCTGACATCCTGCCGGCGGTGATCGTCGGCACCGTCGTTTCGGCGATCGTGGGTTTTGCATGTGTGCGATGGATGCTCGCCATAATCCAGAAGGGGAATATCTCGTGGTTCTCATATTACTGCTGGGCGGCCGGCATCGCCGCCCTCGTCGCACTTCACGTCGCAAAGATATAAGGAAAATTATCATATGAAAAAACTGGTATTGCTCCGGCACGGAGAAAGCGTCTGGAACAAGGAAAACCTCTTCACGGGCTGGACGGATGTGGATCTGTCCGAAGATGGAATCCGGGAGGCGCGAAATGCCGGGCAGATCCTGAAAAAGGAAAACTTCACGTTCGACCTGGCCTTCACGTCGGTCCTCAAGCGCGCCATCCGCTCGCTGTGGCTCGTGATGGATGCGATGGACCTCATGTGGATCCCCGTCCACAATTCCTGGCGGCTCAACGAAAAACATTACGGCGCCCTGCAGGGTCTCAACAAGTCCGAGACCGCGGCGAAATACGGCGAAAGCCAGGTCCTCCTCTGGCGGCGAAGCTACGACACAAGGCCCGCTCCGCTTGAAGAGGGCGACAAGAGAAATCCGGCCATGGACCCGCGCTATAAGGATCTCGGCAAAAAGGAAATCCCGCTCACCGAATGCCTCAAGGACACGGTGGAGAGGGCCCTCCCCTATTGGCATCAGGCGATCGCACCGGCGGTCAAGGCCGGCAAGAGGGTCATCGTCGCTGCGCACGGCAATTCGCTGCGCGCGATCGTGAAATATCTGGATGGCATCCCCGATGACAAGATCGTGGGCGTCAACATTCCCACGGGCATCCCCCTGGTCTACGAACTGGACGACGACATGAAGCCGCTGAAAAACTACTATCTCGGGGATCAGGAAGAAGTGAAAAAAAGACTCGCCGCCGTGGCAAATCAGGGCAAGGCAAAATAGCAAATGTGACCGAGCTGCGCCTTGCGCAGGCGCTCGGCCTTCCGCAAAAAAGAAACGGGACCGGGTTTGGGTCCCGTTTCTTTTTTGCGGAGGGGGCGGGGTTCGAACCCGCGGTACCCTTGTGAGGTACAACTGCTTAGCAGGCAGCTGGAATCGGCCACTCTCCCACCCCTCCTGTACCGATTTCGCTATTAACTATGATGACTTAGGGTATTTGTAAATAGAAACATTAAACCACCGGTCCCGGTGGTTCGCTTCGCAGGCAGTAGTTTCTATTTTAGGAGCTCCAGGACCGACTGCGCCGTATCGATCATGAGGGCCTTGCGTGAAGTCTCATCCTTGAGCGCGCCAACGAGCTTGTCTTTGGCGTCTTTGATAAGGAGCCCGCCTGCGATCGCCTCGTTGAAGGCCGAGTCGATTTCGTTTCGTTTGGACGACGATATTCTGTATTGAGCCGATACGTTACTGATCTCATGGAGGGCCTGATCGCGATCGTCCATCCACTTTGTTTGTTTTCCTTTGTCCCACTTGGACCAACCCGGCGGATTTTTTCCCCCATGCCAGCCCGTCTTCTTTCCGCGCTGCCACCCCGGCGGTGTCGAAGAAGCCGCAGCTGATTGTGTCGACATTCCCTGCTTTTTTGCCTGACCCGGCGGCACGCCCTTCGCAATTCCCAGTGTAGTGCTGAATATAAAAAGACAAGCGATCACGAGCACTGCGAATATTTTATAGCAGCCCATGTTCCCTCCTTTTGAATATTGTTGCTGGCAGTACCGAATGCGGGCTTCAAGCTGCGGCTCAAAAATCAAAATATACAGCCTTAGTTTCTTCCATCGAATAAGGCCAGGTGACGCGGTTACAACCGTTGTTGGCCATGTATCTGCTTGCAGTGGCTACAATGCCATTGGCATCCTGCTCTATGCTGGAGGCAAGCGCCCGGATGCTTGCCGGGAGGTCGCTTTCTTTCGCCGGTTCCTTTTTCGACGCAGGATCGGATGCAAAACACGCAAGGCCGGAAACGATCAAGCTTACCGCAGCAGCCGGATTGCAAAAGGTCCATTCTCTTCCATTTACAAAGGCCTTCATGTTCCAACGATTTGTCGCGTCGTCATACGTCAGGACGACTCTCCCGTCGTTCCAGAGCCCCATCTGGGCCTCGCTGTTAACGGCTATCTCCAACTGATATTTGTGATCTGAAATTTTCCTGCCGGCCATGTCGAAATTATCTTTGAACCAATCATCGCGGTTACAAGCATATTCCACGTAGCCTTCATCGTGGTGATTTCTGCCCGACTTGTTGTTGATGTTGAAACCGTCAAACCTGGTGTTGATCCCCGGCAGACTGTTCACATTTGCCATGGCCTCTTCTCCTCTGTTGTTGGTTGCTGGTTGGATAACGGAAAGGGGGTGTGCTTAGTATAGGCGGATGCGGCGAGCAAGGGAAAAAGAAATGAATTGAATCATTCTCTTGTCGAATTTTGGCTATCCATCTATAAATAAGGGGGGATGCCAGACACATGGAGCTCTTTAAGGATTTTGACAGGCCTTCCATCCGAAGCGATTCTCGCTGGCCATAGGCGAAGATGGAATTGCTGCGGAGGAGATCGAGGGATATCGCAAAGAGGATTTTCACTTCGAGACCGCGCTGGAGCCCCCGCTCCGGCTGTGCGTCTGTCGATGTTCGGCCCCGGTAGTTCGGCATAGTAATATGTTTTTTTCTTATGCTTCGTTCGGTGATATGGTAGTAATTTCATTCGTTGCAAAAAGGGAGGAGAGACAATGGCTGAAAAGAAACGAATCCTGATAATTGACGATGAGCGTGAAATTGCGGACCTGCTCAAGGTTCGTCTGGAGATGGCAAACTATGAGGTTTTGACTGCTAACGACGGCCAGGAGGGGTTGGATAGGGCAAGGAGCGACAAACCCGACCTCATCCTGCTGGATGTCATGATGCCCAAGCTGAATGGGTATCAGGCATGCCGGGAGTTAAAAAACAGCGAAAGCACAAAGAATATCCCGGTCATGATACTGACCGCCAAGACGCAGGATAGCGACAAATTCTGGGGGAAAGAGGTCGGCGCCGATGATTTTATCACCAAACCATTCGAGTCGAGCAATCTGTTAAAAAAGGTCAAGGGGCTGCTCAAATGACGCGAAAGCGGCGCATATGGTCGGAATACTAAAACTCGCCATACCGTTTCTTCTCGCCGCTATCGGGATATTGATCCTGTTAGTCCTGGTCCGTGAAGCGATATACTCCTTTAAAAAAAGGTCGTGGCAAAAAATGCGCAGTCGCTGCCTTGCGCTCGTAGGGAATCTGAATGAAATCGATGTAGATGGGCTCCTTCCGCTTGCCGTGAATCTCAAGCAGACCTTTCCGCTGAACATCATTGAATCCGTTCTCGATGAATATGCGCGCACCGCCGAAGGCATGCCCAGGACCACGGCCCGGAAGCTGGCGAACATCTACGATCACATCGGCCTCGTCGAAAAATGTATCAAGGCCATGCAGGAATCGAAATCATGGCAGGAGAGGGCCGAGGCGGCCGACAAACTGGGGCACATAGCCCATCCCAGCGCGGCCCTGCCTATGATAGCGATCTTGAGCGACCCCGCCGAGGATCGAGAGGTGAAGAGCGTCGTCACGCGCGCCTTGGGGCGCATCCGCGATGAGAGGGCCATAGCGCCTCTCGTCAATGGTCTAGGGCTTCCCGATCCGTCCGCTGGCCAGCCTTTGGCCGACGTCCTGGTGCAGTTCGGGGAGAAAGCGGTAGATCCCCTGATAGATGCTCTCGAGTCCTCGGAAAAAGAGATGCAGAGGTTTTGGGCGGCAAGAATTCTCGGGGCATTGAATGCCCATAGAGCAACCCGCGCGCTGCTGAACGCGCTCAATGATCACTCGGACAAGGTGCGCACCGAAGCGGCCCTCTCCATAGGCCGTCTGCAGATTCATGAGGGGGTCTCCCCGCTCGGCAGGATGCTGATAGAAGATCCGGTATCACAGGTGAGGGAAGCGGCCGCCGAGGCCTTGGGGAAGATCGGGGATGATCGTTCGCTTTCCGATCTGAAACTCGCGCTGAAGAATTACGACTACACCACGCGCAGAAAAGCCATGGAGGCCATGGAGAAGATGGGGGAGAAGGCGCTTCCCTTCTTCCTCGATGGACTCTCCGAAAGGTCCAAAGAGGCGGTTGCGCAGGCTGCGGCCGCCCTGGAACGGATCGGCGTGGTTGCGAAGAAGGTCGAGGAGCTTGGCTTCGATACCTGGCAACCGGCCTTTGAGCTCCTGTCCAAAATTGCAAAGGCAGGCGTGGTGGAGACGCTGACGCATTCCCTGAAAAATCCCAAGCTGGAGATCCGCATACGCCTCTGTCGCATCCTGGCGGAAAGCTCAAACTCGCGCAGCCTGGAGGCCCTGATAGAATTGGCCCGCGACGACGACCGGTGGGTCGTGCGCCTTGAGGCGCTGGTGGCTCTGGTGCGATTGGCGAGTCCCAAAGCCGTGCCGGTCATCATAGACGCACTGAGCAAAGAGGATGAGACCTTTCGCGAAAGATTGCTGATTGCCCTGGAGTATGCATCCGTGAAGCTGGTCGATCAGCTGGCCGACGCCATAATCTCCCTTGTCCAGGACCCCAACCAAAAGGTCCGCATCGAGGCCGTAAAGGTCCTGGGAAAACTGCAGAACGAAAAAATTCTTCCGACGCTCCTCGCCTCCCTTGCCGATGCCGTCCCCGAGGTCCGAGTGGAAGCGGCGGAGGCGCTGGGAGGATTTACAGACCACAGACCACAGATCACAGAAGCTCTAGTTGCGGCACTGCTGGATAATAACCGTGAGGTACGGATTGCATCGGTAAAAAGTCTGGGGAAACTTGAGGATCCGGAGGCTATAAATCCCTTGGCAGAGGCCTTTGAACGGGCGGATGAAGGGTACAGGGATGATATTGCCGCGGCATTGGCGTCTATGCCTGCCCAAAAGTTTTATCAGCTGCTCGACACATTGATGGGGCTTCCCCACTCAAAAACCAGAGCTGGAGTTGCGTGGACATTGGGATTGATCGGGGATGAAAGGTCAGTTAGGTTGCTTGGCACTTTTTTGAAAGATCCTGAACCTCTTGTTCGTGCGTCGACCGCTGGCGCTCTGGGAAACTTTAGAAAAAAAGAAAATGCCCCCCTATTATTGGAATATCTGGGCGATCCCAACGAAAGAGTAAGGGCTGCGGTGGTCAACGCGCTGGGCAAAAGCGGCGACCCTTCGGCGATCGCGAACCTGCTCCCCTTGTTGAGGCACGAATCGGATGCCTTTGTGTGCCAGCGTGTCGTGCTGGCGATGGGCTGCCTTGCAACAGGGCCCGCAGAAGGGGAACTGCCAAAAGAAGTTCGAAGGTGGATGGAACTTTCGACCGATGAAAATTCGAAGGCGGCCGGATTGGTGGGATTGGCGCTCTTAAAAGACCGCGCTTCCTTTCAGGAGATACTCAAGGCCGTCCATGACAAGCGCATGCGCCCCCTCCTGGGGCGATTTTTGAAGGGACTGCCCCAGGAGTTCAACGACAGTTTCTTCGCGTTTCTCTCTCTCTCCCCCAATGTCCTCTGGCAGGACAAGTCAAAGGATGGCGCAGAACATTATATCCATCTTCTGGAGTCGAGCCGCGAAGTCTCCGATCGTCTGAAGGCGATAGAGGCCATGACTGCCCTTGGCGCAATATCCGCTCTTCCGGCGATCGAACATGCCTTCTCCAAGGACCCGATGCCGAGCGTGCGTGCAGCGGCGCTAGGCGCGCTGGTCAATATACTTGATAAAGAAAAGCTGGCGCCCATAATCATAAAGGCGCTTCAGGATCCATCCGACGAGGTCCGCGCAAAGGCCCTGTCGATGCTGACCCGATCTTTTCCCGAGGGATTGGAAAAATCGCGGGAGCTCCTGATCCCATCGCTCGATAGCCCCGATGAGTATATCCGCGGAGCGGTGGCCGGCCTTCTCGCACGCCTCTATCGCAAAGACTGGCGCACCCTTGCCGATCAGCTGCTCGGAACGGAAAAAAAGGAGCGCATCCTGGGTCTGATCGAAACTCTGGGAAAGATCGGCGACCCGGCCATTGCGCCTCTCTTTGTGAAATTCACAAGGCATGGCGATCCCGATGTCAGGATTGACGCCGTCACGGCGGCGTCTGAATCCGGAGCCCTGGCGAAGAACGACTGGATCAGGCTCAGCGAAGACCCGCAGGAGGCGATACGCATGACTGCGATCAGGGAACTGGGTAAAGAGCCGGATGCCGAAGCGATGGATACATTCGAGGGCCGGCTGGAGGATCCATCGGTGAATATCCGCGCCGAGATAGCAAATATTCTGGGGAAAAAGATGTCGATCGGAGAAAAACGTCCTTTGGATATATTGAACAAGCTCGTTCGCGACGAGGATCCGAAGGTGAGGGCCATGAGCCTGCTCTCCCTCTATCATCTGAACAAGGACGATATGTCCGGCCAACTGGCAAAGGACATCGGGGATATCGAGAAGGAAAAGAGAGAGGTGTTTTTGGACCGTCTGGAGAAAGAAGGCATCTTCAAAGAGCTCCTGGTCGATCTCAAACACGGCCAGGGCGCAGATGTGAGGAAGAGGGCCGTAGGCTGTCTCTCCGCTCTTGACCTCCCGCGGTTTGCCGTCGACATCGTCCGCGCGCTCAAGGATCCGGCCGGCATGGTCCGCCTGGCGAGCGTCAAGGCGCTGGGGCAGATCAGGAAGCCGGAGATAGATCAGGCCGTCAGGGCCCTGGCGCAGGACCCTGTCGGCGAGGTGCGGGAAGCCGTAAAGCGATGGAGCTTGTGATGCTGTTCATAAGAATATGGGAAACTGTGGCCATAGTCTATTTCGTGGTCTACAATTCCATCAACCTCTTTTTGATGCTGGTGGCATGGATAAAAGTGCGGTTTTTCCTGCGGCGCAAAAGATTCCTGGATTTCACGATCATCTACGATTCACCTTCCACCCCTTCGGTCGCCCTTCTCGTTCCGGCCTTCAATGAACAACAGACCATTGCGGAAAATATCCGCTCGTTGATGGAACTCAGATATCCCCGTCTTGAGATAATAATAGTCAACGACGGGTCCTCCGACAAGACAGTGGAGGAGTTGATCGATGTCTTCGGATTTGTCCGCCATGACGTCGGATATGAAGGCCGGCTTGCAACCGCTGCAATACGCGGTTTCTATGAAGCCACTCCTCCCGCCGGCGGCACTATCACCCGGCTTGTCCTTGTGGATAAGGAGAACAGTGGAAAAGCGGATGCCCTCAATGCCGGCCTCAACGCCGCCACTTCGCCTTATGTCTGTTGCATGGATGCCGATTCCCTCATCGATTCGGAAGCGCTCCTGCAGGTGGTTCAGCCTATCGTGGAGGAGCCGGAACGCATAGTGGCCTGCGGGGGACAGGTGGGGATCGCAAACGGTTGTAAAATCGAAAAGGGCAGGGTTGTGAAGGTGGGTCTGCCCAGGAACTGGCTGGCCATGTTTCAGGTGGTGGAATATATGAGATCTTTTACCGCCGGTCGAACCGCCCTCGCGGAGCTCAATTCGCTGTTGATCCTGTCAGGCGTCTTTGCATTCTTTCGCCGCGACCTGCTGCTGGAGGTCGGCGGCTTCCTGAGCGGTCGCACTACCTCCAGGATCGTTCAGGAATACTGCGGAACCAGACAGACCATATGCGAGGACATGGAGGTCATCGTTCGAATTTACCGCTATCTCCTTGAAAAGAAACTCCCGGGACACATCGAATTTCTCCCTTATCCTGTCACCTGGTCGCAGGGCCCCGAGAATGTCAGGGATTTCGGAAAACAGCGAAACAGATGGTTCAGGGGGCTGGCGCAGACACTCTTTTGCCATAAAAAGATGTTATTCAATCCGGCCTACAAACAGATCGGACTTTTTGCCATGCCATATCAGTTTCTCTTTGAATTCCTCGGCCCGATGCTGGAGATGGCCGGATATATATCCATACCGGTCCTCTATTTTTTGGGGCTTCTCAATACCGACGTCTTTCTCCTCTTCTTCGCCGCCTCTATTCTTTACGGGGTCTTTCTTTCGATCTGCGGCGTGCTGCTGGGGATGTGGTCCGAGGGCCAGATCTATGATCTAAAAGGGGCGGAATCCCTTTTTCAGTATCGCGGGATCAAAAACGTGAGCCTGCTGATTTTGTTCGCGGCCCTGTCCATGTTCGGCTATCGCCAGTTGCAGCTCGTCTATCAGATAAAGGGTTTATTTGATTTCCTAAAAGGGTCTCAAACCTGGGGGAAATTTGAACACGAAAAATTTTAAGAGGTTTTTGGGCTGCGCTTTCGTAATCGTCTGCATGCTGCTGCCGGTTTCCCTCTTCGCCGGCGACTACGATGCGGAGATCGCAAAACAACAAAAGGTGTACGAGGCCGATTCCACCAACTTCGATGCCGCCTACAGCTTGGGGAATTACCTCGCGTGGGACAAGAGATATGAAGAGGCCCTGAAGGTCTTCGAAGGGATATTGGCCCGGGAGCCGAAATATATAGATGCCGAGATAGGAATGGCGCGCGTCTACGCGTGGAAAGGGGACAACGAGAATGCCGCCAGAAATTACCAGGACGTCTTGACCCGGGAGCCCAAAAATTATGAGGCCTATCAGGGGCTGGGATCTCTGGCTCTCTGGATAAATAAATTCGATGAAAGCATCGACCACTTCAAAAAGGCGCTCTCCATCAATCCCAAGGATATCGCATCCCTGAAAGGGATCGGCAGGGCATACCTCGGCAGAGGAGACAGGCGCCTCGCGGAGGAATATTTCACAAAGGCGCAGATTCTGGAGATCCGGCGAACGTCCTTGCCTCTCATCCTGGCCGTCGGCAGCGGAGTGGCCATCATCATATTAACAGCCCTGTTTCTCATCCGGCGCTGTATCCGACACAGAAAGAACCTCTTTCTGCAGATGGAGCTCAAAAATCTGCGCCTGGGCATCTCGCTTTACTATCAGATCACCGGCAAGTATCCGCTGGCCATAGAAAGTCTCCTCAATGAAAAATGGCGCCATCCGGGTGAAAAGGAAGACACTCCTTATCTGGAAGGACTTCGCCTGGGGGAGCGCGGTCTCATCGTCGACCCCTTTGGACGACACTACTGGTATAATCCGGACACCGGCAAGGTATACAGCACGACCAAGGGGTGTGAAAAATGGTAAAGGCGGACCACAGACCACAGACAGGAAGGTTCTTCATCTTGGGATTTGACGGGATTCGGGTTCCTGCTTCACTTAAAAAACTTCACGATTGCTGCGGATTGGGCGGAGTCGTTCTCTTCGATCGCAATATCAGATCGGCGCAGCAACTCAAAGAGCTGACCCGAGAACTCCGAGACCTTTCTCCCAGACATCCTTTTATCATCTCCATAGATCAGGAAGGGGGGCGATTTCAGCGCCTCAAGCCGCCGCACTTTTCGGCCTTTCCCCCGGCCTGTGATGTGGACGCCGAAACGGCGCTGGAGATCGGCCAAAGGATGGGAGAAGAACTCAAGGACCTCGGGATCAATGTCGATTTTGCACCGGTCCTGGATGTCGATACCAATCCCCGGAATCCTATAATCGGGGTCCGTTCATTTGGTTCCGATCCTCAGCTTGTGGCCCAGAGAGGCCGGCTGTTCATAAAGGGACTGGAGGAAAAAGGGGTGCTGGCCTGCGGCAAACACTTTCCGGGGCACGGAGACACGGACGAGGATTCTCATCTGACCCTCCCCGTTGTGAGGAAGGATCAAAAAGCCCTGGAACGATGCGAACTCCTGCCCTTCAAAAACCTGGTCCAGCAAAAAAACCACGCGCTGAAATGCCTGATGACGGCACATGTGCTTTATCCTGCGCTCGATCCCGGCCATCCCGCGACATTTTCAAAAAGGATATTGACCGATCTTCTGCGCGGGGAATGGGGATACGAAGGCTTGGTCATCTCCGATGACATGGGGATGGCCGGCGCCCTGTCCCGCGCCGATCTGCCCGATGCATCCGTTCTGTCCTTTGCCGCCGGATGCGATCTCGTGCTGGTTTGCGAACACCATGATCGGCATGAGGAGATAATAACGACTTTGAGAAAGGCAATTGAGAAGAGCCCCTCCTTGCAAAAAAGGGCCGAAGAGAGTTTGGGAAGAATAAATCGCGTCTTTCGCGGGGCGTGAAGCGCTTCACGAAATACGGGACACGAAGTTATGCAAACACTGGACTGGCTCATCGTTGGCGGGTACTGCCTCCTGGTGACCGTCGTCGCCATGGCGTTCAGGCACCGCGCCGAAGGGGGAACGGAAGATTATTTTCTCTCGGGGAGAAAACTGCCCTGGTGGCTCGCCGGAACGTCGCTCGCCGCCACCGCTTTTTCTGCCGACACCCCGCTCCTCATAACCGGCCTTGTTCGCAAAAACGGCATCGCCGGGAATTGGCACTGGTGGTTTCTGGCCCTGGCCTCGGTCGCCTCATTGTTTTTCTTCGCGCGCCTGTGGCGCCGGGCTCACATCTTGAGCGATATGGAATTTATCGAATTCCGTTACGGCCGGGGGCCGGGGGCCGCCTTGAGGGGAACCAAGGCCCTCCTGATCGGAGTCCTTTTCAACGCCTATGCCCTCGGGGCCTGGCCGGTCCTGGGGCTCACCAAGATTTTGGAAGAGGTGACGGACTGGACGAAGTGGAAAGCCGTGGTGTTTTGCTCTGTTCTGGCCCTCGTCTATACCGCATTCTCCGGCCTGTGGGGGGTTGTGGTGGCCGATTTCATTCATTTTGTCTGCGCGATCGGCGGGGCATTCCTCCTGGCCTTTTTTGTCATTCGCTCGGCGGGAGGTTTCGGCGGCTTTTGGGAAAAAATTCACGAACTCCCGCAGGCGGCCTTTTTCCCTTCCCACACCCCGGGAAATTTTTGGGAATCACCGTGGATATTTTTCCTCTCGCTGGTCCTCATCCAATGGTGGGCGCGAGGCGTGGAAGGAGATGGAGTTGCCGTCCAGAAACTTTCCGCCTGCAAGAATGAAAAGGAATCCTTCTATGCGATGTTATGGTTCAACATCGCTCATTACGCCCTTCGGCCGTGGCCATGGATCCTCGTGGGACTTGCGTCCATCGTCATGCTGCCCACTGTCACCGATTCGCTTGGCGTGGTCGATCATGAGCGGGCCTATCCGAGGATGATCATGGCGGTAGTCCCCGTGGGTTTCAGGGGCGTCATGATCGCATCTCTCTTTGCCGCCTATATGTCGACGGTCGACAGCCTTCTGAACTGGGGGTCTTCTTATGTTGTGAACGATCTCTATCGTCGCTTCGTGCGAAAAGATCGCTCTCCCTCTCACTATGTCTGGGTGGGCCGGGTCGCAACCGTCTGTCTGATGGCGGGCGGGGGGGTCGTTGCGCTCCTCACCACGTCGATCGTGGCGACTTTCTACAATGTCCTGATGGTCTTTTCCGGTGTCGGGCTCGTCGGGATCGCGCGCTGGTTCTGGTGGAGGGTCAATGCATGGTCGGAGATCACTGCCATGATCGCCTCTGGCGTGTTGACCCTCCTTGCCTCTCCAATTGCGCGGTTGCTTGGATTGCCTGACGCGCGGCCGATTTACCTCATCATCGTCGTTACCGGATCCACCATTCTGTGGTTGCTGGTCACGTTTCTTACGAAACCGACGGACAAAAAGGACCTGGTGCTTTTTTATGAACGGGTTCGTCCCGCCGGACCCGGATGGAGACCGATCAAGAGAGAGATCGCAGACCTCGGCCCTCCCGATTCTTTGTGGTTGAATTTTGCCGGATGGGTCATGGGCGTCCTGCTTATTCTGGGAGCGGCCATTGCTATTGGCAAGGGCTTGATGGGGATGTGGAGTCATTCTATAATAGCGGCCGTTGTCGGGGTCGTTGGGCTTATGGGCTTCCTGGCCGTGATGAGAAAAATGAAATGGGGAGATTCGTGATATCGCGTCTCGTGAAACGCTTCGCGATGCTTGTTTTGCTCCTTGCATCCGGCGTTGCTTATGCAAATCCTTCCAAGGAAGTCGATCTCTCCTTATGGGGGCTGTCCGATCCTTCGCAGATCGGCTATGTCTCGATAGGGGTCCTCCACAAGAAAGAGGGCGATCAGCTGATCGTCTACGATATCCGCAAGCAGAAACCGCAAATCGTCGAGGCGACGGCCAAAAGCGCGGCGCCGAAGATAGACAATGGCGTTTTTTTGATAAGCCATTTTAATCAGAGCAACGTCAATATGCTGGGAGGTTATTTCAATGTATTTTCTAAATCGCCTTCTACAGGGATGGCGAGCATCGGCGCCGCTCCTGATGGTTCGCGCGCGCTTAAATTTTCATATGCCCTTATTCCGCCGGGCTATGCCGGCTTCTGGATAGGCTTGAATAATTTCAAGCTGCCACCTCGAGAGAGGGTTTTTCTGGACGCCTCGCCATTTGCCTTTCTAACCTTTTTTATAAGGGGAAATGTCGGCGGAGAAGGTGTCGCCCTGCACGCGGCAGACAGGACCTGGGCTAAAAGAGAGGATTCATTGCCTGTCGGTGACATCGGGGCATTTCTTCCGGCCGGGAAGGTCATGGCTGAGTGGCAGCAGGCATGGGTTCCGCTGGAAAAATTTCCGCAGAATATCGACAGGAAGGAATTGGCCAATATTGTATTCAAGATCGCCGGCAACGGAAGCGGGAAAATCTACATCAAGGACATGGCCCTGACGACGAAGAAAGATGTTATTCTGCCGGCGTTGGCAGCGGGGAGTCAGACATCGCGTGCATTGGGCAAGGGAATGTGGCTGTGGGAGACCGATAAAATCACCGGCAGTCCGGCGGAGATGGAAAAACTTAAAAACTTTTGTGTGTCACAGGGCATAACCGATTTGTTTGTCCAGATACCATACGAGGCAAAGCAGGACGGAAATGCCTGGAGCATCGCGTGGAATTCATCGAAGGTGAAACCCCTGATAGCCCTGCTCCATCGGACTGGCATCAGGATACATGCCCTCGACGGCGATCCAAAATACGCCCTGACGAAATATCATGGGCGCATCATCGCGCTCATCAAGGAAATCATCAGGTATAACGAGACGGCCTCTGCGAATGAACATTTCGATGGCGTCAGATACGACAATGAACCATATCTGCTGCCCGGTTTCGGGGGGGTGCAGAGGGAATCCATCCTGAAGCAATATCTCGATTTGCTGGGCCAGCTGAAGAGCTTAACGGCGAGCGCAAAGCTGGAACTCGGTGTTGATATTCCGTTCTGGTTCGATGAGCGCAATGAATACTTTGAGCCGACGGCCGTCGTCAGCGGCCGGCCGATGAGCGAGCTAATCATCGATATCGCCGATAACATCGGGATCATGGATTATCGAACGACTGCCTATGGCGCCAATGGCGTGATCGAGCAGGCCATTTCTGAAATACGATATGCCGCCAAACAGGGCAAAAAAATCTTCGTCGGTCTGGAGACAGTCTCCCTTCCTGACGAGACGCTGGCTGACTTTACTTCGGGCGGCAGCGGACAGACGCTCTCCATAGATAAGCTGGAAGGAAACCGCGTGCTTATATCTTACGGAGAAGGCAAAGGTCGCGTATTGCGTCAGATTCGCTCTATCGATGTTCCCGCATCCAAACTGACTTTTGCAGGCAAAAAGGCCAGGGACTTGAAAGATGTGATGCAGGAGGTTGAGTCCGAGTTTATACAGTATCCGAGTTTCTACGGTTTCGCCATTCATTCATATGAAAGCTACCGGCCGTGGCTTGAGAGGACTAAATGACTCAAAGACAGGGAACAACTCTCGCTTGTTTCGTGCTTATAGCTTCATGTCTCCTGCTTCTTGCCAGGCCCCTCTACGCCATCGATGACAGGGATATCCTGATGGATGAGGCAAAGAACTTGAGCTGGGAGAAGAAGTACGACGAATCGATTGAAATTTATAAAAAAATATTGAAGCAGAATCCGAATGACGTCGATGCCGCCGTCGGACACGCGAGGGTCTCGGCTTGGAGCGGAGACTATGCGAAGGCCCTGGAGATATATGAAGGGATTCTGAAAAAGGATCCTAATAACAGGGAAGCCCTCCTGGAGAAGGGCAGGGTTTATTCCTGGCAGGAGAGATACAAGGAGAGCTTGGCAACGCTCGAGCAATTGCTAGCGCTAGATCCTGAAAATCAGGAGGCCCTCGATTTGAAAAAGGCGGTCCAGAGGGCCGGCGATGGAGTCACCCACTTCAAGGTCAGGAGCGGGTTCGAATACCAGACATACAATTTTGCCACCAACGCCCCGGGGGCGCATTTTCTGTTGAGCTATACCGAGCCCAAAAAGTGGTCGGCCCGCTGCGGATTCGATTACATAAATAAATTCGGAGATTCGGCGCCCGGATACAGGGTGGGCGGAAGCTACTGGGCAACCGAGGGGACGGTGTTGTCGCTCGATGTCGATTTCGCCCCCAAACAAGTCGTGGTGCCAGAGGAAGGCGTCACATTTGAGGTCAGTCAAAGGATATTCAAGGTCCTGGTGCCCTCCCTGGGTTTTCGATTCGCGAACTACCAGACGGCAAAGGCTTACATGATGATGCCCGGAGCTACGTGGTATTTCTACCCGCGGTTCGACTGGATGGCCAAGTATATTTTGAGCTTGAGCGAATTCGGAGGCAACAACCACACCAACAATTCGATGATGACGAGGCTCACGTGGAATGCGGTGGACCAGCTTATTTTGTTCGCTGGATACGCATACGCGAGTGAAAGTTTTGAATCGGGGAATCCTGTGAATCAATTTGGGGCATTTCACGCCAATCATGTTTTCGGCGGATTAAAGCTGGAGATATACAGAAAATTCGGAATCGACTTCGACTATGATTATGAAAGGAGAAATAACGGATCCAGGCTTCACACCTATAATGCCGGTGTCTTCTACAGCTGGTGACCACACATGTCGCTCGCGGATAAGGCAAAATCGCTCCCCAGGAAACCAGGTGTCTACCTCTTCAAGGACGCCAAGGGGGAGGTCCTATACGTCGGCAAAGCCAAAGACCTCCGAGCGCGCGTCGCGAGCTATTTCGTCAGGGGGAAGGACGAGCGCGCTCAGATAGAGTTTCTGCTGCGCCGGACGAAGGACATCGACTCAATCGTCACCGACACCGAGAAGGAGGCCCTCTTCCTTGAGAACACGCTCATCAAGCAACACAAGCCCCGCTATAACGTGAACCTTCGCGACGACAAGAGCTACGTCTCGATCAGGATCGGCATGGAGCACCCATTTCCCGGCATCTGCCTCACGCGCCGCGTGAAGAAGGACGGAGCCCTTTACTTCGGACCATATAATTCGGCGGCGGCGGCGCGCGCGGCAGTGGACAGCATCACGCGCTATTTCGGCGTCCGCTCCTGCTCCGATACCGAGTTCGCTAATCGATCATGCCCGTGCATCAGGTACGACATGAGCCTGTGCACCGGTCCCTGTGCAGAAAAGATATCCAAGGGGGATTATGCCGCGAGGGTCGAAGAGGCGGCGATGTTCCTCTCCGGAAAGAGCCGCGAGCTCCTGCGCATCTTGAGTGAAAAGATGCGGCGCGCATCGGAGAGGCAGGACTACGAGGATGCAGCGCGGCTGCGCGATGTGGTGGACATGCTCAAGGGGGCGACCGAGCCGCAGAAGGTCGTGCGGCATGGAGGCGGCGATAGGGATGCCATAGGTATCGCGAGATTTGGAAACGGCGCCGCGGTCTGCGCGCTCACGGTCAAGAACGGCGCGCTCGTCAGCAAGAGGATATTTTATATTCCACACTCCCCTTCCGACGAATCAAAGATCATCGAGGAATTCCTGCTCGCACATTATCGTGATGGCACCGAGATACCTCCGCTCATCGCGATCCCGCATCGGCCGGAGTCGCTGCCGGCCATCGCGGAGATCCTCTCCGAGCGGCGGGCGAACAGAGTGAAGATCAGCGTTCCTTCGCGGGGCGACCTCAAAAATCTAGTCGAGCTTGCCGCCAACAACGCCCGCGAGGCGCTCGCGCAGAGGAGCGAAAGGCCCGACGATGTGAGAGTGGTAGAGATGCTCGGGAAACGCCTGGGGGCGGGACATCCCGCGGACGTGATCGAGTGCGTCGACATATCGAACTTGAGCGGGCGCGAGGCCGTCGGGTCGCTCGTCGCCTTTGTGGACGGAAAGCCGGAGAAGTCGCGCTATCGCCTCTACAACATCCGGACGCTCGCCACGCCCGACGACTACGCGATGATGCACGAGGTTTTGAGCCGCAGGTTCAAGGCGATCGATCCGCCGCCGCCCGACATACTGCTCGTCGACGGCGGCAAGGGCCAGCTCGCGGTGGCCATGCGCGTGATGGATGAGTTGGGGCTGAAGCTCCCGCTCGCGGCGATCGCCAAGGGCGAGAAGAAGGGCCATGCGGATCAAGTCTACATCCCGGGGCGCAAGAACCCTCTGAACCTGAAGCGCGGATCGAAGGAGCTCCTGTTCCTCATGCGCATCCGCGACGAGGCGCACCGTTTCGGCATCTCCGCCCACCGCAAGCGCCGCAGCAAATCTTTCATCGGCGCGCGCCGCAGCAAATGAAGATGGTTTCTTGACCCCTTCCTTTCATTCAAAAAGCATATTCCAAGAGGGCTTGTTTATGATACCGCTGGTAAAAGGGGTTCTCCTGAGATAAACTTGTCCCCATTCCATGTTTAAGAGCATCGGCACGAAACTTCTCGTTTTCTCCTTTCTCGTGGCGGCGATCCCCGTCCTCCTCGTGAGCCTCATCAGCTACCAGACGAACCGACAGAGCCTCGTGAAAGAGATCTCCGAGGGGCTTCGCGCCTTGTCCAACGAGAAGGCCTACAATATCGCCCAGATCATCTCCCTGAGGCAGGAGAAGGCCAAGGAGATTGCCGGGGACTCCGTCGTGCGCCAGTTGAAACCGAATGCGCCAACCGATCCGCGCATCAGCCAGGATATCCAAAAACACGTCGAGTGGACCTACTTTGAAACCAAACTGATGTTGTTTGGATCCGGCGGGGAAAAGAACCTCGTGGTCGACAGCATCGATGTCTGCGACGCGGATGGGGCCGTCGTCGGCAGTTCCCGCAAGGAGTCCAACGGGAGGTTCCTTCCCCAAGAGTACGCCGATCAGGCGAAGAAATCCGGCAGCTACTTTGCCGGGATCTCGGAGGACCCGGATACCCGCCGGCGCCTCTTGACCTTTGTCGAGGGGATCCGGAGCCAGGAGCTTCAGGAATTCGCGGGATTCGTGGTCTTGAGGATGAACGCAGAGATATTAAACGAGATCACGACGCGGGCTGCCGGATTGGGAAAGACGGAGGAGACCTATCTCGTCGACAAGAATTATTGGATCTTGAGCCAGCTCAGAAAGAGCCCCGACCAGAACGTCACCCTGAAATCGCCTCCCCCGGTGATTGCCGCCTGCTTTGGAAAGGAGGAACAGGCTGCCATTTACAAGAACTACGCCGGGATCACCGTCCTGGGGGCAACCAAGTACCTTCCCGCGCAGGATTGGTGTCTGGTCGACGAAATTGAATCGGCCGAGGCCTTTGCCCCCGTCTCGGCCCTCCGCCAAAGGATCATCCTCCTCTCGGGCATTCTCATGGCGGGGGTCCTGGCGCTGGCCTGGCTCACGTCCCGCAGCCTTTCCCGGCCGGTCCTCTCGGTCCGAAATGCCGCCCTGGAAATCGCAGAGGGGAATACGGAGGTTCGGACCCGCGTTTCCTCCCGCGACGAAATCGGCGACCTGGGGGCCGCCTTCAACCTGATGACCGACCGGCTCGTCCGCACCCAGAAGGAACTCGCCCGCTCCAATCAGGACCTGGAGGAGTTTTCGTACGTCGCCTCGCATGACCTTCAGGAACCGCTCCGGAAGATCATCTCCTACGGAGATATCCTGGAGGAGGATTATTCAGAAAAAATCGGTTCGGAGGGAAGCAAGTCTATTCGGACAATGCAGAAGGCCGCCCAGCGGATGCAGGAGCTGATTCAGGCCCTGTTGGAGTATTCGCGGGTGACGCGGAAGGTGGATCCCTTCGAGCCGGTCGCGTTGGGGCCGATGATTCAAGAGGTCTGTTCGGACCTGGAAACGGCCATACGGGAATCGAAGGGGACCGTCGAGGTCGGCGATCTTCCGACCATCAAGGCCGATCCGGTCCAGATGCGCCAGCTCTTCCAAAATCTCATCGGAAATGCCATGAAGTTTTCCCGGAAGGGAATCCCTCCTTGCGTGACAGTCGCTCATGCCTCCTTTCTCGATGGGAGGGCGGAGATCCGGGTCGCCGACAACGGGATCGGGTTCGACACGAAATTTATCGACAAGATCTTTCAACCCTTTCAGCGGCTCGTGACGCGCGAGGAATACAAAGGGACCGGAATCGGGCTGTCGGTCTGCAAGAAGATCGTGGAGAGACACCGCGGAGAGATTGAGGTCGAAAGCAAACCGGGCGAAGGGACCACCTTTATCATTCGCCTGCCTGAGGGAGGAACGGGTGAAAAAGGGTGATCAAGGCGTCATTCTTATTGCCGAAGACGACGAGGAGGATTTTCGTCTCGTGGAAAGGGCCTTTCAGGAATCGCGCCTCTCCAAGAAGATTATCCGTGTCCACAACGGCCAGGAATTGATCGATTATCTCCTCGGCAACGGAAGCGCCGCCGATTCCCCGACGGCGCCCCGTCCGGATCTGATCCTCCTCGACCTGGATATGCCGGTCAAGGACGGGCGGGAGGCCCTCCGAGAGATCAAGACGAACGATTGTCTCAAGAAGATCCCCATCGTCATCCTGACCGCCTCGAGGTCCGAGGAAGACATCGTCCGCTCCTATGAGCAGGGGGCCAGCTCTGTTATCCGCAAACCGCTCCGATACTCGGAACTGGTCCGTGTCATTCGGGGACTGATCGCCTACTGGTTTGGCATCGTTATATTGCCTGACCGGTCGAAAGAGGGGGAGGCATGAGCGACCGCTCGCTCACCGTCCTCTTGGTTGAAGACGACCCCGAGGACGCCCACTTGGTAAAACGGGGGCTCGCCAAGGCGGAGGGGATGTCGTGCGAGGTCCACCATGCGGCCTCGTTGAGAGAGGCGTTGGAACGAATCGCCCAAGGGGGAATTGACGTGGCGCTGGTCGACCTGTCTCTTCCCGACAGCAGCGGCCTCGGATCCTTTAAGGAGATTCATCGGCTGGCCCCGGAGGTCCCGGTTATCATTTTAAGCGGCCTCTCCGATCGGGAAACAGCGGTGCAAGTCGTCCAGATGGGCGCCCAGGATTTCATTGTGAAGGGAAGCGTCCGTCCAGAGTTTCTCATCCGGAGCATCCAGTATGCGATCGAACGGAAAAAGGTGCAGGAGATGAAGGACCGGTTCGTCAGCACCGTCTCCCATGAACTCCGAACCCCACTGACCAACATGAAGGGGATCGTCTCGAATCTCTTCACCGGCGTCGCCGGTGAGTTGAACCCGAAGATGAAGGATTATCTCTCCCGAGTCGGCGCTAACATCGATCGCCTCATGCAGATCGTGAACGACCTCCTCGACATGTCCAAATTGGCGGCGAGAAAGATCGTCCTGAAGCGCGCGTGGACGGAGGCGGCCCCTTTTTTCACGGATATTACGGAATTATTCGAATCCCAGGCGGCCCTGCGGGGTGTCGGGTTGAAACTGGAAGTTCCGGCGGCGCCGGTAAAATTATATTTCGACGAGGGACGGATGAGACAGGTTCTCCTCAACCTGATCGGAAACGCCTTGAAGTTCACGCCTCCGGGGGGAACGGTCACGATCGCGCTCACCGTTTCCCCCCAGGAGGGAGTCTTTTCTGTTTCGGACACCGGCGAGGGAATTTCCCCGGAGCACCTTGAGAAAATCTTTGACCCATTCTATCAAGTGGAGCATGAGGCGGGAGGGGGGGGCAAGGGAACCGGTTTGGGGCTTGCCATCACCAAGGAGATCGTCGAGATGCATGGTGGAAAGGTCAAGGTCGAGAGCGCGGTCGGTCAGGGGACCCGCTTTCAGGTGATCCTGCCGATCCCCGATAATCAGGGGGAAACCACAGCGGCGGATATGTAGGTTTTAAGTCCGCTTCAACAGGAGCCGTATGAGCGAGAAACAAATGAAAATCCTCGTGATCGAGGACGAAGAGGACACCCGGCTTTTCTTGAAGGACCGGCTTGAGATGAACGGTTACGAGGTCGATCAGGCGCGCAACGGCCAGGAGGGGCTCGAAAGGGTCCGGGAATCCCGCCCCGACCTCATCCTCCTGGACGTCATGTTGCCCAAGATGAACGGTTACCAGGTCTGCCGCCAGCTCAAACAAGACGAGGCGACCCGCACCCTGCCCATCATCATTCTCACCGCCAAGGCCGAGGAGAGCGACCAGTTCTGGGGCAAGGAAATCGGCTGTGACGACTTTGTGACGAAACCGTTCGACCTTGATGAATTGATCCTGAAGGTGGCTCGCCTTTTGAGCGGGACAGCGTGATCATAAGGTTTTTTGACAAATATCTGCGATCGGAAGAATACAGTAGCATACTTATTACCTATAAAAAAGTAGTAAGATTTATTGTTCGAGTTCTGCCAAAGCGATGTCCAGCACATGGCTGGCCGTTGAGATAGCGAGCTCGGCATCCTCTGATTTGAATTCGGGTGCGAACCCTCCGGGATATCTCGACGGCGCATAGAATTTGTCGAGCCTGCGGATATCCTTCACTATTCCATATATAGCGGGATAGTCTGCCGCGGCGACGCCGGTCAAAAGGCCCAGATGGTGCGTTTTCTGCGGGACCTTGTCTGCAAGCACGATCAGACCTTTCAGCGTTTTTTCAACTGCCTGATGACAGAGAAAACATGTAACGTGATGCTCTCCGGTCTCTTTTTCTCCCGCGCGCGCATATTTAAGGTCGCTTGCGGCCCTGTCGAACCACTCTTCAGCCATTTTTTTGAGGTCTTTGCTCATAAAGGATCTTCCCGTTTTTGATGATTTGTTCGACAAAAAAATCGCCCATCTCAAGGCGGTTCTTTACCTCTTCCGGCGTATACACATGCAATTCCACAGGCGTGGCAGGGTCGATGAATTCCAGGACGTCATCCGAGCGGTCTATCATTCTCCTATCCGTCTCCTTGATGATAAAAAGGTCGATGTCGCTGCCGTCTCTTGGCTCCTCCGCGGCAGAGCCGAACAAGATGATCTTTTGGGGGCGATAACCGACTTTTATTTTCTCGACCACATCTTTTATCCACTCACGATATTGCTCTTTGAGGGCGCGCGCCCTGTAGGTCTCGATATCAACAAGGGCGGCAACAACCTTCCCGTGTTTCTCAATAAGACATGGTTTTCTTGTGTAACGGATGTAATCGAGGGCTTCCCCAAGATGAGTTCTGGCTTCAAAAGCTGTTAATTTTCTTTCAGTTGTAGCCATATTGATTAGTTTAATTGATTTGATTAAAAGATGCAATGTTTATTAAAAAAACCAAAAACCATCGGACTGTCTGCCGGTTTCAATTGGTCATGATCGCCGGCGTCTGAATGATAAGTGCTCTCTTGTCAGCGGCGTTTCCGATCTGTATAAGATAATCTCTGAAGCTATCCAAAGGGGGAACCCCATGCTGAAAAAACTGGCCGCAGTCGCCGCGCTCGCCGCAATCCTCTTGCCCCAGCCATCGTTCGCGATGAAAAGGGAGAGCCCCGCCAGGAGTGAGGCCGTCACCTCGCAGGCAGGGCCCGAGGCCGGAAAGGATGAAGGCCCTCCGGCGGGGAGGCAGCCCATCCCGGCGGGCGAAATAGATCGGCGGATGAAGAGCGCCGACAGGCTCATCATGGCCGGCTACATCCTCTCCACCTCCGGCGCGCTCGCTGCGGTCGGCGGAAGCATCGTGGCGATAGCCAAGAAACACGACAGGGTGATCGGGGCTTCGGTAGGCGCCGGGGGGCTCGCGCTGGGCGTGACCGGCGGGCTCCTGACCGTGCTCGGCTATCACAAGCGTGGCAAAACAGAGGGGATGTACTATTCGCTCGCGCCCGAAGCGGCGCCAGGGTTGTATGGCCTCAGGTTTGCGATGAATTTCTGACCGAATCCATAGCGACTCAAACCTTTTTCATCGCGCGATTCGCTCGACCCCGCCCATGTAGGGAAGGAGCGCCTTCGGCACGATGATGCTTCCGTCGACCTGCTGAAAGTTTTCGAGGATCGCGATGAGGGCGCGGGAGGTGGCGACCGCGGTGCCGTTGAGCATGTGGACGAAGAGAGGCTTCTTCTCTCCCTCCCTTTTGAAGCGGATCCCCAGGCGCCTGGCCTGGTAGTCGGTGCAGTTGGACGTCGAGGTCACTTCGCCCCAGCTCCCGCCCTCGCCCCTGCCCGGCATCCATGCCTCGAGGTCGTATTTTCTAAATGCGGGGCCGCCGAGATCGCCCGTGCAGATGTCGACGACGCGATACGGAATTTGGAGCCCCTGGAAGATCTTTTCCTCGAGGCCGACGAACTCCTCGTGCGTCGCGCCCGACTCCTCCGGCCGCGTGAACGCGAACATCTCCACCTTCGTGAACTGGTGGACGCGGTAGAGCCCCTTCGATTCCCTGCCAGCTGCGCCGGCCTCCGTCCTGAAGCAGTGCGAGACGCCGACGAACTTCAAGGGGAGCTCCGCCTCCGAGAGGACCGCGCCGGCGAACATCCCGCCCAGCGTGATCTCCGCCGTCGCTATCAGGCAGAGATCGGAATTCTCGATGGAGTATATCTGTGTCTCCGCGCCGCGCGGATTGAAGCCTATGCCGTCCAGGATGGAGGCGCGCGCAAGGTCCGGCGTGGCGACGGGTGTAAAGCCTTCGCTGCGCAGCAGGTTCAATGTATGGCAGACGAGCGCCTGTTCGAGCAGCACCGCTTCGTTCTTGAGATAGTAGAACTTCTGTCCGGCGACCTTGGCACCCGCGTTGAAATCGATGAGGTCCAGTTTCTCGCCAAGCTCGACGTGGTCCAGCGGTTTGAACGGGAACTTCGCTGGCTCGCCCCATCGGCGGATCTCGCGGTTTCCCTCTTCCGTCGCGGCGACCGGAGAATCCGGGTGCGTCATGTTGGGTATCTGGCGGACGAGGGCATCGAGCTCCGCCTCGGTCTTTTGAAGGATCCCATCCTCCTCCGCACCCTTCGCCTTGAGCGCGCGGCCCTCCTCGATGAGCTTTGCGCGCACATCCGGCTCAATCTTCCCCTTCATCGATTGCGCCGTCTCGTTCTGCAGGCGGCGGATCTCCTCGAGCTGGCCTATCTTCGACCGGCGCTCCTCCTCAAGATTGAGGAACAGGCCCAAGTCCACCCGGACGTTGCGGTCCGCGCAGTTCTTCCGGACCGCATCGATGTTGTCGCGGATGAATTTGAGATCGAGCATAACTAATTTGTCATTATTTCTTCAATTCCGACTCTATGACATCCTTGAACGATTCATAGGGCATCGCGCCGGAGAGCATTATGCCGTTGATGAAGTATGCCGGCGTGCCGGTGACCCCGATCTTGCTCGCCGCAGCCACGGAGTCTTCCACCGTCCTGGCATGCTTGCCGCCCGTGAGGCATTTGTCGAAATCCTTCGTGTTGAGCTTCAGCTCCTTCGCGTACTTCTTCAAGTCCTCGACGCCGATGTTGGTCTGGTTGTCGAAAATCGCCTTGTTGTACTCGAAGTATTTGCCCTGGTCGCCCGCGCAATGTGCCGCCTCGTGCGCCTTTTTGGAGTCCTTGTGGAACGAGAGGGGGAAATCCATGAAGACATAGCGGACCTTGCCCTTGTACTCGTCCGTGAGCCGCCAGATCGTCGGCCGCACCCTCTTGCAGAACGGGCACTGGTAGTCGGAGAATTCGACGAAGGTAATCTTGGCATCCTTGTCGCCCACCGACGGTGCGCCCTTGGTGTCTATCGTGACGCGCGGAGGCTCGATGTTGATCTTTACGTCGGCCACCTTCTTGAGCTCGGCGATAAGGTTTCCTCTGGCCTGCGCCTTGCGGCTCTGCTTCAGATATTCGGTGATCTGACCCTTGACCTCCTCCAGCGGCTTGCCAAGCCTCTCTTTGCTGGAATCGTACACGGCCTGTATGTCGCTGTCGGCGGGCGCCGTCACCTTGGCGTCGATCTCCTCGGTAAGAAACTTGTCGGCACTCATGCCCTTCTTCTTGGCCGCTTCCTCGATGAGCTTCGCCTCCACGAGGTCGTCCAGCACCCTCTTCTTTATCTGGTACACCTCCGTGTCGACCCTCTGGAGCTGGCTCTTCGCCGCATCGTTGAGCTCACCCATCGTTATCGTCTCGCCGCCAACCGCCGCAGCCACGTCACCGGGCTGGGCCGCCGAAGCAGGCGCGGAAACGGAGAGCTTGGCCCCCTTGGAGCAGCCCCACAGGGCAAAAAACGCCGCCGCCGCCATGACCGCTATTGAAAATCTCTTCATAATTCCCCCTTTTGGTTGAACGGTCTTTTTGTCTCGCTCAATATCGAGCCATCTACGCTAGCAGAAGCGAAAGGAATCTTGCAATGAAAAAGGCTTGCTGATAGCTGAGATCGTCAGAGATAACCCAGGGAGGGGTCATGGATAAAAAACGCTGGTTGGTCGTCGTCGGTGCACTGCTTGTCCAACTATGTCTCGGCGCCATCTACGCTTGGGGCGCCTTCACGAAGGCACTGCAGGATCCGGCCGGACCATTTGCCTTTTCGGCCATGCAGGCCCAGGCGATTTTCTCAGCCGGGCTCGCAACGTTTGCCATAGTGATGATACTGGCGGGGCGCTGGCAGGACAAGATCGGCCCGCGCAAGGTCGCCCTGGCCGGCGGCATCGTCCTTGGCGTCGGCTATCTCCTGGCAGGTTTGACGGGCTCGCACGGCTTCTGGCCGCTTTTTCTGCTCATCGGAGTGGTCGGCGGCGCAGGCATCGGGCTTGGTTATGTCTGCCCCATCGCCGCGTGCGTGAAATGGTTTCCTGATCTCAAAGGCTTCGTAACCGGCCTCGCGGTGGCGGGCTTCGGCGCCGGCGCCTTCATCTTCGTCAAGCTCGCTGGAACGTGGGGCAATCTGATCGCCACGCGCGGCGTGAATGGCACCTTCATGATATTCGGCCTGATCTTCATCGTCTGCGTCACCGCGGGCGCCCTGCTCCTCTCGAACCCGCCGGCTGGATGGAAACCCGCCGGCTGGATGCCCAAAATCGCGCAGACAAACCAGGGAGTGGCCGAGGATTTTTCGCAGGGTGAGTGCATCCGGACAAAGCCGTTCTGGCTCCTGTGGCTCGCATTCGTCTTCTCCGCCGGAGCGGGCCTCATGGTGATAGGCTGCCTCAAGAACTTCGGCGAGGGGGAGTGCTCCCTTTCGTCCTCGGTAGCCGGCTCCGCGCTGGGCCTTCTGGCGCTCTTCAACGGGCTGGGCAGAATAGCCTGGGGAACCCTGTCGCAAAAACTGGGGGCCAGACGCTCCATCGCCATCATGACGGCCCTGCAGGCCATCATGCTGTTCGCCCTCTATCGTATGGGCTCGCACGAGATAGCGCTCACGGTCGCAGCCTGCTGGATCGGCTTCAACTTCGGAGGAAATTTCTCCCTCTTCCCACTGGCAGCCGCTGAATCCTTCGGGACAAAAAACCTTGGCGCCAACTACGGCGCGTTGTTCACGGCCTATGGCGTGGGCGGCATAGTCATGCCGATACTGGCCGGCCGGGTCTACGACGTTCTGGGCTCCCATTTCTGGGCCTTCGTCACGGCGGCCATCGTGTGCCTCCTGGCGACGGCGTTGGCGATAATCGTCCGGCCTCCACACCACGCCGCGGCGATGGGGCGGGTTCAGGCCTCCCCTGCGACGGCCTGATAGAGCGATAAATAGCTGTTTTTAAAAGACTTTTCCCTTATTTGAGAAATAAGGGATTGCTCTGCTCGCTGAAAAAGCAAAAAAATCGAGCAACAAATCCAGAATCCTGCCGATAACAATAGTGAAGCAGGGGGCTGGATGATCAAGCGATCAATCTCAATAGCGGTGTGGCTTTCCATCGTCTTTGCCGCAGTCCAGGCGGGGGCAGAGACGAAGGTCGATCCGTATCTGGACTCCTATCCCCTGACAAAAGCCATCAAGGCATCCTCGATCGGCCTGCCTGCCGGGGCCGAGCGCCCGGTCGACATCTTCATAAAGAGCTCCGACATCCAGAAGACCAGGGATGCAGTAGCCGCAAACGGCGGCAGCGTCCACACCGTGATTGGCGACATACTCACGGCGACGGTCGATGCAGCCTCCATCGCGGCGATCGCCCAGGGCGGCGATGTGGTCTTCGTCGAAGGCGCGAAACCCCTCCACACCAAAAACGATATGGCGGTGGCCGAGATAAACGCCTCCGACGTTCATTCCGGCGCCGGCCTTACATCGGCTTACACAGGGAGCGGCGTGATAGTCGGCCTCCTCGACACCGGCATCGATTACCGCCACCCGGACTTCGCCGACGCCCAGGGGAAGAACCGCGTCCTCGCGATATGGGATCAGAACAGCACATCAGGCCCCGGCCCTGCCGAGATAGAAAACACCTTCGGCACGGAGTGCCTTGCAAAATCCATCGCCGACGGCACGTGCCGCTTTGGTGACGCTGACGGCCACGGCACTCACGTGGCCGGGATCATGGCGGGCAACAATGCCAGGTATGGCGGCGTCGCCCCGGACGCAAACATCATCGCAGTGAACTACGATTCCAGCCTCGACCTGGAGACCGGCTACGCGGACACCATATTTTCCTCGAAGATATGCCAGGGCGCCTACTACGTATTCGAGAAGGCGAAGGCCCTCGGCATGCCCGCGGTGGTGAACTTGAGCCTCGGCACGCACATCGGGCCGCACGACGGGAGCTCGCTCTTCGAGCAGTGCCTCGCGGGGCTCGTCCACAAGCAGGCCGGCAGGGCGATCGTCGCCGCGGCCGGCAACGAGTATTACTCCGAAACCAATTTCACCGGCATCCATGCCGGCGGCGCCGTGAACGGCACAGCTGCGGTCAACTTCGTGATCAGGCAGGTGAGCCACGACCTCATCTATTACATCGATCTGTGGGGTTCGAAGGGGAGCGCCTTCTCGGCCGGGCTTGCGATTCACAAAGGCGATCCATCAGGATATCCGCTCGATTATTCGAACCAGGTGGAAGCGGGCAACAGCAAGAGCGGTTCCTTCCTCGACGGAAATATCTCCTACATAATCAACACGAGCGAGACCGCGAGCAGCTTGAACGGCAAGCCGCATGTGGGCGTGACCATCGTGCTCAATCGGTCGGTCGCCTCTCCGTCCCAATACAGCTTCGACCTCGTGATAGGCGGAAAGGGATCGTTCGACGCATGGGCCTTCCCGGACAAACCGTCGCGAACGATCGAGTTCACCTCCTCCTCAGGAGACCTGGGTGCGGGCTGGAGCTTCATCGCCGGCGACCGGGCGAAGAGCATCGCGGTGCCCGCCACATCCCCCGACATCATCGCCGTCGCGGGCTACGCCACGCGCAACAAATGGGACAACGAACCCGGCTGCTGCCAGGTGACATTCGAAATAGGCAATATCCTCGACTTCTCGAGTTCCGGCCCCTCGGCCAACTCCTCCGCCACGGGTCAGAAGCCGGACCTCGCGGCCCCCGGCGGGATGATCGCCTCCGCGCTCTCCTCCACGGCAAAGGTGAGCAGCCAGCTGCTGCTCCCGGACAAGCAGCACGTGATGCAGGCGGGGACCAGCATGTCCGCGCCGTTCGTTTCGGGGAGCGTCGCGCTCATATTCTCGGCCAACCACAATTTCACGTCCGAGGATGTGAAGGGCTACCTGGTGAAGAGCGCATATGTCGACTCGATGGTGGGGAGCGTGCCGAACAACCGCTGGGGATATGGAAAACTGGACACGCTTGCCGCCATGGAGGCGGCCATCAAGGGCGGGGCTTCCGGCAGCTTCGACTCCAATCAGACACCATTGCAGCCGGCGAGCGCTGCGACTGCATCGTCGTCACACGGCGGATGTTCGCTCGCGCCGTCGACAGCCTCATCCGCGGATGAACTCGCGGCGATGGCGCTTGCCATTGCGGTTCTGTCGATCGCGCTTGCGAGGAGGAGAGTCAAGCCTCTCACGATTTTGTAGAAGTTGAAGTTGGGCCCGGCAGCGGTTTGAAGAGCACCCCCCTGCTCGAATCGCTTCGGGCCTTTTTTTATCAGATGTCGTAATACAGATTGAATTCGTGCGGCACGGGGCGAAGCCGCATCGGGCTCACCTCGTGTTCCATCTTGTAGTCGATCCACGTATCGATGACGTCCTGCGTGAAGACGTTGCCCCGCAGAAGATAGGCATGGTCCGCCTTGAGCGCCGCGAGGGCCTCCTCGAGCGAACCGGGCGCCTGCTTCACATCCTTCCTCTCCTCCGGGGAGAGCTTATAGATGTTCTTGTCCAGCGGCGCGCCCGGGTCAATTCCACCTTCCACGCCGTCCAGCCCGGCCATGAGTATGGCCGCAAAAGCCAGATATCCGTTACACGACGGGTCGGGGATCCTGAATTCGATCCTCTTGGACTTCGGGTTCGCCGAATACATCGGTATGCGGATGGCGGCGGAGCGGTTGCGGCTCGAATACGCTAGGTTGATCGGGGCCTCGAAGCCAGGCACGAGCCTCCGGTACGAGTTCGTCGTGGGGTTCGTGAACGCGCAGAGCGACTTTGCATGCTTCAAGAGCCCGCCCGCAAAATGGAGGGCCATCTCAGAAAGGCCGCCATAGCGGTCGCCGGCGAAGAGAGGCTTGTCATTCTTCCACAGCGATACATGGACGTGCATCCCGCTGCCGTTGTCCTCAAAGATCGGCTTGGGCATGAAGGTCGCCGTCTTGTTGTGGCGGCGCGCGACGTTCTTCACGATGTATTTGAACCAGAGAAGATTGTCGCCCTGCAGGGTGAGCGGCGCGAAGCGCATGTCGATCTCCGCCTGACCGGCGGTCGCCACTTCGTGATGCTGGCACTCGACGTGGATGCCGACCCTCTGCATCTCGAGGACCATCTCGGTGCGCAGGTCCTGCTGGCTGTCCGTGGGGGCGACCGGGAAATATCCCTCCTTGAACCGAGGCTTGTAGCCCAGGTTCTGCTCTTTGTCCGACCCGCTGTTCCACTGACCTTCCACTGAGTCGATGTGATAGAAGGCCATGTTCGGCGTCTGGTCGAACGCTATGTGATCGAATATGAAGAACTCGGCCTCGGGCCCGTAGAGCGCCTGATCGGCGATCCCTGTGGACTTGAGATAGGCCTCCGCTTTCTGGGCGATGTGGCGCGGGTCGCGGGTGTACGGCTCCTTCGTGATCGGGTCGACGATGTTGCAGGTGAGCGAGAGCGTGGCCTCGGCCATGAACGGGTCCATGATGGCGGTCTTCGGGTCGGGGATGATGAGCATGTCCGAAGCGTGGATCGGCTGCCAGCCGCGTATCGAAGAACCATCGAAGCCGAACCCCTCTTCAAACGAGCCCTCGTCGAGCTCGGAGACCGGAACGGTGAAATGCTGCCAGACCCCCGGGAAATCCACGAATTTGAAATCCACCATCTTCGCTTTGTTCTCCTCCGCGAGTTTCAACGCCTTCGAAATTGCCATGCCGATCCTCCCTTTATAGAGCCGTTTCGCCGGTTTCTCCGGTGCGTATCCTTACCGCATCTTCGATGGTCGATATGAATATCTTGCCATCGCCTATCCTGCCGGTGTGCGCCTTTTTCTGAATGACCTCTACGACCTCGGCCAGCCGGTTCTCAGGAACAACTATCTCGAGCTTGATCTTGGGCAGAAAATCGACCACATACTCCGCCCCGCGATATATCTCGGTGTGCCCCTTCTGTCGGCCGACCCCCTTGACCTCTGTGACGGTGAGCCCCAGAACGCCCATCTCCTGGACGGCCTCGCGAACCTCGTCGAGCTTGAAGGGCTTGATTATTGCCTCTATTTTCTTCATGAGTTGGGAACTGATAGCATGCAGCACGGACGCTTGTCCACGCCCTTTTTATTGACAGGGACCGGCCTACAGGCTATCTGCCTCAACGCAAATCGAGGCCGCGCATCTTTTTGGCCGGGGCGTAGCTCAGCTTGGCTTAGAGCGTTCGGTTCGGGACCGAAAGGTCGGAGGTTCAAATCCTCTCGCCCCGACCAAAAAGATGATACCCACCAAGGCGTTTTTCTTTCGCCTTGTTTTTGCCCCCCTGCTGTTATAGATGTCGATGCCATGCATGCTGGAGAGGGAGCAAAACATCCGAAACAGGGTTTGAAACACAAAGGCAAGCATCTGCCGGCCTGTCGTGCCGGCAGGCGCTGCACCGATGGCCGCGAGCGAGGCGCCACGGCGAAGAAGGGGACCGTCGGCGAATGGATGACGGCGCTCGACCTCATCGAAAAGAGCTGGCCGGAAAAACCAGGACCAGGGGTTCGCGAAGCCATCTCCAAGATACGCCGGGCGCTGGAGCGTCCGCTCCCGACTGAGGCAGCAGGCGCTTCGATCGCTGATCTCCACAAGCCACTCTCTGCGGCGCGGCCTTCGGCTGAAAAATCCGGCCCCGGATATCTCGATGCGCTCGACCTCGCAAGGCACGTGCTGATGGCACACGACCTGCTTTTCTTGAGCCGCCAGGTGACCTATCAGATATCCGCCTCTGTCGAACTCCCCAGGATATGGGCCGATGCCGACCAGGTGAGTTTCGTTCTCTCACAGCTCACCGAGCACGCGGCACGCAGATCGGCGCGGGGCAGCCGCATCTCCATCTCATTCAAAAAATATTCTCTCCGCGACGGGCCCGGGATCGAAATCGGCTTTTCGATCACGGACAAGCACCTCGGCGATATCGAGCGGCAGGGGTTTCTGGCGGAGCTTTTCGAAGACAGGCCGGACAGGATAAGCGGCGTGTCGCTCTCGGAGAGCCGGCAGATCGCCGTCCGCCAGCTGGGCCTCCTCTGGGTCGATTTCATCAAACCGCAGCGGCCGGTCTACCATCTGGCGCTGCCCTCGTCCGAGCGGGCGGCGCTCGCCGAACGCGCATCCCAGCAGACGTTCAAATACGACATCTCGATCAACAACTTTGCGGACATGCGAAAGCGCTTCGGCATAAGGAAGAGCCACTCGCTGCTCACACAGATCGAACATTACGTGCGGTCCCTCGTGCGCTATCCCATCGACATGGTGATGTCGCTTTCCGACCGCGGCATCATCACCACCATCTATGAGACCCAGCGCGGAACGGCCCAGTCTGTTGCGAGCCGGATATCCGAACGCCTGGGCTCAGAGAGGTTCCGCATAGGCAGGAGGCCGGTGGACGTGGCCTTCAGCTATCGGCTCTCCCCCCTCTCATCGTCTCCTTCGGCGCGCGGCAAGGAAGCCGGCGAAAGAGGAAACTGACGCCATGGGCTGGACCGCCATCGCAGACGAACTGTGGCGCTTGCAATGCCCTGTGGTCGTCCTCCTCGCAGCGCTCTACCTCGTTCCGATCTCGAGCATCCTGACCCTCTCTCTGGAGGAGGGCCGGCGGGGTTTCATGCGTATAAATCGCATCTTCGGCGCATGGGAGCACGCGGTGGGTGGCTTTCGGGATTCGTTCGTCGCTCTCTATCTCGCAGGCGGCGCCGCATGGCACATCTATCTGGGACTTGGCTCCTCGGGACCTGAGCACTTCGTCATCTCTGCCGCGGCCCTCGCGCTGGCCGCGAGCGGATGGGTGAACCGGAGATTGAGGCACAAGGCCCATCTCAAACTGATCACATTCGTGCGGCATTTTCCGACAATACACCCGCAGGAGTTTTTCGATCACCTCCTGTGCTCGTCGGGATTTATTCGGCACAAACTCCCCGGGGCGCCATTTTCCCTCATCGATTCCGCCGCGATCGACTTCCGCAGCAGATGCGGCAGAAAGATGGTCGGCCCCTTCAGCCTTGTCGCCGGCGCATGGAGCACCATCTGGGCTGCGAAGCTCGTGATGATGTCGTCGCGCCTTGAAGATCGGGCCGCGATGCTGGAAGCGGCGTCGGCCCTTGCCGTCATATGGGGCAGCCGCATCTGCCAGCTCGCGCGCGCCGCCCTCACGGTGGAGGGAAGGGAGAACCTCCCGGAATCCGGAACCCAGGCCATCTATCTCTTCACGCATATGAGCTTCATCGACTTCGCGCTCGTGCCGCTGCTTCTCGCGGCGCGGCCTCCCAGACAGGACGGATGCGCGACACAAAACAACCTGCCGAAATTTCTCATGGCGAAGGATCACTTCCGGGACAACC
Organism: Pseudomonadota bacterium; assembly: GCA_043798915.1. GTDB lineage: Bacteria > UBA10199 > UBA10199 > 2-02-FULL-44-16 > JAAZCA01 > JAZDOG01. Next base: position 5,933 of record JAZDOG010000070.1, on the reverse strand, counting down.
CGATCTACTACAGGCTCCTGGGGCTGGGGCGCGCAGCGGAGGCCATGGGGATGATTTTCGTCGACAGGAAGGCGCTCGACAGGACCGCCGAGGCGAGGCGCATCGCTGGCGAGGCCTCAGAGGGCCTCTTCAGGGGCGAGGGCGACCTGGCGATCTTCCCCCAGGGCGGCCGCGCGGCGCCATTCTCAACTTCCAGAGGCGAGCGCATGGACGCGGGTTATTATACGGTCGGAGGGCGGGGCCGCATCCGCGCCGACGGGGCGCATCTGAAGAAGGGTGCAGCGCATATCGCCGCGGTCGCGGCGATGAAGTTTAGGGCGGCGGGCAGGAAGGACGATGCGCTTCTCATCCCCGTGGCAGTCTCCGGAACGGCAATCGCATGCCCGCGCGGGAGGATGCGCATACAACCCTGCGCGAGGTTCAAGCTCTCCGTGGGCGAACCCATAACGACCCTCCTCCCGCCAGATGTCGATGACAACTACATGACGGCTGTCGCGCATATCCATTCCCGCATCGACGGCTCGCTCAAGGCGGCCTCCCACATACACGCGGAGCTCGAGCGACGCCTCTTCGAAGACGTGCGGGGCATGCTCGATCCGATGCAGATCGATGAGATATCGCTGGCGATGAAGACTTGGCGCGGCGACGATTATCTGCTCCACGCGATCCTCGACGCGATCTACGCCTGCCACCCAAATCTCTGGCGGCCGTTCCTCGGAGAGCTCACACACCTCATCCTCAATTTCGCAACGCGCGAGGAGATGCTGGCGCTCAAAGGAAGGGTTGCCGAGAAGGCCGTGAAATAGTGCGGGTCAATTCAGATTTTGCCCCAGGTATTCCTCTATTGCCTTGTGGCTCACGGAAAAGAGATTGGTGAACTGGACGCCGGCGTCGGTTGCGTCGGCCGAGGTTACGACATGTGTGATCCTGCCCCGCATGGAGAGATCCTTCTGCCTGGCCCCCAGGTCGAATATGATCTCCACGGAGGCGTTGGCCTTGAGCCCGGGATCATTCGCCCTGATGAACATGCCGCCGCAGCTTATGTTCAGGGCCGTGGCAGGGATGAGCCTCCCGTCGTGCCTCAGGGTAACCGGGAGATTTACATCGAGCCTCTGATGGCGGCGTTTTTCAGACATGGCTGTTCCTCCTATACGGAAATGCTCCCGGCGCTGCAATGATATTCATCATTGGTATCGGCAGGCCCACGAAAAAGTTGCGTCAATTTTTATTGGCATTTCATCGGGCCGGAGCTATTGATTCGCCATGCCTGAGAGAATTGCCGTCATCGGCGCAGGATCATGGGGGACCGCCCTGGCGAAGATCCTTGCCGAAAAGGGCGATGACGTCCTCATGTGGGCATATGAGGCGGAGGTCGCCGCCGGAATAAACTCAGACCACAGAAATCCGCTCTATCTCTCCCAAACGAACCTCCCCGATTCCATCCGCGCAACTGCCGACATCCGCGAGGCTCTCGAAGGGCGGGATGTCGCCGTCTCCGTCGTCCCATCGCGCACCGCGCGCGCAGTGTGGAAGGGAGCCGCCTCGCATCTGGAAAAAAATGCGGTGCTCGTGAGCTGCACAAAGGGCATAGAAACGGAGAGCTTGAAGCTCATGAGCCAAGTGCTCTCCGAGTGCCTCCCCGCCCATCCCGCCTCCCACCGCACCGTCCTCTCGGGGCCCAGTTTCGCTCAAGAAGTGGCGAAAGGGCTGCTTACCTCCGTCGTCATCGCGGGGGGCGATCCCGTTGTGCGCAGAAACGTTCAGGATCTCTTCCGATCCAACACGTTTCTCACGTTCACGAGCGAGGACGTCACGGGCGTCGAGGTGGGCGGCGCCGTCAAGAACGTCATCGCTATCACTGCGGGCATCTCCGACGGGCTCGATATGGGGCACAACAGCCGCGCGGCCATCATCACGCGCGGGCTCTATGAGATGATAAAGATAGGCAAGGCCCTCGGCGCGAATCCCCTGACATTCGCCGGCCTCTCGGGGATCGGCGACCTCATCCTCACCTGCACGGCCGATCTCTCCCGCAACCACGCGGTGGGCCGGGCGCTGGGCAACGGAAAATCCATCGCAGAGATCCTTGCCGAAATGAAGATGGTCGCCGAGGGCGTGCCGACCGCAAAGGCCATACATGCACTAGCGGGCGCCCACCACATCAACGCCCCGATATGCGAGGCAACCTACAGGATTCTCTTCGAGGGCCTCGGCCCCAAACAGGCGGTCCTTGATCTCTGCGCCATGCCGCTCAAGGAGGAGCTGGGCGCGATATTGAAATGAAAGTGTCGCGAGGAGGTCATTTTATCACATTTTTTCCCTGAAGCTCCATGAGGATCTCCCGTTTGAGCTTTAGGGCGTCAGGAAGTTTCCCCGCTAACTCCCGGGGAAGCTTGTTCGTCAGCCGATATTCCGCCACGCCCACCGGTTTTTGGATCCCTCGCAGCGCATATTCGACCTCGAAGCGGTCGCGATCTGCGCAGAGGATGATCCCGATCGATGGATTCTCATCTCCCTCCCGAACGTAGTCGTCGAGGAGATTGAGGTAAAAATTCATCTTGCCTGCATATTCGGGTTGAAACGGACCAGCCTTCAACTCGACGGCAACGAGACATTTGAGGCGGCGATGATAGAAGAGGAGGTCGATGAAGTACTCCCGATGGCCGACCTTGACGCGGTATTGGCTTCCCAGGAACGAAAAACCATACCCCAATTCCAAAAGGACGTCCTTGATCGCCGCAACCATGCGGCCTTCGAGTTCTCGCTCAAGCACCGGCTTCGTGATACCCAAAAAGTCGAGCATGTAGATATCCTTCATACTCCTGTCGGCTTGTTCGGCGAGATGCACGGGCAGGGCGCGGTCGAAATTATGCTGTTTGGAAGCCACCAGCTGTCTCTCGTACGCTTCGGCCTTGATTTGATTCATGAGGACGTCTCGGCTCCAGCCCATCGCTGCAGTTGCTTGCAGGTAATAGTGACGGGCCTGGCGACCCTTGATCCTATTGATAATAAGAAGATTCTGGCCCCAGGGAATTTCTGCGACAAGCTGTCGCAGTTCTTCGTCCTGATGATATTCGGCATAGAACCGTCGCATATCCCAGAGATTTCTTGCGGAAAATCCTGAGGTTGCAGGAAAAGCGTTTTTCAAGTCCGACGAAAGCATCTCAACGACGGACCTTCCCCATCCAAGCTGTTCCTGCTTCTCGACGATGTCGCTCCCGATCACCCAATAGAGGGCAATCAGCTCCCGGTTCACGACGCGCGACGCAGAGGTTCGCGCATCCTGAACTCGTGATTTGATCTTTTCCAGAAATTCCGCGTAGTCAGCGGCCTTGCTGGGCACAGTCCCGGTCACACTCATGCTGCTTGAGAATAGCAAGACCCATGCCAACAGGCTAAACAACGAAGGCGTTTGATTTTCAACGACAAATAATTACAGAGAAAGATGAGGGCTGTAGCGTTCTGCAGCACACTGCATCGAATGGCAGCAGCGTTGCGCATGGGGGCGGGCCCGAACCGGGCACATAGGTTACAGTTTGAACCGGGGACATGGGTGACACCATTAAGGGCATAGAAATCCAGGAGTATTATTTGCTCTGACGGTTTTTCCGGATTCTCTTCGAGGGCCTCGGCCCCAAACAGACGGTCCTCGATCTCTGCGCAATGCCGCTCAAAGAGGAGCTTGGCGCGATATTGAAATGAAAGTGTCGCGAGAAGGTTCATTTCCTCCAGTTGTCTTTCGTACGCTTCGGCCTTGATTTGATTCATGAGAACGTCTCGTCTCGCTACTTGTATTCCGACAGTTAAAACCTTGGCCTATCCACCCAGAGAGTTGTCTGTTGCTGGACATAATTTCGGAGGGGGAAACCCCCTCCCCGCGCCAACAGGCGCGGTTCCCCTCCCCATGTCCTGCAACAGACAACTCCCTGGCTGAATAGGCGTCATGTTCCTCTTATGGAAACGGGTCAAACTCTGGACTTGTGAGGTTACGACTGGTACAGTGGTTTTGGGGTGGCCAAGACCATAGGGGGCTATATGATTTTAAAACATTTTTTGAGACCGTTATTGTTTTTTACATCCCTGATTATTGCCATCCCAGTATATGCCCAAACGAGTTGGGACTCTGCGGTAAGACTTTGCCGTGACTCGACGGGGCAGGCGGCGCTCGATAGGTGTAATAACGCGTTGAGGCAGATCCCACCTGATATGCCTGCATCGCTATTCTCTGAAATTCATCGCTACAAAGGAGTCGCTCTAGGTGAGATGGGGCGAACTGACGAATCTTTGTATGAACTAAGGCAAGCAGTGAAGCTTGACCCCCAAGATTCCAAATCCCAATACAACATGGGCGTTGCCCTTGAAGAAAAGGGACACGATTGGATGGCCCTCCTCGCCTATCGCAAGGCCACTAAACTCGACCCCAATATGCTTGATGCTTGGGTCAATGTTGGAATGGCGGCCTACAAAACCGGCAGATACAAGGAATCAACAGCGGCTTTTGAAAAGGTACTTCAAATTGATCCGTCATATTTCGATAAAAATCCAGATCAACGAGAGGCATGGAAGTTGGCGATAGACACTCAACCTTACTCCGTAGCATCCAGAAGGGAAGTGTCGGTTCGGTTTACGCCTAGCTTAGGTTATTTATTTAAATTTGCCGATGAAGTGAAACCCTATATGAGTCCACTCTTTTATATTCTCCCTGATGTAGAAGTCGACGTGCAAATATATAGGCGACTATTCGGCACTGCGTCTTTTATGTACGCGCGAACCAGCAACGGCGGAACGGTTGGTGGCTTTTCGGCCAACGGTTCTGCAAATATCTACGGGATTTCATTTGGTGTGAAGTACGTCAGTAATGATGAAATTAAGGCACTGGATGGTACTTCTTTTTTGGATAGATCGCGTTTTTGGATAGCGGGAGCAGTGGGGCCTTACATCACGAATCTTGATGCCTCATCTGACTTTGCCAATATTTCGACGCCTACATCGACCAATTTTGGCATGAATTTTGGCACAGGTTTTGATTATTATCTTTACCCAAATCTTGGTTTCGGCCTCCAGCTTAAGCTGCACTACATCAGATTTAACATAAGCGATATTAAGATAAATGGCGTCAGCTGCCCAGTCAACTATGGTGGTGATTATATGATTTTCAGCGGTGGACCATCGATAATCGGTAGATTCTGAACCGCAGGGGCTTGCCCCCGCGTAGTTCATAAAAACAACTTGAGCTGCCTTATTCGCTCTACTTGGGGTCACTCCTCTAAAAAAGGAACGAAATGCTTTGTCTGACTAGCCTGCGGAGAACACTCTATCAATCGCTTATTGTGCAGGCTGTAGTTATTGTGGAGTTTTCTATGAATGTCACAATACCAGAGGCACGTGAGCCTGTTGCTTCCGTGATATTGGTTGTTCCGTTGGACGCTACAACGTCAACCGTTTGACAGCCTGTTTCGCTCCATGTGAAGACACCTATTACACTGCTTATGCCAGTCTTATCGTCATAGAAACCTATTGTATATACTCTACCATCGGAGTTAGTACAGCTCCACACGCTGTTTGGAACCTTGGCGTTTGCCCCATTGGTGAAAGAACTGACGTTAAACGGGCAGTTGTCGCTTCCCCCAATACTACCACAAGCTGAAACACCGACTATGGATAGCGTGGCCATCGATACTAAAAACTTTTTCATAAGCCCCCAATTTTTCAAATCGTCGTCATGCTACTCTCTCCTTTTTTTTTTACAAGAATTTTTAGCCATGTAGGCGCGCGCGAGAATGGCCATAAACTTGGGCGCGCCGGTTTGAAAACCAGCCAGAATCGCCGGTTTGAGGCATACCAGAGGTTGGCCGGCAGTGCGAAAAGCGCAGGTATGGATAGAGTGGTGCGTGTCGCCGTTGGTTGAATACAGAGAGATCGGCGCTTGCGGG